>CAYYOT010000027.1:0-55470 GCA_964473255.1 uncultured Myxococcales bacterium | reverse complement strand
CGCGACGTGGAGGAGCCGGAGACGACCGTGCCAACGGGGGCGCGGCGTGCGATGCGCCGACGCCGGCGGGCTCCCGTGGAGGACCCGCGCGCTGCGCCCCCCCCCCGGCCGCGCCCTCCCGGCGCGAGGGGTCAGGCCCGGCAGCTGGTCATCGACGGGCAGAAGTTCATGAAGGAAGGCGACCTCGACACCGCGGAAGCGCGGTTCCGCGAAGCGCGCGGCCTGGACGGCAAGAACGCGGACGCCCTGTCGGGCTTGGCGTTCGTCTTCGCCGAGCGGGGGCAGGACGGTCAGGCCCAGGACTACGCCGAGCAAGCGCTGGAGGCCGACCGACGGCAGGCCCTTGCCCACCTCGTGCTCGGGCTGATCGCGACGAACGCCAACGACCGCGATGCCGCTCAGCAAAACTATGAAGCCTATCTGCGGCTCGCGCCACGAGGCTATTATGCGGCGGACGTCCGCGACTCGCTGGAGACGTTGCGCTGAGGGTCCTGGGGATCGAGAGCTCGTGCGACGAGCTCGCCATGGCCGTCCTCGAGCCCGACGGTCGAACGCTCTCCGCGAACGTCGTCCACACTCAGACCGACCTCCATGCGCGCTTCGGCGGCATCGTTCCCGAGGTCGCGTCGCGCGATCACGTGCGTCGCCTCGACGGGCTGCTCGCAGTCACGCTCGACGAGGCTGGACGGACGCTCGACGGGATCGACGCCGTCGCCGTCACCGCCGGACCAGGACTGGTCGGTTCGCTTCTTTGCGGTCTCGAGTTTGGCAAGGCCATCGCCTGGGCTTCGGGTCGACCGTTGATCGGCGTTCACCACCTGGAGGGACACCTCGCGGCGGCCCGGTTGGAGGAGGCCACGCCGAAGCTGCCGGCGACGGCCCTGCTGGTGAGCGGCGGCCACACTCTTCTCCTCGACATGCACGGGTCCACGGGTCCCTACGTGCGACGGGGCGGCACGCGCGATGATGCGGTCGGGGAGGCTTTCGACAAGACGGCGAAGCTCCTCGGTCTCGGGTACCCAGGGGGAGCCGCGATCGACGCCTTGGCTCAGGCCGGCGACGACGAGGCGGTGTCCTTCCCGGAGATGATGTCCGGGAAGGACAACTTCGATTTCTCGTTCTCGGGACTCAAGACCGACGTCCGTCGTCAGCTCTCGGACCGAGGCTCGATTCCCAAGGGCTCGGACCTGGCCGACTTCTGTGCTTCGTTTCAGCGGGCGGTCGTCGACAATCTCCTCAAGAAGTCGTTCCGGGCCGCTGCGCAGACCGGCCGTCTGGTCGTGGCCGGCGGCGTTGCTGCCAACTCGCGTCTTCGTCGCGACGCGATGGCCATCGGCCTTCAGCGCGGCATCGAGGTTCACCTACCGTCGCGGCGCTTCTGCACCGATAATGCGGCGATGATCGCCAGGGCGGGTTGGGAGCGCCTACATCGCGGGCAGACCAGCGACCTCTCGCTCGACGCTCAGGCTCGTTGGAACTTGTTCGGACTCGCCCCGTGAGCCTTCGGCAGGAGGTCAAAGCGCGGGCGGAGGCGGCGAGCGCGGGTCCGCAGCGGCGCTGGGGCCAAAACTTCCTGGTTCGAGAGGACGTTCTCGACCGGATCGCGGACGCCGCGGTCCGGGGTGCTTCAGGTGGGGTCGTCGAGATCGGTCCGGGCCCGGGCACCTTGACCGAACGGCTGGCTCGACGGGCCGAGCGGGTCGTCGCCCTGGAGCGAGACCCGCGCTGGGCCGCGTTCTTGACCGACCTCTTCGACAAGGCGCCCCACGTGAGGATCGTCCAGGCCGACGCCGTGAAGGTCACTCTGGCGTCCCTGACCGACGCGGTCGGCCCTTGGGCTCTGGCGGGCAACATCCCGTACAACCTCACCGGTCCACTCTTGATCGGAGCCTTCGAGGCTCGGAACGAGTTTCGATCGGCGACGTTCATGGTGCAGTCCGAGGTCGCAGACCGCCTGACGGCCGCTCCCAACACCAAGGCGTACGGGACGGTGTCGGTGCTTCTTCAGCGCGCGGGGACCGTCGAGCGCATCATGCGGGTTCCCGCGGCCTCTTTTTGGCCGGCCCCCAAGGTCTCGAGCGCGGTCATTCGGGTCACGTTCGACAAGGGCCTCGACTCCGTTGCGGGCGCCCACCTTCGAAAGACGGTTCGCTGGGCTTTCGGTCAACGCCGGAAGACCCTTCGGAACGCCCTGTCTGCGGCCGTGGGCCGAGAGGTCGTCGCCGACCTCGAGCGTGCGAGTCCAGTCGACCTCGGCCGTCGGGCCGAAACTCTGGACCTCGCCGAGTTCGACGCACTCAGCGCCGCCGTCGCCCGAGTGTCGCCTGAACCCGATCCCGCGCTTCCCGCTGATCCTTCGTGAGCGTCCCCTGGAGCGCTCGCGACTGGAGGGCTTCGAGGGCCTCGTCGCGGCGCCCGAGAGCGGCGGCAAGCTCCGCGTACTTCAGATGGATATCTGGGTCGTCGGGGGCCAGCTCGCACGCTTTGGCATAGCCCCTCAGCGCGTCTTCGGAGCGACCTTCCCGGTGGTCGAGGTTGGCAAGGTTGTACCAGGCGTCCGCATGGGTCGGATCGAGGGCGCGGGCCGCCTCGTATTCGACCCGGGCGGCGTCATACGCCCGCCGTTCGACGAGCACCACGCCGAGGTCGAGGTGTCCGTGAAACGAGGCTGGGTCCTTCTGAATCGCTTTTCGATACTCGACTTCCGCCGCGTCCCATCGCTCCTGGCGTCGGTACGCGTAACCCAACAGAACGTGGTAGCTTGCGCGGTCGGGGTCGATGCGGACCGCGCGACGGTAGGCATCGATGGCACCCTCGACATCGCCGGCCATTCGGGCCGCATGACCGAGGCCCACCCAGCCTCGCGCTAGCCTCGGATGGTCACGTACCAGCTCCCGATAAGCCGTCCGTCCTCGCTCGACTCGACCGGACCGGAGCTCAGCCTCGGCCAGACACACCCGAGGACGGGTCGCTGCTGGGTCGAGCTCGGCCGCACGCCCGCAGGCCTCGGCTGCTCCCGTCGGCCGCCCGGTCCGAAGTCGAAGCTGCCCGAGGTTGAGCCACGCGCGAGCGTCGTCGGGCCACGTCTCGACGTACGTGGCATAGGCCTGGGCCGCCTGCCGGAGTTCGCCAGAGCGTTCGAGGTCCCGGGCCTTCCGGAAGGCCTCCTCAGCGGGACCCGAACCGCTGGCGAGTGCGAGCCAGCAAAGCAGCGGGGAGGTCCAGGTCAGCATCGAGCCGCCGGCCGGACTTCATCGGGCCCGATAGACGATACGTCCCTTGGTCAGATCATATGGAGAGAGGGCAACGGTGACTTTGTCGCCGAGGACGATGCGTATGAAGAACTTGCGCATCTTCCCGGACACGTAGGCCAGAATGTTCTGTCCGGGCGCGATCTCTACCCTGAACATTCCATTGGGTAGAACTTCCTTGATCACACCTTCGCATTCTATCTGGTCATCTTTCGGCATTATGCTCCTTCGCACCCGGACCGTATCGGTCCGTTGTTTCGGCGCGAACTCTGAAGAGCCCCGCCGTGCAAGTCAACGACGGGACGCCGTCGTCGGGTGGGTTTGGGGTGAATCCGAGTACGCTTCAGTGAAACGTGGCACTTTTGTCGTGGGGGCGAGGGCCACCGCAGAGCTCGACGAATCGAACGCCCATGGCCCGAAGGCTCTGTCGCGCGCGCCCCACGCTGAACTGCCAAGCGAGGTGGTGCCTCACCTCCCCGATGAGCGTCATGCACGGCCCGCCCGACTCCCAGGTTGGGTACAGGGTCACCTCGACGCGGCTCCCGATGGGCGGCAGCACTCGGGTCTCGATCATCATGCCCCCGTCACAGATGTTTCGGCCCCACCCGCGCATCAAGCCCACGTGAGTTCGCAGGGACACCGGGATCGCGTGCGTCAGCGACAGGTCGAGACGGCGACCGCGGCGTCGCTCGGGCGCGGGGGGCATAACCCGAGCTTCCCGGGGTAGGAGGATGTCGTCAAAAAAACGACCCCCAACTCAGGACCCGCCCATGAAGTCGCGGATCATTTCGACCAGCAGCAGGCCCACCCGCATGACGAAGACGCCACCGATCGCACCGAACAGGACGTACATGGAGACGAGGATCTCGGCGGTTTCGCGGACCTCGTTGTTCTCCGCGATCGCGAACCCGATGGCGGCTCCGAGGATCGCGGGAGCCAGGGTCGACATCAGGCGTCGACGACGCGAGGCTCGACGGGGGGGCGGCCGCGGAGGGTTCGGCTTCCGTAGAGCATTCATCCGGCGGGTTTGAGGTCGGCAACTTCGACGGAAACCGTGACCGGACCGACCGTGACTTTGGCTTTTCCTTTGTGCACTTCCGCAAGATAGCCCGCCCGCCCGGCGAATAGGCCCCCCAAGATCGTGACCCGGTCGCCGGGATTCAACCCAGCGGGCTGCTTTTCCGCCTCGGCCGCGACCCGCTTGTCGACCGCCTCCTGAACGCGGGTGTGGTCGTTGGCCTTCGACCACGCGAGAAAGGTGAAGACGGGAGCAAAACGAGCGACCAACTCACTCCCCTCTTCTTTGAAACCCTCGGCCGCGATCGCTTCATTCGATGGTTCGAGCGCATGCTCGATCACGAAGGCGTCGTGGGAACTCTCGATCGCGGTGGCCCACTGCATAACGAGCGGCTCGTCGACGGCGGAGCACTCGGCGAGCTCTCCTTCGAATCCGACCTGCGTCGGCCGGGGCAGGTCCGTCACGAGCTCCAAGAACTCCTGTCGCCCCCAGTCCAGTCGGAGTTTCTCGGCGACATTTTCGCGGTCCACGGTGGCCTGCGAAGGCACCCGGACGCCGACGGTCAGGCCGGTCTCCTGGATCCGGAGCTGCAGATGCGCGTGCAGCTGGTGGACGGCGATCTCGAAGAGCGCGGCACCAGCTCCCAGGTCGGTGTGTATCAGCTCTTTGAGCCCGCTCCTCGCGGCGGCCGGACGAACGAAGTACGCGGCCAGGCTCTTCACCCGGCGTCCGTTCGCCACCGACGGTGCATCCTCGGTCGTGAGAAGTTCCTGGTTGCCGAAGGCATCGGGATGCTGGGCCGCCGCGTAGCTTGCCACCTCCAGCAACTTGTCTTTCGCGGCTCTCCGCTCCAGCGTGTAGACGTTCGAGCCCTGCTTCTTCTTCACGAAGGCAGCGAAATCCGAAGACTGAAAGCCGGTGAACGGCATGAGGCGCGTTCAGCTATCAATCGGCCGCAAGGGGGTCAACCGACCATCGTCGACGCGGACCATGTGGAGAGCGCCACCGAGTTGCAGCGTTTGAGCGAGCTGCTGGGGTTCATCCGTACTGGTGAGGATCACCTGACCGTTCAATTTCGTGACTGCATCGAAGAGCTGTCGGGACCGCGACCGATCCAGCTCCGAGGACATGTCATCGAGGAGGAGGAGCGGGGGTTCGCCGAGCTGTTCAGTCAAATGCTCCATCTCGGTGAGCTTGAGCGCCAACGCCATCGCCCGGTGCTGGCCCTGCGACGCCCGGTCGCGGAAAGGGACGTCCCCGAGCTCGAAGACGACGTCGTCCACGTGGGGCCCCGTCGATGTCGAACCCCGGCGCCGGTCCCGCCCCCGTTCCCGTGCCAGCTGCTCCCGAAACCCGATTTCCGTGGCCCTGGGATCCCCGTGGACCAGAGCCGTCGCCAGGGAAGGCGCGTACCGCACCCGCAGCGACGGGGCCGGATCGGCGATCGCCTTAAAGGTGGCTTCGACTCGAGAATGAACGATCTCGACGTATCGAGCCCGCTCGACCGCGATCTCGGCTCCGGCCCGGGCGAGGACTTCGTCGTACGCGTCCAGCACCGCGGTCGGGACCCCGTCGGACAGCCCTTTGTTGCGCTCGCGAAGAGCCCGTTGATAGCGGAGAGCCCGTTCGAGGTAGCCCGGCTTCCAGTTGAGGAGAGCGCGATCCAACAGGCGCCGGCGTCGATCGGGCGAGCCTTTTCCGATCTGGAGATCGTCGGGGGTGAAAGTCACGGCGACCGCGGTGCCAAGGTAGCTCTTGGCCGGTACCTTCTTTCCGTCGCGCCACAGCACGCGAGAGCGAGCGGTGAGGTCCACTTGGATGTCATGCGTGAGTCCCGTGGCTTCGCGGACGACCTCGGCAGTCAGCCGAGCGGATTCCGCGGATTCGCGAAGCAGCATCGAGCGTCGTACGTTTCGCAAGGCGCGAAGGGCCACGACGAAGTACAACGCTTCGACCGTGTTCGTCTTTCCTTGGCCGTTGGGTCCGACCAACGCGGTGAAGCGCGTCGGAAACTCCAAAGCTGCGGCTCCGAGGTTCCTGAAGTCTCGAACCTCGGCGCGCTGGAGGCGCATGCTGGACCGTCAGATGCGCATGGGCATGACGACCGCCCGATAGTCGTCGGCTCCAGCCCCCCGGAGGACGCCGGGACTGAGTTCATCCGAAAGCTGGAGCTCGATGGTCTCCTCGGGGATCGTCGACAGGACGTCGAGGATGTACCGAAAGTTGAATCCGATCTTCAGCGAATCACCGTCGAATTCCACATCGAGCTCTTCGCGGGCTTCGCCGAGATCCGGGTTGTTGGCGGTCAACGCAAGTTGCCCAGCTTGCAGGTGAAACTGAACGCCCTGGGCCTTGTCGGGCGAAAGGAGAGAAGTCCGCTTGAGAGCCTGCGTGAAAGCGACCTTGGGAATGCGGACGAGTCGCGTATGCGCGCTCGGGATCACTTGCTGATAATCGGGAAAACGACCATCGACCAGACGCATCGTCAGGACCACGTCCCCCTTTTCGAAGACGGCCGAGTTCTCGATGAAACCGAGCCGGGCGGGCGCATCGCCGTCGTCCAGAAGCCTTTTCAGCTCCTGCAGGCCCTTGCGCGGGATGATGACGCCTTCGGTCATGGACGGTGAAGACTCGGTTTTGCGTTCGACGAGAGCCAGTCGATGGCCATCGGTCGCCACCATGCGCAGTCCGTGGTCGTCGGTCGGCTCGCAGTAGACCCCGGTGAGGTTGTGGCGACTGTCATCGTTGGAGACGGCGTAGAGCGTCTTGTCGACCATTTCTCGGAAGGCCCGACCGTCGATGCCAAAAAAGGGAACATCCTCGAACGTCGGAAGGCTCGGATAGCTATCGGCGGGAAGACCGACGACGCGGTACTTCACCTTTCCACATTCGATCTCGATGAACTGATTCGAAGTCTGGCGTAGGCGAACCTCGTCGCCGGGAAGCTGGCGTACGATGTCGTAGAGGGCGCGGGCGGCGAGGGTCATCGCTCCTTCGGTTGCAACGACGGCGGGATACACGGCTGAGAGGCCGATCTCGAGGTCGGTCGCGGCCACCGAGATCTTCTCCGGCCCGTGTGATCGCAGGAGGGCATTCGCCAGGATCGGCATGGTCGTCTTCTTCTCGACGATGCCCTGAACGCGTTGGAGGGCCTTGCCGAGCTCGGCGACGGCTATCGTCAATTCCATGCGGGTTCCGTCTTCCTCGATTCTGGAGATCCTTTAAAGATCAAAACTAGTCGTAGTCGTAGGGCCTGTGGATTGTGGACGACGGGGCCCAAGTGCATGTGGGACCTCGACCTTTTCGAAACTCGTTGCCTGTTGAGGGGAGGAGGACAAACCGTGGATGAGTGACCGCTTCTTCAAACACACACGCTGTCCCCTGCCCGAGGCACCACATATTGTGGACTAATCCCAGCTAAGACACAACTGGTTGTGGATTGATGTTTCATAGGGAAAATACTCCTCGGGTCACTCGAGAAGGAGCTGCTCGATGTCTTCGACGTGGCGCCGGATCTCGGGTTCGTTGAGGCGCTCCGAGATCTTCCTGAAGGCGTTGATCGCCGTGGTGTGGTCGCGTCCGCCGAGGGCGCGGCCGATCTCGGGGTACGAGGCCGAAGTGAGCTTGCGGCAGAGGTACATGGCCACCTGTCGCGGGAGCGATATCGCCCGCGCTCGCTTCGCTGACTTGAGATCCTGGACCTTCACGTCGAAGTGAGCGGCCGTGCCCTTGATGATGGTGTCGGGCGTCAGCTGGCTCTTTCCGGGGAGGATGTCCCGCAGGACGTTCTTGGCGAGCTCGACCGTGAGTGGCTCCTTGTTGAGGGTTGCGGACGCGCTCACGCGGATCAGGCAACCCTCGAGCTCCCGGACGTTCGAACGAACCGACTGAGCGATGAACAGCGCGACCTCGTCGGCCAGCGGAATCCCGTCGGTCTCCGCCTTCGTTCGTAGGATGGCCATTCGCGTCTCCAGCTCGGGAGGCTGAAGGTCCACGATGAGACCCCACTGAAAACGGCTGCGGATTCGGTCCTCGAGATCTTTGATCTCATGGGGGAGCTTGTCGCTGGTGACGACCACTTGGCTCTGGGCGGCGTGCAGAGCGTTGAACGTGTGAAAGAACTCGTCTTGGGATGCTTCCTTGCCCGCGATGAACTGAATGTCGTCGACGAGCAGGACGTCGCAGGAGCGATACAATCGTCGAACCTCGTGCATCCGCTTGTTCTGGATGCCGCTCACGACGTCGTTCACGAACTGCTCGGTGGTTTGATACACCACGGTCGCCTTCGGGTTCTTCTGGAGGATCGCGTGGGCAACGGCTCGGATGAGATGGGTTTTCCCGAGGCCGACGCGCCCGAACACGAAAAGGGGATTATAGGCTCGCCCGGGGTTTTCCGAGACCGTCTGCGCAGCCGCGGCCGCCAGCTGGTTCGAGGGGCCCGTAATGAAATTGGCGAACGTGTACCGTTCGTTGATCACGCCGTTCGGTCGGGCGGGGCGGGCCGGCCGGCCCGGCCAGGTCGCCCCGGGCGTACCGTTGGCCTCTGGAGCCGGGAGCGGTCCGGTGGTGTCGCTCTGCAGTCCGTCGACGACCCGAAGCTCGAGGTTCACGGCGGAACTGAGCCGGCCGAGCTCTTCCTGGAAGATGTCCAGATAGTGATTCGAAACCCAGTCGAGTCCGAAGGTGTCGGGCAGACCGAGCACGAGTGCTTCATCGTCGTCCTGGATCACCTTCATCGGTTGGATCCAAGTGGCGAAGGCTTGCTCGTTGAGCCGGTCTTTGAGGGCGCGCTGCAGTCCTGTCCAGTGCACGAGGCGTTTCCTGGTCCCCGCTACGAGGTACGAGCGCCCGAAGCTAGCTGACCGGCGGAGCGGATCGCAACCGCGACGACGGCTCGATCGTCGATGGGGGGCTTCGATCTCTTGACACGCTGGACCCGCGCGTTCATGGAAAGCGACCCCTGAGGAGGCCCTTGTGAAGCGCACCTTTCAGCCCTCGAATCGCCGTCGAACCCGCAAGCACGGATTCCGTCAGCGCAGCAAGACGGCCAATGGTCGGAAGGTGCTGGCAGCCCGTCGGTCCAAAGGTCGGAAACGCCTTTCGGTGCAAGTTTACAAGAAGTGAACGGTCAGCGTCGGTCGCCCGGCGAGGGTGCCGACCGACGATTTCCGAAGAGTTCCCGACTTTTATCCCGCGGCGACTTCAAGCTTATGCGTCGAGCTCACGCCCGCGCGGAAACACCAGGATTTCGGTTGGCCTTTCGTCGTTCCTCCGCATCTCGCGCTCGTCTCGGTCTCGCGGTGGGGCGCAAGGTTGGCCCGGCCGTCGTCCGTAATCGCATCAAGCGTTTGGTTCGCGAGCTCTTTCGAGCCATGGAGTTGCCGACCGTGGACGTTCTGGTCATGGCGAAACCGACGGCTCGGGACCGGCTGGGTGGCGGACTGCCGGCGATGGAAAACGAGCTGAAAGCGGTGTTGATCGAAGGGGCGGCCCGAGCGCAGGAGAGACGTGGTGGTGGCGCTCGTTGAGTCGGCAGGGCGGTCGGTGTTGATCGCGGCCCTCCGTGTGTACCAGTGGTCGGTCTCGCCGGTCTTGTGGGCCTTCGGCGTGCGTTGTCGCTTCGCTCCCAGCTGTAGCGAGTACATGGTGGGAGCCATCCGCAAGGACGGTCCAGGTCGCGGCTTCGTCCGCGGAGTCAAGCGCCTGCTGCGCTGCCATCCCTGGCATCCGGGGGGCTACGACCCCCCATGATCGAGACGTGAGTGAATGAGCAACGAGGATGACAACCGGCGGCTGCTGTTGGCTGCCGCTCTGTGTTTGGGGGTGGTGGGCGTTTGGGGGGTCCTGTTTCCGCCACCGGAGTCCCCGCCCGAACCGGAAGCCGCGAGCAGGGAAGGCGGGGGCGGGGAAGCCGCACGCGAGGCCCGACGGACCCGCACCTCGACGCCGTCATCGACGGTCACCGCCACCGCGACCGTTCCCACGATGGCTGCGGCGCCGGATGCACCGCTGCCCGAGCGAATCCAGAAGGCCGAGGCCATGCAGTTCGAAGGGGAGGTCCCGGACGGCGACGACCCGATTCCGTTCGAAGTGTACTTCACGCCGTACGGGGGCGGCATCGATCGATTCATCCTCCCGAAGTACCGGGAACGGCGGCGCTCCACCGGGCGAAAGGATCCGCGACCGGTGGAGTTGGCCGACGGAATCGAGGGCCGCGAGCGAGCCTATGCTGGCTTCCTCCAGATGGCCGGCATCGAGTTCCTCGAAGGTACGACCTTCGCCGTCGCCGAACTGCCGCGCTATGAGGTGGTGAGCCGAGATGGGGGATCGGTTCGGCTTCGGCATCGAACGACCGATGACGTCGTCATCGAACGCGAGTGGAAAGTTCGACCCGACTCTTTTTTGCTCGAGGGGGCGGTCACCGTCCGTAACGAGTCGCGGCGACCGCACACCCATCGACTAGGTTTGGGGACGTCCCTGGAGGCGGCTCCCAAAGAAAAGGACGGCGGAAGCTGGTTTTCGCCATCGACCTGGTTCGGGTCGTTGGCCAGCAGTGAGGATCAGCTCCGCGCCCTCTGTTACGTCGATGGGTCGGTGAAGCGTGAAAGCTGGAGCGACCTGAGCGAAGAGACCGAAACCTGGGATGACAAAGTTCGCTGGGTCGCCGTCGACCGGCAGTACTTCGTTTCCTCGCTCATTACTCGGGACGGCGAGGAAGGGGCATGTCGACTTTCCGCCGAGGGCGACGCCTTCCGGTCCCAGCTCGTGCTCGCGGAAACGACGTTGGGCCCCGGCGAGGAGCAACGGCACAAATTCACGGCCTACCTCGGGGTCAAGCGACCGGACCTGATGACCCTCGCCAATGCGGACCTCGAGGCATCCATCGACTATCGCGCTCTGGGCATGAATCTCGCCCCCATCTGCACCTTTCTTCTGTGGATCCTGCGGCAGTTCCATCGCTTCACCGGGTCGTGGGGCATCGCGATCATCGGGCTGACCTTCCTGGTGAAGCTCGTCCTTTTTCCCCTCAACCAGCGCCAGGGGAAATCGATGCGAGCGATGTCGGCGCTGAAGCCGCACATGGACGAGATCCGGGAGAAGTTCAAAGATGACCAGCAGCGGATGAACGAGGAGCTCTTCAAGCTGTATCGAGAGCACAACGTCAATCCGGTCGGCGGATGCCTCCCGATCTTGATTCAGATGCCCATCTGGATCGCGCTGTATCGTTCGTTGTGGGTCTCCGTGGACCTGTATCAACAGGGCTTTCTCTGGATGTCCGACCTGACCCTCCGCGATCCGTACTACATACTCCCCGTCCTCCTGATCGCCGTGATGTTCCTGCAGCAGCGAATGATGCCGACGACCATGGATCCCGCGCAGCAAAAGATGTTGCAGTACCTGTTTCCGTTGATCTTCGGTTCCGCGCTCGCGGCGATGCCGGCGGGCTTGTGTATCTACATCCTCGCGAACACCGTATTGACCATCATTCAGCAGCACTTTATCAATCGCTCGATCGGGGGGCCGGCGCAGCCGGCTCCCGCCGAAGCCAAAGCTTGAGGCACAGATATCGCGGTCGAAGGACCCGGATCGGATAGAGCCCGACGAGGAACCAGTGGCAGACACCATCGAATTCGAAGGAACGACCGAGCAAGAGGCCGTCGCGCGGGCGGCCGAGACCATGGGGATCGAACCCGACGACGTCGACTACACCATGGCCGACGAAGGATCGGGCGGGATGTTTGGCCTGGGTTCGCGCCCGGTGAAAATCCGGGTTCGACCTCCCGGTGGCGAAGGCGCGGACGATTCGTCCGCCGAACGCGCGCCCCCGGGGCCGGCGCCCGAAAAGGCGAAGCAGGCGGGTGAAGTCGCGGAAGCGATCCTGGGCCACATGGGGCTTTCGGCGAAGGTCGAGGTCCGCGATGACGAGATGAACATCGTCGTCGTGATCGACGAAGCGGATGGTGAGGACGTCAAGGAAGTCCTGGGCGGAACGAAGCCGCCTTCGATCCCGGCTCTGCAGTTCCTCCTGAACAAGATCGTGAATCGCTTCCCGGAAGACCGTAAACACATCAAAGTGGAGGCCCCGTCGGTGCCGCGTCGGCCGACGAGTCGAAGCCCGGAGCGCGCCGGAGCACCGTCGGAACCGGCACCGCTCCCGGACCTCGAGGCCCTCCGTGAGAGGCTGGATCCGGAGCTGGATCCCGAATTGGTGGCGGTCGGCTTGGAGTTGGCCACGAAGGCCCGTCAGCTGAACAAGGTCCTCACCGTCCATCCGATGCTGCCCGGCGATCGACGAGCCGTGCACCAGACGGTGACGAACGTTCCGGGGGTCCGGACCGTCTCCGACGGTGAGGGTCTGTATCGCCGAATGCACGTGGTTCCCGATGCCCTGGGTGGCGATGCGGGCGGGGGTCGAGGTAAGAAGAAACGGCGGCGGAGGCGGCGGGGCCCAAAGCGAACGAGTCCTCCAGCGGCGGAAGTGTGACCCCATGGCACCGAAGACGGAAGCGGAGCGGATCTTCGGTGCAGCGTGTCTTCGCGTGACTTTGGAACGCAGTGGTCACGACCCGGCTCGGTCGGAGATATACAAAGAAACCCTTAACGAGCTCAACTTGAGCGACGGGCAGGTCATGGTTTTCCTGGACCAGCATCGTCGTGAGGTCGAGTCGCGACTCGACGAGCATGGGGGAGCAGCGGGCCGTGTCCGATAGCTACTCCCTCGACGAGGTGTCATCTCTCCTCGGCGTGCCCGTGTCGGACCTCATCCGGCGCATCGAAGACGGGGCGTTCCCCGGGAGGTTTCTGACGTCCGACTGGGAGATGCGGATCCCGGTACAGGACGTTCGGAAGGCCGTCGACACGATCCGAAGGTCGAGTCCCCCGCGTTCGATGGTTCCGGCGCCGGCCACCGCGGCCGTGGTGCCCACGGGTGACGGCCGGGAGCTCGGGTCTCAGCTCGATGCCTGGTGGGACACGCGCGAGGCGCAGCTCGTCGAGGTATTGCAGGGTCTGGTCCAGCGCGAGGAGGCGCGGTGGCAGATGGTCGAGGACCTCCTGGTCGAGATTCGGGAGCGCCTGGGCCGGATCGAAGCGACGAGTCTCGCACCGCTCGATTGGGACGGTCCCAAGGACCTCCCCCAGCCGTCGACGCCGAGCTCCGTCCGTGAGATCTTCGATGAGCTGCGGGACCTGGAGCGGCTACTCGGACTACCGGAAGGGGACGACAGCCTCTGACGTCGGAATCGATTCTTCCTGCGAGGGCCTACACGGGCGCTCCGGAGCGGATCGCCCCGACGCTCCTCGGCCGATACCTTCGACGCGGCTCCGTCGTCCTGAAAGTCGTCGAGGTCGAGGCCTATGCCGGCGCCGACGACTCGGCCTCGCACGCTCGCTTCGGTCGAACCCGTCGAACGATGCCCATCTTCGGACCGCCCGGGCGGGCCTATGTATATCGGTGCTACGGCATCCATTGGATGCTGAACGTCGTGACGAGCAGGGCCGGGGAAGCGGGCGTCGTGCTCGTTCGAGCCTGCGAACCGGTGCGCGGCGATCGATGGGCTCTCCGGCGTCGCGGCTTCGAAACCATGGAGCCATCGGTCCTCGCGGGTCCGGGACGACTCGCGCAGGCGCTAGGGATCGACGGTCGGACGACCGGGCGGTCGCTCGACGGTCGGACGGGCCTACAGATGCTCCAGGGGGAAGCGGTTCAGGCCTGGGAGGCGGGACCGCGAGTGGGGATCGGGTATGCCTCGGAGGTCGACCAGGCCCGCCCTTGGCGGTTCGCTGCAGCCGGATCGCCCTGGGTCTCGAAGCCACCTCTTCAGAGGTGAATGTGAAGGCGCCTCGCTGTGGATGAAATGTGAACAAAATGGCTGTTCGCTGGCCGCCCGGTCAGTAAGCCACCGGGAGTAGGGCATTTATCGCGGTGTCTGGTCCCCGGCCAGTATCCACAGGTCGTGTTTCACGTGAAACGAAAGCGACCGTCTAAGGCCGGGAGGCACGCACGCAGTCGTAGGCTGGAGCCTGCCCGCGACCCACTGCCTAGGCCACCGACGGCGACGAGCTCATGGGGCTCGCGGGCGTCGCCCCAAGCGTGAAGCGCAGGGGGGCGAAAAGGGACTTCGCACGCCAAGACCTCGGCTTCTGGCCCGCAGAGGCGGAGGTCCACCCGTCTCCGGCCGCGTCTTTGCACTTCGAGCAGGCGCCAATGGTCGGGCGACTGCCGGGCGACGGCCGACCGAGGCCCGAGGAGTAGGTAAGCGAGCGCCAACGTATGGGGCCGACGACCCGCGGCCTGGAGAACTTTCGTCGCTGTGGGTCCGAGGGGCCTTCGCCACCGAAAGTGGCACCAATCCGCCGCGTCCGCCAGCCGCGGGCAGGCGCGCGCTCCTCGACAGGGGGCGACCACCCAGTCAGGAAGGCGATCGCGGAGCTCCTGGAGCCGCCGCCCGGAGCGATGGGTTCCTGGCTCGAGGATGAGGACCCGACGACCCGCGTCCAGCCATGGGCGGAGCCAGCGCTCGGCACGGACCAGATCGTCCCCGAACGCCTCCAAGAAGCTGAAACCGAGAACGAGGAAGTCAGCCTCTGCAGGCTCGACCGCCCCCTTGAGACTACGGTTGACGATCTCCCAGCCGTTGTCCGCGTGGCGACTGCCCTCCCGCAGCCAAGCGAGCTCGGCGCGGCCGGTCTCCCAGCACGCGATGCTCTCGGCTCCCTCGGCCCAGGCTGCAAGCGCCACCGGCCCCGTGCCTGACCCCGCGTCGACGATCCTTTGGCCGTTCGCCCATCCCGGCGCCAGAACCAGATGAAGGAGATGAAAGGTCCGCTGACCGAATACCAGCGCGCGCAGAAAGGCATCCGGCCCCGATGTGGGTCGACCGCGGGCTTCGCGCTCCAGGATGGATTCGGAGATGGCGCGATACGCAGTGGGCCAGGTGCGGTCCCAGTGGTCGCGCTCGAAGTGGGCGACCGAAAACACCCACCGCTCGTATGCCTCCGCTCGCGTCCGCCAGTCTGGGGATGCCAAGCTCATTCCCGAGTGTTCCACGTGAAACGGGTAACCGATCTGATCGATTTTTCTACATCATAACACGGAGTGTCATTAGTCGGGGTTTACTCCGACATAGCGAAGGTACAGGTCGACGTCTGCCGGGTCGTGTCGTTTTTCCAGCTCCGCCCGGAGGGCGGCGGCTCGAGCGGGCTCGAGGTCCTGGAAGAAGCCCAGGTCGTGGTCGGTCATCCCGTTGTTGTGGGGGACATCGAACTGATCGAGGGCGTCGCCGAGAAGGCTGGAGTGTTGTGCCAGGTGATGGCGGATGACTTCTTCGGCCGCATCTCCGGACGGCTCCGTGCCCTGCTGGAGGACGCTGGCCAACCGCTCGATCCGCGCCGTCTTTTGCGCTGCCTTCAGGGAGAAGCTCGAGCTCTTGGTGCGGATCCCGACGCTGCGAAACAGCTCTTCACGCACCTTGCGCGGGGCCGCCTCGACCAGCTCCTTCAAGCGGTCCAGCGGCAGGCTACGGAGGATGTCGACCGGCGACGCCATGGCGTGGGCTGCACCTAAACCGACTTGCCGACGGAACGGAACCCGGATCATCGCGTCAGTCCAGCGGGAGAAGCTCCAGGCCTCCGTCGGCAAAGCGCTGGCGCTCGGAGCCGCGGAGGGAGTCCAGCATGCGCTGCCGGCTCTCGAGCTCCGGGGCATACAGATGCCTGAGCCACGCCGCGAGCTCCGTGCGGTCGCCCAGGCTCGGCCCCCAAGGGGCGACAGCCTTTCGAAAGTCTAAAGCGCTCTGAAATCGAAAGACCGGGCGGCGGCGTAACGCTCGCCATGCGGCGAAAGCCAATCCCCAGGGAACGCCGCGCTCGGGGTGGTGAGGCCAGGGAACGCGTCCGCGGAGCACGGCCTTTGCGGTGGCCCGAGGGTCGGAACGCTCGAAAAGCGTCCGCTGGCTCAGCATCTCCCACAGCACCACGCCCGCCCCGAAGACATCCGAACGAGCGTCGACGTCGCGATTCATGAGGCGCTCCGGCGCCACGTACGGGACCTTGCCGAGCCCTTCGTCGCCCGAGCCTCCCGAGGCCAGCCCGAAGTCGACGAGTCGCACCCAGCCGTCGAAGCCGAGCATCAGGTTCTGCGGTGATACGTCCTGATGGACGATGGGAGGGCCGTCCCTGCGGCCCCCTCCATGGGTGTAGCTGAGAGCGTCCAGTAGGTCGGCCATGACGGTTCGGACGTGGTCCACGGGCATGGTCTCGCCTCGGGCCGCACAGCGGCGGAGCACCCGGGCAAGATCGCGTCCGAACACGAACTCCATGACCAGGTGGGGGCGCTCGGCCTCGAGGTCGGCCTCCACCAGTCTGACGATGTTGGGATGACTGAGGGACTGGCCAACCCGACCCTCCCCGCGCAGAGCTCGAGCGGCCCGTTCGACCCGTGCTTCGTCGGAACGCAGGGTCTTCACGACCACCGTGCCCTCGTAGCCCGTCGCCCCTTCGACGTGCGCCAAGAAGAGCTCGGCCATGCCTCCGACGGCGAGCCGACGGACCAGGCGATAGCGTCGCGGCGGCTGGTCCTTCGGCGGGGTCACTCGGCGCCCTTTACTCCGTCCATCAGATCTTGGTGCAGAAGACCGTCCGCGATACCACGGCACACGTTGGAGCTTCCGTCGCGACGATTCGAATGCACAGCCTGCGGCGAGTGCTGCCGCCGGCCCGGATACGTGTTCATGACGCGAGCCGAGCTGAAGCGCATCGCCGAGGCTCTGGGCATTTCACGGGCGGCGTTCCAGCGCCAGTATCGCGTCACCTGGGACCGCAAGCATCGAGCGTACGAGCTACCGGCGGTCGACGGCCACGGCTGTCCCCTCCTGGAAGGAGACCGGTGCTCCGTGCATGCCGTCCGTCCATCGCAGTGCAGCGCGTTTCCGTTTTGGTCCGAGCTGGTCGAGGATCCGGCAGCTTGGGACCGGGCCGCGGAAGGGTGTGAGGGAATGGATCGTCCGGGCGCTCCGCTCTTCACTCTGTCCGAGATGCGGGCGCTGGCCCGGACCCACCGCTACGGCTGACCCGTGCCCCGTCCTTCGGCCCAGCGCTGGATCGAAATCCGCGGGGCTCGCACCCACAACTTGGCCGACCTCGACCTTCGGATCCCGCGGGACCGTCTGGTGGTCGTGACTGGCGTCTCGGGGAGCGGGAAGAGCTCGCTGGCCTTCGATACGCTGTATGCGGAAGGTCAGCGGCGCTACGTCGAGTCCTTGTCCGCTTACTCTCGCCAGTTCATGGAGCGAATGGATCGGCCCGACGTCGACGAGATCGTCGGTCTCTCTCCGGCCATCGCCGTCGGGCAACGGACGGCGTCCACGAACCCTCGCTCCACCGTCGCGACGGTAACCGAGATCCATGACCATCTCCGTCTGCTCTTCGCGCGTGTCGGGCAGGTCTATAGCCCCCACACGGGGAGGCTGCTGACCCGCACCACGGCGTCCGACATCGTCCAGCGGTTGGCCGAGCTGCGCGTCGGTACTCGGATCGCGCTCGTGGCTCGAGCGGACCGACCGGATGCCTCGACCGCGTCCATCCTCCGGCGACTCTTGTCGACGGGGTATGCTCGCTTTCGCGTCGGGGGGGCCGAGTTCGGCGCGGACGCAGCCGCGGACGCCCTCGCGGCCGAGCCCGATGCACCTCTGCGGATCATCGTGGACCGGATCACGCTTCGACCGAGCCGCCGGGCCCGGCTCGCGGACTCGGTGGAGCTGGCGCTGAAGGAGGGCGCGGGCGAGCTGGAGGTGTGGTTTGCCGACGAGGGCCGCACCGAGACCTTCAGCGAAAGACTGGTCGAGCCCGAATCCGGTTTTTCGATGCCGGACCTCGAGCCCCGTTTGTTCTCGTTCAACTCTCCTCAGGGAGCGTGCCCGGATTGCGGTGGAGCCGGTCTGACCGCGGTTTTCGATCCTCGTCACGTCATTCCCGATCCGAGTCTGAGCTTGGCCGAAGGCGCCGTCGCGCCGTGGGCAGACCAGCTGAAGTGGTATCTCCCGGTGTTCAAGGCGATGGCCCAGCGCTATCGGGGCTCCGTCGACGCGCCGTGGGAGAAGCTTCGCCCAGCGTTTCAGAAGAAGATACTCAATGGAACTGGCGACACCCCGATACGCATTGAAGTAATGGGTGCCGGGGAAGCGCACCGTTTCGATCGGCCCTTCGAAGGTGTTCTTCCGCTGTTGGCGAGGCGCTTCAATGAAGCGGGAAGCGATGCCGTCCGCCAGCGCCTGGCCCGCTTCACCGTAGCCCGGCCCTGTTCCGCATGTGGAGGAACCCGGCTCAACGAAGCCGCTCGTTCGGTCCGGGTGTCCGGTCTCACCATCGGCGAGGTCGGCGCGCTCTCGGTGGCGGAGGCCCAAACGTGGGTGCGGACCCTGGACCTCCCGGAAAACCAGGCGAAGATCGCGGCGCCCATCCGAGAAGAGCTCATCGGACGAACGGGATTTCTCCACGACGTCGGTCTCGGGTACCTCCAGCTCGGTCGTGCGATGGGGACGCTGAGCGGAGGTGAGACCCAGCGGGTTCGACTGGCGTCTCAACTCGGTCGAGCTCTGACGGGCGTTCTGTACGTCTTGGACGAGCCCTCGATCGGGCTCCATCCTCGCGACGTCCGACGTTTGGTGGATACGCTCTCCGGGCTCCGGGACCAGGGCAACTCGGTGGTGGTCGTGGAGCACGACGAGACGATGATCCGAGCGGCCGACTGGGTGGTCGACCTGGGACCGGGCGCGGGGCGCGATGGGGGTCAGCTGGTGGCGGAGGGCTCGCCGCGCCGGATCCAGCGGGTGCGGGCGTCCAGGACCGGTTCCTATCTCGGAGGGCGGTATCCGCGGCCCGCGTCCCGGGGCCGGCCCGTCGATCGGCCCCCGATCGGTCTCGATGGCGCGACGGGACACAATCTCCAGTCGGTTCGCCTTCGACTTCCGACTGGCTGTCTGGTGGTCGTCACCGGTGTCTCGGGAAGCGGAAAGTCGTCGCTGATTCAGCGGACCCTCCGGCCGGCGCTCGTCGCCCAGCTTCACGGCCGGGCGACCGACCCCCTTCCCCACGATCGGCTGGTCGGGGTCGACGCCGTCGATACGGTGGTCGCCATCGACGCCTCGCCCATCGGAAAGACCCCGAGATCGAATCCGGCCACCTACACCGGCCTCTTCGGCGATATTCGGCAACTCTTCGCCCGTCTGCCGGAGTCGAGGGTGCGGGGCTACCGAGCGGGGCGCTTCAGCTTCAACGTGAAAGGCGGGCGCTGCGAGGCCTGCCAAGGGGACGGCGTGGTCCGCGTCGAGATGCACTTTCTGCCCGACGTCTACGTCGGCTGCGAGGCGTGCCAAGGCCGGCGCTACAACCGCGAAACCCTGGAGATCCGCTATCGCGACCGGACGATCGCGGACGTGCTCGATCTCACGGTGAGCGAGGCCGCAGCCGAGTTCGCAGCGGTGCCGGTCATGGCACGAAGGCTCGACTCGCTCTCGCGGGTCGGCCTCGGCTATGTACCGCTCGGGCAGTCGGCCGATACGCTGTCCGGGGGCGAGGCCCAGCGTCTACGTCTGGCCAAGGAGCTAGCGCGCGCGCGCACCGGGCGCACCGTCTACCTCCTCGACGAGCCCACGGTCGGTCTCCATTTCGACGACGTTCGCCGATTGCTCGACGTGCTCCAGGCGCTGGTCGACCGCGGGAATACGGTCGTGCTCGTGGAGCACGACCTCGACGTGGTCGAAGCCGCGGACTGGGTGGTCGACCGCGGGCCGGATGGAGGTGCGGCCGGGGGCCGGATCGTCGCCGAGGGCCCTCCGGACAGGATCGCGAAATCCGGTACGCATACGGGTCGCGCTCTCGCGCAGAGGCGGAAAGACATGGCCAAAGTCACCTCGAAGGAGGACAGTCGCCGGTAAGGAGTTCGCCGAAAGCGACTATGGTGACCGCAGCCCGAATCGACCCCACCCTCGACTTGTTCGGGGCCATCGAGCGTCTCAAGGAAGAACTGAACGCGGTGGTCCTGGCCCATTACTATCAGGATGCCGACCTTCAAGATGTGGCTGACTTCATAGGCGACTCACTGCAGCTCGCCCGAGAGGCCGCACGAACCGAAGCCGACGTCATCGTGTTCTGCGGCGTGCACTTCATGGCGGAGACGGCCAAGATCCTGAACCCCGAACGCTTGGTCTTGTTGCCCGATCTCAAGGCGGGCTGCTCGCTCGCCGACGGCTGCCCCGCCCCCGCCTTTCGGTCCTTCCTCGAGCGGTACCCCGACCACTTCGTCGTCAGCTACGTGAACTGCTCGGCGGAAGTGAAGGCGATGTCCGACGTGATCGTGACCTCATCGAACGCGGCAAAGATCATCGACCGCATTCCGGCCGACCAGGAGATCGTGTTCGCTCCGGATCAGCACCTTGGTCGCTATCTCATCCAGCAGACCGGTCGGAACATGGTGCTTTGGCCGGGCAGCTGCCAAGTGCACGAGATCTTTAGCGAGAAGAAGCTCACTCAGCTCAAGGTCCGCCACCCGGAGGCGAAAGTGATCGCTCACCCCGAGTGTGAGGCGGCAGTCTTGAAGCTGGCCGATCACATCGGGTCGACGCGGTCTCTGTTGGAGTACGTGGTCGAGGCGCCCGCCCGCGAGTTCATCGTCGCCACCGAGCCCGGGATCATCCATCAGATGGAGCGTCGGACGGAGGGGCAGGACAAGTCGTTCATTCCCGCTCCTCCGGACACGAGCTGCGCCTGCAACGAGTGCCCCCACATGCGACTCAATACGCTGGAGAAGCTGTACCTCTGCATGCGCCTCCGGAGCCCGGCTCTGAAGATGCCCCCTGAGTTGATGCAGGCCGCCCGAGCCCCGATCGACCGAATGCTCGCCTGGTCCTGAGGCGCATGACGACGACCCTCCGGCCGACGGTGCTGGTCATCCGACGGGAGGCCCTTCACGCCAACGTCCGCCGCATCCAGTCCCTGGTGAAGGGCCGACCGGTCATGGCGGTCGTGAAAGCGAACGCCTACGGGCACGGACTGATACCGACCGCGCAGGCATTCGTCGAGGCGGGCGTTTCGAGTCTGGGCGTCGCCTTTCTCGAAGAAGGCGTCGCGCTACGGCGAGCCGGAATCCGGGTTCCGATCTTGGTCATGGGGGGGATCATCGGAAACCAGATCCACCACTTCCTCGAGCACGACCTGGCCATGACGGCCTCATCCGTCCACAAGCTGCAGCAGATCGATGCCGTGGCGGAGCAGCGGAAAGCGACGGCGCGCGTGCATCTGAAGATCGATACGGGCATGGGTCGAATCGGCATGCAGTGGGACACGGCGGCCGCCCTGCTCGAGGCGTCGCTGTCCACTCGCCGCGTCACGGTCGACGGCGTGTTCTCCCATCTGGCCGACGCCGACGATCCGGACAGTCCGTTTACCGGGCTTCAGCTGGAACGCTTTCTGGAAGCGACGGACTTTTACGACCGGCGCTCCGTCCCCGCGCCCACCCGTCACTTGGCAAACTCGGCGGGCGTTCTACAGCATCCGTCGACCCATCTCGATCTCGTGCGCCCGGGGATCGCGCTCTACGGCGCGACTCCGGATCGGGCGGTCCCCGACCCGGTTGGCCTCGAACCGGCGCTCGCCCTGTTCACGCGCGTCGTCTACTTCAAGGTCGGACGGGCCGGGCGTCCCGTCTCCTACGACCGCACGTGGGTGCCGTCGCGCGACACGCGGATCGTTACGCTTCCGGTCGGCTACGGCGACGGGTACGCCCGGAGTCTTTCGAACCGGGGTCAGGTGGTTCTGCGGGGAGAGCGCTATCCCGTGGTGGGTCGCGTCACCATGGACGCAGTCATGGTGGACATCGGACCGGACGGAACCGGGTACAACGGGGACCTGGTTCTCCTCTTGGGCTCTTTCCAAGGCCGATCGGTCGGCGTTCACGAGATGGCCGGCTGGATGGGCACCATCCCGTACGAAGTGCTCACCGGGCTGAACACCCGAATTCCTAGGGTCTATCTGGACCCCGGCCAGGTGCTCGACGAGCAGACCGTCCACCGCGCTTCCGTGGACGGCGGCGAAGGCTGAGGACCAGCAGCCCGCCGATCGTCGCTAGCGGGGCGCCTTTCGTCAGCTGCATCGAGCGGCATTCGCATCCATCGTCTTCCGCGGGGCGCGGCTCGATGGGTGGGCGCGGAACGAACGTCCGGTCCGGACGGTCGATGACCGTGGCGTCGCTCGCGCCGGTCGCCGCGTCATCGCCGGCATCGGCGACGGTGCCCCCGTCCGGGGCGGCGCCGTCGGCCGCCGCTGCGTCGGTCAGGGGGCCATCCGGTCGCCCAACGTCCAGTCCTCCGACGTCCAGGCGCGCTCCATCCAAGGCAGGTCCGTCGGAGCCTCCTCCGGCATCGGCGGCCCCATCGCCCCCGAGCCCGCCGTCGGCGCCCGCGTCCGGAAGCTGCCCGAGTTGGCACGGCGTATCCTCGCAGCGCCCGTCGTTGCAGCGCCCCTGGCCGCCGACCTGACAGTCGGGGTCTGTTTGGCAGGTGATGCACTGTGCACCGATGGGACTGCAGCCGAGGGCACCGGGCGTCAGCGCGCACGGCGTCTGTTCGGGGGTCGCCGGGGTGCAGGCGTCGATGCAGCCGAGGCCGGCGCGGGCGATCGTCGGTAGGCTGGCGATCGCCCCGGCGATGACGACGACGCCGATCTTCATGACGCGTGCTCCAGGTCTCGGGGCGACGCCTCGAGGATGGCCCGCAGCTGGTCGCGGGCCAAGGTGTCCGGCCGGGCGAGTCTTTCGGCATCGACGCCCGCCGTCCGGGCGAGATGAGCCAGCGCCGCTCGTGGCTCGGGAGATCGAGCTCGGATCCGTTCGAGCAAGGCCTCGACGTCGCGACGAAGGGGGTCCGGCTCGATTCCGGTTTCCGACGCGACGCGCTCCAGGACCTGGCGAGCCTGCATGCGCATGAGGCCGAGGGGAACGCGTCGTTCGAAAGCCATGACCGTAACCAGGTCGGGCGCCGAGCGGGCGAGCATCATGACCGTGTCTTCGGCTTCGATGGTCACCCACCGGGGCGCTTCCATACTGTCCGACCACTTCAGTGCTTCTTGGCACCGCCGATACAGGCTCCCCAGGCGGACCGCCGCCTCCTCCGTCGGTGCTTCGTTACGCCGCGACCAGGACGCGACCGGGAGGCAGTCCGGGACCGAGATCACCCACACGTCCTTCAGAGCCGACGCCGCTCGTGCCAACTGTTCGACATCCATCGATTCAGGATTCCCTCGCGAAAACGCGCTCCAGAGCACGTCCGACCCAGCTCAGCTGTTCGGCGTCGAGCTCGGGCTCTCCGAAGACACCGACGGCAACCCGGCCGCGATCGGTGTTCTGCCATACCATCTGAACCGCCTGCCCGTCCTCGAGAGTGAGCGAGCTCGACCGTACGCGACTGGGGCCAAAGAAAGGACGGAGCAACCGCAGGGCCCGTTCCAGCACCTGGGCGGTCACGGCCTTCTCGCTGGAGACGTGCTGAGACAGGAGCACCAAGCCCTCCGCGTCGGCGGCGAAAAACGGCCGTTCCCCGACGAGGGACACGAGCCAGCGCCGGAAGAGATCCGTCCGCTCTTGCATGGCGACCACGGCTTCGACCGAAGACTCGAGCTGAAGCGGCGTGGGCGGCCGGGGGTCGGGTCCGGAGCTGACGTCCCGTCGTTCGCCCCCGGTCGCCTTCTCGACCGGCTTCGGATCCGGTTCTGCCAGACCCAGCCGCGAAAAGTCTTCCGGCTCAATCCACGAGGGCGATCGGGACATCGTCCTTCTCCGGCCCGCCGAGGCCCATGCGGTCCTCCAGTTCGGCGGCCAGTCGATCGAACTCCGAGGTCAGCGGCGGGGGGCGCCGGCGGAGTAGACCCAGCGGCACGCCGGCGTTCGAGGCCTCCAGGAGCGCGGGGTCTCGAGGCACGCAGCTTTCGAGCATCAAGCGCTCCGGGACCGTCCTCCACAGGTCGTTGGCGATCGCCGCCGATGCGCGGTCCGACCGCTGCAGCATCGTGATCAAGACTCCGGCCAGCTCCACGTGATTCCCTTCCTCTTTGAGCGCGGTGATCGCTTCCAAGCACCGAATGAGGGTGCGGGCAGCGATCGGTTCGGACTGCACCGGAGTCAGAACCCACCGGCTGGCTCGCAAGGCCCCGAGCGTGGCGCCGACGAAGCCGCTCGGAGTGTCGATGATGATGAGTTCGAAAGACGAGGACAGCCGAGCGACGAGCGAGGCCAGCCGTCGCCCATCTTCGAGGAGACTCTGAAAGCGCTGACTCTCGGTCGCCCGCACCCGGCCGACGGGAAGCAGAGCGAGCTCTTTGAGCCGGGTGGGAAGCAGGAGCTCATCCAGCGGCTGGCCGGTCAGCCACTCGGAAAGGCCGGGTCCTTGACTCATGCGCTTGCTGAGCGACAGACCGATGGCGCCCTGCGGATCGACGTCGACCACCACGGTCCTCCATCCTCGGCGAG
Source organism: uncultured Myxococcales bacterium (assembly GCA_964473255.1). Taxonomy (GTDB): domain Bacteria; phylum Myxococcota; class Kuafuiibacteriia; order Kuafuiibacteriales; family Kuafuiibacteriaceae; genus Kuafuiihalomonas. The sequence continues at coordinate 30,683 of CAYYOT010000027.1, read as the reverse complement.
CCCAGGCGTAGGCCAGATTCAGGGTGACCGTCGTCTTCCCGACGCCTCCCTTCTGACTGGCCACGGAGATCGCCGGCACCGTGGCATTGAACGACCGGGTCGCCTTCGGCGCAAGTTTTCCGATGCCGGCTCAAGACTCCATCCGATCCACGAGCTCACCGAAACCGCGCCCGCCACGCGAGGGCGTGACGTACCGGGGGGGAGAGGCCAGCTCGGCTGCGAACCGCTCCACGTTCGCCACGCCGACCGACATCGGAAACGCGGCGAATGCGGGTTCGTCGTTCGGGGAGTCGCCGACGTATACGGCGCTCTCCGGGATGCGGTCGTCCCATCCCAAGTCCTCCCGACCGAAGCGGAGGATCATTGCCAGCTTGTCGAACGACCCGAACCAGCCGTTCACGTGAATGGAACTGACTTTGGCCGTCGCGCCATGTTCGACGAAGATGTCCCGGATTCGTCGAACACTCGCGTCGTCGAGGGGGTCGACGTCCTCCGCGAAGTCGATGGCCAGGTCGAACATTCGAAAGGGTTGGTCGGCAGCGACCGCTGCGCCAGGGACGTCGCGGAGTACGGCATCCCGGACCCGATCCAGCCGGCCGGATGCGGGCGTGGACCCGTCCCCTGCGTACCGACGCGTCATGCGCCGCCGCCCGGGATCGTAGGCGAAAGCGAGGGCGCCGTTTTCACCGATGACGGCTCGCACGGGCAACAGTCGGGCGATCGCGTCGCACCAACCGGCCGGTCGTCCGGTCACGATGACCACCGAGCGCCCCGCGTTCCGTAAACGCCACAGCGCGGAAAACGCTTCGGGACCGATCCGTCCATCGTCGGTCAGCGTGTCATCCAGGTCCGTAAACACCGTTTCGATCCGCCGAGCCTCGGCCCGGGGTAGCTCCGCCAGCGGTCGCATCATGCGCCCAGGTTGCCTGCTCTTCAGCCGTCGTGCCATGAGCGTGCCCGGCGATGCCCGACCAGGCCCGTACGTCGAACGAGTTTCAGGCCTCGACGCGTTGACTCGATCCTCGAGGCCATCGCACAAGGACTCTTCGGCTCATGCAGCCGAAGGAGTATTCATGGCCAGCTTGAACAAAGTCATGCTCATCGGGAACCTGGGCGCCGATCCCGAGGTTCGCTACACGGCGGGAGGAACGGCCGTCGCCAACCTACGGATCGCTACGACCGAGGTCTGGAACGACAAGAACGGCGAACGACAGGAACGCACGGAGTGGCATCGGATCGTCGTATGGGGACGACAGGCCGAGCACTGCGGCGAATACCTTCGAAAGGGCCGGTCGGTGTACGTGGAGGGTCGCATCCAAACCCGAGATTGGGAGGACCGCGACGGGAACAAACGATACACCACCGAGGTCAAAGCCGATTCCGTACTGTTCCTCGGGAGCCGCAGCGACGCCGACGGCGGATACGGCGGTGGGTCGAGCCGCCGCGACAGCATGGCAGCCGACGAGCCGCCTCCGCTCGACGACAGCGACATTCCGTTTTAGGCCGCTTCGGTCAGTCCGCCGTCCATTCGTCGGCGTCGGTCCAGCCGTCGTCGTCTTCGTCGGCGGCTTCGGGAGCGTCGACCTTTACCCGGTAGTCGATCAGCAGGGGCTCCTCGTTCTCGAGGATCCAGTGCTCGTCGACCTGATGCCAGCTCTGGACGACGACCTTTTTCTGAACGGTGACCGATGGCAGCAGCATGTAGCGATAGCGGACGGTCACCTCCGCGGCGTCGTCCGACTGGGCGTCGACGCGGAGCACCTCGACGGCTTCGATGTGAAGCGAGGCGCTGTCTTCGTCGAAGTACGCCACGAATTCTGCCCGCAGGTCGTTGGGTAGGTACGCCGCAGCCTTCCCGAAGTTCTTCCACCGGAAGGCCGTGTTGTAGCCATCGACGGCATCCTTCAGGTCCTTCATGGGGTCTTTTGTGCTGCCCGCGCAGGCGCTCAGCACAAGGATCCAGGCCAAAGCGAGTCTCATCATGGTCGACTGTCTCCCGGAAAACCGTGTCCCCGTTCTCGGAACAGCACGTTGAAGGTGGTCAAAGTTCCATAGATCTTCGTGATGTACTGCTGCAGGTCGACCTTCTCCGCATCCGTGAGGCTCTGGTTGCTGTTGATCTTCTGCTCGAGTACGCGCAAACGATCGCGGATCATCACGACCTTGTGGAAGAACGCTTCGACGGGGATCTCTTTGGACTGAAGGCTGGGGTCCTTCGGTCGAAGGACCAGCTTGCCGTCGCGAAAACGCTCAGCGATGTCCGTGGTCCCGAGACCGACCTCCTCTTCGAGAAGAGCACGCAGCACTCCCCGAAGTTCTTCGATGTCCACGGCCGGGATCATCGGTGGCTCTCGTCTTCGCGTCAAACCGAGGGCGACGCGGAGGATTCATGGCCAAGCTGAAGACCCAGCACCGCTGTGGATCGTGCGGCCACGTCAGCCACCGGTGGCTGGGCCGATGCCCTGGCTGTGAGGCCTGGGGAACCATGGTCGAGGAATCGGCTCCGAGGCCGCGCGCGGAGCCGCGAACGTTTCGACTCCCGACCGACTCGTCGGGGGAGCCCCGGGCGCTGAGCCAGGTCGATGCTTCGGACGCCGAGCGGATCGTCACTGGTATCGGTGAGCTCGACCGCGTCCTGGGCGGCGGGCTGGTGCCGGGTTCGCTCAGCCTGATCGGTGGACCGCCGGGGATCGGCAAGAGCACCCTCGTACTACAGATGGCACAGCGCCTCGCCGGGGCCTCGGCGGTTCTATACGCGACCGCCGAGGAGAGCTTGGCTCAGTTGGGGGGGCGCGCCCGTCGACTCGGCGCCTCACCACCGCGACTCGCCGCGGTCTGCGAAAGCTCGGTGCTCCGGATCGTCGAGATGGCGACGTCCACCGACTACGTGGCCGTGGTCGTCGATTCGATTCAGGCGATGTTCGACCCGGCTCTCGAGAGCGCACCGGGCAGCGTGTCTCAGGTGCGCGAATCGGCGGCGCGTCTGATGCACGCGGCCAAGTCTTCGGGGGTTGCCGTCGTGATGGTCGGGCACGTCACCAAGGACGGAGGCTTGGCCGGTCCCCGGGTCCTCGAGCACCTGGTCGACGTCGTGCTCGAGCTCGAAGCCAGCGTCGGTCAAGGGCATCGGATCCTCCGCAGCCGCAAGAATCGATTCGGGTCGACGCAAGAACTGGGTGTCTTCGAGATGGCCGGCGATGGGCTTCGCGAGGTCAGCAGTCCATCCGAGCTCTTTTTAACGCATCGCACCGGATCGACGCCCGGGGCCGTCGTGACCGCCACGTTGGAGGGCAGCCGCCCGATGCTCGTGGAGGTGCAGGCCCTGGTCGCCGATACCTCCATGGGTCCGCCGCGGCGCGCGTGCTCCGGATTCGACTCGAGCCGCACCGCGCTCCTGCTTGCGGTCCTGGACCGTCGCGCCGGACAGCCGATGCTGGGATCCGACGTCTTCGTGAACATGGCGGGTGGACTGGCCGTCGAGGAGCGGGGAGCCGACCTGGCGGTATGTTTGGCGCTGGCGTCGTCGAGAAACGACTGGGCTCTTCCCTCCGACCTGGTGGCCTTCGGCGAAGTGGGCCTCGGTGGTGAGCTTCGTGCCGTCCCCCAAGCGGGCCTCCGCTGCGGTGAGGCGCAGCGCCTCGGTTTTCGCCGGGTCATGATGCCCAAGACCGGGCGTCCGACGTCCGCCTCGGGCCTCGAGGTCATCGAAGTGGAGGATCTCGAGGGCGCCGTCGCGGCGTGCGAGGCGTTGGTCAGGGATGAGTGAGCCGCCCCAGCGCCGCCCCGAGCGCTCCCAGGACCAGAGCGCCCGCGATCGTCGCCCCGCCGTAGGTGAGGGCCCGGCGAACGTGTCCGGTTTCCAGCATCTGCAGCACCTCGACGTTGAACGACGAGTAGGTCGTGAGGGCACCCAGTAGGCCGACGGTGACGAACAGGCGGAGGGTTGGTTGCCGCTCCAAAATGGCGTCCGGAGTCGTCGACCAGGTGACCAGGAAGGCCAGGACCGCCGACCCCAACAAGTTCACGACGAGCGTTCCCCACGGGAAGTACGGCCCGTACGCGGCGAGGGTATACCGGACCACCGCGTAGCGGAGCGTGGCCCCTAGCGCTCCTCCGAGCGCGACTGCGACGAGCTGCTGCACGTCTCCAGCTACGCCGTCGACCCTCGGCGGGACAAGGCCTCGGTTCAGGCGTCCAAGAGCATGCGCAGGTCGTCGAGAGAAACGTCGGCGGTCTGGGCGTCGTCGGCTTGGACCAAAGCGTCGGCGAGTTTGCGCTTCCGGGCATGCAGCTCGATGATCTTCTCTTCCACCGTTTCCTGGGCGACGAAGCGGTAGGCAAAGACCGGACGCGTCTGTCCGATGCGATGGGCACGGTCGATGGCTTGAGCCTCGATCGCCGGATTCCACCACGGGTCCAAGATGAAGACGTAATCCGCCGCCGTCAGATTCAGGCCCAGTCCCCCGGCCTTGAGACTGATCAGAAAGACACGACGGTCGTCGCCTTCCATGAAGTCCCGGACCTGCTTTTCTCGATCGGTGGTCTGCCCATCCAGGTAAGCGTAGGGGACGCCTTCCGCGTCGAGCCTTTTGCGCACGAAGCCGAGCAACTTGACGAACTGAGAGAAGACGAGGGCCTTGTGACCCTCGGCCAAGACTTCCTCGAGATGGTCGTACAGGGCGTCGATCTTCGAGCTCGTCGCCGAGGCGTGCGCCTCGTCGATCAGGCCGAGATGACAAGCCGCTTGGCGCAGCCGGAGGAGGGCTTCGAGAACGTGCATGCGGGACCGGGCCAAGCCCTGTTTGTCGACCTGGTCCATGACGGACTGCCGATAGTGCTCGCGAAGCTCCTCGTACGCCTGCCGTTCGGGGGGACTCAGTTCGCAGTGGATGGTCAGCTCGGTCTTCTCGGGAAGCTCCGAGAGGACCTGAGACTTGGTACGGCGTAGAAGGAGGGGCCTGAGGCCCTTGGCCACGAGAGATATGGAGGACGCGTCGGACCGAACCAAGGACTGGAACTCGCGCTGCGAACCCAGCATTCGGGGATTCAAGAACTCGAAGATCGACCAGAGCTCGGAGGCATCGTTTTCGACCGGGGTCCCGGAGAGGGCGAGCTTGCGGCGACCCACGAGCAGGCGGCAGGCCTTGCTCGACTGGGCACTCGGATTCTTGATGGCCTGAGCCTCGTCCAGGATCACGTGGTCGAACGAGCGCTCCCGGAGCTCGAGGATGTCACGCCGAACCGTGCCATAGGTCGTCACCACGATGTCCGCCTGGTCCATGTCCGTGGCTCGGTCCGCGCGTTGGACGCCGGTGTAATCGACGACGCGCAGGTCGGGCGTGAATCGCTCCGCCTCTCGCAGCCAGTTGTAGACCAGACTTCGGGGCGCCACGACCAACGACGGGGCTCGGTCCCCGCCTTGCGAGTAGAGCTGCTGGAGCATGGCCAGCACCTGGACCGTCTTTCCGAGGCCCATGTCGTCGGCCAGGCAGCCCCCCAGGCCGGCTCGGTCCAAGAAGGTGAGCCAAGCCAGACCCTGTTTTTGGTAGGTCCGCAGCTCTCCGTCGAAGCCGGCCGGTTCATCGGTCGGTGCCAAGCGCGTCGCACCCGACAGATGGGAGCGCGTGGTGACAAACGTCGGGTCGAGGTCGAGCTCGGCATCGGCGGCGTCGAGGAGAACGTCGAGCAAGAGCGCCTGTGAACGACCGAAGCGAACCTGACCGTCCTTCTGCTGCCCGATTCGTCCGAGAGCCTCGATCCGCCGCAGCCACTCCTCGGGGAGGACGCCTTCACTGCCGTCGCCGAGGTCGATCACGCCATCGCTTTTCTTCAGCGCACGAAGGACATCGGGAAGCTTGACCTTCACCCCTTCGAAATCGAGCTCACCGTCGACGTCGAACCAGTCGACGCCGGAGCGCACGCGAAAGGATCGCGCGGTCAGACCTCGGACCAGGCGGTCCTCCGCCCGCACCGTGAATCCCCGCTGGACGAGGCGGCGCACGATGCCCTGAAGGTCGCCCGGACGGACGCCGACCTGTCCTTCCTCCAGGGCCTCGTCGGTCTGCGCCCCCAGCCGTCCGAGGACCTCGAGGTGAGTGGCCTCGTCGCTCGGGCGGCGGATGGTCATGGTCTGAGAGGCACCGTCGACCTGAGCCCACCGAGGGTCGGTCAGGTCGAATCGAACGTTGCCATAGTGAAAGGCGATCTCACCGACGACGAAGCGGCTGCGCGGGTCGGGTCGACGGAAGTCGACGGCGGGAACGAGGTCGGCCTCGACCGTGCGCCATGGCGAGTCCGACAACAAGAACGGCGGCAGATTGCCGATCGTCGCGAGTTCGCGGAAGACCTCCTCGGCTCGCTCCGGGGGAAACTCTATCGGCCCTTCCCGGCGGAGCAGCTTCAGCCAGTCGTATTCGTCCCCGACATCCAATCGCGCGAGGCGATCGTGAAACAAGGCCAGGCCGTCGCGGATCACGAGCGTGGCCTCTTCGACCGAGACGACGGCATCGGGCCGCACCAGTTCGCCGGCCATCGTCCAGGTCGGCCCGGGCGTCAGCCGGACGTGAAACCGCCAGGGGGGTCCGTCGTCGAGATGGATCGGGGGTGTGGTCCGCAGCCCTTCGTCGTCCAGGGGGCAGCGAAACGAGCCGGTCTCCACCAGGCTCGGCAGCACGGTGTCCCAATGCGCGCGAGGGATCCGGGCGACGTAGGCGCTCAGCGAAGTTCGCGCCAGGTCCGAGGAACGGATCAGCGCGCCAGCCAGCGGGTGCGCGAGGAGATAGGTCAGAGCCTTCCGGTCCTCGCTACGCGTCAGCCGATCGACGTCGGCCTCCGTCGGCGACAGCGGGGTCAGCTTTCCGCCGGGATGGTCGGGGTCGGGGTCTCGACGAGCGACGGCGACCAGGAGACTGCCACGATCCTCGCTCTTGTCGCGCTGGATGTGGAACTCGAGCCGGTCGATCGGTCGCCGCTCGAGAGCGCTCTCCAGTGTCGGCCGCCGGTCGATGATGCCTCGACGCAGACTTTGGAGCCGTCCTCGCCAGTCGGGCTCGCGTCCGCGCCCTCGACCCTCGAAGAAAGCCTCGGCAAGTTCATGCCGCTTGGCGAAGGCATCGTCGCCCTCGAAGAACCAGTCATCGTCCGCCGGGATACCCGCCTGATAGGGGACGACATCGAGTCGGCTGGGCCAATGGTCGCCGTCGACCAGTCCGAGGTCCGATGCCTCGATCGCGAGCAGACTGGCGTAGATGTGCTCGCAGGGGTAACCGTCGCGGAAGTACGGGCACGAGCATTCGACCCGTACGCGCTCCCGCGTTTCGACCTCGGAGAAATCCACCGCGGTGACGTACGGTTTGGGTCGGTCCCCCCGGACGAAGACCAAGACCGTCTCGACGGTGGCGCCCTCGATGGCGACTTCCCCTTGCTCGACCAGCGCACGACCCCGTCGGCGGGTTCGCTCGGTGAAAGCTCCCACGCAGGCCGCGGCCAGAGAATAGGGCCGCGCTCGCGAGCCGTGGACGTCGACCATGGGGGGGGGAGGTTAGGAGGGGACGGAATCGCCCGCAAGCAACAACGGGCGCTCGTCGGTCACCGTTGATTGAGCGTCCAATTATAGTCGTGAAATATGACGCGTGGGCTGTCTCCGAGTCTGTCGCGCTCCGCGTCGGACAATCGAGCGCGAACGAATGCCTGCACGCCGGACGGTCCGCCAAAGTCGGCGGCATACCAGTCGAAGATCTTCGAAAGCGAGAGCTCGTTGGGCTTCACTCGCGCACCGTACGGGGTCGACAGATATCGGCGCGTTGCGCGCTCCATCCGCTGGTCGATCGACGTCCCGTAGTAGGGCTTCGACTCGAGGATCGGGCAGCCGACGGCGCCGCAGACCAGCACGAAATGGGTCCGGGGATCCTTGGCGAAGGGATTCAGGATCTTCTTCTCCAGCGTGTCCAGGGTGACCGACTTCCCGGCCACCGTATGGACGGCCGTGTCGAAGAAGCCGTCGACGTCCAGCACCGAACGGGGTCGTCCGTTTTTGATGACGGCCCACAGCACCAGGGCGTTGTAGGCATCGATGTAGAACCCCAGGCGCTGATTCCGGGGGCCCGGTACGTCCGCCGTGGCCAGAGCCTTCACATAGGCTTCGAGACCTGTTCGCCCCGACTTCGCCAGGCCCGCGTAATCGACCCGACCCGCTTTCACGTACGTGGACAGGGTCTGCGAATAGGCGGCCCGAGCCGGCTCCGGAACCTGAGCCTGTCCCTCACGGGCAGCGGCGAGAGTCGTAGCGACCAATGCGTAGGGAATGAGCAGCGCGAGCGTTTTCATCATCTTTGAAGCCATCTACGAACGACCGGAGTCGACGTTGCCGAAAACAGCGGGTCACGGCTCGATGCGAGAGCGACCCACCTCGACGCGGCGAGTCGGCGAGTCGACCTCGGCCACGTCTGCGTTGGGGCCAGCATAGGGGTAGCGAGCCAACGCGAGACCGATCTGGTCCTGGAAACTCCACATGGACCGGGCGGAGCCATCGTAGCCGTTCATCATGATGGAGAAGGCGAGCACCCGATCATCGCGGGTCACGGCATATCCGGACAAGGTGCTCACGCCCCGCAGGGAGCCGGTCTTCGCACGTATGCGCGACACCGCGGCGGTGTTGGCGAACCGACCACCGATCGTTCCCGATTGGCCCGCGACCGCCAGCGACGCAACGAACTCCGGACGCACGTCGAAACGACGGTACATGTGCGACAGGACCTGGGTGATCACCGCGGGTGTCACTCGGTTGACGTCATTCAGTCCGCTGCCGTTGCCCAACCGGTAGGCCTCCTCGGGAACTCCGAGTTCGTTCAGAAAACGCGCGATCACGTCGGTGCCCTTTTCCCAGGTGCCGGGGGCCTCGAGGATCTCGGCGCCGAGCGTCTTCAGGATCTGCTCGGCGATGAAGTTGTTGGAATACTTGTTGAGCAGTCCGGTGATCTCGGCCAGCGGCGGGGAATAGTGGGTGACGACGGCCACCGTCCCCGTTTCCGGGAGCGGCCCCCGTCGGACCCGTCCCCGCACCTTGATGCCCCGCATTTCCAGCATGCGGGCCAGCATTCCTCCTGCGAATCGCGAGGGGTCGTGGACCCGTCGTCGGTAGGAGCGCCCCGCGGTCGCGTCTTTCGCGATGCGGCCCCGAACCAGGACATCGATGCTGTCGCCGGCGCTCTCGGAGGTTCCCACCCAAAGGCGCGTGCGCGTGCGGCGGCCGCGGGTGGTCGCTTGAACTCGAGTATCGAACATGTCGATGTCCGGCCAGACCCGGGCTCGAGCCGGCGCACCGCTCCGGTCGCCCGGCAGCACGCGAACGACGAACGTGTTGAAGTTCACCGAGAACGCACCGATGGGCGCCGCGTAGGCGGGATCGCCCGATTCTTCCTCCCATCCCGGTCCTTCGGTCACGTCGTCGAAGAAGCGGTCGTCGATCACGATGTTTCCTCGCACCTCTTCGACGCCGCGCAGCGCGATCTCGTTGACCAGCCCGAACATGGCTTCCGTGGTGAGCGTCGGGTCGCCCCACGCTCGAACGTACAGGTGTCCGTGGACGACGCCGTCCGAGAAGTCCGGGTCCCGTCGAATCTCGGTGCGAAACAGATAGCTCGGGCCGAGGAAATGAAGTGCCGCTGCGGTGGTGAGCAGCTTCATGTTCGACGCCGGATTGAAGAGCTCGTCGGAGTTGCGGTCGAACAGGACTTTGCCGTCGCTGAGGGAACGGATGTGGATCCCGGTGCGAGCGCCGTCCAGGCCGGGCGAAGCCAAGATACGGCGAAGGTCGGCGCGAAGTACGCCGGTCGCGTCGACCGCGTCACCGGCGGAGGCGGAGGACGAGGTCAGAAGACCCAGCGCCACGGCGAGACCGGCGACAGCTGTGGGGAGGAAGGAAGCCATCCGGGAAACAGGGCGGACGATAGCATTCCCCGGACGCGTGGACCAAACGAATGGTACGACGGTAGGCGCCGTGAAAGAGCACACGGATCATCTTGCTTCCGGGGTCCTGCTCGTCGGCTTCGACGGGGGATCGCTTCCACGAGCCGTCGCCCGTGGCCTGCGTGATGGCCGCTACGGTGGGGTCGTCTTGTTCTCGAGAAACTTCGAGTCGGTGGCCCACCTACAGTCCCTGATCGACGCCGTCGTCTCGGCGACGCCGAGCGGCGAACCGTGGATCGCGATCGATCAGGAAGGGGGCCGGGTCCAGCGCCTTCGGGATCCGTTTCCCGAACTGCCTCCGATGCGCGACTTCGGGTCGGTCGGACGAAAGTCGGTCGTACGCCGGGCCGGTGCCCTGCTGGGCCGCGCCCTGGCCGCCTTGGGGATTCGCCAGAACTACGCCCCGGTGTTGGACGTCGACACGAACCGCGACAATCCCATCATCGGGGATCGGTCTTTCGGTCCCGAACCGGCTCTCGTCGCGCGCTTGGGCGCGGCGTTCATCGATGGTCATCAGCAGGCGGGGACGGCCGCTTGCGCGAAGCACTTTCCCGGCCACGGGGACACCGAGGAGGATTCGCACCTCGCGCTACCCGTCGTTCATACGCCTTCTTCCACGCTGCAGACGCGAGAGCTCCTTCCCTTCCGGTCGGCCGTCCAGGTCGACGTGGCCGCCGTCATGACCGCGCACGTCGTCTACCGTGCGTGGGATCCCGATTGTCCGGCCACGCTTTCTCGGGCGATCATCGAACCCTGGTTGCGCCAAGAATTGGGCTACGGAGGCGTGGTGGTCAGCGACGACCTCGAGATGGCGGGCGTGGGAGGCGCCCCCCACGAGGTCGCGGTGTCGGCTTTGTCGGCCGGATGCGATCAACTCTTGGTTTGCGCGAATCCCGAGGCGGCGGACGAAGCGTGGGACGCCATCGTCTCCGCCCTCGATGGTGGTGACCTCGACCCCGAACGACTCCAGGCCGCGCGGGCGCGGCGCCATCGCCTCGAAGCGAGCTATCCTTTTCGCCGCGGCTCGGTCGACTTCGATGACCTGCGCCGGGAGCGCGACGCCGTCGTGGCGATGCTCGAGTCCGGCCACGATCCGGGACCACGGGCCAGGCCCGAGGAGGCTGCCTACGACTTCGAGGGTGATCCCGATTTGGCGCTCGAGGTGGATGACGAGTCCATGGGGTGACTTCGACTTGAGGCTGGTCGCATCCTTGGCCACCCTTCGGACCAATGATCATTCAATTCCTTCTCAATGGAGCCGTCGTGTTCCTGACCTCCAAAGTGATCCCGGGTGTGCAGGTTCGTAGCTTTGGTTACGCGCTCGCCGTGGCGGCGGTATACGGGCTCTTGGGCGTCGCGCTGAAGTGGTTTGTCGTGATGGTCACGTTCCCGGCGGTGATCCTATCGTTCGGTCTCTTTCTCCTCGTGATCAACGGCGTGCTGCTGTGGATGACCGACAAGCTCCTGGACGGGTTCGAGGTCCGGACTCCAGCCGCGATGGTGCTCGCGACGATCGCCATCTCCTCCGGATACCTTCTCGTCGACATCATCCTTCACTGACCCGTCCCTCCCGTCTCGATCCCAAGTCTGTTACGTTTCCGGCTCGCGATGGGTCGAAGGCCGAAGCACGTCCGCTGGTCCTGGGCCTGGCTCGCGGGTGTGGCGTGTGCATCGACCCCCCCTCCTCCCGCGACGTCGTCGTCGTCGTCTCGAGGATCCGAGGCTGCGCCGGAGGCGACCGCGCCGTCGGTCGATCCGTGCGCTTCGCCTCCGCTGTGCGTCGACCGAGCCGAGGCTCAGGCCGACGTCGACACGCGGTCGGCCGAAGCAGCCCTCGAGGTTTGCCTTGCCTGCGACGATGCCTCACCGGCGGGATATCGCCTCTTGGCGGACTTGGCTCGCGGCCGCGGGGACAAGGGTAAGGCGCGGCAGGTCCTCTTGGAGGGCCGTCGCCGGTTTCCGGAGAGCGCCTCGCTCCTCCTCGCGCTGGGACGCCTGGAGCGGGATGAAGGGCGAACCGCGGAAGCGATGTCCCTCCTGCGTCAGGGGGTCCGCCTTCACCCGCGCGACGAATTGATCGCCGCCGAGTACGAAGCTTTGCTCGCTCGCTACGGTACGCCGAAGGAGCGGAAGGCGGCCGAGATTCAGCCCCTCCTCCGCGAGGCGGCGGGCCGGTACGAGATCGATGACGTGGAGGGAGCGCGGCAGACGCTGCGGTTGGCTCGTCGGCGGGCCGCCGGCTTTCCGTGCCTGGAAGCGACCGTCGACCATCGACTGGCCCTGGTCGCGCTGACCGAGGGAGAGCTCGGTCGGGCTGATCGCGCCCTCGGGACGGCGCTCGACGAGTGCTCCGACGATCCGCTGACCCGCGGCGACCTGTTGCTCACCCTCAGCGAGCTGAGGTTGGCTCAGCAGCGCTGGGGCGAGGCCGAAAAGGCGGGTCGCGATGCGCTAGCGCTCAGCCCCGCAGATCCTCTGGTCTGGACCAATCTCGCTCTGGCGCTTGCGGGGCTCGGCCGCGTCGAGGAAGCCCTGGATGCGTTCGAGCAGGCGGTCGACCGCGGGCTGTCTCGTCGCCTGACGCTCGACCAGCTTCTGGCTTTGGGCGAGCCGGTCGAGCGTCTGGCGGACAAGGATCGATTCCGCCAGCTGACGCGTCGCGGATGGCCCGGCGCTCACGACTCCCCCTAGACCAGGTACTCCAGGAAGAACAGCGCGACGCCGGTGTAGATCAGCACGCCGGAGATGTCGTTGATCGACGTGATCAACGGTCCGGCGGCGACGGCGGGGTCGACGCCGAAGCGCTTGAGCAGCGCCGGCTCCGTCGAGCCGAGGACCGAGGCGGTCATCATGGACAGCGACAGCGCCAATCCTACGCACATCCCCAAGGGCCAGTGTCCTTGCCAGAGGGCCACGATGACGGTCGCCGCCATGCCGCAGGTCAGGGCCATGATCGTGCTGACCGCGATGTCCTTGGCGATCTGGGAGCCGACGTTCTCGATCTCCACGTGGCCGGAAGCCATGCCCTGGATCATGATCATCGCGCTCTGCGTGCCGACGTTGCCGCTCATCCCCGTGATGACCGGGACGAACATCAAGAGGATCACCGCGGTCTGAAACACGACGCTCGCCGAGTTCAGGATCCAGGACGCGACGAGTCCGGCCACGAAGGTCGACAACAGCCACGGTAGGCGCTGGCCGACGATGCTCAGCACTCGGTCCGAGTAGATGATGTCGGGTTCGGCCGCCGTACCGGCGAGCTTCAGCACATCCTCTTCGGCCTCTTCGACCAGGACCTCGTGCACGTCATCGGCCGTGATGCGCCCGAGCAAAATCCCGTCATTGTCGACGACTCCCAGCTCGACCAGCGAATAGTGGTCGAACACGCGGGCCACCTCTTCCTGGTCGACGTCGGGGAGCACCTCCACGACCTTGGGCTCCATGATGAGCTCGACGAGGGTGTCGGCCTTGGAGAGTACGAGGTCTTGTAGCGCGACGTTTCCAGCGTAGCGGCCGGCGTCGTCCACGACGAAGAGCGAGATGATGTCGACCTCATCCGCGGCTCGGCGGACGACGTCCAGCGCAGCTCCGACCGAGGATGTGACCGTGACCTTGGCCAGCTCGGTCTGCATCAACCCGCCCGCGGTCGACGGGTCGTACTTCAGGAGTTCGGTCAGGTCCCTGCGGTCCTGGACGTTCAGGGTTTGTAGGACGCGAGACGCGGCGTCCGGCTCCAGCTCCTGGAGCAGGTCGGCCGCATCGTCGGTCTCCATCTGGGCGATGACGGGGCCGAAGGCTTCGGGCTTCAGGCCGGAGAGCAGCTGCTCCTGCTCGTCGGGATCGAGCTCGGCCAGCATCTCGGCGGCCTTCTCGGGGGGCAGCTGGCTGAAGACCTTCACCGCCGAGGAGGGAGCGAGCTCCTCGAGAAGCTCGGCGATGTCGGCCGGATGAAGGAGCAGGAGAAAGGTTCGAAGCTCCTCCTCGCGACCGGGTCGGGTTAACAGCTCGAGCTCGTCGGCCTCGTCGTCGCCGGGTCGACTGGCCTCCAGCATTGCAAGGAGCGCTACCGGTCACCGATCGACCGGTCAAGCATCCCTCAGAGTTGCTCGATCTTCGGTCCTAAGTCTCCGGAACCAAACACCTTTAGTGCGTTGCCGCTCCTTAGGCAGCGTGCTAGCGTCCCGAAGTCTTGGGCAGTCCGGAGACCCCCGCCAAACCCGACAACCAGGCGCCTGAGCAGGACAGCTTTCAGGTCCGTTCTGTCGAGCGCCGTGCGGACGCCGATGCGCCAAAGGCGTACACCGGTAGTTCGATCGAAGTCCTGGAAGGCCTGGAGGCGGTCCGCCTTCGTCCAGGCATGTACATCGGAGAAACCGACGTCACGGGGCTTCATCACTTGGTCTACGAAGTCGTGGATAATTCCGTGGACGAGGCGCTCAGCGGCCACGCGCGGTCCATTCGGATTCGTCTGCACGTCGACGGGACGGTGTCGGTCTCCGACGACGGGCGCGGGATCCCCGTGGACTGGAAAGAGGAGCAGCAGAAGTCCGCCGCCGAGGTCGTCATGACGGTGCTGCACGCGGGCGGGAAGTTTTCCAGCGACACCTACCGGCACTCGGCGGGCCTGCACGGCGTCGGCGTGTCGTGCGTCAACGCTCTGTCGGAGTGGTTGGAGATGGAGATCCATCGCGATGGCCGCATTCACTGGATGCGGTTCGAGCGGGGGAAGCCGGTTACTCCGAGCGGCACGGCGGCCGACCCTCTGAGCATCAAAGGTTCGACGTCGGAGACCGGCACCAGCATCCGCTTTCGGCCCGACGACACGATCTTCAGCACGACGACGTTCGTCTACGATCGGCTAGCCGCCCGCTTGAACCAGCTAGCCTTTCTGAACAAGGGGCTGCGGATCGATCTCGAAGACGAGCGCGACGAGCGCACCGAGACCTTCCTCTACGAAGGCGGCATCCGTTCCTATGTGGAGTACCTGAACCGGAACAAGGAACCGCTCCACAAGGACGTCTTGTACTTCGAGTCGGTGATGGAGGTGACAGGACCCGAAGGAGCGACCAACGAGGTCGAAGTGGAGGCGGCCCTCCAATGGACGACGACCTTCAATGAAAACATCTACTGCTTTGCCAACAACGTCTACAACGACGAAGGGGGCACCCACGCCAGCGGTCTTCGTTCGGCTCTCACCCGCTGCATCAACGCCTACGCGACCAAAGAGAATCTCCTCAAGGGTCTCAAGGAAGCTCCGTCCGGCGACGACATTCGCGAAGGTCTCACCGCCGTCGTCGCCGTCAAGATGCAGAACCCGAAGTTCGACAGTCAGCCAAAGCACAAGCTATTGAACACCGAAGCCAAGAGTGCGGTGGAGGGTCTGGTGAACAGCCGTCTGGCCGCTTGGCTGCTCGAGAATCCCGGCGCTGCGCGGTCGATCGTGGGGAAGGTCGGTGACGCAGCGCGCGCGCGGATCGCGGCGCGCAAGGCCCGGGAGCTCGTCCAGCGGAAGAGCGCTCTCGAGTCGACGGCGCTTCCCGGCAAGCTTGCCGACTGTCAGGAGCGCGACCCGGAGAAGTGCGAGATCTACATCGTCGAGGGCGAGTCCGCTGGCGGTTCGGCCAAGCAGGGGCGCGACCGCGCGTTCCAGGCCATCCTTCCTCTCAAAGGCAAGATCCTCAACGTCGAGAAAGCGCGGGTAGACAAGATGCTGTCCTCGCAAGAAATCGTAGCCTTGGTGACAGCGCTGGGCACGGGTATCGGGCCCGAGAGCTTCGACCTTTCCAAGCTGCGCTACGGTCGGGTCATCATCATGACCGACGCCGACGTCGACGGCAGCCACATCCGGACGCTCTTGCTGACTTTCTTCTACCGGCAGATGGCCCAGCTCGTCGAGCATGGACATCTCTACATCGCTCAGCCGCCGCTGTACCGGATGCAAAAGGGCAAGGCCGAACGCTACTTCAAGGACGACGACGAGCTTCGGGACTTCGTGCTGGGGCAGGGTTCGGAAGAGGTCGCGATCGCGGATACCAACGGCGTCACGCTGGAGGGCGAACATCTGCGGAACGTCGCCAAGGCCGTTCTGCGCTACTCCGACTTCCTCACCGTCGCCGACCGGCGCCTGGACGGCCGGATCGTCGATGCCTTCGTTCGCGGCACCGACGTCGAGCTGGACCTTCTGCGTCCTTCGACAGCGGTCGGGGCCTCGGACGGAGGAGCGTCGCCCGCGGTCGACGAGGCTCGAATCGAGCGCGAGGTGATCGATCCGATGAAGCGATTCCTCGAGCGCACCTACCCGGACGCGGTCGAGAAGCTCGTCGTGCGGATCGAGGTGACCGGCGGTGACCACGCAACAATCGTCGTCGAAAGCCGTCGCCTCGGCGCCCGGCGCGTATCTCGGCTCGACGGAGCGTTTCTGGCTGGCAACGAGTTTGCCCGGTTGCGCTCCAGCAGTCGCAGTTTTCGCGAGCTGCAGGGACCGTTCGAGCTGCGCCGGCCGGGCAAAGACTTCGAGGCTTTCGACCGCCTGGTCGACGCCGTCCGGCGCCTCGAGGAACTCGGCAGCAAAGGCATCAACGTGAGTCGGTACAAGGGTCTCGGCGAGATGAACGCGGACCAGCTCTGGGAAACGACGATGGACCCGGAGAAGCGCGTCGTCCTGCAGGTCCACATGAACAAGAGCGAGCAGGAGAACGACATCTTCGAAACCTTGATGGGCGATCAAGTCGAGCCGCGACGTGAATTCATCGAGCGGAACGCGCTTAAGGTTTCGAACCTCGACGTTTGACTTCGCTAGAGCAGCTCGCGATTGCGCAAGGCCAAGGTCGCCAGGCCCAAGAACACGACGATGAACGCTAAAGAATAGGCGCCCGCTTGCAGGACGGTGAGCGGCGCGACGATCTCCTGATAGACGGCCGCTTCCCGGAAATTCACGCGATTCAGGTTGGGCAGCACGTAGGAGAGGCCCTGGGCGACGACGTGGGCGAAACCGCCCTCGCTCTCGGTGAGACGAACGACGTCGTCGATCGATGCGGCGGCGATGAGAAATCCCACGGCCACGCCCGCACCCAGCGTCGGCGTCGTGAGGCAGGAAACGAGGACGGCGAAGCTTCCGACGACGAGGGCTTCCAGCACGGCGCCGCCCATGGCCAGCATGTCGGGAACCGAGATCGAGCCCCGAACCGAGGCGAGCGTGAATGCGAAGATCACGGCGAACCCGAGGCCAGCGAAGACCGTGGCCAAGCCCAGGCCGAAGTACCGACCGACGACCAGCTCTCCGCGGCCCACGGGGTGGGTCAGCACGACCAGAGCCGTTCGGCGCTCGACTTCGCGATAGATGAGCGCCACGCCGACCAGGATCACCAGGAGGTCGAGGGACAGACTCATGCCGCTGAGCCCGATGGCCCGGACCACCCGGTCGGCGCGCCCGAAGGTGAGGTTACCGACGACCTGGGCCAGGCCGATCAGCAGGACTCCGAACACGAGGATGTTGAGGAACAGCCGCTGGCGGACGGTCTCGCGCAGCGTGTTGGTCCCCAAAAGCCAGAGCTTCTCGATCATGATGGCGTATCTCCCAAAGCGCTGACGAAGGCCTCCTCGAGCGTCGCCCGGTGCGGCTCGAATCGGCGCAGTCGAGCGCCCTGCTCGAGGAGGGCGGAGAGCGCCGCTGTCGCTTCGCCTTCGGAGGGCAGCTCGAAGGCAACCGAAGAGCCGTCTACGACCATCTGGGGATGATCGGCCTGCAGCTCGGCGATGGCGGGAGCCGGCACGTCGTCCATCTCCAGGTGAACCTTCCGCGTGGCTTCGGCCAAGATGTCCTGCACGGTGGCGGTTCTCAGGGTCTCGCCCTTGTGGACGATGGTGACGCGGTCGCACGTCATCTCGATGTCGGGAAGGATGTGCGTGGAGTAGAAGACGGTCACGCCTTCGGCGGCGAGCTCTCGGATGAGCTCACGCATGTCGCGACGACCGAGCGGGTCCAAGCCGGTCATCGGCTCATCGAGGATCAGGAGCTCGGGCGCCCCGACGATCGCCTGGGCGAGACCCGCGCGTTGAAGCATCCCCTTCGAGTACGTCCGAAGGCGCTTGTCGAGCGCATGGCCGAGGCCCACCCGCTCCAGCACCCTTTCGGCGCGCTGTCCGGCTTCCGCCTTGGAGAGGCCCAGGAGCCGAGCAAACCACACGACGAGCTCGCGACCGGTCAGAAACTCATAGAACGTCGGATGTTCGGGCATGTAGCCGATGCGCCGCTTCCACCCGTTTCCCTGCGGTCGCTCGCCCAGGATCCGGAGCTCGCCTTCGTCGATGTTGATCAGACCGAGCAGTGCTTTGATCGTCGTCGTCTTTCCCGCTCCGTTGGGCCCGAGGAAGCCGCAGATCTGGCCCCGTTCGACCTCGAACGACACGTTGCGCAGCGCTCGAAACGGCGGTTTGAAGGCGTTCGTTCGAAAGGTCTTCGCGATGCGGTCGACCACGATGACGGCTTCAGTCACTGATCGGGCCCCTCCCTCGACGTGGTCGGCGTCGATGTCGTGGTTCTTTCCGCGGCTGCCGACCGGATCCGCGCCTCGCTGCCCACGAGCTCGGCGGCCCGCTCGAACTGCCGCATGGTGAGCTCGTCGGTGCGAGCGATACACGGCCGGTTCCGCGAATCGTCGATGTCCAAGTAGATCGGGTGGTCGTAGAAATCCATCGGCGGCTCTTTCGCAAAGCCCTCTTCGTGCAGGAGGCTCGCGGTCTGCGGCCAACGGCCTTCGGCTTCGAAGTAAGCCAGGCAGGCCTCGTCGTACGCTTCGAATCGACGTTCGCTCTCGAGCTCCTTGAGCGTGAACTCGATGAAGTTCCGCTCGATGCCGGGCTCCATGGTCCCGAGGAGATGTCGGGCCATAGCGATCGCTTCCGAGGAGTCACCTGCCTGATACCGAGCCATGGACGCGAGACCTCCGACATAGTGAGGCGCTCCGGGGAGGCCGGCCGCCTTCGACCAAAACTCCGCCGCTCGCTTGGGATGTCCGGAAACGAAGTAGGCGTTGTAGCCGAGCTGCACCCAGAGCTTCGGATTGTCCGGGTTGCTGTCGGCCCCCTTCAGGAGCAGTCGCGTCGAGGCTTCGACCCGCCGGGCGTAATGAGTGAGCATCACGCCGGTCCCCAGATAGATGACGTAGTTTCGCGGGTCGAATCCGGCGGCGATGTAGGCGTTACGCTCGACCATGGTCCAAAGCGGCGACGGTACGTGGCGGCGTCCGAGATTCTGGACGATCGACAGCCACAGAAGGTCGGATGCAGCCGGACCGTGCTCCAGGGCCACGAGCTGGAGCAGACTCTCGTCGGGGATCGTCATCTCGACCGCCCAGTCTTCCTCGGGCACGGGCGATGGGGGTCGCAGGTAGGTCGCGGTCGAAAACGCCACGACGACGATCGCCAAAACCGTCAGCGCCTGTCGATTCATCTGGGGCGTTGGCTAGAAACGCTCGCTGGTCACGCGAATGGGTTCGCCGGCGAAGGGCGCGAGGCTGCCTTTGGCGGTTGGTCCGTCGCACACTCCATCGTCATCCATGTCGCTGCACAGCGCCCAGACCGACGTCACACCGTCGGTGTCGAGGTCGGCCTCCGCGTCGCATGCGAAACCTTCGGTATTCGCGACAGCCAGCACCGTGCATTGATACTGAAAGTGCACCGGGGTTCCTACGTCGACCCCGATGTCCGCGAACTCGAGCGCGCCACCCGAGCACGGGATGATGCCCGACTGGGCGGTATTGAAGGGCAGGACGCCACCGGCCGGCGGAATCGCGCCGGGATTCGGGTTGATGTCCATGTAGCAGTCGTGGGTTGCAAAGTACTGAATTTGCCCGGTGCGGATCATGCCGAGCATCAAGGGAGCCTCGGCAATCCGGGCACGAAACTGAAAACGAAGAAAGTTGGGAATGGCGATGGCGGCGAGAACTCCGATGATGGCGATGACCATCATGATCTCGATCAGCGTGAAGCCACGCCGGGTCGACCGGAGTTCTTTAGCCACCACCATCGCCGTGCAATCAATCAGCTAAGCCGGGTATTGGCTAGGCCCGAATCAAAACTCGCCGGGTGCGCAGTCCACGACCTCGAAGGCCGGGGGGTTGGCGATGGTGCACGAACCACCGGCCGCAGCCACGGTGGTACCGACGGCGGCACCCGTCGCGAGGGCGATGTTGTTGGTGCCGTAGGCCCAAGCGCCCGGGGCGCCGGCGCCATCGAGGTTGGCCGAACCGACCGCGGTGTACTCGGTGTTGCCGCCGTTGGCCGTGGCTGCACCAGCGTTCGCCGTCTGGTACGCGTAGTAGACGTCGCCTTCCGGAATCCAGCCGATGCAGTTGAAGTCATTGCAGGTACCGACGAGCTGCGGAGTGCAGGTGTTCGGACAAACGGCATTCACGAACGGAACCTTCGCACCACCGGGATCGAACGCGGCAGGGTTGGCGCCGATCGCGGGCGGATAGGCGTTGCGGTGGCTGCCGCGGAAGTCGGTCATGTTGGTCTTGATGCTGCCCAGGTTGACCTTCGCCTCGGAGGTCTTGGAGCGCAGCTGGTAGCGGAGGAAGTTCGGGATGGCGATGGCCGCCAGGATTCCGATGATCGCAACGACGATCATCAGCTCGATGAGGGTAAAACCAGAATTCTTCTTGATCTTTTTCATGGGGTCTCCTTTCAGGGTGACGCGGAGAACAGTGTTCAACTCCCGTGCCAGTTGGTGCGGTCACGCGACCGAGCGATCTTCCGGTCTTTGTCAGTTCAAGCTGACAGAATTTGGCACTGGCGACGGGCTTGGTCAGGAGCGGATCTGACGAAGAATCCGATACTTGCAGACACCCGCGACCTCTGCAGACCCAGCCCCCGGACGCCCCACCCAAACCCACTCCGGGGTCGGACCAACCCGTTTTCGACCCGGGGCGAACGAACGTTGAGCTGGCCATCGGGGCCACGTCGCGCTGGTATGCGCCCATGAACCGCGTTGGGTTCATGCTTGGAGTCCTGCTCGCTTCGGGCTGCATGCCGCCTTCGGTCCGGGCCGTCGATGAGTGGCTCGATGCGTTCGAAGCGGGTGATACCGAGAGCATGGTGCTGTGGTCGCACGATGCCGATCGGCCCCTCGTACGAAAAGCCATGGCGGAGCGCCAGGCCGACCCGACCGGGCTGCATTCCCTGGCTCTGCCGCCGACCCCTCAGTCGCACTACATCGAGGCCATCGCGAGCAAGTCGGACGACGGACGCCGGCATGTCGTCGCCACCGAGCTGACGGTGAAGAATCCGCTGCCCTTCTCCTCGCGGCGCATGGGACAGGAGCTGGAGGGCGTCCCCGAGACACGGAAGCTTTCCAAGCGCTTTTTGTCGGTGCAGGTGGCGCCCGGCGACTGGCGGGTGAAGCTCGACCTGCCCCGTACTTTGGAGCGTGCTCGTTTCGCCGAGCGCTTCGAAGAGGCTCTGTCCGATCGCGACCGGAGCAGTGCGGAGTCCATGCTTCGTTCGGTTCCGCCGCCGCCCGACGAAGCGGATGCTCTCCAAAAGAAGGACCGGCTGCAGGCGTCGCTTCGTGACCGGATGCTCGAGGTCTTCGGCGAGACGTCAACGACGAGCACCGCCGCCGCGGAGCGCAAAGACCGATGACGCGGCGCCTACCGATCGTCTCCTGCGATACGGATGCCGTCCCCGAGGCTCGGGTCGATGACCCGATCCCGCTCGCGGCCCGCGGTACGGTCGGCGTCCCCGGCTGGCTGGCCGATCGCCAAGGGCGACGGCTTCGCTATCTCCGCCTTTCGGTGACCGACCGCTGCGACCTACGGTGTCGGTACTGCATGCCGGAATCGGGGATCAGCGCCTCGGACAGAGAAGACGTCCTCGGATTCGAGGAGGCGGTGCGGATCGTTCGGGTCTTTCGGAGCCTCGGCGTCGAGACGGTTCGGCTTACGGGTGGAGAGCCCCTCGTCCGCCGCAGTCTGACCGAGCTGGTGCGAATGCTCCGTGACGATGCCGGCATCGAAGACCTCGCCCTCACCACCAACGCGACCGCCCTCCCGACGCACGCGCACGCGCTCGTGGCGGCGGGGCTGAAGCGCGTCAACGTCTCGCTGGATTCGGTCGACCCCGAGGTGTTCGCCCGCATGACCCGTGGGGGGCGACTCGATCGCGTGGTGGCCGGCATCGACGCGATCCAAGCCGCCGGCATACGCGAACTCAAGGTGAACACCGTCGTGGTTCGCGGGCTCAACGACCATCTGCTCGTCCCACTCGTGGAGTGGGCATGGGCACGAAACATCACGCCTCGCTTCATCGAGCTCATGCCGCTGGGAGAGGGGGCCAAGCTCGGGTCGCGGGCCGTGGTCACCGTCAAAGAGATCAAGGAACGGTTGGCGGGTCTGATCGACGTCGAGGCTGCCTCCGAAGCGCGCCTCGACCGCGGTCCCGCTTCCTACGTTCCCGCGGCCGAGAAGCCCGCCCACCGGGTGGGATTCATCGGAGCGGTGACCGAGAACTTTTGCCATCGGTGCAACCGCGTCCGGATCACCGCCCGGGGCGAGATCCGGGCGTGCCTCGCGTCGCCGGATGGACTGAGCCTTCGGGACGCCCTGCGAGAGGGCCTGACCGACGAGGAGCTGCTCGAACGTATCGATGAGGCTCTCTTCGGCAAGCGGGACGGTCACGCCTTCAACCAAGAAGGTGTGACGCGTCACTTCGATGTCCACATGTCCAGAGTGGGCGGCTGAGGCCGCCGCGAATTTGCCGGCGGGACCACCCGCAGCTAGGCTGGTTCGCGAGATGCTGATCCTACGCTTGATCCTCCTAGGGGGCCTGGTCGCGTCCGTGGGCTGTGGCAGTGACTGCAACTCAGCGCCGGACGACTGCGATTTTGGTGAAGCGTGCGTCGACGGTCAGTGTGTCAACGTCTTCACGGGGCAGGCGTGTACCATCGACTCCGACTGCAACGCCAACGGCGCCGACGAGATCGTCTGCCGATCCCGACAGTGCCAGATCCGTATCCCGCGCGTGCCTCCCCCGCCCATCACGTCGCCCGACGCTTCGGTCGGGGACGGGGGCGATGCTGGTGGCCCCTGAGCCTAACCTTCCGCCGGCCGTGCCGCGCAGCAGCGAAACCCAAAGGTCTCGTCGTTGAGCTCGGGGAAGGCGCTCCGGTCCTCCGTGCGGCAGCTGAGTCCCGCTTCATTCGAAAGGTAGCTACCGCCGGCCAGTCCGCGACGCGTGCCGAGGAGCGTGTCCGCATTCCACTCCCAGACGTTCCCCGACAGGTCGTACACGCCGAACGGCGAGACGCAGCCCCCGGCCCGCAGGGTGCCTTCGCTGTCCGTCGTCGCCTCGATCATGGCTCCCGACTCGACGACCGCGCCCCGGCCAGCTGAAAAGCCGTTGCAGCGCGCCGGACCGAAGACGTCGCCGTACGGAAAAGTCAGGTCGCTCTCCCCGGCGCAGGCCGACCGCCACTGGCGCGCCGTGCAGAGCGCCTTGCCGGCATTGCGGCAGGCCGCCGCAGCCTGGTGCCAGCTGACCCCCGACGCGGGGCGCGCAAAACGAGCCGATGTGGCCACGGCCGTCGTGGATCCGTTGCCGCCGACCGGCTGCTCGACGTCGCCGAGCTCACCGTCATCGAGGCTGGCTTCGTATTGGTCGATGCAGAAAGGTTCGGCGCCCAATACGGACGGGATCAGCACCATGCCCTCCACCCCCGAGCAGGGGGTACCGAGCTCCGCGGGCGCATCGCGGTCGAGCGTCTCGACGTCGTCACTGCAGGCAAGGTTGCCGATCACCGCGACGGCGATCATCCAGCGGCGGACGGCCGACGAGCGGGCGGCCCCAGCGAAGACGAGGAGGAGCACCAGCCAGGCACCGGTGGATCCGGTGGAGTTCCCGCGACAACCGCCCCCGCCGAGGACGCGGAATCGGGGTCCGCAGACGTCGCGGCCCGTGACCGAAAAGGTGCTGGTCACGACGAACGGAGTGAGGTCGGGCGCGCCGACCGTCGCCGTCAGGGTCACCTGCAGGTCCGGGCCGGGACATGAGGTGTTCAAGACCAGCGGCAGGCCTTCGATCTCGCCCGGTCGGATCGACAGTCCCGAGTACTCGATACGCCCGCGCCCCGCCGACCCGCCGGCCGGATCGCTTTGGACGTCCCCCGGGCCGGCGAAGGGTCGAACTTCGAAGCTCACCACGTCGCGCGGAAGACTGAGACGTACCGATACGTCATCGGCCCGTGCATTGCCGGTGTTGCTGACCGCAACCTGCACGTCGAGCGGCTGCCCGGCGAAGAGCTCGACCGTGGGGTCTCCGGCGACGCTTCGCACTTCGATCCGAGAGTCGGGCTCCAGCTCGGGAGCGAACACGTCGATGCCGACGACCAAATAGGCGAGGCCGATCAGCTCGCCCCGCTCGCCGTTCGTGGGCCGGGGGGCCGTGACTTCGACCGTCACGCGGTCGTCTCCTGGGCGAAGGACCGTCGTGATGTCGAAGCGGTCGATGTCGGTCCCGACGACCTCGGTCAGCGGCGGAAGCACGGTATTGATCGTGCGATTGAAGATGTCGTTCGGAGGATTCAGGGCGTCGGTCAGGATGAGGCTTCGTCCGGGGTCGGCGCCCAGAACCCGGATGCGTTCGGGTCCCGAGAGGTTCTCACCATCAGCGCACCGGTCCGGTCCGGGGTGACAGTCGCCCTCGAGCGCGTAGACGGTCAGCGCGCCGGAGGGGATCTCGGACACGGCGAAGCCGTCGAGGCCGAGCGTGACCGTCGAGCCCAGGACGGTCTCGAGCCCGTCGAAGAGCACGACTTCTCGCGGTGGGAGCCGAGGCTCGCGATAGATCAAGACGAGGGAAAAGGACGCGTTGGCGGCGGTGTGTTCCAGCTCGCCGTCGAAGATGTCCGCGTCGAACCCGCGCACTCTGTACGTCCCCACCAGGGACGCTCCCGAACGGACCACGTCGGTGACGTCGGCTCGAGCGGTGAACAGACTGACCTCTTCGAATCCCGGGATCGGCCCCGATTCGAAGATCGCCTCGGCCTGCACCGAGACGTACGCATCGACCCCCGGGACCAGAAGCTCGACGCGATCGTCGGGGGCCTCGATCCCGTCGTCGTCGTCGTAGAGAGAGCCGCCGAAATAGAGCCATGCCTCGGCGATCTCCGCGCGGGGCGGCAGGGCGGCTCGCGGGATCGTGACCGAGCCTTCGAGGAGAAGTCCGTCCGGGCGGTCGTCCGCATCGTCGTCGAAGGTGAACGTTCCCCCCGTCGCAAAGAAGTCGAGGTTTCCGCGATAGACCGCGCGAGAGGTCAGGCAGCTATCGCCCGGGCACACCGCGATGACAGGTCGGGCGAAAAAAAGCCCGGCGGCGAGCGCCAGCCCGCCTGAACGTCGCAACACACGTCGATCAAAGCTGCGGACTCGGGGTAACTGCAAGGGCCATTCCGAGTTGAAGGACCCGAAACCTCTTTTCCGGGCCTCGGACGGGGCGTCCGCCGATCGGTTTTTGATTTGCGTTCGGGACTTGACTATAGGGATGCAGGATGGCCCGCACGCCGCTCGCGGACGACTTGGTCTCGATCTTCAAGGAGGCGCTGGACGCCTCGCACGCGGGGAAGGCCGTCGAATCTCGCCTACAGGTTTCCAGCGGGGCCATTCGCGCCGGGCGCCGCGCAATCGCGCTCGACCGGGTCGAGCGGGTGGGGATCGTCGCCATCGGCAAGGCCGCGCCGGCCATGGCCGAGGCGGTGCCGGAGGCCATCCGGGAGAAGATGAGCTTCGGCATCATCCTCACGAAAGAAGGATACACCCGCGAGGTCGAGGGCTTCGAGCTCCGAGAGGCGGGGCATCCGATCCCGACCCGCGACTCGATCCGTGCGACCGACGAGATCGTCGAGCTCGTATCGGAGCTCAGCGAAGAAGACCTCCTCCTCGTCCTCATCAGCGGGGGAGCGAGCGCTCTGTTGACCTCGCCCGTCCCCGAAGTAGGGCTCAACGACACCATCACGCTGACCGAGAAGATGCTCCGCGCCGGCATGGACATCGAGAGCATGAATGTCGTTCGCGCCCACCTGTCCCGGGTCAAAGGCGGAAGGCTGGCCGTGGCCGCCAACCCCGCGTCGGTGCTCACGCTGGCGCTGTCCGACGTCGTGGGCGACAAGCTCCCGGCGATCGGTGGCGGTCCCACGGTGGCCGACCCGTCCCGATTTCGCGATGCGGTTTCGGCGCTCAAGAAGGTCGCCATTTGGGACGAGGTGCCGGAAAGCGTTCGGGAGTATCTCGAGGCGGGCGCTCGAGGCGAGATCAACGAGTCCCCGAAGCCGGGCGACCCGCGGCTCGGTCGAGCGTTCGCCGCCGTGGTCGGAGGCCCGCGAACACTGCTCCGCGCCGCGGCCCGGGCGGCCCGCACGATGGGACTTCGCGTCCGTTGCGCAACGAAACCGATCGAGGGACCGGTGGAGGATCTCGTGGAGAAGTACCTGGCCCGCGCGGGATCCATGGTCCGCAGCGGGACCGGACGCGAGGTCTTCATCGCCGTCGGTGAGCCGACGGTTCGGATCGACGACCCCGACTTCGAAGGCGAAGCCGTCGATCTCGGGACCGGCGGTCGCAGCCAGCATCTGTCGCTTCTGATGGCGAAGGCGATGGCCGGCGACGATCACATGGCGTTCCTCGCGGCCGGCACCGACGGAACGGACGGGCCGACCGATGCGGCGGGTGGCGTCGTCGACGGCAACTCCATGGCCGCGCTTCATGAGCGAGGTATCGACCTCGACGCGACGGTGGAGGCCTACGACAGCTACGAGGCGCTGGGCGCGATCGACGCGCGCCTGCAGACGGGCCCGACCGATACCAACGTGACCGATCTTCATCTGCTGGCCGTCGAAGGACGAACCCACAGTCGAACCAAGAAATGAGCTGGACCCGCGGGCTTCGCTGGAACCACCAGGGCACGGCCTGGCGCGGGTCGCTGTCCACCGACGCCCTCGACCTCGAAACGCCGGTCGTCGAGCTTCCGGCGCTCCACGATGACGATGCGGGGTGGGTCGCGCCGCGGCAGCGACTCGCGGAGGGGTGGGAGGCCCAGGCGACCGGGCCTCGCCGGCTCGAGCTTCGGCATGGCCAGTGTACGCGAGCCGAGGTCTGGGCGATGAGCCGTCGCGCGCGATGGGGCCGCCCCGAAGCCCGTCGGGCGCTTCGTACCCTGCATGGACTTCGGGCTCGTGGCTACGGTGCCCCCCGGCCCCTGGGCTGGGTCGCTCCTCGCTCGAACGGCGTCAGCTTCCTGCTTCACGAGCCGCTGTCCGCGCCGACGGTCTCTTCCCACGTGCGACGGGGACTCGGCGCGGCCGACGCGAGGTCCTTGGCGAAAACGACCGCCGAGCTCCTTCGGAAACTCGCGTACGATGGGCTTCTGGACTCACGCCTACGGTCCGATCGCATTCGCTGGCAGGATGGGTCGCTGGTCCTGTGTGACGTCGCCGGACTGCGGCGGACCCGTCCGGGCTTGGGTGGTTTCGAGCGCCATCTGCGGTGCTTGGCGCGAGATCCGGTCACGGCGCAGGTTTCCTCGTGGACCCGAGCACGCTGCCTTTGGCTGGCGCTCTCGGGGCATCCGGCTCGGCGCAGTCGCTTCCGACGATGGATGTCCGTGCCCGAGGCTCAGCCGCCGGCGACGGACGCCACCGTCGCGACCAAAGCTCGGGCTTGGTAGTAGATGACCACCGCCAAGATGGGCGGAACGACGTACCGCACCAAGAACACCCAACCCCGCCGGAGTTCCTCGCTCTTCACGCCATGAGCGAGCTCGGCCTCGGACTCGTCGACGATGCGATAGCCGACCAAGATGGCGGTGAACAATCCGCCGACGATCAAGAGAAACTCACCCATCAAAGCGTCGGCCACGGTCAGGAAATCCAGGCTCAAGGCGGAAGGAATGCCGAGGAGCGTCACGGCCGCGCCCGCCGTGAGCGCCGCGCGGGGGCGCGTCCAGCCGAATGTATCCATGGCCGCGGACACCAAGACCTCCAACAACGATATGGCCGAGGTCAGCGCCGCGAAGATGAGCATGACGAAGAAGACGGTGAGGACGACGCGGCCGACGCTGCCGAGCTCGAGCAGGCCCTTGGGGAGCGCGATGAACAGAGCGCCGACCGTCGATTCGGAGACGTCTCCGGCCAGTCCGAAGGAGTAGACGATCGGGAAGACGATGAGCCCGGCGACGAAAGCGACCCCGAAGTCTGCCAAGGACACGATCGTGGCCTGCCCCGCGAGGTTCTCTTTCTTGCTCAGGTAGGAGGCGTAGGTCATCAGCGCGCCCATCCCGAGACTCAGGCTGAAGAAGGCTTGGCCGGCGGCATTGGCGATGATGCGGGGTTCGAACAATTCGTCGAGGTTGACCTCGAGGTAGGCTCCGTAGCCCTCACCGCTGCCCGACAGCGTAAAGGCCCAGACGGCGAGTCCGGCCAATGACAGGAACAGGAGCGGCATCAAGATCTGGCTCGCTCGCTCGATTCCGTCGTGGACGCCGCCCAACACCACCCACGCGGTGATGCCCATGAACACGACGTGCAGGCCGACGGCGGTAACGCCGGTGGCCAACCCTACGAAATGGTCGGCGGTATCCGCGGGAATCAGTCCGAGGGCGGCCTCGCCGGTGTAGCGCAAGGTCCACCCCGCGATCACCGAGTAGTACGACAGAATGCCCAGTCCGCACGCGGCGAAGAGCCAGCCGAGCGGTGCCCACCCGGGCCCGGCCAGTCTCCGCAGGGCCGCGACCGGTGATTCCTGCGCCATGCGGCCGACGACGAACTCCGCCGTCATCAGGGGGATGCCCACGACCGAAATGAAGCCCAGGTAGAGAACGACGAAAGCGGCCCCACCACCCTGCGCGGCCGTGTAGGAGAACTTCCACATGTTCCCCAGCCCGACCGCGGAGCCGACCGCGGCCAGGATGAATCCGGCCGACGACGCGAAGGACCCGCGCGCTTCTTTGGTTCCCGAAACCATGATCCCGAACTCCGCGCGGACCTAAACACAGTCGGGCACGGGGGAACACCGACGATCGTCGCCGCTCCGAGCGACCAAAGCCACGATGCTCAGGTTGTCGGGCTTTGCGGCCCACTGCTCCATCTTCTTGAGCACGATGTCTGCGAGCCGATTCACGAAGTCCACCGGGTCCCGAGCGCCTTCCAGTAGCTCGCGCAGGTCGCTCTCGCTCAGATTCGCGTCCAGTAGACCGTCGCTGCCGATCAGGACCCAGTCATCAGGCTCGACGCTCCAGGTGTAGAGCTCGGGCGATGGTTCCTCCGGGTCGAGCCCGAGCGCGTGGGTCAATCGCCCCCGGGTCGCTGGAGCGAGGGACTCCTGGGGTGCGGTCTCCGCCAGGACACCTTCTCCTTTTCGGAACCACAGAGCCCCAGAGTCGCCCGAGTTGGCGATGACCACGCTCCCGGGAAGGCCGACGGCGACCACCGCCGTCGTGGCTTCACCCTGCCGCCGATCCAGGAGGGCGCGGTGAGCGGTCCACAGCGCGTCCACCAGGAAAGCGGACGGCTCGATCCCGGGATCCTTCGCTCCCCGAAAGCTCTCGAAGACCGTCCGCGCAGCAAGAGCGCTCGCCTCGCCGCGAACGTCGCCGCCGAGGCCTCCGGCCTGGTCGAAGACCGCCGCCAGGACTCGACCGCGACCGTCCCGGGCCAGGACGGCGGCATCCTCGTTGAAGCGATACGGCCCCCGACCCTTCGAAGAGAAGACGGCGCCGGAGTAACCGGAGGTTTGCAGGGGCAGCGCGCCCCGCGTCTGGCGTCCGCCCACGACGAGCGTCGGATGGTGGGCGGCGAAGGTGATGTCCTCCACCGGAGGCTGCGCCAATGCCCGCTTCCGGTCGTTCTTCGTCGTGCGGGGCGATCCCGACATCAACCATGCAAACATGGGTGGCGGTCCTCATGACCCGTCCACGCGGCGCAGACAAGTCTCGTGCCGTTGACCCGGCGCCCAGGCGTTGCGACCGTCCCGCCGCAGTGAGCACGCCACCCACCCAAGCCGTACAAGAATTCGGACAGAGCATCTGGTTCGACTACATCGAGCGGAAAATGATCTTCAGCGGGCAGCTCCATCGCATGATCGAGCAGGAGGGCCTGCGAGGCGTGACCTCCAACCCGTCGATCTTCGAAAAGTCGATGGGTTCATCGCGCGACTACCTTCCTTCTTTGCGGCAGGTTGTGCTCGCGGGGGCCAGCGCCAAGGAAACCTACGAGCACCTGGCCATCGAAGACATTCAGTGGGCCTGCGACGTCTTTCGCGGGGTGTACGACGAGACGGAGGGTGCGGACGGCTTCGTGAGCTTGGAAGTGTCCCCCCACTTGGCCGACGATACCCTCTCGACCATCGAGGAGGCCCACCGACTTTGGGACGCGGTCGGTCGGCCCAATCTGATGGTCAAGGTACCAGGCACCGAAGCCGGGCTGCCGGCCGTCGAGCAGCTCTTGACCGACGGCATCAACGTCAACATCACGCTCCTCTTTTCCGTCGAGCGCTATCGCCGCGTGCTGGAAGCGTACCTGGTCGCCCTCGAGCGCCGGCGGGCCGAGCAGCTGCCGATCGACCGGATCGCGAGCGTAGCGAGCTTCTTCGTGAGCCGCATAGCCAGCTAGGTCGACACGGCGCTCGAGACGGCAGCGGTCGAGGATGACGTTCGGTCCTCGCTCCAGGGGA
>CAYYOT010000026.1:0-55521 GCA_964473255.1 uncultured Myxococcales bacterium | reverse complement strand
CAAGTCTTGGCCTTTCCCGAGTCATTGTTCTTCCTGATTTTGAGCGTTCAGGCCGTACGGCAAATTCTCAGCGAGTCCTCCAGGTGGCGGCGACTGATCGTGCCCATGGCCTTCTTCTTCTGTATCGCTGGGTCGTACGCGCTCGCCTCGGGCAATGAAGGCACGGCCTTTCGACACCGAGCCCAGGTCGTCGCTTTCGTGATTGTCCTCGCCGCCGCTCGACAGGTGCGGGCCAGCGCTCCGCGGCTGAAACCCGGGAGACCTTGATGTCGCTTCTCGTCCACGTCGGCCCGCCTCGCACCGGCACCACTTCGCTGCAGATCGCGTGGCAATCGGATGAATCCGGTCTCTTCGACTATGGGGGGGTTCGCCAACCTCGGAACCGATCGAGTCGAGAGCTCAGTCGGGATCTGCATCGACTTTGTCAGCGGGGCGATGGCAGTCGCGCGGAAGCGCCGCTCCGCGGCCGCGTTTTGGAACAGCTCGCCTTGCGTCTCGAGCGCTCACCGCGACTGCTCGTCTCCGAAGAGCACTTCCTCATCGACGACCGCGACGCGACCCACCAAATCAAGCTCCGTCGGCTGGGTGAACTCTTGGGGCCGATTCACGCGAGCATCCTGATCTGTTTGCGAGACCCGCTCGAGGGTCTGGCGTCTCTCTATCTCGAGGTGCGTCCGCACGCGAACCTCTTCCAGAGCTTCCGCAGCTTCTTGACGTCGAATCAGGCACGCGTCTTCGACTACGGTCACCTGCAGCGGACGGTGACCGACGCTGGGTTCGAGAATATCCGCTGGATGAGCTTCGAGCGGCTTTCACGCGGCGTGCTGCGCTACTCGGACGTCTTCGACGTTCCGTCGACCGAGGACGCTCCGATGATCGTGCCGCACGCCAACCGCGGACCTCAAGACGGGCGGGCCCGAGCGTCGGGTTCGTGGGGGCTCCGCCGCGCGCTCACTGGCCTCATGGGGAGCCTGCTGTCGACACCCGACAAATCCGCATTGATGAAGCAGATTCCCACCTCCCTCAAGCGAAGTCTGCTGACGGCCTACGAAGAGAAGGCCGCTCTCCTGACGGCCTGAGACGCGCGCCTCGCACACCGTATGGCCACCTTCCGTCAGATCTGGAGCTCGACGGTTCGCATGTCGAGCAGCAACGTGATCGCTTTGGCGTTCGGGGTCTTTCGCTCGAAAGCGGCTGCCGTCCTCGTCGGTCCGGAGGGCGTGGGTCTCATCGGGCTGCTGCAGAATGCGCTCACCGCGAGCAGCACGGTCGCCGCTCTCGGCCTGTCGAACAGTGCCGTGAGGGAGATCGCGGCGACGCCAAAGGGGGACCGACCGCGGATCGCGAGGGCCGTGCTGATTCTCGCCGTCTCCTCCGCCGTGCTGATCAGCTTCTTGCTCGTCATCACCCGCGCCGTCGTCGGCCGCCCAGTCGACGACGCGATCCCGTCCTGGGCCTTGTTCTGGGTGGCCGGAGGAACAGTGGTCAGCGTCTTCGGGCTCGTGACCACCGCCATCCTCCAGGGCACCCGAAACATCCGTAGCCTGTCGGTTCTCAAGGCCGGTGCCGCTTTCCTCGGCTTGATCTTGAGCGTGGGGGCGCTCCTCGTCTGGGGATACGATGGAGCGGGCCTCTTCGTCGTGGCGACGCCGATCGCCACGGCGATCTTTGGGCTCGCCTACTGCTGGCGTCTTCTGAACCAACCCGGTTCGGAAGAGGGCCGACTCCCGCTCGCCCGGGTAGTCGGCATTCTCCGCTTTGGACTGCCCGTCATGGTGGCCACGTTCGCCGGCTCCTTCAGCCTGTTGGGGGTTCGTACCCTGGTTCTCGATCGACTCGGCGAGAGCGATGCTGGCCTGTTCCACGCGGCGTGGACCATCGCCATGACGTACGTCGGTATTGGCCTGGCGGCGCTGGGCGCGGACTACTACCCGCGGCTGGCGCAGGCGGCCGAGGCTTCGGTGCCTCGGCTCGTGGACGAGCAGATGAGCATGACGCTGCTCGTCGTGGGCCCAGCCCTCGTGGGGCTGCTGGCCGTCTCTGAGCTTCTCCTTCGGATCCTCTTCTCCGATGCGTTCATTCCGGCTGCCGGGCTCCTGGGCTATCAGCTGCTCGGTGATGTCATGAAGGCGGCCTGCTGGCCTCTTGGCTTCGTAGTGCTCGCTCGGGGACGCTCGCTCTTGTACTGCGCCTTGCAGTGCGTCTGGGCCGCGGTCTACCTGGGGGGTGCATGGATGATGCTCGAGCCGCACGGGCTCGACGGCGTGGGCGTCGCATTCGCCGCGTCGTACGTCATCCTTTTCCCCCTCAACATCGGAGCTGCTTTTCGCACCGCGCGGGCGCGGATTTCGGGGGCGAATTTAGTCCTGCTGATCGGGTATCTCGCCATCGCCGCCGTCGTGTTTTGGACTTCATCACGCTCGCTGACCGGCAGCCTCGTCATTGCGCTGCTCGTCGCTGGCCTCAGTGCGGCCGGGATCCGAGCCCGAGTTCGCGGATCCAGCACGTCGAGCGACGGTTGAACTCGCATGGGGACCGGGTCATAAGGTGGCGCTCGCTGAATCATGACGACCATCAGCATTCTCATCCCTGCGTATAGACACGAGCGCTTCGTCGAACAGGCGGTGCGAAGCGTGTTCGCGCAGACTCGGCGACCGGCCGAGATCATCGCCATCGACGATCAGTCTCCGGACGACACTTTTGCGATTCTGCAAGGCCTCGCCGATGAATCGCCGGTGCCGTTCCGTCTCCTCCGCAACGATGTAAACTCGGGAGTGGCTTCCACGCTGAACCGAGCTTTGTCTTTGGCTCGGTCGGAGTGGGTGGGGATCCTGCCGACCGATGATTTCTATCAACCCTCGAAGCTGGAGAGGCACCTCGCGTATGCCGAGCGGAAGTCGCATTCCAGCAAGGTGAGTCACTGCAATGCCATCAGCATCGATGCGGAGGGGCATGAATATGGAGCCATTCTCCCTCCGGGCGACGCCGGAACTCGTGAGGGGGACGTATTCTCCGATGTCGTGGAAGGAACGACCCGGTTCGTTTCGGGGACCATGATCGCAGAAACGGCGTTCCTCAGGGACATCGGGGGGTTCGATGAGACTCTTCGCGCCGAGGATTTCGACCTTCACCTGCGAGCGGCTCGCCGCACCGAATTCTCGTTCCTCGACGAGCCTCTCTATTTCGCGCGGATCGTATTGGGGAGTCTCGGACGCCGCCCTTCGGTATGGACCGACGACGTCTTCATGGCGCTGTCCAAGCACAAAGACGTCCTCGGTGAACGCTGGCAGGGCATCTTGACCCGACGACTGGGCCGGGCCGCGGTTACGTGTTTGCTCAACGACGACTGGGAAGGCGCTCTACGGTACGGACGACGAGCCTTCTCCGAGGCTCGTCGCGCCCCGATTGGTACCCGAGTGCAGTTGGGGCTCATGTCGGCATCAGCGCTCTCGGCGGCCGTGGTCCGCAAGCCACTGCGCACCGTCCTACCCCACCAGGTCCGCCTCGGCGCCTATCGGTTCTTGCGGAAGCGGAACCTGGTCTGACGAGCCATGTTGCGGCCCCCACGGTTTCTCAAGAAGGTCGTCCATCGTGCGGGGCGTTCACCCACCGGTTGGGCGGCTTTGCGCGCGGCTTTCCGCTCGCTGGGCCCGCCCGGCCCCGACTCGCCGATGATTCGCGTCGCGCCACCGCCTGATTCGTTTTCGGCCGACGACTCGGTTCGATTCGACAGCGAGGGGGCAACGTTCGAGCTCAATCGCTCGAATTATTTTCAGTGGGCCCGGGCGCTCGGGGTTAGCGACGAGGTCGGAACCTGTATCCGTCGACTTCTGCATGGCGAGGGGTACTTCATCGATGTGGGTGCCAACATCGGCTACTACTCCGTCCTCGCTCGTCGATGGACGCACCGAAACAAACCGGTCTTGGCCATCGAACCTGGGACCGTCGCTTTGGAGATGCTGCGGCGGAGCTTGGAGCTGAACGGCTACCAAGACGTGGAAGTCGAACCGGTAGCCTTGGCCGATGCCGAGTTCTCGGCGCCTCTGCACCATCATGCCTCGTCGGACATCGGTAAAGCTAGCCTTCGTTCGACGCGGAGTCCCGGCGGCGTCGAAACCGTCGACGTCACTACCCTCGATAGCCTCTGGGAGTCGCGAGGCCGGCCGGCGGTCGACCTGGTGAAGGTGGATGTAGAGGGTCTGGAAGCCGACGTTCTCTTGGGTGCGGAAGACCTCCTCCGGTCCCAGCGCCCGACACTGATCGTGGAAGTCACGCCCGATCGTGTCGATGGCGAGAAACTGGAGCAGGCCTGCCGGCTTCTCGAGTCGCTGTCGTACGTTTGGACCGCCGGAGATCTCTTCGCATCGGGAGGCGTCGGCGATCGAGACGCCAGGTCTTTGCCGCGTGCGCTCACATCGCAAGCTAACGTGGTGCTGATCCCCCGCTGAGGGGTGGTTTCGTGGACTTCGGCCAGAGGTTGCGCTACGTGATGATGGCGCGGGGGCTCACCGTTCTCGCGCGCGGAGGTTGTGGTGACCGAGACCCCGTTCGGCCTGGAAAACGTACCCTGGCAAGTCATCCATTTCCCGATCGTTCACGATGTCCGCGGAAACCTGAGTGTGGTTGAAGCGGGAGTCCACGTTCCCTTCGACATCAAGCGGGTCTACTACCTCTACGACGTCCCGGGCGGGACGCGCCGGGGCGGACACGCTCACAAGAGGCTCCGCCAAGCGATCTTTGCCGCATCCGGCTCCTTCGACGTACATCTGAGCGATGGACAGCGCGACCAGACCTTCACGCTGAATCGCTCGTACGTCGCCCTTTACGTCAATCGTATGGTGTGGCGCGAAATCGACAATTTCTCGTCCGGTGCCGTGTGTATGGTCCTGGCGTCCGAACACTACGAAGAAGACGACTACTATCGAGATCGAAACGAGTTTCTCGCGGCTCTCGGCCGGTCGTCATGACGGTGCCTTTTTACGATCTGGCGGTGGTCAACCGTCGGGCCGAATCAGCCATCCGCGCCGCCATCAGTGCGGTCTGGGATCGTGGTTGGTACGTCTTGGGGCCGTCGGTGTCCTCATTCGAGCAGGCTTTTGCTCTTTTCAATGAACGACGCCGGTCCGTAGGAGTCGCCAGCGGGCTCGATGCCATCGAAGTTGGCCTGCGCGCTTTCGGCATCGGTCCCGGTGATGAAGTCGTAGTGCCGTCGCATACCTTTTTTGCGACTTGGCTCGGCGTCCTCCGGGCTGGTGCTCGCATCCGCGTGGTCGACGTGGATCCCGCGACTTGGCTCATGGATGTCGATCGGCTCGAAGGATGCATCACGGCTGCGACCAAGGCGATCATGCCCGTCCATCTGTACGGCGCCTCGTGCGACATGACGCGCATTCTTTCCCTGGCCGAAGACCGCGGCCTCCGCGTCATCTCCGATGCGGCACAGGCCCACGGTACGCTCCACGGGGATCGGCCAGTGGCGGCGCTGGGAGACGCCGCTTGCTTCAGCTTCTATCCCTCGAAGACGCTCGGAGCCCTCGGTGACGGTGGTGCGGTGGTCTTGGATGACGAGCACGCCGACGCCGAGGCTCGCCAGTTTCGAAACTATGGCTCGGCGGAGAAGTACGTGTACGCCGTAGCCGGGATCAACTCGCGTCTCGATGAACTGCAGGCCGCGGTTCTCGAGGCGAAGCTGGAGCTGCTCCAGCAGGACTTGGCCGACCGTCGCCTGATTCGACGCAGCTTCCTCGAGCGCTTGGGCGACCTCGAGGACCTGACCTTTCAGAAGGTACAGCCCGAAACCGACCCCGCCTGGCACCTGGTCGTCGTGCGCACGAGTCGCCGGGACGCATTGAGAGCATGGCTCGACGAGCGCGGCATCCAAACGATCATCCACTATCCGGTCGCGTGCCACGCTCAGCAAGCCGCCCGTCATCTCGACGTGGATCCGGCCGAGGTTCGGGTGGCGTCGGTTCTCGCCGACGAGGTCTTGAGCCTCCCCATGTGGCCGGGGATGCACGAAGACACGGTCGACCGAGTTGCCGACGCCGTTCGGGCTTTCTTCAAGCCCTGATTCAATCAGGGCGGACGGCTTCGTAAACGGCGAGGGTGTCGTCGATCATCTTGGTCTCCGAGAACGCCGTCGCCACGCGTTCCTGGAGACGTCGGCCGCGGAGGCGGGCGGCCACCGGGTCGGAAAGGGCTTCGGTCAAGGCGCGCGCCAGGTCTTCCGGATCGTTGGGACGGCAGATGAAGCCGAAGCGCTCGTCGACGATGATCTCTCTCAGGGGAGCGATATCCGACACCACGCACGGAAGTCCGAAGCATCCAGCCTCGAGCAGCGATACCCCCAACCCTTCGTAGCGAGATGGGAAGGCGAACACCGCTGCCGTGCGCAGGTACACCCGGGAATCCGGTACCAGACCGGCCAGAGTCACCCGGTCATCGAGTTCCAGGCTAGCCTTCAGGCTCTCGAGCGAGTCACGATACCAGCCCGCACCGATGATCGTGCACGTCCAGGCGGGGCCAGTATCGTCCAGGTGGGCGAGAGCTCGCAGCAGGATGTCCTGTCCCTTCTGCGGGACCAGGCGTCCGATCGATACGATCCCGGGTGCGCCCTCCGGGGGCGCGTGCGTGTCGGTCGGACGAGGGATCGAGCGGTGGATCACCGTGAGTCGGCTCGCCCCTACTCCCAGACAAGCGGTGGCCGAGCGGGCGACCTCCCCGGAGATCGCAATGCACCGGTCGAAGCGCGTCTGAAGAGCGGTTCCCCAGAGACGGTTCGCGACCTGCATGCGCGTCGGCGACGCCTGCGGGTTGGCCTCGGCGCGCAGGCCCGGATCGAAAACGTTGCAGAGGGTGGCGACGCGCGGCGTTCGTCGCGGCACCAGACCGCTGGCCAGGTCACTGAACATGAGCGAGCTGTGGAGGACGTCCGGCTCGAAGCGGCGCACCTCACGGTGGAGCGCGTTGGCCGCCGCCGGCAAGTGACGCCAGCCCCGCGAGGTACCGAGGCTCTCAACGTCCTGCGGGGCCAGCTGCGGATCGTCGAGCATGTCGAGCGGTGGCCCCAAGCAGACCAACTTCGAGTCGTGGCCGCGCTCCAGGAGGCCTCGATGCAGGACGAGAGCCTGTCGCTCAGCCCCTCCCCGCGAGAGGCTGTCGATCACGTGCAGGATCCGCACGAAGGATGCTTAGAAGAACTGCGACTCGAAACAGTAGACTTCGCCGTCGAGGTTGGGTCCGGCTCTCGCCACGCCGACGCAGAGGTCGTCCACGCCGTTGCCGTCGATGTCGACGAACTCGAGACCCGACGGGTAGGTCGCCACGCGGTCGTTTCCGCTCCCGTAGACCCACAGCGGAGGCAAAGCCTGGGGCGTGCTGATATCGATGACGGCAGCCAAGTCGACGCGGCCCAAGACCACGGTCACGTCGCCGGCGCTCGCGGTGGCGTTGGTTGGGCCGTCGGACAAGGGCGTGCCCACCGCGATGTCTTCGAAGGCATCGATGTCGTAGTTGCCGACCGCCACCGATGATCCGAGCCGGTCACCCGCATCGGTGCCCTGGATCTGGGTGTCGGGCGCGGTGGCCGACAAGTCGATGGTGCCTCCCACGGGAATGCTGATCGGGCCTTCGAAGATATCGACCGTGCCCACTTGAACGCCCCCGATTCGGCCCTGCGGAGTGCCGATAACGAGGTCGTTCCGTGTGCTGCCGCGAACGTTCCCCACCGCGACGGCGCTTCCAAGCTTGGCGTTGGCGTCGGCGCCTTGAATCTCGAGGTCGCGGTCGATCGCTGCATCGAAGACTCCCGAACCGAGCGGCCCCTGGAAGACGTAGACGGCGCCGGCATTGGAGCGTCCTGCGGCGTCGGCGCGGGCCACTGCGATGATCAGGTCGTTGGCCGGGCCGCCGACCACGTCGCCGACCTTGGCGATCAGGCCCAGGCGATCGCTCACGTCGCCGGTGATGGTGGCGTAGACTCCCACGGTCGAGAGGTCGAAGGAGGAACCGCTGTTCAGAGTCGCTCCGCCTTCGACCACGACCACCGCGCCCTCACCGCCGTTGCTTCCGGGAATACCTAAGATCACGTCGCCGGTGCCGTCACCGGTCACGTCGCCAACGTCGAGCACGGTCAAGAGGTCGTTCGCCGCTTCGCCGAGGAACTCGGCGCCCAAAAAGGATCCCGGGGCGGCGAGGTCGACCGCCGCAGTCGCCGTCAGCGCCGAGCCTCCGGTCAAGATGTAGACCTCGCCCGAACTGGTGCGGGCGTTGGACGCTCCGTCCGCGTTGACGGCGGAGACGACCAGGTCGTCGATACCGTCACCCGTCACGTCGCCGGCGGCGATGCGACTGGTATAGACCGCCGCCAGGGCATCGGCAGCTTCGGCGCCCCAGACTTCGAGGTCGGCTTCGGTCGGAAGGGTGATGGCGCCCCCCCCGAAAGTCGGTGACTCGTAGACCGCCACGCGGCCCGCGCCGTTCCGGATCCCGTCGCGGTCGATGTGTCCTGCTTCGCCCAGAAGCAGCTCGATCGCGCCGTCACCGTCGATGTCCCCGGTGGCGACCGTGGCCAGGAGACGACGTTGATTCGAACCGCGGTAGGTCAGGTCGGCGGCGTCTGCGCTCAGGTCGACCTCCTTGGGCTCGATCTGACACACCGACGAGCAGCCATCGCCATCGATGAGGTCGCCGTAGTCGCAGGTCTCGGGCGGTACTGCGGTGTCGTCGATGATGCCGTTCCCGCAGAGCGTCACTTCGATATCGGCGATGACGGCCTGTCCGCCGAAATTGCCGACACCACCGATGTTCGCCATCTGCCAGGAGGCGTCGTAGAAGCCCAGGTCGGCCGGCGCCCGTACGTTGAACGAGA
Organism: uncultured Myxococcales bacterium; assembly: GCA_964473255.1. GTDB lineage: Bacteria > Myxococcota > Kuafuiibacteriia > Kuafuiibacteriales > Kuafuiibacteriaceae > Kuafuiihalomonas. Next base: position 46,652 of record CAYYOT010000026.1, on the reverse strand, counting down.
ACTCGCAGGTGGCGCCCGGGGCCGTCGGGTCACAGCTGGCCGGCAGGGTGGTCGCCGTCCGGAACCAGAGATCGTTCGGCGTGTTGGTGCTGACCAAGGCGAAAGAAGACCCCGACCATGTCGCGCTGCCCGTGTTCTCCATCGTTACGGAGACGCTCTGCGTCTGACTCGGAGTGAAGTTGCCGGGGAAGTTCGTCGAGGATACTTCGGCCCCGAAGAGGGGCGTCACGGTCGCCGAAACCGTGATGGGAATGACCACCTCGTCTCCGAAGAGTCCGACGCCGCCCGGCTGATTCATCCGGCGCCGAAGGTCATAACTACCCGGGGTCGTCGGAGCGCGGATGTCGAAGCTGAAGTCGAAGGTCCCCGCCGCGGGCACGTCGGTATCGACCGCCGGGGCCGCGTTGCCGAAGAGCTGCCCGTCCGTGTTGACCAGGGTGACGCCCCCGCTGGTCCAGGTGTTGGCACCGGTGTTCTCCATGGTGATGCTGACCGGGCGAATCTCACCCGGCGCCAGTGAGCCCGGCACATCGCGGTCGGCGACCACCTCCGATGCATCCAGAAGTGCGCCGCCGACGACGTCGACCGTCAGGTCCACGCAATCGTCGCTGCTGATGCGCCCGAGGCGATCGGTGGGGGCCTGGTCGGTGATCTGACGCAGAAGACTGTACGTTCCGGGCACCGTCGGTGCCACCAGCTGCTCGGATATGGTCACGGTCGCGGTGTCCACCACGTCGCTCGGCAGGCTCAGGCATCGCGTGGACGACCAGGTGCGTCCGTCGTACTCGCACAGCTGGAACGTCGCGGAAGGCCAGGTCAGGAGTCCGTTGTTCCGCAGCTCGTAGGTCACGTTCACGAGTTCGCCGGGCGATACCGTAGCCGGGACGGTGTCGCTCACGAACTCGCAATCCCAGTTTCGGGCTTGGTTCTGGATCGTGACCGTTCGAGTCAGACGTTCGCCGAAGAACCCGTTGTTCGTGAGATCGTTCGTCTGGTAGTCGTACGTCTGGTCGCCGAGGGCGGTCGGAGCCACGAAGACCAGGCGGAACGTATAGTCGTCGCCCGGGGCCACCGTCCCATCCACCACGTCGAACCAGGCGCCGAAGAGCCGATTCGGAACCGTCCGGCTTCGGTATCGTATGTCGGAGTTCCAGGTGACGGTACCGCTGTTGGTGTACTCGACCTCGACCAGGAGCTTCTCGCCAGGTGCGGCGGTCGACGGGATCGTGTCGGACAGAATGGCGCTGTCGCATCCGCCGAGCTGACACAGGGCGGAGGAGCTCACGGCCGTCGGTGGGACCGACCCGGGGTCTTGTCCACACGCAACCAGGGCTGTGCTGAGCAGGGCTCCGGTCATCGCCGGGCCATAACGGACTACCCGCTGGTCGGAGCGCACTGCGCGGGGAGCGGGTTCAATTCGATCGTTCATGGGTTGTTCTCGAGGCTTCGTCGGCGAAACGGGACGCTCGGGGAAGAGATTAGTCCAGCGCGCTTCTCGGCGCCAGTTGACTCGGGCCACAGCGCGATGGCGGCAGGTGTGATTCGGGTCATGACGGCCTCCCCCGCATGAGTACCATCCGCGGCACCCGGCGTTCATCGCCGTGCGCGATGGGGCGCCTGCTCGTACACGCGGCGCCGGGCCCCGACGTCAGCCTACGGTTGGACGTTTTGCCGCAGACGGATCCGGCGGCACTCGATGAGGATCGCGATGCGCAGTGCCAGCCGCCATGGGGGCACCTTCGGCGACGACACGACTCCGAACCGACGGGCGAGTTCCCGCAGCTGGGGGCGGAACGGGACCGGGAATCGGCCACCCGGGCGGTTCGAGCGCGATATCGGCCTACGGTCGAGGAGCTGGGCGAGGCTTTCCGCTGCCCCGAGGGAGAGCGCCTCGGCCCGCGGTCCCGTAGTGAGACGGTCTCCAAGCTGGCTCCGAAGCTCGTAGACGAGGCGCTCCACCGGCTCTGGTCCCCGCGGCCGCACCGTCCTCGGTCGGATCTCCGGGTGCAGCCAGCGTATCCATCGCTTGTCGGTGCGGAGCGGGTCGGGCAGCGAGCCGAACCCATCGACCAGCGCGTCCGTCAGGAACGGATTCAGGACCCTCAGGAAGTGCGCCTTGATCTTCGAGAGTGGGCCGAGGACCTGGGGGATTCGAAACCGGCGATACAGGCGGTCTCGATAGCTGGCCGCGGTCTCCCACCGTGTGGGGGCCAGCTCGGCCGGAAGCGCGGGTGGGCCAGAAGGACCTCGGCCGAGCTCCGTCGGCACCAGCCCAACCGAGGCCCGAGCGTCGGCGTGGCCTCCGACCGCCAACCAGCCGAACGCTTCATCGCCCCGGATGACCGTCGCGAAGCCATCGCGGGCCAGGTCGGCCCACCCTGCGCCTCCATCGAGGTAGCCGGATATCTGGTCGGTGTGTCCTTCCGAAAGCGCGCAGAAGTTCTCGAAGACCTGGACGGGATCTCCCCGGGGCGCGCCAGGCTGCGAGATGAAGGGTAGTCCGTGCTCGGAAGCGAGCGCCCGGGCGATCGCGTGGTCGGACCTCGAGTCGACGAGCTCGTCGGGAACACCGTAGGAGACGATGCTCGGTCGACGGTCGGCCAGGAGCTTCAGCAAGAGACGGCTGTCGAAGCCCCCGGACAAGGACAGGAGGGGAGCATCGCCCATGGAATCGACCGCCTGCCGAACTTCCCGCGCCACGCGCTTCCGGGTCGGCCACCGTGCCTCCCAGCTGCGTTCGTGGACCGAAACCGTGATGGGGGAGGTCAGCCGAAACCGAACGTCGGCGCCTGGAGGTACCCGCTCGGTGCCGCGGAGCAGACCCGGCCGGGGGCCCAGGTGCCCGTTACGAAGAAACCACTCGACGGCTTCCTCGTCTTCTTCCGCTTCGGGGTCTGCGTGCAGGAGAGATTCGGTCGTCGAGATGCGCACGCCGTCCGATGACCGTGCGAAGAAAACGGACTCGGTCGGCGCCCGTGGCATGCGCACGACGACCTCTCTCTGCGAGGCTTCGATGTCGAAGGAGAAGTGCGTCGCGCCGGGGTCGATCGGCCCACCGAAACGGTGAAGATACAGGGCGAGATTCTCGGCGGGGCGGCGGACGACGACCTCCGGCTGGCGACCGTCGCCGAAGAGCCGGGCGACACGCCGGCCGTGGACCGCAGCCGAATCGGGAGTCAGGCTTCTCCCGGCGGAGGTCGCGACGATCAGTAGGTGCACGGCCGTCGGTCCAGGGCGGCGCTCACGGTCCCGACGACGCGCTCACGATCCGAGCCGGATTGCCGACGACGGTCGCGTGGGCGGGAACGTCTTTGGTGACGACCGCCCCCGCACCGACCATGGCGCCGGGACCGACGGTGAGACCGGGGAGGATCGTCGCGTTGGCGCCGATCGACGCGCCTCGCCCGATTGTGGTCGCCAAGAACGCGTCCGGCCACTGCCGCGATCGCGGCCGCAGGTCGTTGGTGAACGTGGCGTTGGGTCCGATGAACACGTCGTCTTCGACCCGCAGCCCCGACCACAGCTGAACTCCGGATTTCACGGTCACGCGGTCGCCGACGACGACGTCGTCTTCGATGAAGACGTGGGAGCAAATGTTGCAGTCTTCGCCGATCCGCGCTCCCCGCAGCACCACGCAGAATTGCCAGATGCGCGTCCGCGGTCCGATGTCGTCCGTCTGTACGTCGGCCGTCGGATGAATCCTGGGCGCTTGTCCGTCGGTCGTTTCATTCATGGTGGAGCCCCCTCGTGGAGCGGCGGTCGGACGTAGACGGGCGCGGCCAGCCCGCGTCGGACGTCAGCGTGCCTGGCACGAGCCGTTGATACAGCGAATCGTACGCCGCGACACCGTCGTCGAGCCCGAACCAGGTCGTCGCCGCTCTCCGGCAGCGGGGACCGGTCGCCGGGTCGACGGCGAGGGCCGCCAGGCGATCCGCGGCTGCTCGGAGGCCGTCCGGCGTGGTGTCGAGGACCTGGGTCCCGACGTCGGGTTTCAAGATGGAGGGGACGTCGCCGACATCGTCTCCGGCCACGGGGATCCCGCAGGCCAGGAGCTCTCCGAGCTTGGTGGGGGCGACCCCGGCGGTCGCGATGCCCGGCGTGTACAGGAACACGCCGGCGTCGGCGCAGGCCGCAGCTGCCGGCACTCGTTCCCGCGGCAGCGAAACGTGGACCAGCTCACCTTCGGCCTGATGGGGCCTCAGCACGTCGAGGAGGGGCTTGGGGTCCTGCTGCGAAACGACCAGGAAGCGGGCGGGTGCAGCGACGCTCCGCCACGCCAGATAGAACCGAGCCATGTCCTCGACCCGGTAGCGAGGTCCGAGGGACCCCAGATAGACGAGGGTCTTGAAGCCGCGGACGCGACGTTCGATCTCCGGATCCCTCGGGACCTCCGGATGAAAGTGGTCCAGGTCAACGCACGTCGGGATCACGTGGATCGGAGCGCGGATCTCGCTCTGTTCGTCGCGCTCGCGCAGATGGTCGGCCATGCGGTTGGTGAGCACGGTAATGGCGGAGCAGCGGCGGAAGAGGGCGCCTTCGACCCGGCGGGCCGCGGCGGGGATCACACCCTGCTCGTTCCAGGCGCCCGACTCGATGCGCTCGTCGACCCAGAGCCCGCGCATGTCGTACAGCAGGGGTTTCTTGAGCAGCGTACAGGCGGGTAGGGCGATCGCCGCCGCGACCGTCGAGCGCGCGTGCACGATGTCGGCGTCCGCGACCGCCGCCAGAAGGCTGCCCGCGATCGAGCCCTGGAGCATGTCGAAGGCGGTGGCCGGGAGCGTCGGTGTCTTGTGGTAGCGCAGGCCGGTCCAGCGGATGCCCGGGGCGAGGGGCTCGCGAAACGCCGGACGGGCGGGGGCTTTTTCGAAGGACAGCAGCTCGTAGTGATGGCCGCGGCGGGTCAGGCCCCGGATGTAGGGCAGCACTTGGCTCGCGCCGAGCGGGTCTCGAATGCCGTCGTACGACACGTAGACGATCCGGCGCGTCATCGTCTCAGACGGCGGCCGTCCGGAGGATCTGTCCGACCCGGTCCGACTGGCTCTCCAGGGAATACTGGGTTTCGACGCGCTCCCGACCCCTTTGACCCATTCTCACCCTGAGCTCGACGTCATCGCGGAGTCGGCTCAAAGCTGCGACCCACTGCTCCGTCGTCTCGGCCAGGATCCCGGTGTCTTCGCGGACGACCTCCGAGTTCGCGCCGACCGGCGACGACACGGTCGCGAGCCCGCACGCCATGTACTGTATCAACTTGAATGCGCACTTCCCGCGCGCCCACGGCTCGTCCGGCAGGGGCATGATCCCCACGTCGCAGGCCATGAGATCCGAGACCTCCGAAGACTCCGACCATCGACGCACATCCACCTCGATCCCCGGGATTGTCCGCGGCGGGGACCCGATCAGCATGAGGCGAACCGGCTCCGTCTGCGCCATCCTCTGCAGAGCCGGAGCGACGATGTCGAGGTATTCGGACGTCGAAGGCGAGCCGATCCAGCCGACCGTATACGGCCGGTTCGTCGGGGCGACGGCTCGGGTGGGATACCGAGCCAGGTCGACGACGGTGGGCACGTGGTGGACCGTCGAAGAAAACCGATCCGCGTAGTCGGCGAGGTAGCGGCTTCCGGCGGTCACTGCCCGAGCCCCTCGGATGATCGTCTCGAGCTTTCCGCCGAGCAAGGCTCGCACCGCCCGCGAGCGATGACGGTCGTACATGTGAAAGATCGCGTCGTCGTAGTCGAACACGTAGCGGATCCCGAGAGCCTTTAGGGCGAGCTCGGCCCAGGGCGGCATGTACGGAAACGCCTCGCAGTGAATCCACAGCAGATCCCAACGACGGCTGCGCAGAAGAGCCACCAGGCGACGACCGTAGGCCTGCATGACCGACGACCACTCCGTGGCACCGCGCTGAAACTTGGCCTTCAGGTACCCGTCTCCGAAGAGTGGTGACAGGTCCAGCTGGATTCCCATGCGCGCCAGGGATGGAGCGTAAGCAAGGAAGCGGTGGCGGGAGCTCGCAGCGAGACGGTCGTACTTGGTGAGCGCCAGGACCTTCAACGAGAGCTCTTTCGACCGACCGCGCACCAATAGGGCGCATGGTCGGAGAAACGGATGTCGGTCAGTCCGGCTTCGGTCATCATGCGCTCGACCTGCTGGCGGGTGAATCGCTGTTCGAGTGGCGTACCGAAGCGGTCTCGGGCGTCGGTCCGCATCGTGTAGAAGCTCTTCCCCCGGTAGTAGGCGAGGGGCAGGCCTTCGACCGGCAGCCCCGTCGATTCGACGAGCCCGGCTCCCCGGGCCAGTGGCCAGTAGACGCCGGCCGCGATCAGGTCGGTGAGCCGCTGCTTCACGGGGTCCGGCGTACGGGCAATGCCGCGGCGTACGAGGTCGGTCGCCCGCCACAGTCCGCGGAACCACGGCGGTCGATTGTCGAGAGCGTAGTACAGGTACACCAGGAACGGCGCGCCCGGTCTGAGCTTCCGAACGCACCCGGCGAGGGCCGCGGCCGTATCCGGTACGTGGTGAAGGACACCCAGCGAGTAGCCGAAGTCCTGCGAATCGTCGTCGAGCGGGAGGGCGTCGACGCTGGCGTGCGCGAACGACACGTTCGTCTTCGATGCGAGGTTTTTGCGGGCTACGTCGAGGGCGGCGCCCGAAGCATCGATGCACGTCAGGTGCCCAACGCGGTCGGCGGCCAGCAGGGCCCAGCGACCGCTGCCGCAGCCCGCATCGAACCCCACGGAGTCTTCACCGAGCGTCTCCCAGGGAAAGATCTCGAAATAGTCGCGGAAAATCCGAGTGCGCTCGTCCTCGCCGAGGCCAGATTGATCGAAACGGCGCCACTCGTCGCCGAAGCCCTCGACCGTGGCGGGATCGAGGTTCGTCCCGCGATTGTCTTCTCCGCTCGGTGGATGTAAACGCATGTTCAGTCAGTCATGGCTCGGGAGCAGCCCACGATCGTGTGCCTCGACCTCGACACCTTCTTCGTGTCCGTCGAACGCATCCTCGATCCCACGCTGGAGGGCAAGCCGGTGATCGTTGGGGGCCGCCCCTTCACCCGGGGCGTCGTCACCGCCTGCAGCTACGAGGTTCGCCGGCTCGGCGTGCGCTCGGGGATGTCGCTGACCGAAGCGGGCCGCCGAGCTCCGCAGGCCATCTACCGGCCTACGCGGCACGGCACCTACGGCAAGTATGCGGCCAACGTCCGCGCTTTGGCCGAGGCGGTCTGCCCCATCGTTCAGGTCGCGAGCATCGATGAGATGTACATGGACTTCGCGGGCTGCGAGGCCCTGTACCGCCGGCCTGCGGACATCTCCGACGACGCGACGATCCTCCGCGTCGTCCGCGAGCTTGTCGCCCGCATTCGGGAGGAGCTGGGCCTGCCCGCGAGCGCCGGGATCGCCGCCAGTCGTTCGATGGCCAAGGTCGCATGTGGTCTGGCCAAGCCGGCCGGCGTGCGTCTCGTGCCGCGCGGGACGGAGCGGGATCTCTTGGCGGGTCTTCCCGTGCGCAAGCTCCCTGGCATCGGGCCGGTGGCCGAGCGGAAGCTCGCCGACAAGGGCCTGACGACCCTGGGCGACGTGGCCGCGGCGCCGTTGGCTCAGCTTCGTCGGGTGTTCGGAGACTGGGCGGAGGGTGTCAAACGCGGGGCCATGGGGGAGGGCTCGGGCGACCTCGGGCGCGACCGACCGGCGTTTTCCGAACACGACCCCGACGGTGAAGTCATCGGCAGCATCTCCAACGAGCGGACGTTTCGAGAAGACGTCGGTCGTCCCGAGATCCTGGACGCCATGCTGTGTTCGCTGTGCGAGCGGGTCTGCTGGCGGGCCCGCAAGCGCGGGGTCAAGGCCCGGACCGTCACTCTCAAACTGCGGCACGACGACTTCGAGACCGTCACGCGGTCACGCAGCTTCGCCGCATCCAGCTCCGAGCTGGAAATCACGCCCGTCGTGCGCGAGCTGTACGCCGAAGCTCGCGATCCGGCTCGGCGGATTCGCCTGGTGGGGGTGGCGCTCTCCAACCTCGGTTTCTGCGAGCAGCTCGGCCTGTTTCCCGAAGAGGAGCGCTTGCACGAAACGGTGGACGCGATCCGTCAGCGCTTCGGCTACGAGGCGGTGCAGAGTGCTGCCGGCCGCTCGGCTTCGACGCGGCCGGAGCCGCAGGTGAAACCCACGCCCAAACTCACGCCGAAACGCTGAGACGGCTGCTCAACGGTCGAAGAGAAAGCGAACGACCCGGGGAAAGCGCGCCCGCCACGCGACCTCGTTGTGGATCGCGCCCGGTTCTTCGACCGTCATCAGGTCGTCGTCTTCGCTGAAGCCATCGGCGATGAGCGTCTGGCGCAATGCTCGAAAGCCGTCCAGCGCCCCCTGGCCCTCGGCGGTGCCCATGTCGGTCCAAAGCCAGACGTCGGGCCTCGGACGGGACTCGATGTAGGTCAGGAGGTTCTGATCGTTCCACCAGACCGACGGGGAGAGGGCGCCTATCCGCCCGAAGACGTCGGGCCGAGCATAGGCGGCGAACACGCTCATCAGGCCACCCAACGAGCTGCCGCAAAAGCCAGTGTCGGCCGGGCCGGGGCGCGTGCGGAACGCGGCATCGATCGCGGGCTTCAGAGTCTCGACGATCGCCTCGACGAACGCCGGACCTCCCCCGCCGAGTTCGCCGCGACCGTCGAAGTCCGGGTCGGTCCAGGGGGTGTACTCATGGATGCGGTCGGTCCCGGCGTTGTCGATCGCGACGACCATCAGCGGCGTCATGTCAGCGTTTCGGATCATGTTCTCCAGCGACTCGTCGACCCCCCACTCGCCGGCGAAGCTCGTTTCCGCATCGAACACGTTTTGGCCATCGAGCATGTACAAGACGGGATAGCGGTCCGAGGATTCGTCGTAGCCCGGCGGGAGGTACACGAGGACCGCTCGCCCGTTCAAGAACTCGGGGATATCGAAGACGCGCACGTCACCGACGATCGTCGTGCGGCGCGGCGGGCTATCCGCCCAGCGGGCGACGGTGAAGGTGTGCGTCGTGCTCTCGTCGGCGACCAGCGTATGGCTCGGTAGCGCCTGGCCAACGTAGCCCTTCTCCTCGACCCCCCCCTGGCGAACGAACTCGAGCTCGAGAGTCGCTCCTCGATCGACGACCAGCGAGATCTCGTGCCGGAACACGTCGGTCTTGGCCAGGGCGTAATCCGGGCTCTCCGGCTCCCAGCCCTGAAAGCTGCCCGTCACGTACACGATGTCTTCGGGGGGCGTGGAGCTCGGCACGATGACTCGCAGATTCAGCCGAACCTGATCGCTTCCGAGTCCTCCGTCGGCACCGTCCCCACACGCCACAAGACCGAAGACCGCCGGCCACACCCAACGCATGATGCCGACATATCCAGGTGGTCGGCGCCTGTCACCGAACAGTTATCGACCCGGATTCAGCTGCGGTCGGACGAAGGCGGCGTCGCCACGCTGAGCTCGCCGCGGGTCTCGGTGGGATCCGCGAGGGAGATGCGACCCTCGGGGCCCGGCTCCTGGATCCGGCCGGCAAGGATCCGCTCGACGTGCTGCAGCGCCCGCCGGCTGTCGGCGGAGATCGCTGGGTGAGCCAGCGAGGCTCGAACCTCGAGAAGACACGCGGAGCTGCCCCAGCGCTCGAGCCCTTCCCGCGCGGCGCGACCGACCGGGGTGTCGGGCTGCCAAAGGACGAGACCGAAGGCCTTGCGCTCCAGGGCGCGGCGGTCCGGGCACAGGTTGCCCCAGCGAAACACAAGGGTCTGCGTCTCTTCCCCGCCGTGCCGGAGGGCGGTCAGCAGGAGCGAGCCGATCAGGTGCCGCGGGCCGTGCCTTCGCAGGTGAATCAAGGCTTCGGCCCGACGCGGATCTGCGGTCTGTGGCGATCGGACGGCGTCGGCGAGCTGCCCGAGGTCCTTGGGGTCCAGCGGGACGTCCTTCGACGCCGGCCGACGGGGCTCGGACAAGAGCCACAGAGACGCACCGCAGAACGCCAGCAGGAATGGACCGATGACGAGGTCGAGCGGCATCAGGCCTCGAAGACCCTCGCCGCGCGACCCATGTGATACGCGACGTCGACGCCGTGCGGGCACGCGTCGTTGGCCCCGCTGAAGTCCACACCGGTGAGCCGCTGAGCCTCCGGCGGCAGGCGCGTCTGGAAGAGCTCCTTCGCCCAGTCGCCCTGACCGTACACGTCGGAATACATCAGGTAGCGCATGGTGCTGCCGATCTGGACGGGAGCCTGCACCGCGGGATTACAGATGTGGTCACACCCGTCACACGCGAACGCCCGGGTCGCATCGGCGTACTTGTTGAGCGCGTCGCGCTCGACGACCGATAGCTCGGAGCGATCGACGGCGGCCGCGATGTTTTGCTTGAGTTTGTCGAAGGTGTCCATGTGGCTGACCACCGCGGGGATGCGCTCATCGGCCCAGACTGCCTTCAGAACGGCCTGATGCTTCGTCCACTTGCCGGTCTTCTCGTACTTGCGCCAGGCCTGAGAGAAAGAGGCTTCCGAGCCCTGCGTCTTCATGGCGATGAGGCCGATGTTCGCCTTGGCGCACGCGTCGATGGCTGCGTTCAGCTCCTTGTCGCCGTACTTGCGGAAGTTGTACCGGAACATGATCGCGTCGACGTAGGACAGCTTGGATGCCTTCTGCATGAGCTCGGTGACGTTGCCGGAGTGACAGGAGAATCCGAAGTACTTGATCTTGCCTTCCTTCTTCAGCTTCTCCGCGAGCTTGGCGATGTCCGCGTTCAGGTAGTTTGCGTCTTTCAGGGCGTGCAGGAAGTACAGGTCGACCCATGTCGTTTTCAGCCGCTGAAGACTCGTGTTCACCGTCGCTTCGAACCCCTCGGGGTCGTGCCGGTCGCTCTTGCTCGTGATCCACAGGTCTTTTCGATTCCCGAGCCGCGTATGGAAGTTCCCGACCGCGGTCTCCGAGGTACCTCCGGCATAGCAGTCGGCGACGTCGAAGTAGTTCACGCCGAAGCGCAAGCACTCCGCTAGCTTCGGGTCGAAGCGCTGGTCCAGATTCATGGCCCCGCCCATCAACAGGATCGGGACGTCCTGCCCGGTCTTACCCAACTTCTTGCGCGGTACCTGGGGGAGCTTTTCCGCCTTCTTGGGTTTGGCCCGCGCCTCTCCTCCGCTGGCGAGGGAGGCAGCGGCTCCGACCGTCGCGGCCCCGCGAAAGAGCTGACGACGGGTAACGGATGAATCGTGGGGGTCGCTCATGATTTGTTTGCCTTTTTGCTCGACTCCAAGAGGAGCGAGCGGTCTTCGGACCGGGTCTCGCCGATCGCCGTCACGTAGACGGCCGCGTCGTCGATCACCGGGCACTCGTGCTCACAGATGCCGCACCCGATGCAGAGCTCCGGGCGCATGTAGGGGCGGTTGAGGGTGACGGTCGTGCCGTCCCAGCGCTCGACCTCGACGTCGTACGTGCCGATCGCTTTGGGCGTGACGGGACAGACTTCTTCGCACACCACGCACGGGGTCTCCATGGCCCAAGGCAGGCACCGGCCCCGATTGAAGAACGCCGTGCCCACCGAGACCGGTCCGTTCTCGGCGTAGTCTTCGATGCCGAGTTTCTTGGCCAGCGGTGTCTTCTGAATCGCGCCCGTCGGGCAGACCTCGCTGCACAAGGTGCAGTTGAGCTGACAGAAGCCGACGCTGAAATCCATGACCGGCGTCCAAAGCCCTTCGAGGCCGCCCTGCTCCATGGTCGATGGCTGCAGCACGTTGGTAGGGCACACGTTGATGCACTGATCGCACTTGATGCACCGCTCGAGAAACTCTGCTTCTTCCACCGAGCCTGGCGGACGAATGGCCTTTTCGTGAAAGCCTCGGTCGTTGACGCTCTTCGAGAGTCGCAAGAACGGATAGGCGAGGACGCCGGCGACGGCGGCGAAGGTCCAGCGCCGACGATTCATCTCCGGGGTTGGCCTCACCGTATCGACGACCTTGGAAATGACGGGGTGACCGAAAAGTTTGGCCGTCCCCTGCTTCACGCTGCCCACGATCCGGTCTTTGACCGGCAGCGGAGTCAGCCGAAAGGCCAGGGCGTCCTCCGGGCAGTCGTCGATGCAGTTGAAGCAGACGAAACACTCGCTCTTGCGAAGAGCCTGGTGCGGATCCGATGCTCCTTCGCAGCGTCGAAGGCAAAGGTCACAGTCGGTGCATTTGGTGACGTCCCGGTCGATGCGCCAGAGCGCGAACCGGGAGAGCACGCCCAAAAAGGCGCCCAGCGGGCACAGGAACCGGCAGAAAAAACGAGGGATGACGAGGTTCATGCCCACGAGGCCGATGATGACGAAGCCGACCAGCCACGCACCGGCGAAGATCCGGCCTTCGGCAACGCCGGGCTTCATCACCAGGGCGGCCAGCGGCTCGGGGTCCATGCCTAGCCGTACGCGCAGCACTTCCGCGAGATTGCCGTGCGCCAGGTCCGACGCGGGCATCAGCGCCACCGCGAACGTTCGGACCAGCAGGCAGATGGGGTCGAGCAGCCCGATCTGGAGTGATCCCAGCGCGGCGAGCACCAGGAAGACGGTCAGGATGACGTACTTCAGCTGAAACCCCGGCCGATAGCGATTGGAGTCGATGCGATCCCGGTTCGATCGCACGTTGAAGAGCCAGCCGACGAACTGGTGCAGCGTTCCGTATGGGCACATCCAGTTGCAGAAGACGCGCCCCAAGATCAGCGTGGGGATCAGCACGAACACGCCCCGCCACAGCCAGCGGTAGACCGTGCCCGTCGAAAGCGCGGTGGCGAATCCCACCAGCGGGTCGACCTCCAAGAAGAGCGAGACGGGATACCCACCCAGGCGGCTGAACCAGGTTGCCCACAATAAGAAGGTGAACAGGGCGAAGAAAAAGGCCTGGGTGGCGACGCGAACGTTGGTGATGCGAAAGACCCGGGCCCACCAAGGAGAGCCGTCGGCGTTCTTCTTCAGCGTGCGCTTCAGCCAATCCGGACGAATGACGACTTCGCTCATCCCAGCTGGACCTCTTCTACGCGCAGGGATCGCCAGTCGGGGACGCCGAGGTCTTTGGCCGCAGCCAGCTCGAGATACTGGGGACGCTCTCGGCCCTTGCGATCGAGGACCAGATCCCAGCCGTATGCGTCTGCGGCCAGGCTGTCGGTGGCGGCCACGACGGTGTGGCCGGGACGTACGTCATCGAGGCTCCCGCCGGTGGGACCGCTGCGAAAGAGCACGCGGGTGCCGTCCAGAAGGACGAACGTCGGGCGCATCATCAAGGCGAGGTCGGTGATGATCCCGTGGATGTCCTGGTGGAACTGGTTTCGTCGTCCGCCGAGCAGACCGTACCAGTTCTTCGTCGTCATCGATGCGAAGCACAGGTTGTGGTCCTTCACCGGCGCGAGGCCGATCACTTTGTTCGCGCCCTGGAACGGCCGCCAGAAGAAGGGCCAGTTCTCGATCCACTTCGCCCCCGGGACGTTCAGCGTCGCGAAGTCACCCGGTCGGGGAAGAAACACGCGAGCGCCCGCTTCGACGGCCGCCTTCTGGATGCCGCTCTTCGCGAAGCAGCTCTCGGGCGACTCGATGGGGTTGTCGCAGACGCGAACCTCGCGAGCACCGGCGTCCCGCACGGCGCGGATCAGCGCCGCGAGGACTTCTGGATTCGAGGTGGCGCCTAGCGGCGCCGCGCGCTCGAAGGCGACGTTCGGCTTGATGACGACGACGTCGCCTTTGGCGATGAAGCGACCGAGGCCTCCGATCGCGTCGATCGCGGCCCGCACCAGCTGGTCGGGCACTTCGCCACGGGCGACCCCGAGGTCGGCGACCGGTGCCTTCTTTACCGCGAACCCGCCTTCGGGAAGACGCAGCCGCCGCTTCTTTGGCTTGCCTACTTCGCCCGTCGGGTCTTTCAGCGAAAGGGGCCAGCCGGGCGGAGCCACCGCCGCCCACGTGGCGCCCGCGGCCAAGCCACCGACCACGCCCGCCTGCCGAAGGAAGGCGCGTCGCTCGTCGCGACGGTGAGCCTCGGCAGCGGCCGAGTCTTCCCGTGTCGGCTCGGCTTGCTCCTGCTGCCCACGTTTCGCCACGGGCGGGAGGGTACCTGATCCGACCCGGAGAACGCACGCGATGGTCGTCCTCCGCTTTGGGCGGGATGCCTCCGTGAACCCGCCCTGAAGCGCACCGCATCGCGCGCCTGGACGATTACCCTCAGAGCCGGTCGAGCCAGGCGTCGTCGTCGAGCCAGCTGGAAACCACGTCCTCGAGAACGCGGGCCTTCTCGAGGGCCTCGAGAAGGCTCTCCACATGGTTGAAGAACTGCATGTCGCGTGGCGGCAGCGCCACGCCGATCGCTTCGATGACGAACGGCCGCTCCGAGATCAGAAGCCCGCGATCGGGATTCTTCAGCATAGCCACCTGGAGCACTGGGCGGTCTGCGAGGAGCGCGGTCACCTTGCCCGCCAGCACGGCATCCACTCCGTCTTGGTATTCGTCGACGCTGACGATCTTTGCCTTCTGGAACGTCGCCTCGGCCAAGGACTCGCTGGTCGATCCGTTCAACACCGCGATGGTGTGGCCTTTCGCATCGAACTCACCGAGGTGCGAACTCTCGGCCATTTGGCTCGAGGTGGTGAGGATGCTCTTTCCCGCGACCATGTAGGGACCGATGAACGACACGCGAAGATTCCGAGCGGGCGTGATCGTCATGCCCGACGCGATCATGTCGATGTCGCCCTTTTCGAGCGCGGGGATCAGATCTTTGAACGGCATGGGGACAAGCTCGAAGTCCACGCCCATGCTCTTGGCGAGCTCATCGACGAGGTCCACGTCGACGCCCATGAGGTTCCCTTGACGGTCCAGCATGTTGAAGGGAGGTTGGGTCCCGGTCATGCCGACCCGTAGCTGACCGCTCTTCGTCACGCGCTCGAGGGTGCTGCCGCGCTTGGCCGAACGTCGCGCCTCGGCGCTGCCGAGGAAGCCCAGGCCAACCGCCAGCCCCAGAACGAGGAAGAGTCTCCAGGAATTCGTCTGCATACCTATTCGTGCCGCTTCCCCGAGGGGAAAGTCGAGTCCCAGTCATCCGGAACCGGACCCCTAGTACGCTTCTTCGAGGGCTTCCTCGGCGTCGTCCGTCGGCGGCGCCGCCGAGCCCGGCGCTTCGGCGGCCGCGGTCTCGGTACCCGCGGCTGCCGCGGCCACGATCGCCGTGCGCTCCTCGGGCGGCAGTCCGGCCACGACCGACTGCAGTCGTTCCAGATGCATCCGGGCTGCAGCCTGGTCCTCGGCGCTCTTCACGCCGATCACGAAGGGCTCCTCGGCCAGCGCAGCACTGACGCGATTCAGGTATCGGTCGGTCACGAAGATGATGCCGTCCGTGGGCGGCCCCGCCTCTCCATAGTCCTCGAATCCCCGCTGAAACGCCGCGCGCAGCGTCTCCGTCCCGCCGGCCGCAGCCACGGTGACGAAGAGCTGGGTCTCATCGTCCTCCAGGGTGGCCACGTAGACGTTTTCGGCGAAGCCGAAGGAGAAGGCGTTCTCCGGGGAAAATGCGACGCGGCCCGGCGGAAAGGACAGCCGGCCGATCAGGAGCTCGAAGCCCCACGGCAGGGGTGCGGCGGGCAGCTGGCTGAAGCGAGCCTGAAGATGGCGAAGCGCCTCCATCGTGGCGTCCGATCGATCCGAACCGAGGGCGCGCGCGTAGAAGCGCCCGCGCGTCATGAAGAGCGCATTCGAGCTGTAGTGAACGAGTCCCCCGTCCTCGACGCGCGGCGCGGCGTCGGGGTCGATCTCGCCGGCGAAGGCCCCTAGCGCGTTGGCCGGCTCCCCTTGATCGTAGACTTCGACGTCGATGCTGCGCCCGGGGTCGTCGGCCGCCTGCAGGGCTACGAAGTACAGGGCCACGAAGCCAAACGACTTGTAGTAGCCTTCACGGCCATTGATCTTTTCGTAGAGATTGTCCGGCCCGAAGGCGCGTACGGCATCGGCCGTCCACCCCCGAGCTGCGAGGCGGTCGGGAAGCGGATGCTCGACCTTCATCGTTGGAGCACGGTTGGTTTGGGCGGGGGCGGCGGCGAAGAGCTCAGGGTCGGGGTGACGCCCCATCCACAGCACCCACGCCGACAGACCGAGGAGCAAACCGACGATCACTGCGCCGACGCGGACCTCGGTCGTCGAATACGTGCGTCGGTAGTGTCGCCAGGGCTTCTTGATGAAGAGCCGATCGTCGTCGGAGCGCGGCACCCGCCGAGGCTAAGGGGACCGGAGGAGAGAGGCGAGCAGTGTCTGGAGATTTGGCCGCTCGGCGCTTCCTGTTAGTCTCCCGCCGCGTGAGCGTCGTCGCTCTGTTCGGAACTTCGGCCAACCCTCCCACGGGTCGGGGTGGACACGTGGGTCTGGTGGAGTGGCTCTTGCGAGCTCGCCTTCCGGAGCTGGACGATGAAGCGATCGATGAAGTCTGGGTTCTACCCGTCTTCGAGCATCCCTACGCGGAAAAGCGCGGCATGCCGTCGTTCGAGCATCGCCTGCGCATGGCGGAGCTCGCCTTTCGAGGTCTGGAGCGAGTGCGCGTCCTCGACGTGGAGCGAGACGTGGCCGAGCTACGGGGCGGGCCGGCGGGAACGATCGATACCGTCCGCTTTCTGCGCTCTCGATATCCCAATCATCGGTTCGCGCTCGTCGTGGGGCAGGACGCCTACGCCGACCTGCGGGCCGGACGCTGGAAAGATAGCGCGCTTTTGGCGAAGGAAGTCGAGGTCGTTCCGGTTCGCCGTCCGGGCGAGCCCGGTGACAGCGGTCACCTGGTTCCTTGGCTGGAGGAATTGAGCTCGACGTCGGTTCGTCGCTCCGAAGATGCCGACTGGATTCGGAGCGCGGTGCCCGAGAAGGTGCTGAGCTACATTCGCGAGCACGAACTGTACGGACTGCCCGAAGACTGAGCGGTCGCGCCGGAAAATTGGACGCTGCGATCGGACGGTGGCTGAATGCGCACAATGTCGGAGGCCGCCGCACTCATCGACACTGACCTGCCCACGATTCCGAACTTCGTGAAGCCGCGATCGGAGCGACGCTCGAGTCCGCGCGTGCCGGCCCGAGGACCGGTTTCGGTGGGGCCGCCACAGCGGGAGCCGCACGCTCGGCTGACGGCCAGCGATCTGTCCACCGGCGGCATGTTCATCGATGCCGACCGACCGGTCCGAGTGGGAGCGCGCTTTTGCGCCGAGCTGGTGCTGTCGGACGGCGCCCGCGTGTACGTGCCTCAGGCCGAGGTCGCCTACAATCGCGACCGACCCGACGGCTCGGGATTCGGCGTGCGTTTCATCGAGCTGTCGGAGGAGGCCAAGCGATTGCTCGCCGAGGAGGTGATGCGGCTGCGCGTCGAGTCGTCGGGCGAGGACATCGATCTCGAACTCTCGATCCCGCCACCGGCAAGCCTGTCGCCGAGTCCGAGCGATTCGCTCCCTCATGCATGGCCCAGCGTCGAGATCGACGCCGACGACGACGACGCGGTGCTCGTGCTGCCCGCAGATACGGATCCCGGTTCTCAAGCTCTCGTCTCCACCGCTCCCGTGCGCGTGGGGCGTCCGCCTGCACAGATGAAAAAAGCCAAATCGACCTCCAACATCTGGACTCGCCTCCGTACCGAGGTCCGGGCGACGGCCGCCCAGCTCCCCAGCCTCTGGGCGGCGCTGGCTGCGCTCGGCGCCGGTCTCCTGATCGCCGCCGTGAGCCTCGTGGTTTGGGCCGAGCTGAGCCAGGCCCCCCGAGTGCCCGAAACCGTGCCGACGGACGGCCCGACCGCCGAAGGCCCCGCCGCCGGCTTCACGTCGGAGACGCATCGACGGCTGACGGGCACGGCCGAGCCGGAGCCCATCCCCGTGCTCGTTCCGCTCGCTCCAAAACCGGCGAAAGACGATGATTCGACCGAGGCGCGTCGCCCCGAGCGAGCGGCGCGCCGCGCCACGTCGGCGACCCGCGCGTGGGCCACCATGGCTCTACCGTCGGGCGTGCGCGTGCGTCGCACGTCGCAGCTTCGTGCTCCTCCGCGCTTCATGGTCGACTTCGATGGACTCGACACGATGCCCGATGGCGTCGAGGTCGACGAACGTAACGTCCGCGGCGTGCGCTTCGGTCGTCACGAGGGCTTTGGCCGGATCGTGTTCGACCTGCATCAACGCGGGATCGCGCTCCAACATCGGGTCCAGAACCGGAACCTCCGGATCGAACCCCGCGACTGAGCATCCCGGCTTGCCCCACGCTTGCACCTCTGCTCAGCCGTTCGAGTGAGCGAGACGGCAGCACAGGTGGTCCGGCGCGTTCGTCTCGCGCGGCCCCGTGACCTCGAGCATCTGCCGGAGATCGAACGCCGTTCGCAGACCCTCTTCGAGCCCTACGGCGTAGCGGACCTGTACGCCCGATACCTGCTGCCCGCATCCGTCCTGCGCACCGCGCTGAGCGCGCGTCGGCTGTTCGTGGCGACCGAGTCCCTCGGCGCGCCGGTCGGCTTCGCCCTCGTCACGCAGATCGAAGGACGCGCCCAGCTTGCCGAGGTCGACGTGTTGCCGGAACGTGCGCGGCAGGGTCACGGTACGGAGCTGGTTCGCACCTGCCTCGCCTGGGCGCAGCGGCGAGGCTTTCGGGAGATGATCCTGTCCACGATGCGCAGCCCGCCGTGGAATGCCCCGTTCTACCGTAGGTTTGGATTTCGGGAGCTGCCGGCGTCGGAGTTCACGCCGGCGATCCGACGGCTCCGGGCCGCCGAAGCGCGTCGAGGCTTTCCGATGGGGGAGCGGATCATCATGCGCGCCATCCTGGAGCCCTGAACCGCTGATGGGCGCAGGCGGCGAAGCGGCTCAGACGAAGGTCTTCAGGATCTCTTGCTGGATCCCTTGAAGGTCGCCGTACGCTTTGTTGATCTCGTCGATCTTCGAGCGGAGCTTTGCCACCAACCGGCGCTTTTCCAGACCATTTCGGATGATCAGGCGGAGGTCGTCGTTGTCCCACGGCTTTTCGATGTACTGATACAGTCCGACCTCATTGATGCCCTTGATGGCGTTCTCCTTGTCGGCGTAGCCGGTCAAGATGATCCGCGGCGCCTCGGGGTGCAGGTCTCGGACCTGGGCCAGGAAGCTGATGCCGTCCATTTCCGGCATCAGGTAGTCGGAGATGACGAGGTCGACGCCGTTCGCCCGAAGGTGGTCGAGCGCGGCCCTTGCGCTGTTGAAGGTGAAGATCTCGTAGTCGGTCTCCAGCGTGAGGTAGGCGTTCAAGCTAGTGAGGACCATGTCCTCGTCATCGACGATGACGATCGTCGCGTTTCCCTCGTCGCTCATTCTCTTGGCCTGCCCTGGGCCTTACGCCCAGCCGAGGTTCGGAGACCAGAGAAAACGCGGGCCGCCGGATGGGTCGGCGCTAGGGGAACCGAGGATGTTGCGCGACTCGGATCACGGTCCGGAACACAGCACTTTGGCGACCGGAAATGCCGCCGAACGGCGTCGCAGGCAGTCGCTCGCGAAGAGGACCGGCTGACCGTTGGTCGAGACTTCGGGACAGCCGCACACGTCGCGACCGTTCGGCGTTCCGTCGCAGTCCGTGGGAATGCGCTCACAAACGCCCTCGGCAAACACGCTGCATTCGGCGGTGGACGGCGGGGCTTCGAGCTCGCAGAAGTACTCGGATCGGTCGCCGCACAAAATCCCGTCGGTGAACGGGTCGCACCGACTGAGGCAGCCGGGCGGCGGACCGCCTCCGCATCCGCAGACCTCTTCCTCGGGGCAGTAGCACTCCCCGCTCGTGAAACGACACTGGCCCAACGCTCGGCACCCGACGTCGTCGAAGCGTTCGCATTCGAGGATGGCAGGATGGCAGGCATAGCCGGGGTCATAGATCTCCGAGAAGTGAAGGGCGCAGTCGGGGCTGGCGATGCAGTCGTCCCGGCCGAGGGTGTCGCAGTCGTCGACGGCGCCGTGGACGAAGATCGCGCCCTCGTACCAGGCGGTCGGGTTGTCGGGACAGAGCTCGCCGTCGACGAAACGGGCGCTGGCGCCGTTGATGGCGGTGAAAGAACCCTCGCTGCGGGACCGATTGGGATCCACCAGGATCGCGTCAGCCGAACGCTCGACTTCGAGTTGCTGTCCCCGGCCAGGCACGCAGCCGAGAGGAAGTCGACATGCCGCGTCCCGATGGCGCACCCGATGGTCGGCATCGATCGCCCATTCGCGCCAGGAAGCGCCGCTCCAGAAGGCTCCGACCAGGGCTTTGTCGCTTCTCCGCGTTGCCAGGAGCCGTGTCTCTAGCCAGAAGGGTCGCTCCACGTCGACTCTGACGTCGACCCGTTCACCCAAGCGCAGCCGGTCGAGGTTCGGGACGGGACGGTCGAAGAGCACCTCGAGCGAGGTGCGGTCAGCAAGCGCAAACAGGATGCGCTCGGAGCTGACCGAAACGATGGTGCCGGGGGCTACCAACGAGTCGACCTCCCGGGGGCGCCCGTCGGCGTCCCGGTGCCAAAACCGGAGGGTCGCTCCGTCCTGGGCGCACTGCGGCAGGGTGCTGGCGTCGAGCGAGGTCTGCGCGTCGGGGACGCGCCGAGCGTCGGCCACGCTCGCGTCTCCCCGAGCGCCGCCGTCCGGCGGGCGCCGGGCATCGGCCGCTCCGCCATCCACGGGGCCGCCACCGAGCCGACGGGCGCTCTCCTCGCTGCAGGCGGCACCGAGCAGAGTGAGGCCAAGGACGATTGCAGCGCGCATGCCGGACGCCGTAGCAAGCCCCATACCCATGGGGACAGGCTCTCTAAACGGGTGAACCACCGGGCTGGAGCCTCGAACATTCGAGGCCGCGGGGACAGGGACGCCCCATCAGCGCGGGGCCTGGACGGCGCGGCCGAGGGCGCGAAGACGCTGCACGATCGCCTTCAAGACGCCCTCGGTGACCCGGACGTTATCCGCCAGGACATCGAGGAAGTCCTCGCGGCGGATCCGCAGGAGCGACGTGGCCTCGCTGGCGGTCGCGGTCATCACGCGCGGCTCATCGTCGAAGAGGGCCCAAGTTCCGAAGGCTTCCTTGTCCGAGGCCGTCGTGACGGTCGTTTCGCCGCGATGAAGACGAACGACACCCTCGAGGACCAGATACATGGCGTCGGAGGCGTCGTCTTCACGGTAGACGACGTCGGCGGCGTTCAGTCGGATCTCTTCGGCGATCGCGGCGAGGTATGCGAGCTGCTCGGTGGGGACGCGCGAAAAGACGTCCACGTTCTGCAGCAAGATGACTTTCTCGATGACGGTCAGCATCGCAGTCAGGTCCGGCTCACCGGAGGCGGAGCGCGGTCGGTCCGAGCGTCGATCAATTCGTCGACGAGGGGGTGTGGTTCGTGCGCTCCCGACCACAGCGACGGCCGAGCGATCTCGGGCGCAATGGTGGGAGCCGCATAGAGCGCGCACGCGCGGATCCACGGATCGCGGACGTGCGACCAGGCGCGCATGAGCTCGGCCGGCGATTCGGGGAGTTCCTCGAAACCGGTGGCCGTGGATTCCAGGACTTCCGAGGGCTCGTCGATCTCGAAAAACGGCACGACGACCTGGGCGAGCGAGGGCTCGAGCACGTTGGCCAGGTACTCGAGAGCATCGGCGCGGTCCGAGTCCGTACCCGACCGTATGCGCCGAAACGCATCCCGCAGGGAGTCGGGATCGTGGAGGAGGGCGAGGAGGTCGAAGACCTCGGCCTCTTCCCGCTCGGCCTTCTCCTCCATGGCGCGATGGAACAATCGAGTCGCATCGCAGCGGGGGGGAGGCAGGTTCTCACTGCAGGCGAGGATCAGCCGGCGCGCGGCGAGGCGGTCACGGAGGGCGCGAACGATCGGACGCTTGGGAAACCGCAGGTGAGGAAACGCACGGCGGAGTCGCTTGAGCGCGGCGACCACCTCGTGGGCGAGCACCGGGTCGCCCACCGGCAGCCGCTCGGCCAGCGCGCGGGCAGCCTCGTCGTCGTCGATGCCCGCGATCGCCCGGACCGCGGCGCGGCGCGCGAGCAGCGTCTGCGAGCGGGCGTCCATGACCGCCAGCAGCGGCGCGAGCGCGGAGACGCCGTACGCCGACAGCGCGCGACGAGCCGCCGCTCGGGTCCTCCGGTCGGCGAGCCGCCCGACCAGCCAGGGAATGAAGGCCGGGTCCGCGCTCTCCCCCAGCCCTTGGATGGCCGCCGCCAGGACTGGCTGGGGGGCGTGCTCGAGCAGCGCCTCGAGCCGCCGGTACAGCCGCTGCTCCAGAGCGGAAGCGATCGCTCCCGCCAAGGGGGCCGAGAGTTCGGGGAAGGAGCCGCGGCGCGCCCACAGCCGATCGAGTCGCCGTTCGCTCAAGACCGCCTGCTGGTCGGCGCGAGGCATGGCGCGAAGGGCGTCCAGCGCGGCGATGGTCGCCGTCAAATCCTCGGCTTCCAGCATTCGCTCGATGTCGGTCCGAGCCTCGTCCGGATTGGCTTGAGTCGTGTGGATCAGGACCGCGGTTCGAACCGCGGCCGACGCGTCCGCGAGGAGGCGGCGTCGGGCGTCGTCATCGAGGGGGACGCGGTTCGCCTGGAGGACCTGCACCGCGCGGCGACGGATTTCCGGGTCGTTGTGGTCGAGGAGGGGCTCGACGGCGCTCGCGACCCCGGCCGACTTGGTGGAGCTCAGGAGGTCCAGCGCGTACAGGACCTGTCGAGGGTGGTTGGAGCGCAGAGCAGGGAGGAGCAGATCGATGGCGCCGGCTTCGCCCAAGCCCACGGTCAGGCTGCTCACGTCGATGCGCCGACCCTCGATGGCTCGTCGAAACGCAGCCACGTACGCCCGGCGGAGCGCACGCACGACGAACAGACTCACGACGACGAGAAGCACCGTCCCCAGGGTCAATTGCTGGTAGCTTAGGCCCAGGGGGCCGGTCATGAAGAGGACGGTGAGCGCCCCCAGGCCCGTGGCGGCGGTGTCGACGGTCGTATCGATGAACAGTTTGGTCCGTCGCTTCAGGTGCTCGGGCACCGGAATGAAGAGGAGCTCGCTCGCCGACTTGTGGATGGAATGACGAAACCCTCCGTCGGCGACTTTGGGCAGGGTCGCCAGAGGGAAGATGGGGCCGAGCAGGACGAGCCCGGAACCGAGAGCGAGCGCCGCCGGAAGGATCGACAGTGCCAGCCCCACGCCGACCCGGCCCAAGATCCAGGGGGTGGCGAAGACCTGAAAGCCTAGGCTGAACAGGCTCACGGTTGCGAAGAACGTCCCGAAAAACGCGGCCTTTCCCTCCGAGCTTTCGAAGGCTCGGTCCACGATGTCGTTGAACTGGACGTCGACGAAAACGGCGACGAAAGCGATCACGGCGGAGTTCAGCGCCAGAAGACGCGGGAGCGCGGTGGCGTCGGTCTCGTCGGTGCTTCCCTCATCGGTCTGGTCCGAGGAAGCCGCTCTGCCGACGGGCGCCAGGCGTAGGCACGCCCCGATCGCCACGGTCATGAAGGCCGCCACCACGGGGAGATTGAGCGTCCCGACCCGCTGCGTGATGAGACCCGTCAAGAGCCCACCGCCGATCGCGCCGATGATGCCGCCGGTTCCGATGAGTCCGAACACACGTCGGGCCTGGCGAGCGTCGAACACCGCGTTGGCCCAGAGCCAGACCAGCGAGGTGGCGAGCAGTCCGTAGACCTGCACGAGGACGAAGAATGCGAAGTAGACCCAGTCATCTCCGCGCTCGAGGAGTGGACGAGAGCCCAAGAGCAGCAGCACCATGACGAGCAGCGGTAGCCGCACGAGTCGGTCGAGACGCAGCCCGGCGGCCAACCTGGCGTACAGCGAGACCGTGAAACCGCCGACCAACGCCACGAGGATCAGCGCGTACGGCAGACTATCGACCCCGACGTTGTCCAAGAACAGCGCGTTGCGGGCCGGCTTGAGCACGTAGATCGTGGCCAGGGTCAGGGCGTAGGCCGCCGCGATCGGGGCAACCCGTCGAAGCTCACCGCCGTTCAGGCCGAGCAGCCGGGAAATGGAAGCTCCAAGGCCCAAGGTTCGCCGGTGATACGGCTAGCGCCGCTGGCTATCAACCGCCCGCGCCGCCACGGGGATGGGCCCGAGCAGCTCGATGACCTCGGTCGTCAAGCGGGTGCGTCGAGCGTGGAGCTGCACGCCCGCGTTCTCCGCTCGAGAGAGCAACGCGGCGAAATCTGGGTCGATCGCAGGGGCCGGGCGAACCTGCGTCACATCATCGCGCTGAACGACGAACAGAAGCGCCGCCGAAGTCGCGGGTCGTTCGCTGAGCTCGATCAGATGTCGAACGTGATGGGCACCGCGGCGGGTGGGGGCATCCGGAAAGAGCCCCCACCCATCTTCGGCCCAGGTCACGCTCTTGATCTCCAGCCAGAGGGTGCGCCCCTGGTCGTCGCTCAGCTCGAAATCGATGCGAAATCGTCCCGTGGCGGCTTCCGCCGAACGCAGCCGCCAGCCAGCGAACTCCGGGAGACGGCCCGCCCGGAGGGCAGCGCCCACCAGACGATTCGGGAGCTGAGTGTCCAGGGAGACGAGCGAGCCCTGCGAGGCGGCGACCAGGACCGCCGTATGCTGGGTCCGCCGGCGGGGATCGGCGACGGGACGCAGCCACAGCCGAGCTTCCGGGCGCAGCAGGTCGTGCAGTCGCCCCGGGTCCGGCAGGTGCGCTTCAACCTGGCGTCCGTCCACCAGTCGCGCGCGGATCATGAACTGGTTTGGGCGATCCTCGAAGGTCGCGGGAAGGAGCGGGCCGGGGATGTCGACCTGCAGAGTCACGGCGAGAGCATAGGGCGAAGCGGCGGTTCGACGACGAAAATCCGCCGCCCGACGCGGGCACCGGCTAAGGTGGCCGGCATGGACCGAGAAGGTCACAAGCCCTTGGCGTTCGAGCGGCGCTCCGTACGAGCGATGCGGGCCGAGGCCGACCGGTTCGAGGCCAACCTGCAGAGGCGTCGCTCGGTTCGTGCGTTCAGTCCCGACCCGATCCCTCTCGACGTCGTCCGTTCCTGTATTCGCTCGGCGGCCACCGCCCCGTCCGGGGCCAACAAACAACCCTGGACCTTCGTGCTCGTCACCGATCCCGAAGTGAAGAAGGCGATTCGGCTCGCCGCGGAAGAAGAGGAGCGAGCATTCTATGGTGGGCGTGCGCCGGATCGGTGGCTCCAAGACCTGCAGCCGTTCGGCACCGACGCGGACAAGCCTTTTCTCGAGATCGCGCCGGCGCTGATCGTGGTGTTCGCGCAGAAGTACGGCGACGGGCCGGAAGAGAAGCACTACTACGTACAGGAATCAGTCGGGATCGCGACCGGCATGCTGCTGGCGGCGCTCCAGCACGCGGGCCTGGCCAGCTTGACCCACACCCCGAGCCCGATGGCGTTCCTCGCCAAGATCCTCGGGCGGCCGGCATCGGAGCGCCCCTTCCTCCTCATTCCGATCGGCTATCCGGCCGATGACTGCACGGTTCCCGACATCCGCCGCAAGTCCGAGCGCCAGGTGCTCGTCGAGCTCTGAGCGGCGTGACTCGGGACAACGATCTTGCTTTGGCGCCCACCGCTCAGCCGGGGACGAACATCAAGAAGAAGATGCAGAGCCAGGCCAGGTCGACCCCGTGCCAGTAGTACGTCCATAGGCTGAGGCCGAGATGGTGCTCCGGCGTGTAGGCCCCCTTCCGGGCGCGTGCATACAGCACGAGCAGGGCGATGAGGCCGACGCCTACGTGGAGCGCATGGAAGATGGCGGTGATCCAAAAGAGGGCGGCGTAGGCGTTCAGACTCGGGACCAGCCCCCGGCCGACGGCCTGCATTCCCGCCGCCAGCTGAAATGCAATGAACAGACCGCCGAGGCCAATGGCCATGGCGAGCGCCGGCGATAGCTGGTCCCGGCGTCCGGCCTTCAACGCGTTCACCCCCATCTGAAGCACGACGGAGGAGGAAGCCGCGGCGGCGGTCGACATCGCGGTCAGCATCAGCGGGGGACGGGGCGCACCACCCGGCGGCCATGAACCCGCAGTCAGGCGCAGATAGAAGTAGGCCGCGATGAGCGCGAAGAAGCTGAGCGTCCAGGACGCCATGAAGATCTTCATGGCCAGCTCGGCGGTCTCGTCCGATGCCTCGGCCGCATCCATTCCCTGCGCCATCCGGTGGGCGAAGTTTCACGGGTCTCCCCGATCAGGCAACCGGATACCTCCTCGACAGCCGTGGCCATCGACGGCTATGGGCCCCCCATGACGACGACATATGATGTCTTGGGCATCGGGAACGCGATCGTGGACGTCCTGACCCAATCGGCCGATGCGTTCATCGACGAGCAAGGGCTACAGAAAGGGTCGATGACCCTGATCGACGAGGATCGCGCCCACACGCTGTACCGTCAAATGGCGGACGTCACGGAGGCCTCGGGCGGCTCGGCCGGAAACACAATGGCCGGGATCGCCAGCTTGGGCGGCAGAGGCGCCTATTTCGGTAAGGTCCGAAACGATCCGCTCGGCCAAGCGTTCGCCGACGACATTCGGAAGGTCGGTGTCCGTTTCGATACGCCGCCCGCGACCGAGGGGCCATCGACGGCTCGCTGCCTGATCTTCGTCACGCCCGACGCGCAGCGGACGATGTGCACCTACCTCGGAGCGTGCGTGGGCTTCGATACGAGCGACCTCGATCGCTCGACGATCGAAGCCAGCCAGATCACGTACATGGAAGGCTATCTGTGGGACCGTCCGGAAGCGAAAGAGGCCTTCATCGAAGCGTCGCGGGTCGCTCACGGCGCGGGTCGCAAGGTGTCGCTCACGTTGTCGGATGCGTTTTGCGTCGGCCGGCATCGGGAGTCGTTTCAAGCGCTGATCGACGACCATATCGACGTGCTGTTCGCCAATGAGAACGAGCTGCTCTCCCTGTACGAGACGACCGACTTCGACGAAGCCGTGGGCCTGCTCCGCGGAAAATGCGAGATCGCAGCGGTGACGCGGAGCGAGAAAGGCTCGCTCATCTTGAACAACGGCGATCCCACCCACATCGGCATCGAGCGCGTGGGCGCGGTGGTCGATTCGACGGGTGCGGGCGACCTCTACGCTGCGGGATTTTTGCACGGACTGACCCATGGGCTGACTGCCGTGGAAGCCGGACAGCTCGGTGCCCTGTGTGCGGCGGAGGTCATCAGTCACATGGGCGCGCGGCCGCAGGGCAATCTGGTCGAGCTCGCCAAGGAGCGAAGCGTGCGACTGAGCCGCGATTCATGACGCGCCCGGTCGATACGCGTTCTGCATTTCCTACTCGAAAAGGTGAGTGGGTTTGCGTATTGGCCTGCCCGTGACCTTTCAACAACTCACCGATCCGACGGACGAGCACGGGATGCTTCGTCAGACGGTCGCCGATTTCGCCCGTAAGGAAGTCGAACCCCAAGCCGCTGATTTCGATCAGAAAGGGCACCTGAACAAGGACCTGTTCCGCAAGTTCGCCGACTTGGGCATGCTCGGCATCACCATTCCCGCCGACCAAGGGGGCGCGGGAATGGACGCCACGGCTTCCGTCATCGTTCATCACGAGCTGTCGAAGTACGACCCGGGATTCTGCCTGGCCTACCTCGCGCACGCCGTTCTGTTCGTGAACAACTTCTTCTTCGCATCCAACGACGAGCAGAAGGACCGGATCCTCCAGCCAGTCCTCAATGGCGAGTGGATCGGCGGCATGGGCATGACCGAGCCTTCCCACGGCACCGACGTCCTGGGCATGCGCACCACCGCCACCAAGAAGGGCGACGTCTATGTGCTGAACGGGGCGAAGACGTACATCACCAACGGCCACGAAGGTCATGTCTTCATCGTCTACGCCAAGATCGATGACGACATCACCGCGTTCATCGTGGACCGCACATGTCCCGGATTCACCACTTCGAACCCCATCAAGAAGATGGGCATGCGCGCTAGCTCGATGGCGGAGCTCATCTTCGAAGACTGCGAGGTTCCGGCGAAGAATCTCCTGGGCTCCGAGCGTCAGGGACTGGTGCACATGATGCGGAACCTCGAGATCGAGCGCCTGGTTCTGGCGGCGATGAGCGTGGGCATCGCCGACCGTTGTCTCGACCTCATGGTCGAGTGGTCGAACGAGCGGGTCGCCTTCGGAAAGCCCATCTCGACCTTCGGTCAAGTGCAGCGCTACGTCGCGGAGGGATACGCCATGACCGAGGCGGCCAAGGCGCTGGTGTACCATGTGGCTCAAGGGATCGCGCCCGACGTCCGGAATCGAATCGGGACCGACGCCGCCAAGCTCTTCTCGGCACCGGTCGGAAAGACGGTCGCCGACTACGCCATGCAGGTCATGGGCGGGGCCGGTTACTGCAGCGAGTATCCGGTCGAGCGGCTGTATCGGGATGCAAAGCTCCTGGAGATCGGTGGGGGCACGCTGGAGAGCCACCAGAAGAACATCATGAAGGACCTCTCCCGCGCCTACCGCGATAGGTAGTTCCCCCAGGGTTCAATTTCTTTCGCCCGGGGAGCCCGGGCAGTACAAGCGTGGAGGCCATGTACATCGTGGTCATCGGTCTCGGCGAAGTCGGTCGCCACTTGATCCGCGTCTTGGAGCAGGACGGCCACGACATCGTGGCCATCGATCAGAGCGCCGACTCCGTCCAGTACATCGAAGAGAATCACGACGTGATGACCCTCTGCGGGTACGGCGCGGGCGAGCAGATCCTGGAAAAAGCCGGCGCCAAGAAGGCCGACCTTCTGGTCGCGGTAACCAACAACGACGAAGTCAACCTGGTCGCGGCGCTCGCCGGCAAGCACGCCGGGGCCAAGACTGCGGTCGCCCGGGTGCAGCGCAACGAGTCGTCCGGCACCAAGAAGGGCGTTCGTTACGACGTGCTCGGGATCGATGTCGTCATCAATCCGAGCATCCTCGTCGCCCAAGAGCTGGTGAAGATCGCACGGTCTCACGGCGCGGTCGAGGTCATCGACCTCGCGCAAGACCGTATCGAGCTGGTCCAGGTCGAGATGAAGGCGGACAGTCGATACCTCCATCGCCCCATCTCGAGTCTCCCCCTCCCCGAGAATACGCTCATTGCGGCGATCGTGCGCGCCGGGAGCCTGTTCGTGCCGGGCGGCGCGGACAATCTGGTCCCTGAAGACCGCGTGTACTTGATCGGGCGCCCGTCCGACGTTCTGGATGCCGAAGATCTCTTCACCACCAAACGCGAAGCCAAGCGGGCCTGCATCGTCGGCGGCGGCGTGACCGGAGAGATGGTGGCTCGGCTGTTAGCGGAGGAAGGCGACGTCGAGGTCCTGATCATCGAGTCGAATCGCGAACGCGCCGAAGAGCTGAGCGCCCTTCTCGACTCCGTGACCGTGCTCTGTGGCGACGGGACGGATACACGTTTGCTGACCGACGAGCAGGTGGGCAGCTACGACATCTTTGCCGCCGTGACCGCCGACGACGAGCTGAATCTCATGGCCGCGCTCCTCGCGCAGCGGCTCGGGGCACCGCGGACGGCCGCGCTCGTCCAGCGCCCAGACTACATGCCGATCTACCGGGAACTCGGGGTCGACGTGGCGGTCAGTCCGCGAGCCGTCGCCTCCGATCACATCCTGCGCTTCTGTCGACGAAGCGAGCTGCAGAGCCTGACCGCGCTGAAAGACGGCGAAGCCGAAGTATTGGAGCTTCGGGCCAAGAAAGGCAGTCGCGCCATCGGGACGAAGCTGTCGCGCCTGAATCTTCCCCGGGGTGCACTCGTGGGTGCAATCGTCCGTCCCGACGGAGTCGTTATCCCCCGGGGCGATGACGAGATCCGAGAAGATGACACGGTCGTCGTGCTAGCCACGACGGCTGCGCGGGCGACCGTCGAGAGGCTCTTCCGTCCGGGGCTCCTGTGAACCGCTATCGCGACTATCGAGGCGTACTCCGACCGGTCGGAGCCGTCGTGATGGGGCTGGCCGTGTTCATTGCCCTATGCGCGCTGGTCGGCTGGCTCTTCGACCTGACGTCCGGGGCCCGAGAGCTTGCGGTCCGGGGAGGTCACTGGGCCCTGCTCGGGACCTCCGGGCTGACGCTTTTCACGGGCGGTGGGCTGTACGCGTATGGCCAGCGTCACGCGACGGATTTCGTCTCCCGAAGGGAAGCCGTCTTGGCGGTGGCGCTCATCTGGGCTGCGGCCGCCGTCTTCGGCGCGCTGCCATTTCTGGTCGAGGCCTCGATGAGCGTTCCCGATGCCCTCTTCGAGTCGATCAGCGGGCTGACGACGACCGGAGCCACCGTGATAACCGACATCGAAGGGACTCTCTCTCGGCCGCTCCTCTTGTGGCGGTCGCTCCTCCAGTGGCTGGGGGGGATGGGCATCGTCGTCCTGTTCGTCGCCGTCTTCCCCAGCATCGGCGCGGGCGGCAAGCACATGTTCGGAGAAGAGGTCCCGGGAACCACCGCCGAGGGTCTGCGACCGCGGATCGCCGAAACTTCGCGGGTCCTTTGGCAGTTCTATTTCGCGTTCACGCTGCTCGAGATCGGAGCTCTCTACGCGCTCGGGATGTCGCCGTTCGAGGCGATCTGTCACGCGTTCACCACCATGTCGACGGGAGGCTTTTCCACCCGCGACGCGTCGATCGCCGCCTTCGACGACTGGCGCATCGAGATGACGATCGCCGGATTCATGCTGCTCGCCAGCGTGAACTACGGACTCTTCTATGCCGCGCTGCGCGGCCGGACCGCCTGGGTCTTCATTCGCTCGGTAGAGTTCAGGGCGTACGTGATTCTGGTCGTTCTGTGCACCGTGGTCGTCACCTTGGGCATCCTCAACGTTCACGGCGGTCGCCCTTTCGAGGCGTTTCGCTACGGACTGTTCACCGTGGCGACCTTCGTGTCGTCGACCGGCTACGGGACGGATGATTACGCTCTCTATCCGCCCGCCATCCTATTCGTGATCATCACGTTGATGTTCGTGGGCGGCTGTGCGGGCTCCACGGCCGGGGGAATCAAGATCGAGCGTATCGTGCTGATGGGCAAGATCGTCTGGACCGAGCTCCGTCGAAGCTTTCGTCCAAACCTTGTCCACGTGGTCCGCATGGGGCGGAAGATCGTGCAGACGAGCGCGCTGACCGACGTCGTGGTGTTCTTCGTGGTCTACATGGCGACGCTGGCCGCCTTGACCGGTCTCGCGACCGCGGTCGACGGTCTCCCCTTGCCGGCGGCCTTCGGAGCATCACTGAGCGCCCTGTCCAACATGGGACCAGCGCCCTTCCACGCGGGGGACGACAACTTCGCCGCATACTCGTCGGTGACCAAGCTGGCTTTCGCCCTGGGGATGCTCTTGGGCCGGCTCGAGTTCTTCGCGCTGTTGGCTCTCCTCGTTCCGGCGTTCTGGAGGCGATAGTGACGCAGCCGTCGAGCATGGACACGGTCCTTACGCCCGAGGCTTCGACGATGCGCTCGGCGACCGGGCTACCGACGGCCGACACATTTCTCCGCCAGGACCCGACCGCGTATGGGGCGCCCCTCGATCTCGAGCCGAGTCCCCTCGGGGATGAGGTTTCCGCTTTCGTGGCCGATCTTTCGGCCCTGGTCGGCGACTTCGCGCGAGGCCCGCTCGAAGATCGCCGGGAGCAGAGCCACGACTTTCTGTCCGGACTTCGGCGAGCCTTCATGCGCCATTATCGACGGATCCAGGTTCGGCTGCGCAGTCAAGGACTGGAAGGGCTCAATAGCTTCGTCCGTTCCGAAGCGTCCGAGCTCGCGGGGCGATTTCGCGACGAGGCACTAGCCCGGTCGTCGCGACTACAGCATGCGACTTCCCCCATTCAGCCCCTGGTCGATGCCGTCGACCGTGCGGTTTCCCAGCTTCCGGAACAGATCACGGCTCCCTACGAGCCAGGCTCGTTCGTTGGTCAAAAGGGGGACGGCATCGGTGGGGGCCTCGCCCGGCTCGTGCTCCGAATTCGCCGCCAGGTGTCACAAAGCCGGCTGACCCGGGTCGTGCAGCTTCGGTCGCTGGCCACGTTTCACGTGGCGGTGGGCTTTCGCGATCTGGAGGGCGTGGTGAGTCTGCTAGCGCAGGCTGACCTGCAGCTCGATACCCGCACTCGCAACCTGTTCGCCGGGATCATGGATGCCTTCGAACAGCTGGTAAAGGAGTCGTCGGACGTCGAGGAGGCTCTCCGCCTTCTCGGCGAGCTGAAGGATGAAGTCGAGGAGGAGCTTCAGCTCGTCGAGCGGGATCAGCATCGGCACTTCGTCGATGCGGCGCTCCGGCTCGAAGCCCTGCTCGGCGGCGCCATCGCGGGCCTGAAGCGCGACTTGGAGGTCGCGGGCACCTTCGAACTCTCCATGCGTGAGCGCCCGTGGTCGACGGAGCTGACCGCGCGGAACAAGTCGGTCGCCAACCTCATCGAGCGAGCGGCGCGCGCCCGCGACACCCTCGCGGCGGGCTTTTCACTGACGGGGATGCAGTTCGAGTACCGAGCGTTCGTCAACTCCGTCGAAGAAGCGATCGCCGAGCCCATATCCGGGCTGGAAGCCGACGTGCGCGGTCGGTCCCGTACGCAGGCCGAGCGGGTCGCGCAGGCGCTGGAGCCTCTGCGGTCGTTCCTCGAGCCCGACGGTTCGGACACCGGCGACCTCGAAGTGTTCGAGGCGAGTCTTCGGGAAGTCTTGGCGCCGCTCGAGCGAACCGTGCAGGAGGCCTTGCGAGCGGCGCGTCAGCTCCGCGAACAGCTGGAATCCGAGCAGGCGACCACCCCCATACTCGACGCGATCTTCCGTACCACGATCGGCTTGACCGGCCGGTATCGTGTCCCGATTGCACCGCTGCGTCGTAGCGAGTGGACCATCGCGTCCTCCCCGGGAACGATCGAGGTCCCGTTTGCGGAAGTGGTCACGGCGTTCGTGCAGAGCGACATCGCCAGTCGGCTGCAGTCGCGGGCGGCGACTGCAAGCGAAGACCTCACGCCCGTATTCGCCGCGCTCGAGGACGTGGAGCGACTGGCCGAATACAATCCCGAGGTTCCCGGGGTGGGAGGCGACGAGAACCAGGCCTCCGAAGGGGTGCGCCAAGCACTTCTGACTGCGGTCGAGACCCATCAGCAGACCGTCGCCGGGCTGCTGGACAAGGAGGCGGCCGGTGCGAAGCTCCTGGCCAACGACCTGCGAGCGGTGGTGCTCGGCCAGCTCGAGGAGCTGAGCTCGAGCTTTCACGACGACGAGGTTTCCCGTTTACGGAAGCCCCGTTCGCCGCGCCGACTCCGCGCACCCAAGGGCCTTCGAGAGCGCGTCGAGCGGGTCCGCGAAGCCATCACGTTCTGGGTCAGGCGCCTGTGGAATCGCTTCGCACCGACCCCCATCCGCAAACGCGGCCGAGCTCTCCCGCTCGCACTTTCGGTCACGGAGGACATTCCGGCGTACTACCGGCGGTTGTTTTCCCCGCAGGCTCACTGGGCGGGTTCGGCGCTGGTCTTCGACGAGGATGCGATGGACCGCGCGGTCGCGGCGCTCCGAGCGTCGCCGCCCGCCCTGCGGTCGGTGGCCGTGATGGGCCCGGACAGCAGCGCCCGTGGCGCGGCCGTGGCAGCGCTCACTCGGCGAGCGGAGATGTCGTCCATCCGTCGTCTCCATCTGCACCGTCCGGTCGACGCCGAGGCCGTCGAGAGCTTGATGCACGATCTTGGTCGCCAGGAGATCGTCCTCGTTAGCGGGCTGGGCTACGGCGTGTCGGCCAAGCCAGGGGGAGAGGCCGGACTCGAGCGCTTGATGCGCGCCGTCCTGGCCGACCACGGACGCAACGCATGGATCTTCGACGTGGACCAGGTGATCTGGCAGCACCTGAGCCGCCGCACACGCGTGGAAGGCGTCGTCATGCAGATGCTTTACGCGCCAAGTCTCGACGTTCCGACGCTGGAGCGCGCCATCTACGCCCGCCATCACTTGAGTGGCCTCGCCATCCGGTTTCGGGAAGGCAACCGCACTGAAGACGTGGGGCCCGAAGGCGAGTCCACTTCCCGGCGGTCGGGCTCGATTCGCGAGCGCTACTTCCAAGAACTCCACCGTCAGAGCGATGGGCTTCTGCAGGTTGCTCTGCAGTATTGGCTGGCGTCGATTCAGGAAGTCCAGACCTCGAGTGAGCGCGTGCTGATCGAAAGTCCCGCGTGGAAGCCGCGGGAGTCGCTGGAGACGTTCGACGCGGGAGACCTCCGCATCGCGTATGCGGCTCTGCGGCAGGGGTGGCTCGACCCGGAGACTCTGGAGTCCGCGACGGGGCTCCCGGCGCTGGAGGGCGAGGCCCGGCTTGCGCACATGGCTTTCGCGGGACTGCTCGAGCGGGTAGGGCCCAAGATCTACCAGGTCCGCCGCGAGCTCCGCGGCGCCGTGCAGTCCGTGCTTCGCAATCGAGGGTACTTGTGAAAGGCGTCGCGACGACCACTACGGCGACGGCGGCGACCGGCGCCGACGGGGCGCTCAACGCCCTGCTGATCCGCGTCGGCGAGCTTCGCGACCTGGTGGTCGGTCCGGAGGCCCGATTGACGCTCGCGCTGTGGGCGCTGGTGGTGCTCGCGGCGGCATGGCTCTTGGCGCGGCGCGCGCAGCGAGTAGAGGGCTGGGCCACCTGGGTAGCGCCGGTGGTGGCGGCGCTGCGTTTCGCCGGCCTGGTTCTCCTGGCGATGCTCGTCTTGAGCATCATTCCCACCTGGCTCGCTCCGTCGTTTTTCGTCGCCGTTGCCGCGGCGGCGGCGGCCATCGGGTGGTCGGTGCGCGAGATCGTGCCGGACGTCTTCGCTTCCCTTTGGCTGGTCGTCGAGCGCCGCGTTCGGCCCGGAGTGCTCGTCGCGTCCGGCGACGTGGCGGGCAAGGTCGAGCGCGTAGGGCTCCGATCGACCCGACTGCGGACGGTCGATGGCCGCCGGCTGGTCGTACCCAACCGCGAGTTTCTCCAGCGAACCTGGGCTGACGCCAGCGGCGGACGCCCCCGGTGCCGGGCGGAGCTGAAGGTACCCGCGGGAGCCTCGGCCGACGGGGTCCGCAGCGCGCTTACGCAAGCTGTATTGACATCAGCGCGCACGCCGCTCGACCCCGAGCTCCGGATCGCCCGCACCTTCGACGACCCCGACCGCTGGGAGGTCCAATGCCGCGTGGTCGAACTCGAAGACGTCGAGCTCCTCCGCACCGAGCTCCCCGAACGCTTCGCCCGCTACCTGTCGCCCGCCGACCATCAACCTGGCTTGCGGGCGAGCCAGTAATGCATCGGAGTGAAGATCCCCTCTTTCGCCCCGTCGTGCAGGCCCACGCGTAGCGCGTACATGAGATCTTCGTAAATCTTGCCGTGCCCTTGGGTAGGGCGATGACGGTTGTTCTCTCGGCGAGCCGCGGAGAGATCCGAGGACTGCCCAGGGCCGCCCGCGACATGGGGGCGAGGAATGGCTTCCCGCAGCGCCTGAACGGCTCAGTTGGTCAGGGCGAGGATGGAGGCGAGGATGCCGGCGACGCCGACGCTGATGAAGGCCGTGCCGGCGAGGCCGTTGACGACGACGGCTTCTTGAGCCTCGGCAAACTCGTCGCTGACCGAGACTTCGAGGTCTCCTCCGGAGTCGTCGACGTCGAGCGTGTAGTTGTCGCTGTTCAGGTTGCGGCCCGCTTCGGCCAAGAAGAAGCCTCCGGCGATGGCGGCCCCGACGGACAGGGCCAGGACGATGATCGCTCCCGCGGGCGCCTTTTTCCTCGGCGGCTGTGCCGGGACCCGATCGAGGGCGGCCGGGCGCAGGTCGGCCGGCGTGGACGGCAGAGCCACGGTGGGAGGGGGCGCGGGAACCGTCGCATCGGGTTCGGCCGGCGGCTCGGAATCCGTGGGCGGTGATTCCGCAGGCGGCGGTTCTTCGGCCGGTGGAGGGGCCGGCTTCTTCCTCCGCTCCTCGTCTTCCGCGGGAGCGGGCTCGCTCCGCGGCTTGAGCCGGATGGTCGAGCCCGACTCCGCCCGAGCCACCGGACCGACGACGATCATCAGCAAACAGAGCCAAGCGACGATGCGCACGGGGAAGCCGGCCGCAAGTTCCGGGCCGACGCCCGGCCGCAGTCGATCCTCCGGCTCCGACGTCGTTATCGCGGCTCGAATGTCGGTCGACGGTCGAAGTCGAGGAAAAGCCGTGCCAGCCTCTTCATCACACATCGTGTGTGTTCCGAGCGCGACACTGCTAGCCGTCTTGGTCATGACCTCGACCGTACCCGCAGGACAGTTCACCGTCGATCCGGCGCGGAGCGACGTCTACGTCCAGCTGAAGCCCGACGAGGGGACCCTGCTGAGCGGACTGTCTCACGAGCACGTGATCGTCGCCGAGCGCTTCGACGGCGAGGTCCGCTACGGGCCCGAGGGCTGTCGCGTCGACGTTCGGGTGCCGGTATCCGGGCTGGTGGTCGACCCGCCGGCTAAGCGGAAGGCCTTGGGCTTCGAGAAAGACCTCTCCGAGAAGGACATCAAGAAAATCGACCGCAACATGCGGGCCAAGGACCAGCTGTGGACCGACCGCTATGGGGAGATCCGGTACCAGGCGGAGCGCTGTCGGGAGCTCGAGCCCGGCGTCCTAGAGATCAGCGGAAAGCTCACCCTACGTGGCGTAACGCTTGCGCTGTCCCTCCCCGTGAAGGTGGATGCGACCGCCGATGGTCTTCGCGCGCGGGTCGATTTCGAGCGGACGCACGGTGACTTCGGTTTTTCGCCGTACAAGGCGTTTCTGGGGACGCTCAAGAACGCGGACAGTCTGAAGTTCCACGTGGACATCCACGCGCGCCGCCGGCCCTAGCCAGGCACGCGTTCGGCTTCGACCGGGTTCAGCAGGGTGCCGAGGCCCGAGACCGAGACCTCCACCTGGTCGCCCTCCGTCAGATACGCCGGAGGCTTCATCGCGTGGCCGACGCCGGACGGCGTGCCGGTTACGAGAACGTCGCCGGAGGTCAGCGGCGTGAACGTCGAGACGTAGGCGATCAGCTCGGGAATGGAAAACGTCAGGTCGGACAGGGGGGCGGCCTGACGAAGCTCCCCATTCACCCGCGTCTCCAGGCGCAGCTCGGTTGGCTCGCTCACCTCGTCGAGGGTGGTGATCCATGGGCCGAATCCGCCGGTGGCCGCGAAGTTCTTGCCTGGCAGAAACTGACTCGTGTGACGCTGCCAATCGCGGAGGGTCGCATCGTTGAAGGGGCTCAGGCCCGCCACGTGGTCCCACGCGGCGCTCGCTGAAATCCGCCGGCCGTCGCGGCCGATGACGATCGCCACCTCGCCCTCGTAGTCGAGCTGGCTCGACTCGGGCGGCAGGAAGAGCGGTGCGCGATGTCCGCGCAAGGTGGCCCAGCTCCGGGAAAAGAGCAGCGGATGGTCGGGTCGCTCTCGACCCATCTCTCGACGGTGCCCCTCGTAGTTGGCCCCCACGCACAGGATCTGCCCGGGCCGACCGATCGGCGGGAGGAACTCGACCGCCTCGAGGGGGAGTTCCCCGATCGGCCGAAACGAAAACCGCTCCATCGCCGTGAGAAATGGGATCCATTCGCCGGCGGCGATCCCGAAGAACCGTGCGACGTCGCCCTCGATGATCGCGAGATGCGGACGGCCGCTCGATCGAATGCGCGCCAGCTTCATCCGACGATCTCGCGGGTGTCGTGGGGGTCGGCGGCGGCGGCCAAACGGTCGATGCCATGGGCCGCGAAGCGCCGGGCGACCGCCGCCGCCCGCGATCCCGCCGTTTGCGCGTGATGCAGCATGAGACACAGCTGGATCGTTCGCCCGAGGGTCAGGGCGAAGCGCCGGGCCTCGTGCTCCCGTGCCGCCGGCGCGGCGAACGCCTCGGCCAGCCAGTGCTCTGCGGAGGCGAGTGTCAGCTCGGCTTGCGCTCGCAGAGGCGCGAGCGCCGGCTCGGTCACCGGGGCGAGCAGCGCCCGGCACTCCGCTTTGATCGGCTCGAGCCCACCTTCTTTGGCGAGCGCGCGGAGCGTGTCCAAGGATAGGACGTTTGTCGTCCCCTCCCAGATGGGAAGAACCTGGGCATCGCAGAGGAGCTGAGGCAGGCCGGTGTCCTCCACGTAGCCCGCACCGCCGAAGGACTCGATCATCTCCGAGGTGACGGAAACCGCCTGCTTCGCGGTGCACAGCTTGGCGACCGGCGTGAGAATCCGCAGCGCTCCCGCCGCAGACTGATCGCCGTGTTCGACCTGCCCCCGGAGCTCGGCCACCCGGAACGCGAGATGGAACACCGCCTCGGCTTCGGCGAATGCCCCGGCCAGGGTGTCCGCGTGGAGCGGCTTGTCCTCCAGCGTCGACCCGAACGCCACCCGCCGGCGCGCATAGTCGCGGGCCAGAGCCACGGCTCGCCGGGTCATCCAAGCCGCGGCCACCGTGTTCCAAAGCCGGGTGATGTTCAGCATGTCGGCGATGTGGCGGGTGCCGTTCGACGTGCCGGCGAGGGGGTGGGCCATGGCTCCGGCCAGCTCGAGCTCGGCCGTCGGAACCTTCCTCGTGCCGAGTTTCGTCTTCAGGCGCCGCACCTCGATCCCGTTGAGTCGCCCGTCGTCGGTCCGGGTCTCGACGTAGAACAGGGCGAGACCGCTCCCTCCCGGCGGGTTGCCCACGGGACGCGCCAGGGTCAGCGCCATCTCGGAGGTGGACGCCGACGTAAACCACTTGAGTCCGTGCAGGGTGTAGGTCCCGTCCGGTCCCGGCCGGGCCTCGGTCTCGCTGAGCCCCACGTCGGACCCGCCGGTCCGCTCCGTCATCCATTGTCCGCTCGTCCACGAAGACGCCGGCTTCGACGAAAGCAGTCGCGGCAGCGCCCGCTCCGAGACGGCGGACGGCGGGAGGCGACGAAGAGTTTGCGCAGCTCCGTCGGTCATCGCGAGCGGGCAGGAGTACACGTCCAGCGATCCCTGGATGAGGTAGTTCATCAGGTGCTGGTGCACCCGGTCGTATTGGCCGTAGTCTCCCGTGTACCCGGCCGCGACCAGTCCGTGCTCGGCGGTCAAGACCTTCGCTTCCTGCCACAGGGGCGTGAGCTCGATCCTATCGACCCGCTCGCCCCAGGGGTCGTAGGCGACGAGCGTCGGTTCGACCGCGAGCTCCTCCAGCGACCGTCGGTAGAGCCGCTGCGCTTCGCCGGCCAGGCTGCGGTAGCGGTCCTGCTCGCGTTCCCGGACCTCCATAGGCATAACCCTCTGAATGTATTCCTGCAGAAGCCGATCGGCGGTCCACGGGTCGGCCAGCTGGGGTGCGTCTTGGACGAAGCCCATGAAGTCAGGAATCGACGATCGCCGCGCTCCGGTCAAAGCAAACGGCGGGTCAAGTTTGGGGCCTCGGCTCGATTCGGTCATGATGCTCCGGATGAGGCTGGCCGCCCTGATAGGGCTCTTTGCTCTTGCTGGATGCGCGACCGGATCCCGCGGCGTCGTCTCGTCGGGGGTCCGAAGCGCCGTCGGGACCGAACGCGAGCTTCCCGACCGGGGCCTCGTCGACGTCCTCGAAGAAGAGGGGCGCTTCGTCTTCGATGCCGACGGGGTCCGCACCTATACCTATCGCCTCAAGTACCGCGTCGAGCAGCCGGAGCTCCCGACCAACTGGGCGCGGTTCGAGGTGCGCTGGAGTCCGAAAGACCACGAGCGTCCCGACCTGTCGGTGAGCGTAGAAACGCCGTCCGGGGCGGTCGAGCACGTCGACCCCCAGACGATCATGGAAGAGCAGTGGCCGAACGCGCCCGAAGACCGAAAGCTGTCGGCCGACATTCCCTCGCTGGTTCCCGGGGCCGTCGTCGAGCGGACGGTGACCTACCGCGACCGAGCGCCGCCTCCGTTGGGTCTCGTCTCCGGCCGGTACGCTCTCGGCATGTCCGTCCCCATTCGCCGCTCGGTGGTGATCTTCGACGCTCCGATCGACCTCGGGCTACGCGTGTACCCTCGAGGCTTCGAGGCGCGCACCCACGTGAGCGAGGCCGAGGGTCGAAGGGTCACCCACGTCGAGACGAAGTCGCTGCCCGGCGTTTGGACGGGGGAGCCCCTCGTCCCTCCGTCTGCGCCTCGTGTGCCCCACGTTGCGTTCACGTCGGCCGGAGACTGGTCGGACTGGGGCAGTCGCTGGGCGCAGGTCGTCGAGGCGTGGCAGTCCGAAGCGGGACCGTCACCGATCGAGCCCACCCTCGACCGCGTCTTCACCACCTGGTCGTGGGTGCAAGCCAAGCTACGCTGGCAGGAAGGACCTCTGAAGCCGCAGCCGCGCTCCGCCACCGAAATCCTCGCCTCCGGGGGCGGAGACGCCCTCGAGCTGGCGCTGGTCTTCCGCTGGCTCATGGGTGAGCAGGCGGCGTCGGCGCAGGTTGCGTTGCTAAAGCGCGGCCTGGCCGAAGACGTACAGCCCGCCTTTCCCGAGGGCGGGGCGCTCGACCACGCCCTGATCTATCTGCCCGACCTCGACGTCTTTCTCGACCTGACCGACCCGAACACCCGCCCGGGAGAGCTGCCGGTCTTGGACCAGGGACGGCTGGCCCTGCTGGTGGAGCCGACCGGCGGCCGCCTGGTGCGAACGCCGACGGTCGATGCTCGCGCAAACCGCTATCGAGAAGCGCGGGTCTTGGATCTGACGGCCAGTCCCGAGCTCACGTTCACCGAAGAGACGGTGGCTTCAGGCTCCATCGAGGCTCGCTTGCGCCGCCGGTTTGCTCGCTCCCGCGGTGAGCGGGTGCGCCGACAGCTCTCCGACTACCTCAACTCGAGCTATCGCGGTGGTCGCCTCGAGCGCATGCAGATCGCGGGGGCTGAAGACATCCGCCAGACCCTCGAGATCCGGCTGAGCGGCCGCGGTGGTGGAGTCGTCCAGAGCGAAGACGGCACGACCAAGGTTTTCGTTTCGGCTCCCGTCCTCTTCACCTGGCTCCCCAAACCCATCCGTGACGCGACGCTGGCCGAAGCGGACAGCGAGCAGGACCGTCGATTCGCCGCGAGCCTCTTGGCCACCCGGTCGGTCGACGTCGAGGTACCCGAACCCTACGTGGCATCGGTGAGTTTCGAGATCATCGTGCCGGACAGCCTGGTCTTGCGTAGTCGTCCCGAGGACACGACCGTCTCTTTGGGCCCGGCGCTCTATCACCAAGCGGTCAAGAAGACGGCTCGCGGGTACACCGTCGACCTCGGATTCGTGCTCGACCAGCGCCGTATGACCGCCGACGAAGCCCGGGTCTTGGTTGGCGGTTTGCGAGAACTTTGGGCCCAGCCCGTGCCCCGTCTCGAGTTCGAAGATCTCGCGCATACCGACTTCGCCGCGGACCGCGTGAAGGCGGGGATGGAGCGGCTCATCCGTGACGCATCCGCCCCGGGCGCAGCCGGACCCCTGCGATTGGCGCGGGCGCTCATGGATGAGCACCTGGGCGTGGCGGCACACCGCTGGGCCCGGATGGCGGTCGATCGCGCGCCGGACGACCCGGCAACCCTGGCCGAGGCCAGCCGCATCCTCGCCCACGGCGAGCTGGGTGAGGAGTTCGGTCCTGGCTTTGCCCGAGACGAGGCCATTCAGCTCATGCGGCAGGCCCGGACGGGACTTCGGGGGCTCGGCGACTCGAACCTGGGCCTCGCGCGCCTGCTGGCGGTCGATGCGCGGGGGCTGCCCAACGAGGAGCCGGCGGAGCTCGAAGAAGCCGTCGTCTTGCTGAAGGCGACCGTGGAGCGACGGCCCACTCCCGAGGCCATCGAGCTGCTGGCGCAGCTGCTGTTCCGCGTCGGGCGAGCAGCTGAGCTCCTGCAGCTCGCCGAGGGCTGGCCGCGGAGCTTCGAGCTCGATGCGCTGCGGGTCGCGTGCTGGGTTCGACGCGATGGCGTCGACCCGGCGCTCGAGCGGCTGGCCGAGCTGGATCTGCCGTCGCAGGTCGCGGTCATGGCCGTCGACCGCGCCTCCCACCGCCTCATCGAAGTCCAAGCCTACGAACTCGCGGGGCGCCTTCTCGAGCGCATCGAGGCGCGTTCGCCCGAGCCAGAGCGGGTGCGCGAGCGCGCCGAGCTGTTTCGCCGCATCGCCAAAGGCCTCCGCCGCGACGTCCAGGGACCGGCCCAGCCGGTCTATCGCCTGCAGACTCTGCTCGCCGGGGCTCCCGGGGTCGAGTCCATCGAGCCCCTCTTCACGCCCTCGGCGTGGAAGCGCATGAGCGGCGACTCGGATTTCGGGCTGCTGTCTCAGGTCAACACTTGGAATCAGCAGCGAGCCTCGGCGGCTGGTTTGCCGCTGCGGTGGCCCGCCGACGTGACGCTGAGCCACACCGAGTTCAAGTGGG
The DNA here is from genome assembly GCA_964473255.1 of uncultured Myxococcales bacterium. Lineage (GTDB taxonomy): Bacteria > Myxococcota > Kuafuiibacteriia > Kuafuiibacteriales > Kuafuiibacteriaceae > Kuafuiihalomonas. The sequence continues at coordinate 4,429 of CAYYOT010000026.1, read as the reverse complement.
AAGGCGACGACCGCGTTGGGTTCCGCGTGCAGTCCAAGGTCGAGGGCCCGGTGGGTTCGGCGGCGGTGGGCACGTGGTTCGTCGTGCGAGAGGACGGGTATCGCATTCAGGCCGTCGAATCGGCGCCGGGTATGCTCGGCGCGCAAGCCCTCGACTGGATCGAGCGGGGCAAGTCGGGCGCCGCTCGGCGGTGGCTGACCTGGGCGTCGGAGCTGAACGGTTCCGCCCATCGCGTGTTTCGCGAGATCTTCGCTTCCGGAAGCGGAGGGGCGGCCGAGCTGCGCTGGGCGGCCGCCGCCCTCGCGCTTCGCGATCCCCGGACTCCGGGAATCCTTGCCCAAGGGGTCGATGCGGCTCCGCCCGAGCTGAAGGGGGCGCTGTACGAGGCACTGGTCACGTCCCACGCGGTGCGCGGAGAGCTCGACGCGCAGCTCACCGCCGCGCGCTCGTGGGTCGCGGTCGACCCCGGCTCCGCCGAAGGCCAGCAATGGGTGTTCACGAGTCTGGTCGCGCAAGGGAAGCTGCACGACGCCGAGGCCTGGGCCCTGGCCCGAAAGCCGGAGCTCGGCTTCGACCCGGTGGTCACTCGCGAGCTGGCGCAGGTGGCCACCAACCAGCGGCGCTATCGCGACGCCGAGTTCCATCTGCGGGACGTCATCGACCGCGGGTTCGGAAACCTCGATACCTACAATCAGCTCGCCTGGCTGCGCCTGCAGCGGGGCATGTCGATGCCCGACGACATCCGCATGATGGACAAAGCGCTCGACCGAGCGATGGACCCTCCGCCCGCGGCTGCTCATACGCTCGCCTGCCATCTCGCCGAGCAAGGACAGGTCCGTCGGGCCATCGAGATCACGCTCGACCGTCGTCGCCGGCTACGGGGTCTGGAGCGCGATGACTGGTATGTCATCGGTCGTGTGCTCGAGGGTTTCGGGCTGGATGCCGACGCTCGCGAGGCCTATGCCCGCATTGGTGAGCCGCCCTCGCCGTCACCGATCGATACGTGGAACCTTGCTGCGCGCCGGCTCGCCAAGCTCGACGGAGACTGACGCGGACGGTGTGAAAGGGTGGCGCCCGTCAGCGATCTGAGCGGGCGCCGTGGTCGCGAACGACCACTCCGGCCTCATCGCCCTTCGCGTTTGGCGACGACGCTCTCGAACAAGGCGAGCTGCTCACGCGCTCGGTTGAGGGCATCGAGAGCTTCGGTCAGTTCCGCGTACTCCCCCTGCCATTCGGTTTCAAAATATCGATTGCCTGCGGCAGCTTTCAGCGCGCCCCGCGCCCTGCGCTCCAGCTGCTCGAGCCATCCTCGTACGACCTCGCCCTCGAAGTAGATGCCCTCGGCGCGATCGAGGAGGTCCTTGGCGTTCACTCGTTCCGTTCTTCCGGCCATTGACGTCTCTGCTCCTCAGTCGGCTGTCCCGACAGCTTTCGATGCTGCCGACCGGTTCTCACCGAGTCAAGGTGCCATACCCAAATGTAGGGGTCTTTGGCTGGGCAACCCCAATATGAAGGGCAAGCGCCTATTCAGCCGTCAGTGGGACCGGTACCCTATCACCGATCCCGAACCGGAGCAGCGAAATCGAAAGCGAAGCTAGGGGTCGCCCCGGAGCAGCTTCAGTGTTCTTCCGGCCACCGGGAGGCGTCTTCGGCGTCGACACGACCGCTCCTGGGTCGGCTGGTGGGCGCCGGTGTCGATCACCTGCGTCCAGTTCTCCCCGAGGTGCGGGAGGTGAAAATCGATGATGTCCGGGCCGGCGTTGAGCAGCAGCAAAAAAGATCGGTCCTGCATCCACAGGCCCGCTCGATTCAAACGAGCGCCCCGACCGGAGTACCAGTAGACGGCCAAGGCCTTGGCGAACGGCACGTGCCAGTCGTCCTGATTCATCGGGTGCCCGTCGGGACGAAACCATTCGATGTCCGCCGGGCTATCGTCCGGGGCTCGGTCGGCTTCCGGCCATCGACTGCGCCGAAAGATGGGGTGCTGGCGCCGTAGTCCCGACACGAAGCGCACGAACTCGTGCAGCTCGCGGTCGACGCGTTTCCAGTCGACCCACGAGATCTCGTTGTCTTGGCAGTAGGCATTGTTGTTTCCCCGCTGCGTGCGACCCAGTTCGTCGCCGGCCAGCAAGAAGGGGACCCCTTGGGCCAAGAAGGTGGTGACTATGAAATTCCGCTGCTGTCGCTCGCGCAGCATGAGCACGACGGCGTCGTCGGTGGGGCCTTCGGCGCCGCAGTTCCAGCTGCGGTTGTGGTCGTCGCCATCGCGATTGCCTTCCCCGTTCGCGTGGTTGTGCTTGTGATTGTACGAGACCAGGTCGGACAGCGTGAATCCGTCGTGACTCGTCACGAAATTGACGCTGGCGTTCGGGGGGCGCCGGTTTTGGCGGAAGAGGTCTTCGCTTCCCGCGAGACGGCGCGCGAGGTTGGGGAGCGTTCCGTCCTCACCTCGCCAGTAGTCGCGAACGTCGTCCCGAAACTTCCCGTTGAGCTCGCGCCAGGGATGGGGAAACTGTCCGAGCTGGTAGCCGAAGGGACCGACGTCCCACGGCTCGGCGATCAGCTTCACGGTGCGGAGCACCGGGTCCTGACCCACGGTGGAAAAGAAGCGGCCCGTCGCGTCGAACCCGTCCTTCTCTCGGCCCAGCGCCGCCGCAAGGTCGAAGCGAAAGCCGTCGACGCGCATCTCGGTGACCCAGTACCGCAGCGAGTCCATCACCAGCTGCAGGAAGGCGGGGTTGGTCGTGTTCGTCGTGTTCCCCGTCCCCGAGTAGTTCAAGTAATAGTGCGGCTGTTCTGGGACCAGACGATAGTAAGCCGCGTTGTCCAGGCCGCGAAAGCACAGGGTGGGGCCCAGGTGATTCCCTTCGGCCGTGTGGTTGTAGACCACGTCCAGGATGACTTCGATGCCCGCCCGGTGGAGCGCCCGCACCATGCGCTTGAACTCGTGAACGACGTCCTCGGGCCGCCCGCCCGCCGCGTACTCGTTGTGCGGGGCGAAAAAGCCTATCGAGTCGTACCCCCAGAAGTTCTTCAGCGACCGCCCGGTCAGCCATTCACTGTGAAAGAACTGGTGGACGGGCTGCAGCTGGACCGCCGTGACGCCCAAGCGACGCAGATGATCGAGCACGGCCGGGTGGGCGAGGGCCGAATACGTCCCTCGCAGTTCCTCCGGCACTTCGGGATGGAGCTTGGTGAAGCCACGAACGTGCACCTCGTAGATCACCGAGTCGATCATTTGCGTCCGCGGCGCGTAGACGTTGTCCCAATCGAAGAACGGATTCACCACCACCGACCGGGGGACGTACGCGGCGCTGTCCTGGAGGTCCGCGTGGTTTCCATCGTCGCCTTGGGGATAGCCGTAAACCGAGGGATGCCATCGGGGCTGCCCCGCCACGGCCCGCGCGTAGGGATCCAGGAGGAGCTTGTGCGGATTGCAGCGGTGTCCGGCCTTGGGGTTGAAGGGTCCGCGGACCCGAAACCCGTATTCCTGCCCGGGGCGCAGGCCCGGGACGTACCCGTGCCAGACGTCGCCACTCGTGGCGGTGAGGCCGATGGTGCTCTCCTGACCATCCTCATCGAACAGACAGAGGGCGACGGCGTGAGCGACCGCAGACCGCACGGCGAAGTTCACGCCGTGTCCGTCGAACGTTGCCCCGAGCGGATGGGGCTTTCCGGGGAGCACCCGCATTACGCTCTTCGGGTAGTGAGGGCTTGGACGCCGGTCAAGGGAAGGGCTAAAGCGAAGGGCGAGATCGGTACGCGACGGTGGAGTCGGCGCGGGAAGGGATTCGCTTGGAAGAACGCAAACTGCTTGGGGACCTCGATCTGTATCTGTTCAACGAGGGGACGCACGCGCGCCTGTACCGCCATCTCGGCGCACACCTGGTGACGAAGGACGGCCAGAGCGGGGTTCACTTCGCCGTCTGGGCCCCCAACGCGGCCTCGGTCTCCGTGCTTGGCGACTTCGATGGCTGGGGCGGCGAGCGTTTTCCGATGTCGGAGGTCGGCCACTCGGGCATCTGGGCGGCCTTCGTCCCCGAGGCGCACCCGGGTACGCGCTACAAGTATCGCATTCGCTCGCAGCAGGGTGGCTACGTCGTCGACAAAGCCGACCCCGTGGCGTTTCGGTCCGAAGTTCCTCCGCTAACCGCCTCCATCGTTCACGGTGGCTCCTACGCGTGGAATGACTCGCGCTGGATGACGGATCGTTCTCAGCGGGACCCGATGCGTGAGCCGCTCAGCATCTATGAGTGTCACTTCGGCTCCTGGCGCCGCGTGCCCGAAGACGGCGGTCGGTCCTTGAGCTACCGCGAAGCCGCCCCCTGGCTGGTGGAGCACGTCAAGCGCCTCGGCTTCACGCACGTGGAGTTCTTGCCGCTGATGGAACACCCCTATTTCGCTTCGTGGGGCTACCAAACGACCGGCT
>CAYYOT010000025.1:0-56170 GCA_964473255.1 uncultured Myxococcales bacterium | reverse complement strand
TTACCATGCCTCCCTTGTCGTAAGGGTGGCCCGAGATCAGAGGGGAGCAGGATACTCGCACGTACCCCAAAGTTGAGGTTTCCCGCGCCTTGCCGTCGGGCATCGCGGTCGTCCACGGTACGGCGGCCGTGGTCGACCGCTTCAATGCTCGGCACAGACCCCTCATCGGGTTCTTGGTTGCGGGGAGCCTGAACTGCGCAGGCGAGTTCGAACCGGCATCGAGTGCCTCGGGCACCTCGGACTCAATGGCCCCCAACGAAGGCCTTTCGCCGGCCAGCTTCGCGGATGCGACGGACGTCCTCGACGATGCTGGGGTGAATGCTGAGGTCCAAGATGCCTCGTCGCCGCTCGAGGCGGGTCGATATTCTTTCGCAGACTCGAACTTCGGAGGGGTCGTTGGTGCGGTCGACGCCCGAGCTTCGGACGCCGGGCCAAGCGACACGGGCACAACCGGCTCCCTTGATCATTTCTCCGTGGAGTTCATGAGTCGCGGCCTCAATATCGACGGCGAGGATGAGATCCGCCTGACGTGCGACGATGCGGTTTCCGGCGTCGAGGGGCATCAGCCATGCGATGTCGGGGCCGGCTCGTTCACTTATGAAGTGTGGCTTTTTGGTGACGCTGTGAGCAACGCCAACGTCTCCGGACTCCCCGTCGACGTCGACCGAAACACCTATGATTGGATAGACGGGAACATCTTCCTGGATCGCGACGTCTTCGGCGGGAGCTGTGACGGCCGAGACTTTGGAGCTTCGATCATCGATGAAAGGGTCAGTTTTGGAATCGGAGGTCTGCCCGGTGGGGGACCACTCACGATCTACGGAAGCACCCGTGTCGTGAATACACCTCCAATGTGGCACCACGTCGCCTTGGTGTACGATGACGCCGCACCGGGAAATCAGCTCCGCATCCACGTCGATGGCATTCTCGACCATCGGTCCAGCACCGCGATCAGCGACGGCAATAGGTCCATCCCGGACGTCGGCTGTACGGCGGGCTCGGCAAGTTCCGCGCTCCGTCAGGTCGATCTGGCGATCGGTACGGAAAAGCATGGCTTCAGCGGGATTTCGTTCGAAGGCCGAGTGGGGCGGATCCGCATTTGGGATGTTGCTCGCACCGAAGCTCAGATCGCCGACAATTGGGACCGAGAGATCGCTTGTTCGGCCAACGGCCTGGTGGCGCGCATTGAGTTGGAGGAAGGCTCGGGTCGAGTGGCGGCCGATGGGTGCGGCATTTCACCCGACGGCACCGTGGACTTGGGATCGCGTGGCCAGACCCAGTGGGTCATGGATGGGCCTCCAATTCACCGCTGAGGCTTCGGCCTCGCACCTTTGCTGATGCGGTCTCCAGTGGTACACGTCGCCGCGGGACGACGTACTCGACCCCGACCGGAGACGACGCATGCGTGACGCAATCATCGAGCTCATCATCGAAGCCGCGGCCGAGCACTTCGAAGAGCTCGAAGCGCCCCCCGAGGATCGACTCGAGGCATCGACGGTGCTTTTCGGTGAAGGTGGCGTGCTCGACTCGATGAGTCTGGTTTCGCTCGTCGTGGCGGTCGAGCAAGCCATCGAGGAGCGCTTCGGCGTGTCGGTTGCCTTGGCCGACGAGAAGGCGCTTTCGCAAAAGAGCAGCCCTTACCGAACGATCGCCTCGCTTGCGGAGTACGCGCATACGCAGGTGGAGCAGTCGAGCTCCCATGAGTAGCCCGGTTACGTTGATCACCGGGACGCGGAAGGGCATCGGTCAACACCTCGCTCGTCACTACGTGAACCACGGCCATCGTGTCGTGGGATGTAGCCGAAAACCACTCGACTGGGAGCTCGACGGCTACGTCCACTTCACCGCGGACATCACCGATGAGCGAGCGGTGCAGATGATGATGAAGTCGATACGAGCCGAATTCGGGCGTCTCGACCATCTGATCAACAACGCTGGCATCGCGGCCATGAACCATAGTCTCCTCACGCCGCTTTCGACCGTCGACCGTGTGCTGCGCACGAACGTGGCGGGAACCTTCCTCCTTTCCCGGGAGGCCGCCAAAATGATGAAGAAGCGCGGCGGGGGACGCATCGTCAATTTCTCGACGGTCGCGGTGCCGCTGAAGCTCGAAGGCGAAGCCGTGTATGTGGCTTCCAAAGCAGCCGTCGAAGGCCTGACCCACGTGCTCGCCCGCGAGTTCTCACCGTTTGGAATCACCGTGAATTGCCTGGGGCCAGTGCCGATCGACACCGACCTCATCCGAGCCGTGCCGTCCGATAAAATCGATTCTTTGATCGCGCGGCAGGCCATTCCGCGCAAGGGGACGTTCGAGGACGTAGCCAACGTCGTCGACTTCTACCTCAGCCCGCGCAGCGATTTCATAACGGGGCAGTGCATTTATCTAGGGGGTCTCTAGATGAACATCGGGTTCCTACGCGCCGTGATGCACACCAACGCCGACCGCGAAGCGCTGATCTGGCGAGATCGCGTCTACACTCATGGGTGGCTGCGCGAAGAGCTCGACCGCTACGTGAGTGAGATGCGGGACAAGATCGAGCCCGGAACGGTCGTCTCTCTGGAGGCCGACTTTTCTCCCACCGCGGTCGCCATGCTGCTCGCACTCATCGAAAAGTGCTGCGTAGTGGTCCCTCTCACGGACTCGGTGGAGGCCAAGAAGCCCGAATTCCGTGACGTGGCTCGAGTGCAGACCATCGTGCGCGTGGGGGTAGACGACTCCATTGACGTCGTGCGCCGGCCAGCCCAGGTCGACCACCCGACTCTCCTCCACCTTGCCGAGCGACAGCGTCCCGGACTCGTGCTCTTCTCTTCGGGCTCCACGGGCAAGAGCAAAGCCGCACTCCACGACTTGGTACCCATTCTGGCAAAGTTCGAAGTGCCCCGCCAAAGTCTACGGACCATCACGTTTCTCCTGTTTGACCACATCGGCGGATTCAATACGCTACTCTACAGCCTGTCGAATGCGGGGTGCATCGTAACCGTCGAGGATCGTTCGCCCGAAGCGATCTGCTCGACCATCGAGAAGCACCGCGTCGAACTGCTGCCGACCTCACCGACCTTCCTCAACCTACTCCTGGTCAGCCGCGCTCATGAGCGACACGATCTCTCGAGCTTGAAGCTGGTGACCTACGGTACCGAGGTCATGCCCGAAAGTACCCTCCATCGTCTGCATGAGGTGCTGCCGGAGGTGCGCTTACAACAGACGTATGGCCTCTCCGAGGTTGGCATTCTGCGTTCAAAGTCCAAGTCTTCAGATTCACTCTGGGTGAAACTTGGCGGAGAAGGCTTCGAGACCCGCGTTCGCGATGGCCTCCTGGAGATCAAGGCTCAGTCGGCCATGCTCGGCTACCTCAATGCGCCGAGCCCCTTCACGGACGACGGATGGTTCAAGACCGGAGACGCCGTGGAGGTCGACGGCGAGTACATCAAGATATTGGGCCGCCGATCGGAGATCATCAACGTGGGCGGAGAGAAAATCTATCCCGCGGCCGTGGAGAGCGTCCTTCAGACCATGGATGGTGTCGTCGACGTTGCGATTCGCGGAGAGTCGCATCCTCTGACCGGCAACATCGTCGTGGCTCGAGTGCTGCTCGATACCTCCGAGCCGCTGGCGACCTTCCGCAAACGCATGCGGTCCCACTGCGCTGGACAGCTCCCTCGATATGCCGTGCCACAGAAGGTGGTGCTCGCCGACCGAGGTAGCTATGGCGAGCGGTACAAGCGCATGCGTAACGACCCCGAATCCTCGGGGAGCAAAAACTAGCTCCGGAGGTCGCGCGTTACGCTCTCGGTGAAGGGTCGTGAGTCACGCAGGATTGCCGACATCCGGTGTTTCCGAGTGCTGAGCTTGTCGGCCGTGAACTCAGCGGAGAGCCCCGCCTCGCCGGCGACCTTGGTCAAGCCTTCGTAGGTGAATACGGCGAACGCTCGGGTGTTTCGGACCTGCCAGTAGCTGCCGAACTCTCGAGCACCACGGCGCAGGGCCGAAGCCAGCAGCCCGGAGCGAGCACTCGCGGTCAGAGACGACGCAAGTTCGGACAGGCGACGCGCGTCGGCGGATACGACATCGGAGATGACGATTCGCCCCGCGGGGGCGAGCATTCGACGCCACTCCCGAAGCCAGTGTGCCGTCTCCTCCGGCTTCATGTACTGGATCGCGCTGTGGGCCAAGATGAGGTCGTACGATGCCGCTTCGCGCCCAGGCTCGGCCGACAGGTCCAGGAAACGCACGTTGCGGTGCGCAGCCAATCGGAACAGAGCTCGTTCTCGGGCCCGGGCCGACGTGTCCCATACGTGGAGCTCGTCGACGTGGGGAGCGAGCTCGTTCGCCACAAAGCCATGGCCACAGCCAAAATCGAGGACTTTCATTCCTGAAAAGTCCCCGGTCCGCGACCGCAGCCTCCGGACGTATTCTTTGGCTTCGGCGCGGGCCAGCGGGGCGTCCTCGTGATCGGTCTCCCGATCGTCGCGCCCATCGTGAGCGTCGGCCGGCGCTTCGGCGGTCGACCTCCAGACTTCGGGTGCCGCCTCCACGTTGGTCAAGGGGCGCTGCTTCAGGTCGAACCAGACGTGTGTCACTTTGGCGCCTCCCTGCGAGTAGTCTTCGAACCGCGCCCCGAGACGATGGTAGAGAAACATCACCGGTTTGTTTTCGACGTCGACGACCATTCTCATCGTGGGGACGCCGGACCGCTGGAGATAGGCGGCAGCGTGGCGGATCAGCGCCTCACTGATGCGAAGGCCAGTTCGTCGTACGAACTTGGGCGCTAGGAACTTGGGGCGGACTGCAATGCAAACCACTTCGCCCATCGGGTCTCGACCCAGTTTGAGTTCACCTCGGCGGGAAGCGACGACCCGGGTGGCTCGCGCGAGCCCGCCCAATCGACTCGGGTCTTCGAGGATCGAACTCACGAGGATCCAGGTCGACTGAAGAGCATGTCGCCCCAGCGACTCTCGATGAAAGGAGATCGACTTCGCGGTGTAGGCCACGAAGCCGGCAGCCTCTCCGTCGACTTCATACAGTGCGGTACGAAACAGCTCCTCTTCGATGTGCGGTCGGTAGCAGACGTCGCGGATGAAGCGCGCACCGAGGGCGGCCATCGGGCCGAAGTTCAACAGCTCCATGTGCAGGGCCGCGATCGTATCGAGCCCCTGCTGGTCTCCGGGGAGGATCTCTCGCAATGAAGCCTGCGGTTTCGACATGCGGAGTCCTCGCCTCCAGCGGCGGCTTATACCAGCCCGGCCCGTCCGATCAACGAGCGACTTCCCCAGCGGTCCGAGCCGATCGATTCGGCCCGATCGCTCAAGGACCGAGACGGTGCGGTCAGCCGCGAAAGTGCCGGGGATCATGGTGAACGGAACGATTGTGCCGTTTCGGTGAACCAGGTCGAACCCGGATTGCCGACCATGATGGCACCGCGTACGGCGCGAACCGTGCTCGTTGCTCCGGACCGTCTCGCGGCGCTGGCCGTCGTCGTCGTTGCGTTGCTGGGAACCGAGTCCGCGCAGGGACAGACCTTCCGACAGGAAGACCAACTCGAGCCGGCCGCCGCCGCCGCCGCCGATCAATTCGGCTCGAGCGTGGACATCTCCGGGCTCACAGCGATCGTCGGATCCCCGCTCGACTCGACGTCCGGCGGGACGCGAGCCGGGTCGGCAACCGTGTTCGTGCTCACCGCGGGATCATGGTCCGAGGAGCAGAGCCTGGAGGCCCAGGATGCCGCGGCGGAAGATCGGTTCGGGATTCGCGTTGCCATCGACGGCGATACCGCGGTCGTGGGCGCGGACCACGACGCCACCAATGCGGGTACGCGGGCGGGCTCGGCCTACGTGTTCGTTAGAAGCGGATCGACATGGACCCAGCAGCAGAAACTCGAAGCCAGCGATGCGGCTCCGTTGGCCCTCTTCGGCCGCAGCGTCGCGGTTGATGACGACACCGTCGTGGTCGGGGCTCCGGGAGCTGATTCGGATCGAGGAGCGGCGTATGTCTTCGTGCGCAATGGAGTCGTATGGACCGAAGAGCAGAAGCTCGAGGCCAACGACGGCGATGCGGGAGACCAACTTGGCATGAGCGTAGCCGTGTTGGGCGACGACACGGTCGTCGGTGCGGCCCTCGCGGATGGAAACGCTTCGAGGTCAGGCGCCGCGTACTTCTACACCCGGTCGAGCGGGTCCTGGACCCAAGAGCAAAAGCTCGAGGCCAACGACGGCGCAGCCAACGACGAGTTTGGCTGGAGCGTCGGGATGGCGGTGGATACGGTCGTCATTGGAGCGAACTGGGATACTCACAGCGCGGGTTCCAGTGCGGGCTCGGCATACGTTTTTTCTCGGGCCGCGGGGTCGTGGACCCAAGACCAGAAGCTCATCGCCGGCGACGCGACCGCCGGCGACATGTTCGGAATGGCGGTATCCATCGACGGAAATACCGTCGTCGTCGGTGCCCCGGGAGCCGACGCCCCGACTCTCAGCGATGCCGGCGCCGCCTATGTATTTGCTCGCGATGCCACATCCTGGAGTCAGGAAGACAAGCTCGAGGCATCCGATTCCGGTGCCGGCGACGAGTTCGGCAAAGCCGTCGACCTCGACGGAGACCATGCACTCGTTGGTGCGCCGAAGCACGATACGGTGTCCGGGACGGCGGCGGGTTCGGCCTACGTCTTCGGTCCGACCCTACCTTCGGTACCGGCGCCCTTCGCCTCGGCCACGGCGGTCGGGCTGCTGGGGCTGGCCCTGGCGGCCATCGGCGCAGCTCGACAGCACATCCGCTCTCGCGAACCTCCGACGACGGGTTGACCCGAGCCGCTCCGGACGACATCGCGCGGGGGTCCACCGTCCGCGGCCTTGAGTGTGCCCAATGTGGAGCTGAGACGTACATTGGGTGCCGAGGTCGGATGCCATCGCGGCCCGGAGCGGACGGGGTTACGAGCGTTTGACTGCCCGGTCCGGGCGGCGCTACATCCGTGCGCGGGGACGTCGCGAAGGCCGAGGAATGCGGCCGACCATCGTGAAATCGCCGAGCTCGAGCTGATGTCCGCTCCGACGCCAAATGACCCGCACTCGGCGTCGGCTTCGACCGGGGACGAGCCTTCCTCACGTCCACGCACCAAGAATCGTCTACGCCATACGTTCATCCTCGTGTTCTCGATCGGACTCTTCGGGGCGATCCTATGGTTCGGTGGCTTACAGGGCTGGCGCTCGCTGATCGCCGGCGACCCTTGGCTCTACTTCCTGGCCTTCCTACTGTCGGGACTCGTTCCGCTGCTGTCGGCTTGGCGGCTGCGGACGCTGGTGCGAGCCGCCACGAACGAAGAGGTATCGACGCTACGTCGCTTCTTCCACATCAACATGACCGCCATAGCGCTCGGGCTCTTCCTGCCGCGCAACGCCGCGATGCTCGGAGGGAAGGCGGCCTACTTGCGCACGCTCGGCGTGCCGGTGTTCCGCGGATCGTGGGGTATCATGATGGAATACCTCGTCGACCTCACGTTCCTGTCGCTGCTCGTTCTTCCCGGCCTGTTGGTCTTGCTAGGGGGCACCGGGCCCATCGTTTACTGCGCGGTGACGCTGGCCGGCGTACTCTTTCTGTTGGGCGGCATCCTTTGGGCCAAACGCCGCGACTGGCGCGCGCTTCTCGGTCGGCTCATTCGACGTATTCCCTGGCTGTCTTCCCGTCTGCCCATCTCGGAAGACGGAATCGTTCCCGGCCCGGTCAAGGGAGTCGCCCTTCTCGCCGTTACCGTGATCATACACCTGTCGATGGCGTTCCGAGCGTATGTCGTCGCGCTCGCGATCGGACTCGAGCCGTCGTGGCTGATCTTCTTGGCGGCGTATCCGCTCACCCAGCTTGGACTCGCGTTGGCGGTCGCCCCCGGCGCCTTGGGTACACTGGACGCGAGCTGGTTGGGTCTTTTGATCCTAGGCGGAATGTCCAAACCCGACGCACTGAGCTTCACCGTCGCTTTGCGCGCCAGCATCGTCGTCTTCCCGGTGGTCTGGTACGGTATCAGCGTGCTCTTGACTGCCGCCTGGCCCGACGCGCCACTGGATAGTGTCTCGACGCCGGTAAGGCAGGCTGAAGACACGCTCTGAAGAGGGAGCGGAGTATCTGCAATGAGCGGCGCCGTCGATCTTCGAGACCGGATCGTCATCGTGGCAGGCATGCCTCGTGCTGCGACGACTTTTCTGTACCATACCTTTGCGCATCATCCGCGGGCCTGGGTACCACCGCGTAAGGAACTCGAGTTCTTCTCGCTGAATCACGAGCGGGGCGCCGATTGGTACTTCGCCTTCTTCGAAGGGGCATCACCGGATCAGATCGGGTTCGACATCAGCCCCATCTACTTCATGGATCCCAAGGTGCCGCAGCGCATCCGCGATTTCAATCCTCGCGCGAAGGTCGTGCTCATGATCCGTGACCCCGTCGAGTTCGTGGTCTCCTTTTACGCACAGCGGCTGGGCTCGATGTACAAGCCGATCAGCTTCGAGGAGTTTCTTTCCGGCTACAGCTACACCAAGGACGGCCAGACCGTCCGCTTCGTCTTCGACGATGGGCGCATGAGAGAGACGATCGAGCGGTTCCGCACGACGTTCGGCGACAATCTGCTGCTGTGTAGCTACGACCAGGTCCAAGAGGACCCGCTTCCGGTGCTCCAGGCGATCGAGGCGTTCGCCGGATTACCGCCCCATTTTCGCGCCGACAACGTCGAGAACGTTCGCGTGAATGCGAGCGACCAAAAGAACATCGTCTGGTTGAATCGATTGATGCACTACAAGTGGTTCGCCGACGCGGTCGTGGCGCTCGTTCCCAAGCGAGTCATCCTGATGGCCCGGTACTGGCTTCAGGCCCAAAAGAGCGGCGGCTCGGCTTCGGGCGCCGAGTCGCGGGAGAAGGATGCCCGCCGCGCCGTGGCCGCGCAAAGACTGAAGGCTGACCGTGGCTACGTCGATGACCTCTTTCGGGAGGCGAAGATCCTGTCCGGCAACGGTGAACCCGTTTCCACAGACGGGTTACGCACGTCCGCGTGACCGGTCAGTCGATGGGGGCATCCGAGGTCATCCAGCGCGGAGTCCGGCGCTCGCCGCCGATCTGAAGCTCGCCATGGGTGGCGTTCGTCGAACTGTCGACGAGGGTCGTGCCCTGGCCTTCGTCGAAGTGCCAGAGAGCTACGGTGTGAGCATCGGGCTCGAAGCGCGTCGTGGGCCTACGAAAGTTCGCCGCGTAACGCACGGTCGAAGAGACGCGAACCTCATCGAGAAAGCCGCCGTAGCCGGGCCATCCACCCCCTGAGTCGTGCTTTTCCGCACCGATCACGAAGTACGGATCACTCTTCACGCAAGGCCCGCCGCAGCGGTTCAAAGGGATTCCGTCATCGGGATAGCTCACATCGCCCTTCGGGCCGAGCGCTTCGCCTTCGAGCCGACCGTCGACGTAGATCGTCAACCGTCCATCGGTCACCCGGCGCTGGACGGCGACGTGATGCCATCGCCCGTCGGCCACGATGCTTCTCCCGTTGATGGTTCGGTCGTCCCCGACCTCCCCCGTCACGCCGAACAGGACGCGCCCGCCAGAGATGGAGACTCCGAACTTCCGCCCTAGATCGTAGCGGTCCCGATCGAACAAGATGTTGCCGTGGATCCAGTTCACGTTCGGTCCACCGGACACTCCCGGGGTCGGATTTTGGCGGAGGGTCGCCTTCATCCACCACTCGATCGTGAAGTCTCGGCCAACGTCGAGGGGGGGACCACCTCGGCGACCGCTGGGGTCGTCGATCGCGACCTTCACTCGGTCGACGCCACCGCCCTGCGTTCCGCAGAAGAGGAGCGCAAATCCGGCCCGGCCAGGTTCTTGCCCCGGCCTCGGCCCCTCGAGGCAGGGGTTGGAGCCTCCCGTGCAGGACGCCGCTGCGAGACCCAAGACTGCGAGCGTCGAAAGACCCACCCTGAGGCAGCGGGTCTGGCCGGCGCGTCTTCGAAGTGCGGCTTGGTGAACGAACGTCGCCTCCATGCTCGTCAGTCTGGGCTGGAGAAGCACGGCGAGGCAACGGCGGGCACCGCGCGCCACCCTCCCCGCTCGTTTGATTCGCTAGGCGACTTGGTCCAATCTCACCCGCAATGCCGAAGCGCTTCGCGTTCTGGATTGTCGCGGCACCATCACTTCTCTTCATCGTCTTGGCGCTGCTGTTGGTGTCGCCCGTGGCGGAGTTTGCCACTGATGACGACTGGATCTATACGAAGTCGGTCCAATGGACGCTGGCGGCAGGAACCTACGTTCCTCACCCATACACATCCTCGTCGCTCATCGTTCAGACCTATTGGGGGGCGCTCTTCGCAAAGGTCTTCGGATTCAGCTTCACGACCATGCGTCTGGCCACGGTCAGCGCCTGGATCGTGTATGCCCTCGCGACGGCGGCGGCGGCTCGGGCCTGCGCCCTTCCGACCGGGCTGGCGGCCGTCGCCACCCTGCTCGTCGCGGTGAATCCGATTCAGGTCGTTCTCGCCTACACGTTCATGACCGACATCTTCATGTTGGCGTTGTCCGCGCTGGCCGGGTGGTGCTTCCTGGAGTCGATCCGACGTGCCTGGTCGGCGCCTTGGATCGCCGCTGGAACGGTGTCGGCGGTCGCGGCGTGCCTGGTTCGACAGTTCGCGATCGTCGTCCTGTTGGCCTTTATCTGTGGAGCGGCGGCCGATGCGCTGCGGCGCCGCCGCTGGCCCATTTCGGTTCTGGGTACGGCGACGCTGCTCGCCTTCTCCATTCTCGGTTACCTGACCTACGCCTGGGTTCGCGCACTGACCAGTGCCGATACGCCCCTCTGGAGCAACGAATGGAAGCCGTACCAGATGGTCGTCCTCGAGGGGGCTCGACACGTCCCCGTGTTCACCACCCTCTTGGGGCTTTGGATCTTGCCGCTCGGGGTCGTCTTGGTGAGCCGCGTATGGTCGCCGATGAAGATGCCGGGACGCGTGGCACTGGGGGGGCTCGCCGCCGGTTTCGTGGCTGCGTTTTTGGCGCCGCTGGGTCTGTACCACGCGAAGCTCGCCCTGACCGGCGAAGCGAGCGATTGGCTCTTGTTATATCCGCATCGTCTACCGGTTCCCGCGGTTCTCGAAGATTTCGCCGTGGGGAACAGTCAGGTGCCCGGGGTCGGACCGACGACTCCATTCTCGATCGGAGAGGCCTGGTGGGTCCCGACCCTCGTAGCCGTAGCCGTTGCCGTCGCCACGCTCGCCGCGGGACTGCAGGAAATCCGAACCGCGTTTCGAGCACCGGAGCGCGATGCGGGAGGCGATTTCAGCTTCGGACAGCGCATGTTCCTGGGTGCGTGGATCGTCGGTGCGCTCCTGATCACCTACAGCCCGTTTCGCAAGATCCCGGTCGACCGTTACTTCTTACCGGCCCTGGTTCCCCTCGTACTCCTGGTGAGCTGCTGGCTCGAGCGCCTGTCCCCCAAGGAAAGATATGTCGCTGGCGGGCTGACGGCCGGGTTAGCGGCCTTCTCCATCTTGGGTCTACAGGACTACGTGAGCTGGAACCGGGCTTCCTGGCTGGCGATGGACCGACTCCAAGATGAGCACGGTGCCACGCCGGAAACCGCGCGCGGGCCCGACGCCTGGAACGGATGGTTCAACGCCGACCGGTACATGGAGCTGACCGGCTCGAGAGACTGGCACGCAGCCGGGGCGTTGGGGAAAGGGCCTTGGGTCTTGGACGACGAGTTCACGATCGGGTTTCATCGACCCCTGCCCGGCTACGTCGAGGTCGATCGCATGCGGTTCACGTCCTGGCTGGCCGGAGGCTCCCGAGAGCTGATCCTCAGCCGAAGCTCCACCACCGCGACGTCGCGGGAGGCCAACGCCAAAGTCGCTCCGCGTGCCGGCGCGACTAGACCGGAGCGACGTCGTCGATCGGTTCGAGGCCCAGGGCCACGCGACCCGAGAACATCAGCTGCCGTTTCTCGGGAAGCGGGTGGTAGTGGGCCCCGCGAACGTCCCGCAGCAGCCTCTCGAGACCCATCGACCGAAAGAAGCCCGGCCCCCCAGCGACCTCCATGGCCTTTTCCACCGTCCGAACGGCAGCCTGGGTAGCGAGTGTCTTCCTCTTCAGCTCGGCATCGGCGTTCTCGATGGTCGGCTCGAAGTCGAGGTCGCGAGCGAGCGCGACCATGTCCCGCCAGATGACTTGCGCCGTCGTCAGCTCGTTCTCCATCTCACCGATCAAGACGGCCGTAAGCGGGTCGGTCGCGGTTCGCTTCGCTCGTTCGGTCGCGATCTGGGCTGCCTTCTCAGCGACGCCGACATAGGCCGATACGATCAAGGGCAAAGCCGCCGTGAGAACCACGTTCCAGGCGGGATGGTACGCATCTCGCGGGCGACGCAGAACCACGGCGGCCTCGGGCACGAACGCCTCGTCGAGCACGACGGTCTCGGAACCGGTCCCTCGCATCCCGTGGGCATCCCAGGTCGGCTCGATGCGTACCCCAGGGGCATCGAGGGGGACCGAGAAATGCAACACTTGCCATCCCTGTTCGGGGTCTTCGAAGGGAGCACTGGTAATCAGAAGGTCGCCCGCCGGAGATCCGCTGGCGAATGCCTTCTGGGCCGACACCCGATAGCCTCCATCGACGGCAACCGTTTGGCCGTTGGATCGAAGCCAATCCCGGGCGCCGGTGCTGACGAGCACCAGCTGGGACCGCGCGACCTGATCGAGGACGGCGCGTCCCGGTTGCCCCCTTCGGTATTTCCAGACCGACGTGGCCACGAGGTGTTGATGCATCGACAGAGACAGCGCGGTGGAGCCGCAGTGGCGGGCCAGCTGGCGAAGACGAGCGCACATCTCACCGTGTCCGATACCGCCGCCTCCGAGCTCCTCGGGTACGAGGGCGGAGAAGACGCCGTTCGCCTTGAGAACTTCGTAGCTCGCCGCGACGAAGCGGTTTTCGCGATCGCATTCGGCAGCGCCGGCCTCCAGCTCGGGACCGATCTCCTCGATCAGCTCCCTCAGGGCGTCATTGGTCGTCGCGACATTCGAGCTCGAGTCCTTGCGCTGCATGACCACACCGTCTCGCGAAAGGCTCGACGGCGACTAGTACAAGAAGTGTACTGGCTGCGCCCGACCGAGCCGGGTAGCATCGAAAGATGAGCGCTCGCAGGAAAGGTTACGGTCAGTTCTGTCCGGTCGCCAAGGCGGCCGAGGTCGTGGCCGAGCGGTGGACCCCCCTCGTGCTTCGGGAGCTCCTCTCGGGTAGCCGCCGATTCAACGAGCTGCGGAGAGGCGTGCCGCTCATGTCACCATCACTGTTGTCTCGAAGGCTCGCCGAGCTGGAAGACTCGGGGGTGATCCGCCGGACCGCCGGTGGAAAAGGAGTCCCATCACAGTACCTTCTCACCGAGGCCGGAGAGGAGCTGCGGCCGATCATCGAAGGCCTCGGAGCCTGGGGCCATCGCTGGGTGCAGCACGAGGTCCAGCCCGACGACCTGGATCCTTCCCTGCTCATGTGGGACGTCCGTCGCTGGGCCGACCCCCGAGTCCTTCCCGAGGACCGTCGGACGGTCGTGGCCTTCGAGTTCTCGGAGGTCGCCTCGAAGCATCGTTCCTGGTGGCTCATTTTCGAGCGTGGTGAGGTCGACCTGTGCATGAAGGATCCCGGCCATGAGGTGGACCTTTGGGTTCGGTCCAGCATTCGCGGCCTGACCGAAGTTTGGCTGGGTCTGACCGCGCTCACCCGCGCCATCCGAGACGACCGGGTCGAGTTGACCGGGCGCCGTAACTTGGTTCGCAGCTTTCCCAAGTGGTTTCGACTGAGCCCCTTCGCGCAAGTCGAGCGACCGCGTTCGGATCGCCTGGGCCGACAGAATCCGGAGCGTGATCTGGAGTTACCGAACCGTGACCCCGACGCAACGAGACGAGGCTCGGCTGGAGAAGTCTGATTCAGCGTTTGGTCGGACCGATGTACTGAATCCGCCCGTTATCGACGCTCGGTGTTCTCCGCTTGTTTGCTCTAAGCAGCACTGCCTGTAGTTCGACGTGACGATGGAACAGCCGGACGAGAATCTCCCCTTGGCCGAGCCCGGAACCAACTCGGCGTCGCCGAGGCGGGGGCGGCCGCTGCCCACGGCGGTGCTGATCGGCGCCGCCGGGGCGCTGCTCGTGATCGGCGCGATCCTCGGAATGTACGTTCAAGGGCCGGTCGTGCGGGCATTCTTCAGGGTGTCGGGCCTCGAGCCGGGCGGGGGCGCGGTGCGCGACCCCATCGCGGTACCCGCTCCTGCTCCCACGGGGCGGCCGGACCTCGCGAAGAGCGTCGTGGCCTTGGGGCGCCTGCAGCCCGTGGGCACCGTGATCGAAGTCGCAGGGCCGACCTCGGCCTCCACCCCCCGCGTCCTCGACCTGCGGGTGCAGGAGGGCGACAGCGTCGAGTTCGATGCGCCGCTCCTGGTGCTCGATACCTACCCGCAGTTGCTGGCGGCGCGCGACGCGGCCGAAAGTGCCGTGCTGGTGTCGGAGGCCGCCCTGGCGCAGGCGCGGCGTGATGTGAGCGTCGGGCAAAAGGAAGGCCAGGCCGCCGTCGATGTCGCGCGTGCCGCGGCCGCCCAGGCCAAGCGAGACCTGACGCGACAGAAGAAGCTCTACGAGAACAACGCGATCTCTGCCTCCGAGCTCGAGCTCGCCCAGTCCGCGGCCGACCAAGCCGAAGCCGAGGTCCGACGAGCGGAAGCGTCGGCCGGTCGTCTGGGGGTCAGCGATATCCTGCTCGCGGAGCAGAACGTGGAGGCAGCCCGAGCCGAGCTCGCCCGCGCCGAAGCCGAGCTTCGCACCGCCACCGTCTACGCCCCATCGTCGGGGACGGTCCTTTCCGTCCACGTTCGTCCCGGCGAGCGCGCACCGAGCGGAACGCTCCTCACTCTGGCCGACCTGTCCCGGATGGAGGCCGAAATCGAGGTCTACCAGGAAGCCGTGCCCCGGCTTTCCGTCGGACGGGCGGTGCGTCTCGAGTCACCCGTGCTCGAGGCCCCGCTGAAGGGCTCCATCCGCCGCATGGGCCTGGAAGTCGGTCGGCAGTCCCTAACCACCAGCGATCCCGCCGCCAACACCGACGCTCGCGTCGTCAAAGCCTGGGTGGACATCGACCAGGCGTCCACCGCAACGGCCGCCCGATTCGTCGGCCTCGAGGTCATCGCCCATATCGAGCTCGGGGACGCACGGTGACTTCGGTGCTGACGCGTCTGCTCGGTCGGCTGCCGATCGGGTGGCTGCAGCTGCGGCACAACCCCAGTCGAATGCTTGCCGCGATCGCCGGCGTGGCTTTCGCCGACGTCCTCGTCTTGGTCCAACTCGGTCTCTCCGGCTCCCTCGAGGAGGCTGTGGTGCGTCCGTACCGCCTGTTCGATGGCGACCTCCTGTTGGTTTCGGCGATCGACTCCGACGGTCTCGACGAGGGCTCCAACCTGCCGCGCGCGCGGCTTTACCAGGCGCTGTCCCACCCCTGGGTGACCGACGGCGCCCCCCTCTACGTCGGACGCGTGACCTGGCTCGACGAAAGCGGCGACACCTCGGTCCTCGCGCTCTATGGGGTCGCGCCCCACCACCGCGACGTCTTCCGGGAGGACCTCTCGGGGAGGTTCGAGTCCCTCTCCATGCTCGACTCGGCGCTCACCGACCGTGAGACCCGCTTCCTCGACATGACGCCCTTCGAGAAGGCCAGCCCCGCTTCGCCGGTGCCGTTCGAGATCCAAGGGCGGCGACTGCGGTCCGTAGGCAACTTCGACTTGGGTGGAGGCTTCAGCGGAGACGGCGGCCTGCTGGTCAGCGAGCAAACGTTCTTCCAGCTGCTCCCGAGCCGGTCGTCGGCTGCCCCGAGCCACCTGCTCCTGCGCGTCGCCCCGGGCGCCGACTCCAACGAAGTCGCGGCCGGCGTGCAGGCGCTGCTCGGAACCGCCAACGCCAAGGTCCTGCCGATCGAAGCGGCGATGACCCTCGCCGCCAAAGTGCAGCTTCAGGACCGACCGACCGGTATCATCTTCGGCTTTGGCGTGCTGATCGGCATCATCGTCGGCATCGTCATCGCCTATCAGGTGCTGGCGACCGACGTTGCCGATCATCTCAAGGAGTACGCGACCTTCAAGGCGATGGGCTATCGGCACCGCTTCTTCGTGGGCATCATCGTCGAACAGGCTCTGATACTCGGGGCGCTCGGCTTCGTACCCGGAATCCTGCTCGCCCAGCTTTTCTACGACGCGCTCGTCCGCAGCGCGAACGTCCCGCTCTTCATGACGACGGAGCGCGCCGTCATGGTGTTCGTCGGAACGCTCATCGCCTGCAGTGTGTCGGGCTTGCTCGCGATTCGCCGTCTGAACGAGGCCGACCCGGCGGATTTGTTCTGATGGATCCGGTCGTCATTCGCGGTCTCGATCACGTCTTTGGCGAGGGCGAGGCGCGCAAGCAGGTGCTCTTCGACATCGACCTGACGGTCACCCGCGGCTCCTTAGTCGTGCTCATGGGTCCATCGGGCTCGGGGAAGACCACGTTACTGACCCTGATGGGCTGCCTGCGGCAGGTGCAGACGGGGAGCGCAAAGGTGCTCGGCACGGAGCTTGCGGGCGCCGACAAGCGTGAGCTCGAGAACTTGCGTCGGCGTCTGGGCTTCATCTTTCAGGCCCACAATCTGCACGACAGCCTCACCGCTCGGCAGAACGTCCTGATGGCCCTGCAGGTGCACGGGCGCGGCGACGACGCGAGACAGAGCTACGCCGCCGAGCACGTACTCGGCTTGGTGGGACTCGAAGACCGCGTGGACTATCTGCCCGGAAAGCTGTCGGGCGGTCAGAAGCAGCGGGTCGCCGTCGCTCGCGCGCTGGTCGCAAACCCCGAGCTCGTCTTCGCCGACGAGCCGACGGCAGCGCTGGACAAGATCAGCGGCCGGCGGGTCGTGCAGCTTCTCCGCGACCTCGGCCGAGCCCGGGGCACCACGACCGTGATGGTGACCCACGACCCGCGAATCCTCGAGCTCGCCGACCGGATCGTGGAGCTCGAAGACGGCGCCCTCGTCGAACGCTAGAACCCGGTCGGTCAGGGCGCGCATCGCCGCCGTGTGTCGTGGGCCCCTCGATTCAAGGCCTGCGGGGGATGGGTTCGGGTCTGGTGGGGAGGTGGCGGAGGCCCATCCAGGCGAGGGCCGAGATGTGGCTGGCCACCTTTTCGACGGGCGGCCTGCGAACATCCGTCCACCACTGACCGACGAACGTCACCATGCCGACCAGGGCATGGGCATAGATGGGCGCGACCTTGGGACTGAATCCGGCCTCCTTGAAGGCGTCGGCGAACACTTTGCCCACCCGCTCGGCCACGTCGTTCAACAAGCTGGACATCGTGGAGCCCGGTCGCGCCGTAGGGGCGTCGTGAGCCAGCACCGCGAACCCCTCGGGGTGCTGCTCCACGTACTTCAAGAATCCCAAGGCCGCGGCTTCGACCCGTTCTCGAGGCGTACCGATGGAGATCGCCGTGGAGATAACGGACACGACGTGCTCGATCTCGCGATCGACGATGACCGCGTACAGGCCTTCCTTGCCTCCAAAGTGCTCGTAGAGAATCGGCTTCGAGACCCCGGCGCGGTCGGCGATCACCTCCACCGTGGCTCCCTCGTACCCGCGCTCGGCGAACACGCTCCGGCCGACCTCGATCAACTGAGCCCGCCGCTCGGCGGCGCTGAGCCTTTTCTTGCCTACCACATTGACAAGCTTCCTACGGAAGCGTAGGTTACGCAACCGTAAGTTACGACTACGTAACAATGATGCCTCGGAGGAGGCGGAGGTATGACCGTGACGACTTGGAAAGACACCGGAGAAGCGGCCCTCAACGCGGTGGTGGGCGATCGTCTCGACGCCAACGAGAACGTTCTGGGCATCGAGATGGCGCTGTACGATCGGGGTCATCGGCTCGAGACGCTACCCGCAGGCACGGGCAAGCTCTGCGTTCTGGTCCACGGCATGGCGTGCACCGAGAGCTGTTGGCAGTTTCCCGAGCATCCGGAGCTCGACTACGGACGCTTACTCGAGCGCGAGTACGGCCTGAATCCGCTCTACGTACGCTACAACACGGGGCTTCCCGTCTGGAGCAACGGCCGCAAGCTCGCCGACCTCATGCAGTCGGTGGTGGATGACTCCCCCGTACCGATCGAAGCCATCACCCTGATCGGACACAGCCTTGGAGGCCTCGTCATTCGAAGCGCCCTCCATCAAAGCGGCGGCGACGGATGGGCCAGCCTGGTGCGACGGGCCTTCTACGTCGGAACACCCCACGACGGCTCACCGCTCGAGCGGGCGGGCAAAGTCACGACCTCGGTCCTCCAGAGCATCGCCGAGCCCGTGACCAAGATGCTCGGAAACCTCGGCGATCAGCGGAGCGCCGCGATCAAGAACCTCGGACAGGGTCACATCGTCGAAACCGGCGAGACCATTCCGCTCGCGGAGCGTATCGAGCACTATGTCGTCGCCGGCACGCTACCCCAACCGGTCCTGGCCGCCGTGCTGGGCGATGGGCTCGTGCCGGTTGAAGCAGCGACCGGGCGACATCTCGATGCTAAACTGGGTCTCTTCGAGGGCGTTCATCACATGGACTTGGCACACCACCGGGAGGTCTACGAGTGGATCGCCGGTCGCGCGGGCGCTCCCGACCCTACCGAACCCCTGCCGCCCCAGGTGCGTATCGAAGAAAAGAAGCGCCTGGAAGGCGTTCTCGATCTGCTCGGGGAAGCGGTCCACGAAGGCTCCTCGGCCATTCAGGAGGTGCACGAAACCATCGCCTCCCGACCCTACGACGTTCTGGAGAAGATTCCCGTGCTCGCTACCCCGACGCGGTGGGTGCGGAGCGGCCACTTCGCGGTGCTGCGGGGAACCTACGGGACGATCCGAGGCGTCAACGCGTTGCTGCGGAGGCCGGGAGCCCGCTAGCCTCTCGGGTTGGCCGCAACTACGAGAACTGGCACTTCTTCGTCCTCGCGGCCGTCGGCTGCCACTTCGTCTCCATCCTCTTCTACGTCGTCCGCTGACGAAGCTTACGGGCGACGCGGCCATCATCGACCGGCCACTCGAAGACGCTCAGAGCTTCACGGCGACGCCCATGGCGACGCGCTTGGCTTTGGCCCGGGCCGTCTCGACCGTGTCGGCGCGGGCGAGGCCTACGCCCATGCGGCGGTGGCCTTTGACTTCGGGCTTACCGAAGAGCCGCAGCTGGGTGTCAGGTTCGCGAAGCGCGTCGGCAGAGACCTCGAACGACGGCGCGTCCGATTCGCCCTCACCGATGATCACGTACGACGCCGACGGGCCGAAGTCGTGAATGGCGGGGATTGGCAATCCGAGGATCGCCCGAACGTGGAGCGCGAACTCGGAGAGGTCTTGAGAGATCATGGTGACCATGCCCGTGTCATGGGGGCGGGGTGAGACTTCGCTGAACCAAACCTCATCCCCTTTCACGAACATCTCGACCCCAAACACGCCTCGACCGCCGAGATCGTCCGTGATCGCCCGGGCGATGCGTTCGGCTTCACTCCGGGCCGGGGCGCTCATGGCCTGCGGCTGCCAGGACTCGTGATAGTCACCGCCGACCTGGCGGTGCCCGATCGGCTCGCAGAAGTCGGTGCCCTCGGCGTGCCGAACGGTGAGCAGCGTGATCTCATAGTCGAAGTCGACGAAGCCTTCGACGATGACCTTGCCCTGCCCGGCGCGTCCACCCGCCTGGGCGGTAGTCCAGGCGGCGTCGACATCATCCGGTGACCGCACCGTGCTCTGACCCTTGCCCGAGGAGCTCATGATCGGCTTCACGACGCACGGCAGGCCGATCGCGTCGACCGCCGCCCGGTACTCTTCGAAGGTGGCGGCGAAACGATGGGGCGACGTGCGGAGGCCAAGGGTCTCGGCGGCGAGCCGGCGGATGCCCTCACGGTCCATCGTGAGCCGAGCGGCCCGCGCCGTGGGGATCACGTTGTACCCCTCCTGCTCCAACTCGATGAGCGTCGGAGTGGCGATGGCTTCGATCTCGGGCACGATGAAGTGCGGCTTTTCCGCCTCGATGACCGACCGGATCGCCGCCCCATCCGTCATCGAGAACGCGTGGCTGCGATGGGCGACCTGCATGGCCGGGGCTCCCGCGTACCGGTCACAGGCGATCACGGTGACGCCCAGTCTCTGCGCTTCGAGCGCGACCTCCTTACCGAGCTCCCCGGACCCCAGCAGCAGCATCCGAACTTCCATGTCGGTCCCCGGTGTGCCGAATCGAATCATCCGTCCGACCTAGTTCGCAGACCCCCAACAGACAACGGGATTGATCGCTCTCGGCCTCGGAGCGCGCCGATCGCCGAGGTCGGAACGCGGAAAAGGCGCCGAAGTGCTGGACGGGCGGACGAACGCGCAGGAGAACACATCCGCGCCATGGATGAAGGAGCCCCCAAGAACGACACCGAACGACTGCTCGAGCTGAACCTCCCCTCGGAAGCCCGAGCCGTGCTCGAGGCCGCCCCGTCGGTCGCGGTCGCCTCCCGCGTCGCCGCCCTGGTCGACATGCGGCGCCGCGATCCGGACTGCCTCATGATCGGCGACGACCGCCCCACCAACAAGAAGCGCTAAGGTCGGCTTCATGCCGCAGTGGATCGCGCGCGAGTACCTCGCGCGTCGCGGCTTGACGCGATTTCGCAGCCGACAGCTCCAGCCGTCGCGGTGTCCGCTCCTCGGGTACGCACTGAAGACGCTGCACGTAGAGGGCACGCTGGTCGACGAGGCGTATCTGCGGGTCGAGACCCAGCCCGAGGTCGGCGAGGAAGCGTATGACGCCGGCGCAAGGCACCTGACGGACTTCTTCGCCGAGCAGCTCGAGCTGTACCTTCACCCAGACCTCGACCCCTTGGGCCGCGAGATCATCGAGCGCTGCCTCGCCGGGGCCGGCGTCAACGAATACGCCTCACTCATCCCCAACGCTCCCCTGCCGCCCTCCTTTCAGCAGGCCGGCGCGAGCGCCTGACCAACGGCGCGGATGCCTCAGGCGACAGCGGCCGATCCGATGAGGTGCTCGCGAACCAGCGCGGGTGTCTTGGGCTGGATGATTCGCTCGAGGTCGTTCGTGGCGAAGCCCCCGCCGGTCAGCAGGGCCGTGACGTCACGGTCGAGGTGACAGCCGCAGCCCAGCAGCTTCTGAATGGGGTTCAGTCGCGTCTGCCACGCGCGAATCCGGTCCGACTCGGACGCGACGTGCTCGAAGACGAAGAAGCGGCCTTCGGGGACTAAAACGCGACGCACCTCGGAGATGGCGCGCTCCACGTCGGGGATCGTGCAGAGGGTGAACGTGCTGACCACCGCTTGAAAGGTGTCGTCATCGAACGGCAGCGTCTCGGCGCTGAGCACGTGCGTGCGCACCGAGACGGCGCTGTCGGCCACCCGGGCCTGCGCCCTTCTGTGCATGCCGACGGCAGGGTCGACCACGTCCAGCGCCTCGAGCTCCGTCGGGTAGCAGGGTAGATTGAGACCGGTACCAAAGCCGAGCTCCAAGACGCGGCCGCGGAGAGGCGCCAGGAGCGCCTTACGATGGCGGTCGACCCAGCGATTCGACAGCATCCGCTCGGTGAGCCACGGGCAGACGCTGCGTTCGTACACCCCCACGAACCAGCCTTAGCTCGCAGCGACCGGCCGTGAAAAGACCACGGTCCCCGCCGGCCAGCGCGGGCCAAGTTGCTCGCTTGGCCACGCGCTTCGTACGGCCCAGCCTGCCGTTCACGATCGAGCTGCACATATGTCGCCTTAGGCCTCGATCCTGGCGATGCGACTTGATACGGGTCCGGGCCATGCGCGTAACACTGATCCGCGGTGACGGGATTGGGCCCGAGATCATGGAGGCGACGGTTCGGATGATCGAAGCCACGGGCGTGTCGATCGATTGGGACGAACAGCCGGCCGGTCTCAATGCGATTCCCACGCACGGAGCGCCCTTGCCGGAAAGCACGCTGGACTCGATTCGTTCCAGCCGAGTCGCCCTCAAGGCGCCCCTCATGACGCCGGTCGGGACCGGGTTCAAGAGCGTGAACGTTCTCGCCCGGCAGGAGCTGGACCTCTTCGCCAACGTTCGACCCGTCCGCGCATTCGACGGCCTACCCAATCGCTATCCGGAGTGCGACCTCGTCGTCGTCCGCGAAAACACGCAGGGCCTGTACTCCGGAGTGGAGCACTACATCGACATCAAGAAGAACGCGGCGCAGGCCGTCTCGTACGTGTCTCGCGAGGCCTCGGAGCGCGTGATTCGTTTCGCCTTCGAGTACGCGCGACGCGAAGGTCGGAAGAAGGTCACGCTCGTCCACAAGGCCAACATCCTGAAGCTGACCACCGGCCTCTTCCTCAAGGTGGGCCAGGAGGTCGCTCAGAACTTTCCGGACATCGAGTTCGAGGATCGGATCATCGATGCCATGGCCATGCAGCTGGTGCTCTATCCGGAGCGCTTCGACGTCATCGTCACGACCAACCTTTTCGGCGACATCCTCTCCGACCTCACCGCAGGACTGATCGGCGGCCTCGGGCTCGCGCCGTCCGGCAACTACGGCGAGGAGTTCGCCATCTTCGAGGCGATCCACGGTACCGCTCCCGACATCGTCGGCAAGGGGGTTGCCAACCCGACCGCCCTAGCCCTCTCCGGCGTGCTCATGCTCCGTCATCTGGGGCGCCACGAAGCCGGAGACCGCCTCGAAGCAGCCATCCGCGGAGTGATCGCCGACGGCCAGTCGCGCACCGTCGACCTCGGCGGAACGGCCACTACCATGGGCTTCGCCGACGCGGTGATCGCCCGGCTGGCCTGACCAGGCCTAGCGGCAGAGCAGGTGGCGAACGCGCGGCTGCTTCCGCTTCCGCCCTGATGCTCACGCACCATGCAGCCGGGCGGGAACTACGCCACGCGTTCTATGGTGGAGACTCGGGGCCGCGGTGCCGGTACGGCGACACGTCGATCGACGAAGAAGTCGTCGAGGGTCGGCTTGGGCGTTGCTTCGAGGCGTTCGGCGACTTCCAGCGCAGGGTCCGGATCGAAGCGGAGTCCGTGAGCGGCCAGGTCGCCCACCATCCGATGTCGAAGCTGCCGGATCCGACGGATCGTCGACAGATAGGCTCCTCGCCAAATGGCGAGGAATGGGCGGTGATCCATCGGACTGACCGACAGGAGCTTCCGTTCCCGGTTCGAGGGAAGGAACGTATAGCTGCTGACTTCGGGGTGGCGACGGAGGCTCCAGTTTCGTGTCGTTTCGAAGCGAGTGAAGGACAAGGTTCGGACGTTCTGGTCGGCGTTGTAGAGCAGGCCCCGGCGCTGAGCGAACCCCGGTCTCGGCGATACGTACGGCAGGAACGGATCGACCACGAAGACGAGCGTTGCGCCGCGGTCGATCGCTTCGGCAAAGTTCGACGTGCGGGTTACCGCGCCATCTTCATAGTAACGACCTTCGATCTCGACGGGTGAAAACGCGGGATTGAACGACAAGGAGGCTTGCACCGCCTTGCTGATGGGCACGTGGGTGAGCCCGTCGGCACCAAAGAGAACGTGCTCACGTCGGTCTTGATCCGTAGCGCCTATGAAGAGCGGCCGGCGAAGACGACGGAAGTCGTTTTCGCCTTCTCCCTCTTCGAGGACCTCTCGCCAGATCTGCTCATACCCCGCCGAGCGGAAGGGGGGGCCGATCAAGTCACTGTATCGGAAAAAGGCGTCCTCGAGGGAGATTGCGCGCCGACCCCGGAGTACGTCGAAGAGCGCCTTCGCACCCGACCGGAACGCGTCCCGGCCCCGCCGTATCGACCCCGTGAGGTCGATGTGCGGCGCCCGGAGCACGCTCATGTCCAGGGGTCGGATGCGGCCGCCTTCGACACCGGCGATTGCGGCCATGAGCTCCTCGACGCCATAGCCGGCGGCAAGACCACTGTTCACGACCGCACCAGCACTGATCCCGAAGTACAGATCGAAGTCGGACAGCGACCCCGGAGGCAGACAGTCGGCGAGACACTTGAGCACACCGAGCTCGAAGTAGATTCCCGTGATCCCTCCACCCGCGCAGCACAGCGCGACGGAGCCGACTTTACGCGAGTGAACGAGCTTCAAGCCCTCGTCGATGACGCGGGGGGCGAAGGGCTGCATCCCTTCCAGGTCACGCTCGCGCATGACGTTGCGGACGCCGCGTGCGCCCAGCTCTAGCAGCAAGCTGTCTTGGCGAGCATCGTCGCAATCCACCAAAACGATGATCCGGTGAAAGCCATAACGGGCCTCGACATCCTCGGCGTGGTCGAGGCGCCGCAGCAGCTGCAGTGTGGCGTCGGCTTCAGACTCGAAGTATCGACCGGCAGCCCGGAGGTCGATCAGGACCAAGCTCGCATATGTCGTTCGAAGGCGGTCTGCGGCCGATGCCGGTCGGTGCTCGGCGATGAGACGGATGGACTCGTCACCGCGGACGAAGCAGTGCTCGCGATCGGTCTCGGACTGAACGATGACGCCGCCCGACTCGAGCTCGTCGAGGAATGCGGAGCGCTGCGTCACCGTCGGCGAGAAGTAGAGAATCGTGTAGTCCCGCGGCGCACGCCGCCCGATCGAGGCAATGGGACGCGCCCCTCCGTCGGTCATGCCCCTACGATGCCATGAAGATCGCGGAGTTTTTGGACTGAGTTCGCCCTTCGTGTCGTTTTTTCCGCGCGATGCCGCATATTTTGCCGCAATCTCTGGAGGTCGCCCCGTGGTATCTCCGGAATCTAGCCGTCGCGGGGCCGGCACCGTGCCCAGGCTCGGCCCGACGACGATGACGCGGACAGATACCCTCCCACGCGCGCGCGCGTCGTTCTGCCCGCCGGAGGAGATCCGGTGAATCACGACACGATGTCCGCCGACCCCTTGTTCACGCTGGCTCTCATCCTCGTCGCCGGCGTGGCGGCAGGGCAGATCGCGAAGCGCGTCGGCCTGCCCAGCGTCACCGGCCAGATCGTGGCCGGCATTCTGCTCGGACCAGCGGTCTTGGGACTCTTTCACCACGCGGAGCTTCAGACGCTTCAACCGATGACCCACTTCGCGCTTGGGCTCATCGCCGTCACCGTCGGAAGTCATCTCCACCTGACGCGGATCCTGGTCGCCCGGCGACGGTTGCTCCTGCTGCTGCTGTTCGAAAGCACGGTCACGCCAGCGATCGTCTTCTCGACGCTCTTCGTGTTCTTCGACGTGGGCTGGGTCGTCGCAGCGGTGCTCGCGGCGCTCGCCGTCGAGACGGCGCCCGCCACCGTGCTCGCCCTCGTTCGAGACGCCCACGCCAAAGGCGTCTTCGTCCGTACCTTGATGGCCGCCGTAGCGCTGAACAACATCGCCACGCTCTGTCTCTTCGAGGTGGGCCACGCATTGGGTCGCTCGGTTTTTCAGGAGGGAAACGTGTCGCTGCTCGATGCGTTTTCCGTCGCTCTGATGAACGTAGGCAGCAGCGCCCTGCTCGGAGCCATCGTCGGCTTGGTCTTGATCGTCGCCACGCGACGTATCGTTCGATCGGACCATCTGGCGACCGCATCGATGATCGCCATCCTCTTGACGATCAGCGTGACCGGCCGCCTCGGTCTGTCCTCGATTCTCGCCTGTCTCGTTCTGGGGCTCGTGCTGGCCAACGTCACGCCCGACAAAGAGGAGATCGGCGACCGCGTCTTCAAGAACTTCGAGTCAGCCATTCTCGCCGTCTTCTTCACCCTCGCCGGCGCCGAGCTCGACTTCGGCTATCTGCTCCCCGCGGGACTGATCACCTTGGCGCTCGTCGTTTCTCGGATCGCCGGGAAGGTTCTCGGCGCTCGATTGGCCATGGTCTTGGCCAAGGCCCCTCTCCCCGTTCAACAGTATCTGGGGTGGGCGCTGATCCCTCAGGCTGGATTGTCGGTCGGTCTGTTGCTCTCGCTCCAGACGGATCCAGCCTTCGAACCAGTCCGTTCACTTCTGCTCGCAGTCGGCTTGACGTCGGTGCTGATCAACGAGCTCGTGGGCCCCATCGCTACCCGCGTAGCCCTCCAGCGCTCGGGCGAAGTGGGCAAGGACCGCGCGCGGGTCATCGACTTCCTCCACGAAGAGAACATCACGACAAAGCTCGCGAGCACCAATGAGAGCGACGCCATCGAGGAACTCATCGGCCTCATGTGGTCGACGCATCGCCTCCCTCCCGAAGACCGTAAGGCTTTCACGGCCTCGGTCCGCGCCAAGGAAGCCGAAGCATCTTCCTACCTGGGAGAGGGCTTGTCGATCCCGCACGGCGAGCTCGCAGAAGGGCCGGAGATCGTCGGCGTGATGGGAATCAGCCGGGAGGGCATTCGGTCGTCGGACACCGAAGAACGCGTCCACTGCATCGTACTGTTGGCCACCCCGCAGAGTCGCCGCGACCGTCACCTCGAAGTGCTCGCGGCGTTCGCCCGAGCCATCGCCGGGGACCGGAGCATCCGCCATCAGCTCTATGAAGCGCAGTCTCCGGCCCACGCATACAATCTGCTCCACGCCGACGAGGCCGAGGACTTCAACTACTTCCTCGGGGAAGAAGACGACCTGATGCCGCCCGCCGACCGCCCCACCGCCCGCGTCTGAGTGCGAGTCTGAGTCTGAGTCTCCGATATCCCGAATCCACCAGACCGCGAGTCGATGGCTCGGTGCTCTATTCGATCTCGAAACGGGTAGTGACGATGCGGCGCTCGTAGTGGATGTACTGGACGCCGTTCTCCCCGCCGGTCGATGGATGGCGGGCCTCGGCGAAGCCGGTGTACCAGGCATACACCTCGATTTCGTAGCCTCCCGGTTCAAAACCAGGGTGCAGGGGCTGACCGTCGGCGTAGGGATAGACCGAAGTGATGTACTCGTAGTCGCTGCCGCCCTCGTCGGGCCAGTTCGTCCGGGTAGTCTCGGTGCGGTCCAGTCGAAACGCGTACGTCTCGAACTCGGTCGGCCCGTCGCCGCTTCCGTCGTCGATGCGTCCCTCCAGATAGGTGTCGGGATAGAAGTCGCCGAACCAACGATGCACGCGGCTCCAGTCGCGGTCGGGCTGACCACCGGAAGGGCTACGCTCGATCGTGTAGCCGTTGTCGTAGCCATCCTTGCGGATGCTCATGTGGATGAAGTCTCCATGGACGTCGGCGATCGTGGCCTCGATGTGCACGAACTCGGGCTCGACCGTCGCCCGAAGGTCCCACGCCTCGGCGGTCCAGATCGCATCTTCGTCCGCGCACGCAGCAAGCAGTCCCGCACATGCCACTGGCCTCGCCCACCGTCCCCAATTCCTCATGGCCCAGGACCCCACGGTTAGACGCGTCCGCCGAGTGGGTCGAGCCTCAAACGGCTGCCGGTGCTCGAAATCCGGGATTTCCAGCTCTTTCGCGACGTCGACCGCATCGTGGAGCATGAGCCACATGACCGATGGAGCAAAACCAGCTCTCGAGCCGCGACTGGTGGTCAAGGGAGCGGCCAAAGCCATCGACTTCTATAAGCGCGCCCTCGACGCCAAGGAGCTGTCGCGATTCGCCGATCCGAACCTCGATGGCTTCATCGTTCACGCTGCCCTCGACATCCGAGGCACGTCGATCAGCCTCACCGAGGAAAGCAAAGAATGGGGCAACTACGCGCCAACCTCGCTCGATAGCTCACCGGTCATGATGCACCTCTCGGTCGAGGACGCCGATGCCGTGGCAAACGCCATGATCGAGGCTGGAGCCGAAATCGTCATTCCCGTTGCCGACCAGTTCTATGGGATGCGCGAAGGCCGTCTGCTCGACCCGTTTGGCCACCTCTGGATCGTATCTCAGCAGCTGGAGGAGCTCTCCGACGAAGAGATCCAGCGTCGTGTGGCGGAGTTTTCGAAAGCCGACTGAGCGCGGGCGCAGGCGATCACCACAGAGGCCCAGGCGAGCCCGGGCCGTCGAGGCGTTCGACGAGGAGGCCCGTCTGGGGTATGGCCTTTCGACCATGCTCTTGACCTCGGCGTTGACCGTGCTCCTGACGACTCCGGTCGCAACCGCCGCGGATGAAGCCGTCCCCAAGCAGCCGAAACGTCGCCTGTTCCTGGAAGACACGACCGTGGCTCGTATCAATCCGCTGGGGCTGATCACCTTCGGTCAGTTCACGTACCAGCTGCGCCTTTACGAAAGCGACAGCGAGGCCTTCGACCGCAACTTCATCGGTTTCGGAGTCGGCTTCGCGGCTTCGCCCGCGTTCGGTCGCGGAGGTCCCATGGTGGAGATTCAGCCCCTTTCCATCCTTCGCATGTGGGCCATGGTCGAGGGCATCGGATACTTCGGATCGTTCGGCTTCTTTCAGTCGTTTCCATCCGCTCGTTCCTGCTGGAGCGACAGCTGCATCGAAGCGCAAGAGTCGGCGAGCGAAGACTCGGACCTGCAAAACTACGCGACCGGCGGCTGGCAGCTTTCGACGGGAGCGACGGCGCAAATCAAACTGGGACCGATCGCCGCCCGCAGTATCCTTCGGGCCGGACGTCCGAGCTTCAACATGCGGGACGGCGACACGACGTACTACGAGCCCCTCTTCGACCTCCTGGTCGGGAACGACAGCTGGTACGTGAACAACGACGTCGACTTGCTCTGGGTCTTCGATTTCGGCTTGGCAGCGGGGGTGCGCTGGACCTGGGCTCGTGCCTTTTACACCCAGGCACAGCTGGACGCTGCGCCCAACGAAACCATCGACGACTTCATTCCCAATGAAGACGCAGCCACCAATCGGTTCGGACCGTTCGCCGCCTACCGCTTTCGCACGAGCCCGCGGGGTACGGGAGCTTTCAACAATCCGACCCTCATCGCGATTCTCAATTGGTGGCTTCAGCACCCCTACCGAACCGGTCAAGACGTGACCCAAGGCCTGCCGTACATCATCATCGGCTTCAAGTTCGACGGCGACGTCCTCGCGAAGTTCTGAGCGTTCACCGAGGCGAGCCTCGGCGCCAGCCGAACTGGCCAAGCTGTTCTAGCCGGCATTGCCTAGCCGGGATTGGTCGACCGAATCACCCATGCGCTGGAGGGGGCCCACACCGAGCCATCATCCCGAAGGTGCGTGCGCAGCGTTTCCTGTAAAGCGGCCGTGACTTCGGGTCGGCGTTCTTCACCGTCGTCCCCCGCGAGCCGCAGGATCTCTCCGGCCGGCCCCAGGGCCAGGGCAAAACTGACCGCCTCACCGAGCGTGCGTCCGATGCATATGGGAGCATCGAATCGCTCGAAGCGGATCTCGACGAAGCCCGCGCCGAGCAGCATCGCGCTCACCATGTCGGGTCCCGCCAAGGAAAAAGGCCCCGGACCGCAGTGCACGGCGTCGGTGTCCTCGTGGTCGACGATGGGTACCAGCTCCCTCACGCACCGCTCGGCATCGTGAAGCCACGGGTTGTCTTCGCGACGCCGCCATACGATCTGCGATAGCTCGGCGCCTGGTCGGAGGGCGCTCCGTATGTTGCGGAACGCCGGTACGGGGGCGTTGAAGAACATCGTTCCGAAGCGCGCGAAGGCCGCGTCGTACGGTCCTCCCAGGTCGCCGTGCTGGACATCGACCACGGCGAATTCGACCCGGCCGCTCTCCGGACGAACCTCGCGCCGTGCAAACTGAATGAAGCTCTCTGCGCAGTCGATGCCGACGCACATACCCGAGGGGCCGACCGCCTGAGCGATGGTCCCGGTCGTATCGCCGAAGCCGCAGCCCACGTCCAAGACGCGGGCCCCCTCCCCGTACGGGCGGCCACCCAGGAATCGCTCGCTGTGGATCGACAGGCCCTGCGTGAGGATCTCTTTGAATCGGGAGAACTTCTCGAACAAGACCGTGTTCCAGGCCTCGATGACGACCTCGTTGGGCGACGGTTCGACTCCTCGTGCTTCGGTCTCCATGGTGTTCCTTTGTGCGGTTCCGTGAACAGCTTCCACGCGGTGAGACTGGCGTCTCCGCGTCAGCTCACCGTCAACGTGGGCCGTCACCGTGAGCCCCCGCTGCCGCCGGAGCGTCAAATCGACGTGAAATGGCCCGGACGACCTGAATGGATTGACCACTTGTGAGGAGTTCCTTACCGTCTGGCGTTCGGTGAAAGGAGCACGCATGACGGCCGCTGAACGGCGGGAGCGCCTGGTCGATGCGGCCCTCGCGGTCTTCAGCGAGCACGGCGTGGAGGGGGCGACCATGAAGCAGGTCGCCGAGGCTGCGGGCGTCTCGGAAGCCCTGGTCTACAAGCATTTCGACGGCAAGGACGCCCTCTACCAGGCGGCCCTGCTGCGGTGCACGCACAAGGAAGGCGAAGGGCACGAGAACATCCACGACCTCCCGCCGTCCCTGTCTTCCCTGGTCTTTGGGCTGCACTGGCTGGTTGAGAAGGTCATGCGTGGAGACGACGACGCCGGCCAAAGACATGAGACGATCCGGCGTCTCCTGCTGCGCAGCGCCCTCTCGGACGGTGATTTCATTCGGACTTTCGTCGCCAACAAGACCGAGCGGGTGATCGACCAGCTAGAGCAGTGCGTGGTGGCCGCCGAGCGGGATGGGGACCTTCCCCGAAGCCCGTACGCCCCCCGACTTCGCTTGTGGCTCGCCTACCACACGGCCGTGGGCCTGGCGGCCATGCGGGTCGACGGCCGAGACGCTGCCGATTTCGGCTTACCCTACGATGATATGGTGCCGGCCGTGGTCAGATTCGGCCTTCGTGGGCTGGGACTCACCGATGCTGACATCGACAAGGTCTACAACCCGGCCGCCCTCGCCTTTTTCCTTCGAAGATCCCCTGGGTGATCGCTTTGGTCGAAGCTTGTTGACACCGAGTTTAGTGAGTAGTTCCTCACCCAGCATGAGACCGAACCGACGCTGGACGACGATACCGGCGGCCGCCGCCCTGCCGCTTCTTGCTTCGACCCTCGCCTTCGCCGGCCCAGCGGAGGACAAGGGCCTGAAGATCGCGGTCGAGATCGACCAAGCCAACGAGGGCTTCCAGACCGAAGTCTCCGACGTCACGATGGACCTGATCAACGCCCACGGCGACGTCGTAAACCGGAAGATGACGCTGGAGATCCTCGAGGGCCAGCGCGATGGCGACAAGTCGATCGCATCCTTTCTTTGGCCCGCCGACGTCAAAGGGACGCGACTGCTCACCTACACCCACAAGAAGGGCGATGACGACCAGTGGCTCTTCATGCCGGCCATCAAGCGCATCAAGCGGATCAACGCACGAAACAAGTCCGGTTCTTTCATGGGGAGCGAGTTCGCCTACGAAGACATGTCGAGTCAGGAGGTTGAAAAGTACACGTACAAGTTCCTCGAGGAGGCTGAGATCGATGGTCGCACGTGTTGGAAGATGGAGCGCTATCCTACGGACCCTCGCAGCGGATACACCCGTCAGGTCATCTGGAACGACCAGGAATACATGAACCCGCTCCGAATCGACTACTACGATAGGAAGGACGAGCTGCTGAAGACGGCTACGTTCACCGGCTACACGAAGATCGACAAGTGGTGGCGAGTCGAGACCATCGAGATGGTGAACGTCCAAACGAAGAAAAAGTCGATCCTCACCTGGAAGACCAGGAAGTTCGGCGTCGACCTCGACCCCGACGACTTCGAATCCGAAGCCCTCGAAGATTGATCCGGGTCCCCGAGCTCGACAATGGTGACGAAGAGCTCCATGGCCCGCTGGACGGCCGCAGCGGTGTCCGTCATGGCGCTCGGCAGCGCGTCCCCGAGTCAGGCCAAGTCTCGCTGGTCTTCGAAAGGTGAGCTACGGTTGGAAGGTCGAGTCTTCGGTAATGACAACAATCCGGACACGGTCGACCAGGCTCTTGGCCTCTTCGGTCGTATGGAGCTGTATCACCGTCATCGTCCATTCAAAGAAAAGGTGCGCCTGTATGGCCGCTTGGACAGTCAAGACTTCGAACGCACCGTCCTGATCGTCGAAGAGCTGTGGGCCGAAGCCAAGTTCTGGGAGCTTCAGCTACGCCTGGGCTTCGACCTGCTCAACTGGACGGCAACCGAAGCGTTTCATCCAGCCGACATCATCAACGCCCGCAACTTCGACAGCGACATAGAGAATTACGAGAAGCTCGGCGAGCCCATGATTCAGCTGAGTCTGAAGGCGTGGCGAGGCAGCCTCACCGCCTACTTCATGCCGGTTTACATCGAGCCGGTCTTTCCCTCTCCGTCTTCTCGTCTCAACTTTGGCCAGCCAGGACAGCCGCTCCCCGCCTCGATTCGACTGCGGGCCGACGGGAGCTTCACCACCGACGACTTCGGTCCGCAGGGTGCTCTTCGCTTCACGCAGACTACCGGGCCCATCGATTTCGGGGTGCATCTGGTTCACCACATGGACCGCTCTCAGCCTCAAGGCGTCTTCGACCCGGAGACCGAAGAGACCCGGATCCTCTTTCGAGCGGTAACCCAGGTCGGCGGGACGCTGCAGGCCGTAGCCGGCGGGGCGCTGCTGAAGCTGGAGACGGGCTACCGGCTCTTCGCGGACCCCAGCGACCCCGAACAATTCGTTGGCGTCCAGGACCGCGACCATCTGATCGTAGCTCTGGGTTTCGAGTACGGCATCCTCCTGAGTCAGCAGTCGACTTTGACCGTCTTGGCCGAAGCGCAGAGCATCTTCGGTCCCGACGCCGACGTTCGACAGGAGCTCCAGGTATTCCAACGCGACGCACTGGCCGGGTTTAGGCTGGAGCTGGGCGATGCCGCGAGCACCGAGCTGTTCATGACGGTCATCGTGGACCTCGAAGACCCCAGCAAAGTATTTCACACTTCCCGAATCAGCACACGCTTTCTGGGTAGCTGGAGCGTCAATGCATCGGCGCGGCTCGTCTATGGACCGCCCCTACCCGTACTGCGGCAAGGCATCGCCGTCCCCCCGGACAGCGATTATCTCGGGCTCAATATCAGCCGCTTCTTCTAGCAAGAGGACAGCAAAGGGGCATGACTCGTGAAAGATGACCTTCAGGTACCAGAGTTTGGCCGAACGCTCATCGGATTCATCCGGACACGGCCGTGGATTTGTTTGCTTTTGGGTGTACTGATCGTGGCCGGGATGGGCTCCGGACTGGGGAAGATCGAGGCTGACTTCACGTACCGCGGCTTCTTCTGGAGCGACGACCCCCTAGTCGTGGCGTTCGATGCCTTCGAGCGTAAGTTTGGCAACGACGATGCCGTCGTCGTTGCCGTGCATAGCCCGAGTGGTATTTTCGACGAGGACTCGGCCAACCTGATCGTCGAGCTGAGCGAGCGCATGTGGCAGGTCCCCGAGGTTCTGCGCGTCGACTCGTTGTCCACGTTCAACTGGGTTCATGCTGAAGGCGATGAGCTAATCGTCGAGCCCTTCCTCCCCGACCAAGAGCCGATTAGCCAAGACCTCTTGGACCAGCGCAGGCCCATCGCCCTCGCCCACGAGGTTCTACCGTCATATCTCATCAGCACCGATGCGACGACTGCGATGATCTTCGCCGTCGTGAAGCCTGCTTTCGACGGCGCACCCAACGCTCCTGCCATCATCGGAGCCGTTCGCGAGCTGCAAAAGGAGTTCGAACGCGGCGACCACGTCATTCACATCTCCGGCGGCCCCGCCGTAAGTCTGGGTTTCGCCGAGGCGAGCCAAACCGACTTCGCCTACCTCGTTCCCTTGGTGCTCATACTAACGACCATCCTCCTCGGAATCCTGCTTCGAAGCTTGGTCGGTATATTCCTAGCGCTCACCGTCGTCTTCTTCTCCATTGCGGCCACCATGGCTTTCGGAGGGCATGTTGGCATTCAGATCAGCAATGTCACGGCTGTGATGCCTCAGATCCTGATCGCGATCGGCGTGGCCGACGCCGTGCACATCTGGGTCACCTACCGCGTAGCCGGCGAGAAAGGCCTGAAGGCCAAAGACGCGGTCGAGTACTCGCTTCTGAAGAATTTTCTCCCCACCTTGCTGACCTCGGTCACGACGGCGGTGGGCTTCTATTCCTTCATCACAGCAGACCTGAAGCCGATCTCGGGACTGGGAACACTGGCGGGCACCGGTGCCTTGTTCGCCTGGCTGTTCACCTATCTCGTCATGGGATCGCTGATGTTCATTCTCCCCCTCCGCTCCAAGAAGGCGACGCCGAGCCTGGTCGAGCATTCCCGCGAGCGAGCCAGCGCCATCGTCGATGGCCTCGTTCGGTATCGAACCGCCATCATCGCCGTTTTCGTCGTAGCTACGGTTGCGGGCGGCGCCTTCGCCCTCCAGAACGAAGTGAACAGCGATCCTTTCAAGTATTTTCGGGTCGGCTTCCCTCTTCGAGTTGCCAACGAGTTCATCGAAGAGAACGTGGGCGGTGCACGGGGTGTCGAGCTGGTCGTCGAAGCGGGGACCGAGGAAGGCGTCAAAGATCCGACGTTTCTGAGAAAGGTCGAAGCCTAC
Organism: uncultured Myxococcales bacterium; assembly: GCA_964473255.1. GTDB lineage: Bacteria > Myxococcota > Kuafuiibacteriia > Kuafuiibacteriales > Kuafuiibacteriaceae > Kuafuiihalomonas. The sequence continues at coordinate 21,770 of CAYYOT010000025.1, read as the reverse complement.
CAAGCCTGGGTCGATCAGCAGCCGGGCGTCACCCGCTCACTATCGATCATCGACATCCTCAAGCAAACCCACCGATCGCTACATGCCGATGACCCCGAGATGTATCTGCTCGCAGGTGCACGCGAGACGCTCGCGCAGGAGCTCTTCCTGTACCAGATGAGCCTCCCTCAAGGGATGAGTCTCAACGACCGAGTGACCGTGAAGAACGACGCCATGCGGATAACGGTACTCTGGACGCTCAAGACATCCCAGGAGGCGGTGGCTGCGATCGACACGATGGAAGCCAAGGGGAAGGAGATGGGGCTCGAAGTGTGGGCTACGGGAAAGAATCGACTTTGGCAGAGCATGAACGGGTACGTCGTCAACTCCTTCATCGTGTCGCTCAGCGCGGCTTTGCTGCTGATCAGCCTGATCTTGATTCTGTTCTTTCGCTCGATTCCTCTGGGGCTTTTGGCCATGATCCCGAATGGCGTACCGCTGGTGATCGGAGCCGGGATTCTGTGGCTCATCGGCCAGCCGCTGGACGTGGGCACCGTCCTCGTGCTCAGCGTTTGCCTCGGGATCGCGGTCGACGACACCATCCACGTTTTGGCCAACTATTACCGATTGCGCCGCGAGGGTCGAACGGCCCGGGCCGCGATCGAAGACATCGTTGCCTACACCGGTCGTTCGCTCATCACGACGTCAATCATCTTGGTCGTGGCTTTCGGGACCTTCGCCTTTGGGACCTTTACGCCGAACGTATACTTCGGCGTGCTGACCGCGATCATCTTGAGCATCGCGCTCGTTACCGACCTAACCCTACTCCCCGCGATTCTCGTCGGCCCGACCAAGAAGCAGCCGCACTCAGAGAGAGCGGGGACAAAGCCCGTGGCCGTCGGCACCCGATGACCGAGGAGGTTGCTCGTGACCAGTGAAGTCCGTTCCGTCGTTACCCATCCCGAGTCGATCGTCACCCTCAGCGGGAGGCAGCTCCGAAGTCCGGGCCCCGATGAGCTTCTGGTGGACGTCCAGGCGTTTTCGCTCAATCGGGGCGAAGTCAACTTCGCCCGCTCCAAGCCTCGAGGCACACCGATCGGCTGGGACATCGCGGGTACCGTCGTTCAAGCGGCCGTCCGCGGCGGCCCCGAAGAGGGGGCGCGGGTCGTCGGCTTCAGCCGGTCGCAGGAGGGATGGGCGGAGCGCGTGGTTCTTCCCCTGACCGATGTCGCCCCCCTGCCCGCTGGCGTTTCCCTGGTCCAGGCCGCCGCCCTGCCGGTCGCCGCGGGCACGGCCCTCGCCTGCATCGAGGCGGCCGGCGTGCTCTTGGGGCGACGGGTGCTCGTCACCGGCGTCACCGGAGGCGTGGGCGGCTTCGCCGTCCAGCTCGCCCGTCTTGCGGGCGCCACCGTCACGGCGCAAGTGCGGGCTCCCGAGCAGAGCGGTCGGGCGAAGGAGCTGGGCGCCGACGACGTCGTCGTCACATCCGACGGCGCCGAACTCGCTGCCGCGGGGGCCTTCGACCTCGTCGTCGATGGCATCGGCGGGGTGCTGCTCCAGAACGCGGTCGGAGCTCTCAGCCGCGACGGTCTCGCCGTCTCCTACGGAGTGACCGGCGGGCCGACCCTCGAGCTCCCCCTCGGCGCCCTCATGGGCAAAGGACGAGCGACCGTACGCGGATTGAATCTGTACGCGGTATCGGAACGTGTGCCCCCCGCCGAATGGCTCGCCCGTCTCGTGAACCTCGTCGAGTCGGGCCGGCTCGCCGTCGATGTCGTCGATCGAGGGAGCTGGAAGGACGTTGCCCAGGCTTGTGAGGATCTTCTGAATCGACGCTTCGATGGCAAGGCCGTGCTCCACGTCGACGGTTGATGGGCTTTGGTAAGGCTCGTGGGTTACGGCAGACGGTCGACCCAGCTCGCGTCCGAGGTCCAGCGCTGCTCGATGTCGGCGACCAGACCCGCCATCTCCATGGCGCCCATGGTGTTCTGCAGGAAGTTCAGCAGGAGGGGATCGCCCGCCGGGACGGCGATTCCGATCGGTTCCACCGTGAGCGGAGTGTTGGAGATCAGGAGGTTGGAATCGGGGTTCTTGAGCATCGTGACGACGAGGATCGGTCGGTCGGCGACGAACGCCGTGATCTCATCGCCGAGGATCGCCTCGACGCCGGCGTCGTAGTTGTCGACGGGGACGACCGTCGCCTGGGGCAAAACGCTTCGGACGAAACCTTCGCTCGTGGAACCTTCGAGGACCCCGAGCTTCATCTCGGGACGATCGAGATCCGCCATCGTGGCAAACGTGGACATCTTGGTGGACTTGGTAAGGATGCTCTTCCCGGACAGCTGATAGGGGCCAACGAACGCGACGCGCATGTTTCGACGGGGCGTGATGGTCATACCGGACATTACGATGTCGACTTCCCCTTTCTCGAGCGCCGGGAGCAGCTCTTTGAAGGGCTTTTCGACGAACTGAACCTTTACGTCGATGGCCAAGGCCATGGCGTTGACCAGATCGATCTCCATCCCCATCAGGTTTCCGTCGCGGTCTTTCATGTTGAAAGGAGGTTGGTTTCCACTGAGACCGACTCGAAGAACGCCGGACTCGGCAACCCGAGCCAAACCGGTCGTCGGCGACTCATCTTGCGGTCCGTGCGCGGCCGCGGATGCGCAGGAAGCGAGGAAGAGGGTGGAGCACAGCCAGATCCAAGGTGGGAGTTTCATGGCCACGCCATGCCATTTTTTTGCACGTCGAGGAAGGCGCCAGTGTCGATGCGACCGAGTTTCATCCGACGAGGGCGTTAGATTCCGACATTCGCTCCTGTAGAGACATGGGAGTGCTGTTTGACAAAACGAGCAAGCCGCCGACCGGCGGCTCGGAGATCGACGGATCTCCGAGCGCCGACGGTCCGGCGAGCTCGGCGGCGGTTCCCGGAGTGGAGGACCAGATCCGTCTCGTCAACCTGGCCTTGGCCGGGAACGGGGAGGCTTTGGGTGAACTTGCCGAACTGGTCTTGCCGGTCATCCACGTACGGGTGGCTCGGTACCTATTCGTCCATCGGCGGACGCACCGGTCCGCCGGCCGGGCCGATCTGGAGGACATCGTGCAGGAGGTCGTGATTCGTCTGTTCGCCAACGAGGCCCGCGTGCTGAAGGCGTGGAATCCGAAGCGAGGTCTCGATCTGCACGGGTTCGTCGGCTTCGTCGCCCAAAGAGAGATCGTCAACGTCCTTCGCAGCAACCGTCGACGACCGTGGCTCGAAGCGGTGGATGACTCGATTCCGCTCGAGCAGTTCAAGGACGACGAAGGCCACACTCCCGAGGAAGCGATGGCGCGCAAAGACCTCGCCCGTTCGGTCTTGGCTCGGCTCCATGCGTGGCTCACGCCCCGCGGAAGAGAGCTGTTCCAGCTGGTCTATGTGGAAGAGCAGCCGATCGATGAAGTCGCTCGAACGTACGGAATGAAACCAAGCGCCATCTACGCCTGGCGAAACCGGGTGCAGAAGCGCGCGCGAAAGGTCCTGAGAGAAATCGAGTTAGCTGCAAATGGGCCGAGAGTCGGCTCAGGAAAGGCAAACAAATGAGGGAGGATGGATTGATGAACGAACTCGCCCAGACCGCTCGCGTGTCGGGCTGTGATCCGATGTGGGAGCGTCTCGCCGTCGGCGGGCTGACGGAGCAGGAGCTGGCGGCGCTCGAGCTCGCAGCGGAAAACGACGCCGATACCAGGCTCGCGGTCGAGCTGTTTCGTCCGTTGGACGACAGCTTCAAGCGCCGCATGGTGCGGATGGCGCGGCAGTCAGCACGTCCCGCAGACCGGCCGGCTCTTCGCTGGGGCGCACGCCAGGTGACCGCGATCAGTATGGGAGCCGCAGCGAGTGTTGCTGCATGGGTGCTGTACACCGGTCGGCCGGCGCCGACCGATGAAGAGCTACCGGAGTACATCGGGGAGCTGAGGGGCTTCGTAGTCCCCACTCGATCCGATGAACCTGCAGCCGCGGTCGCGCCGGCGCTCATCGAGCATGGAACGACGGTGGTCCTCTTGGGCCGGCCGGTGCGGCAGGTCGAGGGCGGAGTCACTGTGGTCCTGATGGCCGTGTTCGACGGCCAACGACACACGGTGACCCCACGAGTGGAGATCGCCGACTCGGGCGCGTTCCGACTGCGCGTCGATGTGACCGAGCTCTTCGAAACATACGAGGGTCCGGCCGTCCTTCGAGCCGAAGTACGTTCCACCGACGACCCCACCGAAGTGGAAGAGGTCGAGTGGGAAGTTCGGGTTCAGGCGTCTGCCCCGTCGCCCTCAGGGATCGACGGCGAGTAGCTCGAACTTCACCGACTCACCCCACGGCATGATTCCCGTAAGGAAGACATGCCGAATCGGCACCGGCGGCATCTCGATGTGTTGATAGTGATACGGCGTGCCCGGGAAGAGATGCGCCGGACCAATGTCACTGAGATTGTAATGATGCCGGCCCCCGAACTCATCCTGGACCACCAACGTGGGATGCATCAGCGGATGGCTCGGATCACCCTCGAGCTCGATCATGGCGGAGATGAACGGGCCTTGGGGATCGACATATATGCAGGTGGGGCAGACCACCACTCCGTGGTGGGGTGCGACCGCCGGCATGGCCCGGGAGCTGTTCTGTCGAAACGGGCATGGATAGGCTCCGGGAGCGCTCTGTCCGGCGGTGCGGCTCAACGAAGCGCTGGCACACACGCTCGGGGGAGCGGGGTGGCTGGTCAGCACGGTGCCGCTGCCGGTGACGGGCGACGGCGGGATCATCGTCGACTTCACGACGGGCGATGCATCGGCGCCCGCGGGTCGGGTCAGACACGTCGAGGCCGGACACGTGCCGGCACCCGACGGACCGCTGCAGGCGGCCTGGACCATGTCGCAGGCGGCGACACGCCGGACCTGGGGACACCCGACCGAGGTGCAGAAGGGCGCATCGGCGACTCGGTTGAGCGAAACCGCAGTGCTCATGAGCACGTCATCCATCTGGTTTGCCGAAGCCCGAGGAGCGAAAGCCCACGCGAGAGCGGTGGCGGCCGAAGCGACGGCGCTCGCCACCGAAGTACCCGTGGACGGGGCCGTGTAGCCTCTGGGCCCATCCGCGAGCGCCATGAAGGCCGGAGCTACCAGCGGTGGACGACTCTCGGGTCGTGCGATGCCGATCTCGCCGTCCTTGCCGTCGACGCCCCCGACCGCGCGCAAAAGGACGCCCTTCGACTGATAGTGGGGAGCGACGACCCCGAGGGCCTCACACTCGTGGTGCCGAGGGCGCGGCTGATCCTGCCAGGCGGCCGGATACGTGGGGCCTTTCGTGTTGGCAGTGCCTCCGGACTCATTTCCCGACGCGGCGAACACCATGGCCCCGGCGCAGACCGCCCGACGAACGGCGGCCAAGACCGAGCGCGCCCCGGCGTGAGCCGCGGCGGAGTCTCCGTATCGGCCGCCGAAGCGCGGCGCCGGAACCCAGCCCAAGCTCAGGTTCACCACGAGATTGGTCGCCGGCGTGCGCGCCGCGAGGTAGGCGTCGACCGTCGCGTTGATCGCCCGCGCGAGATCCGTCTGATACCCGTAGTACCCGCCCGAAGGCTCGTACACCCACGTTCCGTTGAGCTTGACCCGAGGCAAGGCCAGCTCGTGATGAACGTGGACGGCGCAGGGGCGTGCTCCGCCGGGACCGTCGGGACAGGCAACCTCTTCGACGAGCCGGGCCATGTTGTAGCCATGATCGATCCGGCCCGGCTGCGCCGTGCCGTAGGGCGCCGCAGGCGCGGGGCCGGCCGGACTGGCGTCGACCATGCCCACCCACGTGGTTCCGGCGGGCGAGGAGCCCGAGAGCTCGGGAGTATCCACCTGCACGTCGAACGACTGCTTCAACGCGGACTCGAACGACGAGAACGGAGCGACGGCGAGGCAGTCCGGCGCCGCCGAGTCGGTGGGAATCGCCTTCAGGGCCGACTCCGACGGCTCGCCGCTCCCCAGGTAGTCGAGCTGACAGTATCGTCGAAGCTCGGACGCCGCCGCTCCCGGGAAGACCGGGGTCGCCGACCAAACGCCAGGCACGGGGATGCAGCCCTGTGCGTCATACGTGATCATGCGGCGCGTCGAGCAATGGTCGACCGGTCGAGCAGCAGAACTGACGGTCGGCTGGAGCGCCTGCGCAGGAAGAGCCAATCCCGCGCCTGCTCCGAGGGGCGCGGTTAAAATCATGAGCGTGCAGAATTTTCTGCGTAAGATGGCGGCCATGTGAGGGTCGATACACTCCCTCGCCGCCGGATCTAACGCGGTGAGCGTGCCGAACCCTACGGTGTCACGAGTCGGAACGGAATCGGGGCGCCCAGCCGCGATCGCTCGCCGACCGCGCGGCGATAGGCCTCGGCGATCGAGCGGGATGGATCTTCGAAGAGGTTCCGATAGACGCTGCGCACGAACGCCGAGGCATCCTGATCGCCCACGGCCACCGGCGCAGCAATGACCCCGGATGACCCGTTGACAATCAGCGCCTGAGGAAGATCGAGCCCGCGGTAGAGGCCGCCGGTCGACACGTCGATGGTGTCGCACGCGGACAAGACGGCCGTGCCTGGCCCCAAGCCCAAGATGAGCGCATCGCGAGCGGTCAAGACCTGTCCCGAGGCAAACTTGAGACCCTCCTGACCGTCGCGACGCACGCCGTGACCGGAGAAATGAAGGTGGGTCGTCGGACCGTGGAGCCGTTGATCAACGAGTTCCCGGATCGTCGAGACTCGACGGACCTCCGCCAATCCGGCGTCGGCCAAGTCTGCCTGCAGACGGCGGACTTCCTTGGCCGCCCAGGGGAGTCCTTCGGTGGCGGCGGCCAAGACGACGCGCTCGAAGCGAGGAGCCGCCCCCGGCGTCCGTCCGTCGATGTCCAAGGAATACACGACTTGTCGCTGGGCGCCGAAAACAGAGTCCTGGAAGGGAATCGCGTGGAATGCAAAGGTCGAGAGCGAGGACGGGATGACGAGCAGGACACGCTCGGCGGTGTCGATGACCGGGCGCACTGCGGCGAGCAACGTCGCACCTTCCGCTGGAGACTCGAGGGACGCGACACCCTGGGAAATGAACGTCGCCCTCGATTCGCCGAACACGTGCCAGTGACCGCGGCGCAAAGGAACGATCACGACCCGCGCTTCGTTGGCGCCAAGGCCGCGCGAGGCACTCGTCGTCGAACGGCTCGCCCCCGGAATCAGGGTGCGGGTGACCTTGTCGAGCTCGGCCTCGAGCGCCGTCCGGCGCGCGTCCAGACGGGGCAGCTCGGCGACGGGGCGCTGCCATCGCTCGGCGGCTTCGACCTCGAGCTGCTGCAGAGCTCGGCGGTAGCGACCGACCGCAGCCAGCCACTCGCTCGCTTCATCCGCCTGGAGGTTTTGAATGCGGTCGCGCACCGCCGTCCTCAAGAGGCCCCGGCGGAGCTCCTTGCGAGCGATCTCCATTGCCTCGCGCGGACGGTCTTCCGACAAGAGGAGCTCGATGAGCTCCACGGAGAAGTAGAAGCGCCCCGCGAGCGACTGTTCCGAGTCGGGAGCGGCAAGCTGGGCGACCTCCTCCGACGCTGCTTCGAACGCTCGACGGAAGCCGGAAATCGCATCATCGGGTCGCCCCTCCTCGCGGGCGACCCGCGCTTGGCCGATCAGTGCAACCCGCACCCATGGCGTGCGTCCGACCCGCCGGGCCTCGAGCTCCAGCTTGCGAAACTCCTTCCGGGCCATCTCGAAGCGCCCGCCCACGTACGCGTTGAGCGCCCGGACGGCCATGTACTCGAGGTACAGAAAAGACTCGCGGCGGGAGCGGCCCATCGCTTCGTCGAGAGTCGTGAGGTCGACCTCCTGACCAAGCCGGAGGGAGAGGCTGGCGCGATTCAGCGCAAAGGTCTCGGTGAGGAGACCGTAGGGACAATCGGGTGTCGTCCGCTGACGCTCCCCGAGCGCTGACTCCGAGTCGCTGAGAAGTTCCCGCGCCCGTCCCGCCATGGGACCGTCGTCGTCGGCCTCGAGTCCCAAGCTGACGACGTGAAGGTAGTTGGTCATGTAGGCGATGCGGTCGCACCCGGTCTTGGTGCGCGCCTGCTCGAGCAGGTCGTCGGCCGCTTCCTGGAAGCGACCGAGTTCCGCAGTCGCTTGCGAAGCGGCGAGCCGAGTCGAGTCGACCATGAAAGCCATGCCGATACGCTGGGCCCCTCGATGTGACCGCTTCAGCAGCTCCAGGGCGCGACCGACGACCGAGCCCTCGAGAAGAACCATCGCCTGCAAGTAACCTTGCTGAACTCGAGTGGCGGGAGAGCTCGCGGTGCAGCGCTCGCTGCGGGCCAGGATGGCCAAGGCTTCATCGAGCCGGTGGGCCACCAGTAGATGGTAGACCAGGGCGGAGTACGAGGCGCATTCGGTCGAGCTCAAACCCGCATCGTGGGCCGTCTCGGCCGCGGCCAGGAACAGATCCCGCTTCTGCTCGATCGATACCGTCGCGGTGGAGATTCGAGCCTCCAGATTCCGAGCCACCGCCCGTTCGTCCGTGGACAGCTCGGAGCCCAGGCTTCGGAGCAGCGTCAATGCCTCCGCCGATCTGCCTTCGGCCCGGAGCGCCTCCACCTTCTCGAAGCGTGGCTCATGCTCGAGGCTTCGGAGATCGAGGCGAAAGGCGCCGGTTCCATCCACGCGAACCACCAGACCCCCCGACTGCGACGGTACGTGAAAACGCCAGCCTCCCTGCACCTGCACCGACGAGCTGGTAGCAACGGCCCGACCGTCGATCTCGAATGACACGGAGTCATGCGTCGTCGTGTCGACCCACACGACGATGGGTCTGTCGCGAAAAGCGTAGCATGTGCCGATTCGTTCGGCTCGGCAGCCCGCCCACTCGACGCGCGGCGGAGACGCGGAATCCCTGGCCGACGCCGGGATATCGGCGTCCCGCACCTGGCATCCCGACACCAGCAGAGTCGCTCCCCCCATCAGGCAGAAAGCGGTCGTGACGGCCGACCGGAGCATTCTTGGCTCTAGCCTACCATCGTCGCGGGCTTGCGCGACCGTGGGGCCATCCCAACTACCGTGGGTCGCCCGACGCAGGCATGCTAGGAGTCCAGTGGTGCGGGGTGTCGGAATGCTCGTTCTGTCGCTGGCGGTGACGACCGTCGCCGCCGATGGTTTCGGCCAAGCCGAGGAGTCGGAGCAAGAGCCCGTCCGCCTTCGACTCGTATCGACAAAGTGGCCCCCCTACACCGACGGCTCGGACAAGCCGCGCCTGGCCATCGAGCTGGTCCATCGAGCTCTGAAGCGATCGGGTCACGAACCCGTTTCCGAAATCCGCGCCCCGGGCACCTTGATGACGGCGCTCGAAAGCGACGACCTCGATGGAACGGCGGCCGTGTGGAAGTCGGTGAAGCGGGCTCGCGTTCTTCGCTTTTCGATCGCGTACCTTCAGAACCGACTGGTCTTGGTGGGGCGCAAGGGGAGCGACGTGACCCCGGCGAGCCTGCGCGAGCTTTCGGGCAAGCGATTGGCCGTGGTGGACGGCTACGCCTACGGCAAGGACCTCGAAGCCCGGCCGGGCCCGACGATCGTTCGCGGCAAGAGCAACGAGGGCAATCTACGAGCGCTCCTCTCCGGGACCGTCGACTACATGTTGGCCGACGAGCTGGTCGTCCATCGAGCGTTCGAGCGACGGCCTGCCGACGCCGCACGGCTGCTCGCCGTCGGGTCGAAGCCCCTGATCGAGCGGTCGCTCCACTTCGCCGTGAAGCGATCCCGCCCCGACGGAGCTCAGATCATCCAGCGATTCAACGCCGCGATCCGCGAAATGTTGGCCGATGGCTCCTACAACGAGATCCTGCAGATCGACTGGATCATGGCTGACGTGGACGAAGACGGCCGCGCCGAAATGATCGCCACGAGCGAGGCCGTCGGCAGGGCGCCGCCGGTTCGTGCCTACGACGTCGGGCCGTCCCGACAGACGCAAGGTAACCTGCAGAGGCAGTACGTCGTGGGCGGAAGAGTCTACGACAGATGGGAGGATGTGCCCGACGAGTACAAGAAACCCGTCGAGCGCGAGAAACGCACGGAGATGACCGACGTTTCTCTATTCAGATTCTAGGCCCCAGGCGGCCCCCCGAGAATCAGGAGGCCGTCTTGTCAGCGTGACAATCGACGCAATACAGGTCCACCGATGGGTCCGGTCTCACCGGAACCTTTTGGACCTTGCCACAACCCTTGCAGGTCGCTCGAAATCCTGGCGTTCGATACGCCTTCGAACGACCTCCTCTTCCACCACTTCGTTTACGCGCCAATGCCTGTGCTCCTAACTTTTACCATCGGGGTCCTCGGTCGCGATTTCCGCCACCGTAGCTCCCGCCACCGCCTCGAGGCTTTCGCTCCTCGGCAACGTTCACGCGCAGGGCGCGACCTTCCAGCATCGTGCCGTTGAGCGCTTCGATGGCGGCTTGCGCCTCGTCATCGGTCCCCATCGTCACGAAGCCGAAGCCTCGAGAGCGACCGGTTTCCCGATCGGTGATGATCTTGACGTCCTTCACGTTCCCGTACGGGCTGAATGCCGCACGCAGCGTGTTCTCGTCAGCGTCCCAAGAAATGTTCCCTACATACAGTCGGTCGTTCTTCATTCCCAGTCTCGTCGGCCCTCGCCGTGCCGAAGCACGCTCATGAGCTGCCGGGGTGCAGAGCCGAGCACCCGAGGGCAACCGCAGCAACAACGCTGCCTCGGTGATCGCCGGCAGTCGGGAACCTTGTCTGATTTCGGAGAAACGAGAAAAGAGTTATCCGGGCCAATAGCGTCGCCAAAAGGGAAGGTTGGTCGACGCCAGCAGGGATGTCAAGTTGAAACCCGGAGTCCCGTCCCCGCTCGAAGGGTAACCCGCCACGGAGTCCCCAGGAATGGTAGGAACGCTGCGTGGCAGGCTCGATCAAGCGGTGGCTGAATCTGGCGACGGGGGCCCTGTCCTTCGCGTTTCTCATTCTGATCCTCAATCCGCTGCAGATGCTGAGCGTGCTGATTCGGCCGTTCTCACCGTCGGCGTTTCGCGAAGTGAATCGGTGGTTTGCGAGGTTCATTTGGGGATTTTGGGTCGTCATGGCGGAGCGGCAAGTTGGCATCGAGATGCGCTTCACCGGCGACCCGATCGAGAGGAGCGAAAACGCGGTCCTCATCGCCAACCATCAATCCATGGCTGACGTCATGGCACTGCTGGCCTACGGGTGGCGAGCGGCTCGGCTGGGCGACATGAAGTGGTTCGTCAAGGACGTGATCAAGTGGGTCCCCGGCCCCGGCTGGGGCATGGTCTTCCTCGACTGCATCTTCCTGAAGCGAAACTGGACCCAGGATCGCGAGGAGATCGACCGACTCTTTGGGAAGTTCAAAAAGGAAGGCATTCCCATCTTCTTGACCTCGTTCCTCGAAGGAACCCGCTTCACGCCGTCGAAGCATGCCCGAGCGGTCGAGTACGCCAAAGAGCACGACCTGTACGTTCCCCGGAACACGCTCGTGCCGCGCACCAAGGGCTTCATCGCCACGATGACCGGCCTCGACGGGTACGTCGACGCCGTGCATGACATCACCATCGCGTACCCGGACAGCGTTCCGACCCTCCTGGATTGCTTTGCCGGCCGGGTCCGTCGGGTCGACATGCTCGTGCGTCGGTATCCGGTGCAGGAACTTCCCCCCGACGACGCCGGGCGGGCGGCCTGGGTGTTCGACCGCTTCAAGGAGAAAGACGACCTGCTGGAGGAGCACAAGGAAACCGGAGCCTTCCCCGGTCCTGTGGTCTCGGGCCCGGTCCGCCCTGCGGACTGGCTACGGTCCGAGCCGCAGCGGGAGTGTCCGCTGACCGAAACCCGGTGACGCGGTCTAGAAGCTGGGGATCCGATATCCGAGCTCGACGAAGAAACCGTAGACACCTTCCTCGAAGCCGCCATCGAACCCGCCCCCGCCCGCGGGCGGGTCAAGGTTGAGTCGAAGCCGGCTCTCCACGCGGAACCCTCGAAGTCCCTGGTCGGATGGGCCGATCAGGAACCCGATGCCGGGCTCGACGAACACCTGCCCCTCCACGTCCCCCGGTGATTCGAAGAACTCACCATAGAAAGCGGTCGCCCCCAGTCCAAAGAAGAGGTCGAACACGCCCGGCTGATAACCGCCTCGTACATACGCTCCGGTAGACCCGCTGACCGTCGATTCGTCGCCCAGGTCGACCAGCATGCACAGCAGGGCATCGACGAGGACGTACGAGCCATTGTCGAATCGAGACTCGAAACGGACGGGAACGAAAGGAGTGAACAGGTCGGGACGATAGCGATAGGGAGGCATGAACCCGGTCATCGCCAGGGCGGTGTCCTGAGCGAATCGATCGGCGCCCTCGCCTCTTTGGTCGACCTTGGCCGTAGGAAACGACAAGCCCAAACCCAGGTCGACCAGACTCTGTCGCAGGGGCTTGGCGCGGACCAAGCCTGCGACCGACACGTTCCCCACCACCGACGTCCCTTGTGAGCCGGGCAGATCGTCCAGCGTCGCGAAGGGCAGCTCGGCCTCGAAGGCAAACATCCGCGTTGCAGCGATCCGCGTCTTTACCACGGGAGTGATGACGGTGAACGCCCCCCCGGTCGGCAGTCCGCGGGTGAAGAAGCCCAGCTCAAGCGCGACGTCCGAATAGTCCGCACGGAAACGGCTGGGACCGCTTTCCAGGTCGGCGGGTCGGGAAGCCGGACCCCCGGATTGGGCGACCACCAACGCGGCCAGGATCGCGGCGGTTCCGGCGGTGGGCATGCGACCTCTATGCCGTCGTCCTCGATCGCGGCACAACCGTAGGGTCGTGTTTTCTCGACCATCGTCGAACGCGTGAAGCACTCCTGCACCCGTGGAAAACGTTCCCTACACCCCGCGACCGGCGGAGGCTCTCCGCGAACTCGCCGTCCTGCGCGACGCGGCGGTGTCGCTCCGCCGCATGGCTTCCTTGCGCAATGGAGCCCGAGGCGTCGGGCAACCCGCGCTGTTCGTGCCCGGACTGCGAACGGGTGACGGGGCGACCGCCGTGTTTCGACGGTACCTGCAGCGTCGAGGGTTCCGCACGTACCCCTGGGGCCTCGGCACGAACCGCGGACACGTGAAGGCGTTGATGCCGGCGTTGGAGGCCCGCGCCGAGACGGTCGTCCGCGAGGTCGGGAGCCCCGTGGCCTTGGTGGGCACGAGTCTCGGCGGGTATCTCGCCCGCGAGCTGGCCCGGGACCGTCCGGATCTCGTGCGCCGCGTGGTAACACTTGGCGCACCGGTGATCGGTGGTCCCAAGTACACGCAGGCCAACGTGACCTACCGTCGCCGTGGCTTCGACCTGGACGCCATGGCCGCAGAAGTCGAGGCCCGCTACCAGGTGCCGCTCAACGTGCCGGTCACCGCAATCTACAGTCGTGGCGACGGCGTGGTCGCCTGGCCGGCGTGCATCGACCGCCGTAGCCCAAACGTGGAGCACGTCGAAATCGCGTCCACCCACGTCGGCCTCACTTTCCACGCCGATGCCCTGCTCATCACCGCGGAGCGATTGGCGCGGGACCGCTAGTCCTCCGGTTTCAGTTCCCGCAGGACCGACGACGGCCGAGCGAAGGCGAATCCGCGGGTGCCGGCGGTGGAAAGCATTATGGACTCCACGATGGGTGGACTGGTCGGTTGCTCGGCCGCCCACTCGACGATGAAGTTCGCTCCGGGTCCACCCTTCACGTCGGCTTGGGTGACGGTGAACGTTCGCGATCCCAGGGGCTCGATCCTCTCTGGTTTCGTCATGAACTTCTCCACGAGCGTTCCGTGGTCGTCATAGTAATCGGCGAAGCGAAGGGTGATGTTCTCGGAGGTCGACGTGTTGCGAACGCTCACGTGTGCGCCGAACTGGATGGGTACGTCGTTCTTGGTTCCAGGCCTCAGGTGGGAATAGATGGGTACGTAGAGCAGCTGGCCTTTCGAGCGTCGGGGCGCCTGGGTCGGAAGCACCGACACTCCCGGCTGCAGATCGGTGGCCGAAGCCGGCGGCGAGCTTCGTTTTCTCGACTCGCTCGTTGCCGTCGGCTCACACGCGAGCATCGTGAGGGCAGAGAGCGGGATGGACCAGCGCGCCAACATGTGTGCACCCAAACATGAGACCGCCGGTGGAGTCATTCCCCCGACCGGGTCGGGCGCTTCCGGCGGGTGTCCACACGACACCCGCCGGATGGTATCTCAGGCGGTGCGAACCGCGATCTGCCGCGGCTTGGCCGTCTCGGCCTTGGGCAGATGAACCCGCAGGACGCCGTCGCTCAGCTCCGCGGCGATGCGATCGACGTCGATGCTCGTCGAGACCTTGAAGGTCCGACGATAGTCGGTCGTTCCGCGGCGCGCCTCGAGGCGTAGCTCGCCTGCCTCGTACTGGACGCCCAGATCCTCGGCATGCACGCCGGGGAGGTCGGCCAAGACGAGAAACTCATCCGTGCCTTCGAAGACGTCGACGGGGGCACTCGCCCATGTTCGGGGCTCCGGCGTGGCCGTGCTCGTCGTGGTTTCCAGTTCGCGAGTATCCTCGCGACGCATCAGTTCAGTCATGGGACACCTCCTCAACCGACCTTGATCGGGATCTGCCGGGGCTGAGCCTCCGGCTGAAGGGGCAGCCGAACCGTCAGCACGCCATCGCGTACTTCGGCCTCGGCATTGGCCACGTCGAAGCGCGAATCCAGGCGGATGCTCCGGTTGAACCGGAGTCCACCCCGCTCACGGCGTCGGGCCTCGAAGCCCTCGGGCACGTCGAGCTTGCGCTCCCCGGCGATGGTGAGCACGCCCTTGTCGACGGAGACGGTGAGGTCGTCTTTCGTGAGCCCCGGGACGTCGGCGCTGAGAACGATCGCCCCATCTTCCTCCCAGTGCTCGAAGCGCGGTCCCGCAGAAGCGGTCCACGCCGGACCAAAGAAATTGTCGAAGACCTCGTCGAACAGGCTAGCCCGGGAAATGGGCCAGTCCACACGCGACGGAGGTGTCGTCTGATACCAGCGGGTAAGCATTTCTTCCTCCTTCTCGAGGCGAGGGATCGTGAGCCCTCGCTCTTTCAGTCATCGATTAGGTACGACTTTCGCGCCGTCAAACGAGGGCGCGAAGGTTGCCGCGCGACGTCCCGGCGCTAATCACCGAAGTCCAGCCGTCAAGCGTCTCAGTCTTTGAGGCCGTGTTTTTTCTGGAATGAACGGCGAGCCTTCATGTTCTTGTGGATGGTCTTCCACCGCTCCTTGGCGTCCGGCCCGCGGCGGGCGACCCGCTGCGCTTCTCGCGCGACTTCGCGCTGGATCTTGACGTAGTTCTCGAGCCGGGCCGGAGAGAGTAGGCCGTCCTGCAGGGCGGCTCGCACCGCACATCCGGGTTCGCTTTCGTGGCGGCAGTCGGAGAACCGGCACGCTTCGATCAAAGCCTCCACGTCGTCGAAGACCTCGGTCAACCCCGCCTCGGCATCCCAAACGCCGAATTCCCGGACGCCGGGGCTGTCGATCAACAGCCGGCCGGAGGGAGTGACGAACAGCTGGCGCGCCGTCGTCGTGTGGCGACCCTTCGCGTCCCCGGTCCGGACGGGCTGGGTCGCCTGCTGGCCGGTGCCCAAGAAGCGGTTCACGAGAGTGGACTTCCCGACCCCGGAGGAGCCGACGAAGGCGGCGGTTCGGCCGGGTTCGACCCGGGCCGTCAGCTCGGTCAGCCCGTCGCCCCGGACCGCGCTCACGAAGCACACGTCGACCGAGTCTCCGAGCCGCTCGAGCTCGGCTTCGCCGTGGGTCCCCGTCGCATCGACTTTGTTGATGACGACGACCGGACGGGCGCCGGACTCGGCGACGGCGACCACATAGCGCTCGAGCCGGGGGAGGCTGAAGTCCGGCCCGAACGCCGTGACGATGAAGACGGCGTCGACGTTCGCCGCCAAGACCTGAGCCTCGGCTCGGCGCTGGACTTTTCGTCGGACCAGACAGCTCTTGCGGGGGAGCACTGCGTCGACCGCCGGGTGCGGGCCGGTCGAGGCGAGAGCCCAGTCTCCGACCGCGATCTTCGGGAGGTCGCCCTCACCCCAAAAACGCAGCTGACGCCGGACGGGCACCCACCGGCCGTCCGCTTCGAGCCCGAGTACGAAGACTTGCCCGCGCTCGACCTGCGCTACCCGCGCGGGCCGCTCACCCGCCGTCGCCCACGTAGAGAGCCCTCGGTCCCAAGGGGCCCCAAAGCCGAGACGGGTGAGCAGTGATTCCATCGATTCCGCGAGGGCTACACGAGCCCCCCTTCCGGGGCAGGTCGCGCCCGCTGACTGTACAACAGCTCGCGGACCCTGCGCTTGTCTTCCTCGGTGAGCTCCGTCGGCTCCGCCTCTTCGACGCCGACCTCCATGCCGCGCTGGAGCGCGGGTCGCGCTTCGAGGTCCCGAAGCCAGCGCCCGACGTATACGAACTCCCCGATGTCGATACGACGCTGCGTCGCGCTATGCGCCCAGGGAAAGCTCACGAAGTCTGCGATGGAGACCTCGTCGCCGGCCAGATACGCGCGGTCGTAGAGGCGGTTGTTCATCACGCCGAACAAGCGATGTACCTCGTTGGTGAATCGCGTCAGGGCGTAGCTCTGGTCCCCTTCGCGATCCCCGAGTCGACCGAAGTGCCCGGCCTCGCCGGTTTTCGGACCCTGATTGGCCATCTGCCACATCACCCATTGGATCACCTCACACCGACCGCGCACGTCCTGCGGAATGAATCGTCCGGCTTTGTCCGCCAGATAGATGGCGATCGCACCCGACTCGAAAACGCCGAGCGGGTCACCGCCATCGGCGGGGGCATGATCCACGATGGCCGGCATGCGGTTGTTCGGGCTGATGCGCAGAAAAGCCTCCTGGAACTGGTCGCCGCGGCTGATGTCACAGGGGACGACCCGGTAGGGCATCTCGAGCTCCTCCAGCAGGATGCTAATCTTCTTGCCGTTCGGGGTTGGCCAGTAGTGCAGATCGATCACCTACCGAGTGTCGCGTGGTCGACGACGGGATCCAAGCGAGACGACCGAAAGCCGACCAGGGTCGTGAGACGGCCTCCCGTCCCGCGAAGACCTTCGCGGACGTCTCGAGGTCGAGGAGAGCTTGCCGAACCGGAGTCGGAGGTTCTTCTCTCTTCCCATGTCCAGCTTTCATGAGCTCAAAGCCACCAGCATCGACGGGGAGTCCGTGGACTTCGCCCGGTTTCGCGGTCACCCGGTGGTGATCGTCAACGTCGCCTCCCGGTGCGGCTACACGCCCCAGTACGCCGGGCTCGAGGAGCTGCAGCAAGCCTATGGCCCACGCGGTGTGGCGATCCTCGGATTCCCGTGCAACCAGTTCGGCGCTCAAGAGCCTGGCACCGACGCCGACATCGCGCAGTTCTGTTCGACCAACTACGAAGTCACGTTCCCGATGTTCTCCAAGGTGGAGGTGAACGGACCGGGCGCCCACCCGCTGTACCAGTGGCTGACGGCCCAGCCCGAGGGCGCCGGCGACATCGGCTGGAACTTCACGAAATTCATCGTCGACGGCGAAGGCCGGGTCGTCGGCCGCTACCCGCCGGGCACCGCCCCGGGCGAACTGGCGGAGACCCTCGACCAGCTGCTGGCGTGAGCATCCCCGAGCGTCGGAGGGGGCCCGCTCAGCGGGGCAGTCGGCCGCCGTCCCTAAGCTCCTCGGGCGTGAACGCGGTCAGGTTCCCCAAGAGACGCTCGACGTCGTCCAGCATGTCCTCCGGTCGTACCGAAACGCCGGGCATCCCGGTCCGGTGCTGCCATACGTCGAACGGCTGGGTGAGATAGGCGTCGACGCGTTCGTCGCCTCGGAGCCGGCGAACCTCCGTGCGCAGCCGCGCGTGGCGCGACGAAACGGGCGTTCGCGCACGGGTATGCTCGATGGAAAGCGCCGGAAACCGGCCCTGCTGGGCCCGCCCAGGATCGGTCACGATGATCGCGTCGTAGGGCGCAGTCAGCTCGATAGCCCGCGGTCCGTCGCGGGTCACCGTCGTCCAGGGCTCGACGACGAAGACCCAATCGGCCGCACCAACCAGACGCGGAAGAGCCCGGTCGACCGCTGCGCGGTCCTCGGAGGCGAACAGCACCAGGGCGACCTGGGCTCGGCCGGTGCGCAATGAGCGCGCTCGCTCGAGCGCATCGTCCGTAGCGACGACGACGTGGCCGTCGATCCCGGTCTCCGCCGCGAACGTTTCCAGGTCGCCCCAAAGGCCGGACGGGGCGCCTCCCGCCGTCCAGACGGTTCGTCCGCCCCGCGCGCCGACGACCCGAGCGAGCTCGGCCAGAAGAACCATCACTCCGGTCTCGGCCGCCGCCAGCACCCGCACGGTCGCCGTGGACCCGAGCGGGGCCAGCAGGTCCAAAGCCTTGATTCCGGTCGCCGCGAGATCTGACGGCAAGGCCGACGGCACCGGCGAGTCCACGCTCGGCATCACCACCCCTGCCCGCACCAGACGGGCCACGATGTCATGGCGCCCGCGGCGTATCGCTTCCCGAAGGACGGGCGCGGCTGTCCGCGGATCGGCGCCGGCCCCCAGGAGCAGCTCGACCACGTCGAGCCGACCGTGCAGGGCAGCCGCCTGGAGCGCCGTCTCGCCGGTCGTACACCCGCAGCGGCCATCGATCTGCGCGCCGCGCTCGAGCAGCAGCCGAACCATGGCGTCGTCGCCCCGGGCCGCGGCCAGGACGAGGGGGGTCTGCCGGTGAGCCAGCGGCACACCGGCGGCGAACGCTTCCTCGTCCGACCACGTCTCGGGCGCGTTCAGAAGTCGAGGCTCATCGCCGAGGAGCCGCCGTACGGCCGGCCGGTCGCCGCGGCGAAGCGCGGCGAACAGAGCGATGCGATCCGGGACCTCCGGGGAGGGCTCCGGGTCGAACTCGACGGCCGCGAGGCGCTTTCGAGCGTCGTGAAGGCGTTTCTTGACCGTGCTGAGCGGGAGCTCGAGGAAGTCGGCGATGTCGCGCTGGCTGCTTCCCGCCAGGTAGTGCAGCGCCACCACCATCCGCTGTCCTTCCGGGAGATGCTCGATACGACGGCGCAGCTCGTCGAGCGGTGGGTCTTTGGCCGTCGCAGCCTCGACTGCGTCGACCGTCGCTGGATCCCAGGGAACCTCCGTTCGCCGACGTGACCGCCGGTCGCAGTGCTTGCGGACGGCCCGCCGAAGCCAGGCGGCGAAGGCCGAAGGCGCTCGCAGCTGTCCGAGTGACCGGTGGGCCTCGACGAAGGCGTCCTGAACGGCGTCCTCGGCCTCGTATGCGTCTTTCAGCCACCGCCGCGCGTAGGCGAGCGCCAGTGGCCGATGACGTCGCACGATCCGCTCGAACGCATGGCGATCGCCGTCCTGTGCCGCTCGAACGTCGGAATCTGCGTCCATCGCCCCCTAGACCCGTTTCGAAGCCCGAAGGTTACCCGCCGACGCCCTTCCTCGGTACCCGCGCCCCCGGTGCCCATCCCATTTTCGCGAGGGCTCCATCCCGACATAGCGCACTGCGTTATCCATGACCGCGGCTCCAGATCGCGGTTGACCGGAGTTCCGTGCTCCCATTGTTACGGCGGAGTGCCGAAGGCGATCCTGACGTGCGCCCTCAACGGCGTCCTGACGAATCCCCGAGAGCATCCCGTACCGGTCACGCCCGAGGAAATGGCCGCATCCGCCCGAGATGCCTTTTCGGCCGGGGCCAGCATCATGCACGTCCACTTCCGCCGCCAGGAGCCGAGTGCCGGACATCTTCCGTCCTGGGACCCGGCAGTGGCGCGCGCGTGCTGTGATGCGATCCGCGGAGCGTGTCCCGGCGTGATCATCAACCAGACCACGGGGACGCTCGGCCGCGACGTGTCGGGGCCGGTCGCTTGCCTGCACGGCGTTCGGCCCGAGATCGCAGCCTGCAACGCCGGCAGCCTCAACTACCTCAAGCTTCGTCGGGACGGCAGCTGGGCCTGGCCGCCGATGCTCTTCGACAACCAAGTCGATAAGATCGAAGAGATGCTGCAGGGCATGCGGGACGTCGGCGCTCTGCCGGAGTTCGAGTGCTTCGACGTGGGTATCGTTCGCTCGGTCGAGCTCTATCTGCGGGCCGGCCTCACCGCCTCGGCTCACTACAACTTCGTCATGGGCGTCGCGTCCGGCATGCCGGTCGATCCCGACCTGCTCGAACTCCTGCTCCGCTACGCGGTCGAAGGTGCGCCCTGGCAGTGCACGCTGATCGGACGGCAGGAAATCTGGACCACTCACCAGCGGGCCGCCGAGTTGGGGGGAATGCTGCGAACGGGGCTGGAGGATACGTTCTATCTACCGAACGGAGACCACACTTCGGGCAACGGTCCTCTGATCCAAGCCCTGGCCGAGTGCGCGCGACGGTCCGGCCGCGCGGTCGCGTCCCCGGACGAGGCTCGACAGATGCTGGGCATCGCTGCCACCTGATCGGAGGACGCCATTCGCAAGCTACTGACCAACCTGCTCGGAGCCTATCGAAGCCTGACGCTCTGGTGGAGCCGCGTGCGCGGCTTCAATGCCAACGACGATGCGGAACGGCGGATCATTTCCGGCGAAACCTGGGCCGACTTCTGCGATACGCTCAAGGCCGCTGGCGCTTCCGTCAGCGGGATGGGCACGCCAAAGGACACGCTGATCCAGGCGGAGGGCTACCGGTACCTGAGCCGCCTGACTCGAGCCGGCCTCGAGGCGTTCCTGGAGTTCGGTGACCCTCTGCGACCGGAGCTTCGGCGGACCGTCCACGAAACGATCAAGATGGGGGCCGACAACCCCGACAATCACTACCTTCAAGCTGCCATATCGGGACGGGAGACCTACCGGATCCTCGGTCACCGAGGAACGGTCCATTTCCTGGGATTCGGCACGCAGAAGGGCGGATACGGCGAGGGCCGAGGATTGCCGCCGACGGGCTCGCTCGATTCGAATGACCTTTACGTCGAACCTGATGGCTCGCTGGAGATCATCGTTTCGACGGAGGATCCAGGTCACCGGAACTGGCTGCCCATGGAGCCGGAGTCCGGGCTTCTCATCGTGCGCCAGACCTTTCTCGACCAGGCGACGGAAGAGCCCGCCCGGCTGCGCATCGAGCGCATCGGCGGCGACCTCAAGCGAACGGGCGTGACCGATGCGTTGACCGTCGACCGCGGCCTGACCAAGGCCAGTACGCTGGTGGCTGGAGCTCCGCTGCTCTTTTCGAAGTGGGCCCGCGACTTCCAGCGGCACGTGAATCAGCTGCCGCGCTTCGACCCCAAGACCTCCACTCAGGCCGGTGGAGATCCCGAAATCGCCTACTATCACAGCTACTGGCGGCTCGACCCCGACCAGGCGCTGGTCATCGAGGCTCGTCCCCCGGAGTGCCAGAACTGGAACTTCCAGCTCAACAACCACTGGATGGAGTCCCTCGACTATCGGTACTTCCGGATCCACCTGAACAAGCACACGGCGGTCTACGACGACGACGGCTCGGTCACGATCGTGGTCGCACACGAAGACCCGGGTCATCCGAACTGGATCCAGACCACCGGCCATCACCGAGGGACGATGTGCTTCCGCTGGATCCGAGCCCGCGAGCACCCCGCTCCAAAGACCCGCGTCGTCGAGCTGGATGGCTGGCGCGCGGAACGGTCCTGATGAGTCCGCGGCGCACCCGCACCCAATACCGATCTCCCTACCGGCCGTGGCTCGTTCGTGGGGCGAACTTCGCCCTGGCCGTCCGCCCTCCCCGGCTGGAGAGCGCCGAACTGATGGCCCGAG
>CAYYOT010000024.1:0-57774 GCA_964473255.1 uncultured Myxococcales bacterium | reverse complement strand
GGGCGGGCTGACGAGCACGGGGTCCGGCATCGACGTGACCATCGAAACCGTGACCGTGGGGGGCGCGACCGAGAGTCCGCCGGCCGGAATCGAGTTCCGATTTCGGAACGACGCAACGATCGTGAACAGCAACAACGTGGTCATCAACCTGATCGATCAAGACTTCAATCGGCGAAACATCATTCAGGTGTCGGTCGCCGGGCAAGTTACGATCACCGAAGAGCGCATCTAGTCCCCTTCGTTCAGCTCTTCCTGATCGTTCGAATAGATCGAAACCAGACGGGCGACGATGACGACCAGATAGATCTGACCGGCCAAGGCTTCGGCGATCGCCAGTGATCGCGTCACTTCGACGGCGGGCGAGATATCGCCGTAGCCGAGCGTCGTCATCGTCACGAAGCTGAAGTAGACCCAAACGGAAAACTCCGTGGGGGTTTCGATGCCGGTGAAGGCATTCGGATGCGTTGCGTGGATACCAGAATACGCGAAAGCCCAGGCCAAACCGGCAAGTAGGTACGCATCCAGCGCGCCGGACAACGTCTCGTTGTTGACTCGCGTGTCCTTGAGAACGTCGACTGCGATTTTGGCCGCGCCGTAACCAAAGAAGACCATCAGGGCGAGGCTCGCGGCGAGGGTCGTACCGGCGTCTTCGGGAGTGGCGTAGGAAATCCACGGCGCAACCAGTCCCACCAGCCCCAGGAGCAAGGTCGCCGCGAAGCTTAGCGCGCTCTTGGCGATGGCCACTGCGCACATCACGAGCAGTACGCTGTTGAAGAACACGTGTAGGATTTCGGACTCGAACCACGGCTGCAGCGAGAGCAGGAAGAAGATACAAGCGAGCAGCGCTCGATACTGCATCGAAGTGTGCAGGAACGAGAAGCTCAGCTGATGACCGTCCGCGCGCCTCATGGCGCGGGAGACTACCATGACCGCCGTTTTGGGACCGATCCCGGCGAAGCGATCAGCTTGCCGCCCGGAGTCGCGTGAGGATAAGCGCGTCGAGGAGGTCTTTGGCTTGAACCAGGATTTCGGCGATCTCCTCGAATGGCTCTAGATGCAAAACCAGGCGACCTTCGGGCGTGAGTTTGCGGCGAGCAGCGTCGGCCTGGACGAACCGCACGAGCTGGTCGGGGTCGACGACGCGGTCATCGGCATCGAAGCGAAGCACGAGCCGGGCCGGCATGGTCTTCGTCTGCGGTCCATAGTCGAGATTGAGCGAGCCAACCCGCGATAGCCGCTGCTTGACGAGCATCAGCTGCACTAGGTTTTCAACCTCGGCTGGTGGGTTACCGAACATGTCGGAGATCTCTTGCAGAAGGTCGAAGGTCTCTTCGTCGGTCTCGGCGGAATTCAGACGCTGATAGAACGCCAGGCGCTCACCCGGCTCGGGCACGTAGGCATCGGGGATCAGCGTCGGCACCGGGACCTGAATCTCGGGTTCCTTCAGCGACTTCTTGGCGGCGCCTTGTAGCTCCGCGATCGATTCCTTGAGGAGTGCCTGGTACATGTCGAAGCCCACTTGCGAGATCGTGCCGGACTGCTGCTTGCCTAGGATGTTGCCGGCGCCACGGATCTCCATGTCGCTCGAAGCTACCTTGAATCCGGCGCCGAGCTCGGTGAAGCGCTGCAGGACCCCGATCCTCTTGCGGGCTTTCGGTGTAAGCGTGCCGGCCGGAATGAGAAAGTGCGCGAATCCCCGGCGTCGCCCTCGGCCTACGCGCCCCTTGAGCTGATACAGCTGAGCCAGGCCCATGGCGTCGGCGCGATTCACGATCATCGTGTTGGCGTTGGGGATGTCGAGCCCGGATTCGACGATCGTCGTGGACAGCAGCACGTTGTACTCGTGGTTCATGAAGTCGACCATGACCTTCTCCAGACGAGCTTCATCCATTTGCCCATGGCCGACGACCACACGGGCCTCGGGCACCAATCGCTCCAAGAAGCGTGCCATGGCGTCGATGGAAGAAACTCGGTTGTGGACGACGAAGCACTGTCCACCGCGTCGGATCTCTTGAAGGATCGCGTCGCGGACCACGTCCTCCGAGAATTTATGCACCTCGGTCTTCACCGCCAGCCGGTCTTGGGGCGCGGTCGCGATGACCGATAAGTCACGTACGCCCATGAAGCCCATATGGAGCGTACGTGGGATGGGTGTCGCGGACATGGAGAGGACGTGGACCTTGGCCCGGTACTTCTTGAGTTTCTCTTTGTGCGAGACGCCAAAGCGATGCTCTTCATCGATGACCAGGAGGCCCAAGCGTTCGAATTGAACGTCCTTGCCCAGAAGCTTGTGAGTACCGATCACGATGTCTACGTTTCCCGTCTTCACCTCGGCGAGGGTCTGCTTGATTTCTTGATTCGTCTGAAAGCGAGATACGATTCGAACTCTGGCCCCGAAGTTCTTGAAGCGCTCTTGGAAGGTCTGGAAGTGCTGGGCTGCAAGGACCGTCGTGGGCACGAGGACGGCGACTTGTTGACCGGCTTCCAAAGCCATCATCGCTCCCCGCATCGCTACCTCGGTCTTTCCGTAGCCTACGTCGCCGCAAACCAGACGATCCATCGGCGTTGGCTTCTGGAGATCAGTCAGCACGTCATCGATGGCACGCTGCTGGTCCGGCGTGGGCTCGAACGCGAACTCGGCCTCGAACTGTCGATACGTTTCCGAAGGTGCGGGGAAGGCATGGCCCTCGAGGGAGGCACGCAAAGCATACAGACGCAGCAGCTCCGCCGCCATCTTGAGCAGGGTGTCCTTGACCTTGGCTTTGGTCTTGGCCCAGGCCACGCCCCCCAGACGGTCGAGGACGGGCTTCCTCCCGCCTTCGGTGGGGCTCACGAACTTCTGGACGAGCTTCAGTCGATGGACCGGCAGATAGAGTCGGTCTTTACCCTTGTACTCGATGTGCAGATAGTCTGCCTCTACACCGTTGACCGCCAGTCGAGTGAGACCGTGATACTCCCCGATTCCGTAGTCCACATGGACGACGTAGTCTCCTTCTCGAAGGTCTTTGAGGTCGGAGACGAACTCGCCGGTCGGCGTGCTGCGCTTACGCTTGCGACGGGTTCGCTGGCCGAAGATCTGCTCTTCGGAGACGACGACCAAGGGGCCATCTTCCAGCACGTAGCCGCCGGAGATGTCGCCCAAGGTAATGAACGCGTGGACCGATGGGTCGCGGAAGGGAGCTCGCTCGACCCGGTCCTCGATGCGGCGGAAAAAAGCGGGGATCTCGAAGCGCTCTCCCGTCATCCGGACCTGGACGTTCTTGTTCTCCAGCATCGCCCGCAAGCGTTCGGCTTGGCCTCGGGTTTGGCAGACGATCAGGGTCGTCTTGCCCCGAGAGCGCCATTCGCGCAGACGTTGAATCAGCGGGCCCATGACGTCGTCGTGCCCTGGTTTGCGGGTCGCGCGGAGGATCTCCGACCGTAGATGCTCGATGGGGTCGAATCGGACGGCCACCTTCGGCGCCCCCGCTAGCTCGATCTCCGGAAACTCCACGAGGGGTCGCTCGCCGGTCACCTTCTCCGCGGTCTCTTCAGCGTTGGTGAGATGCGCCTTGGGGGGGAGGACCAGCCGATGGGCGTGCTGGGCTCGGTCGTGCTCCAGCTGAGCTTCAGTCCACGCGTCTTCGTTGACGGCCTCCGTCAAGGCTTCGTCCAGACCGAGGACCACCGCGTCGGGCAGACCCGTCAAGTACGCGTCGGCTGAGACCAGGCCGGTGCGATGAAACACGGGGAGAAGGGTCTCGATCCCAAAGAAGTGAACCTGGTTCTCGATGTCCTCGCGAACCGCGCGCAGGCGTCGGGAGGGGACGGTCGATGTTTCGGCCACGGTCTCGATGCGTTCCAGCGCATGGTCGATCTCGTCGGGCCCGAGCGCGATCTCCCGAGCGGGCAAAACGATGGCCTCCTCGACCGTGTCCAGGTTCTTGTGGCTGGTCGGATCGAAGCGGTGGATCGTATCCACCTCGTCGCCGAACAGGTCGATGCGATACGGCCGCGAGCTGTACGGAGAGAACACATCGATGATCCCGCCGCGGACGCTGAAGGTTCCGGGGTCCTCGACCGAAGTCACGGCGTTGTAGCCGGAGATGGTGAGGCCTTTCAGGAAGCTCTCCCGGTCGAGCTCGACGCCGGCCAAGACGAACTGCGCTCGCTCGAAGAAAGCCTCGGGCACGAGGCGACGCACGAGCACGCGCGGTGCGACCACGACTGCTCGGACCGAATCGGGCTCGCGAGCGAGTCGGTACAAGGCGGCGAGGCGCTCCATCACCGCGCGACCGTCGGGCGACGCCTCTTCGTAGGGGGTATGCGCGTCAGCGCTGACCAAGAGGACGCCCTCTTCGGCCGCGTCGTCCTCGGACATCCCCAGCAGAAAGCTCAAGTCGCGAAACAGCCGCTCGGCGTCGTCGTCGTCTCGACCGAAGAGGATGGGACGTCGGCCTTTGCCGATGAGCTCCGCCGCGACGTGGGCGCGGACTGGCCCTTCCAGATGCGGTACCTGGACCCGGCGATCGCGTTTGAACGCCGCCAGTAGTGCCCCTGCGATCGCCATGGATCCGCGGGGTGCTATCACCCGGTGGACGCGACGGCCAAGGCGCTTTGACCCTTCGCTCGGGGTCAGCTATGGCCAACCCCCATGGCTGCACCCCAGTTTCCCGACGTTTCCGATGTGAAAGGCGCTCGCTTGCACACCAACAAGGGCGCCATCGAGGTCCGGCTTTTCGCCGACAAGGTGCCGCAGACGGTCGGCAACTTCGTAGGTCTGGCCGAAGGGACCATCCCTTGGCAGAAGGCCGACGGCACGGACGGTGAAGGACCGCTATACGACAACGTCATCTTCCACCGCATCATCCAGGGCTTCATGCTTCAGGGCGGCGATCCCACCGGGACCGGCCGCGGGGGCCCCGGCTACCGATTCGACGACGAGTTCCATCCCGAGCTTCGGCACGACAAGCCGGGCATCCTCTCCATGGCCAACGCAGGACCCGGCACCAACGGCTGTCAGTTCTTCATCACCACCGTCCCTACGCCGCACCTCGACAATCGGCACTCGGTGTTCGGTGAAGTGACCGGCGGGATGGATGTGGTGAAGGCGATCGAAGGCGTGGCGACCGATCGCGGGGACCGACCCGTGGACGACGTCGTGCTGGAGCGAGTTGAGATCATTCGTTGACCCGGAGGGCCTTCCCGGCCATCCGAGAACTCGTGCCGCGACCGACCAAGCTCCTCATCGAGCTGCTCCAGGAGCTCGGTAAGAAAACCCCCGACCAGTATGTGCCCACCGATCGGGCGCTCTTTGCCGAGCTCCGCGAAGCTACCAATCTAGGTCTGATCCGCTGTGCCGAGCGCGATGACGAAGGCAGTTGGCACGTCAACACCTGGTACAAGGAAGCTTTGCTGGCTGGCTTTCGCCTCGGTCAGATTCTCGAGACCGAAGGACTCGGTCGAGCGAGCTTCTTCGATAAGCACACCCTTCCCCAGCGCCAACTCTACATGAGCGACAAAGTTCGGTTGGTGCCTGGCGGGTCGTGCATTCGCGACGGCGCCTACGTAGGGCAGGGCGTCGTGATCATGCCACCGGCGTACGTGAACGTGGGAGCGTACGTCGGCGCCGATACGATGATCGACAGCCATGCCCTCGTCGGTTCGTGTGCGCAGATCGGGGAACGCGTCCACATCTCGGCCGCGGCCCAGATCGGCGGCGTTCTCGAGCCGGTCGGTAGTCTTCCCTGCATCATCGAGGACGACGTTCTGGTGGGCGGCAACTGCGGTATCTACGAAGGGACCCTCGTCCGTCGCCGAGCCGTGATCGGAAGCGGCGTCATCCTGAACGGGTCGACCAAGGTCTATGACCTCGTGCGGGAAGCCGTCTATCGCAAGGAAGACAGCCGGCCGCTAGAGATCCCCGAAGGGGCGGTCGTGGTGCCGGGAAGCCGTCCGGCCGGCGGGAGTTTTGCTCAGCAGCACGGCGTGGCGATAGCGACGCCGGTCATCGTGAAGTATCGCGACGACCGGACCGACGCCGCTGCGGCCCTGGAAGAGGCGCTTCGATGATCCGGGGATGGGGCGCTCTGACCCTGGGCGTTGCCACCTTCGCCTGTAGCGAGACGGAGGAGTGCGCGCGCCTGAACGTTGCCGTCGAGCAAAGCGAGCGAGCACTGACCGACGTGCAGCTCCGGGCGGCCATGAAGCCCCGGGTCGAAAAGCGATTCCATGAGTCGAAGGAGGAAGCGCAGAAGATCCTCGCCGCCTATTGGCTCGACAAGCCGGAGTCGACCCTTACCGAGACGTTCGAGCAGCGGGCTGCCAAGTTCGAGGGTGTGGACGTCGAGCGCACGACCCGACAGACACAGGAAGGCGTTCCCCAAGATCCGAAGGTCTTCGATACGGTTTGGGTCTTTCGCATAGCACCGCGGCCCCTGCGCGACGTCTTCGGGTTGCTCGACGCGCTCGCGGGTTCGCCGCCCCTGACGAATCTGACGCTGTTCTCGCGCGAGGACGACGGAGGCTACCGCCTGGAACTCACCCGCCTGTCGCTCCCCGAGGCGCCCATGGACGCTCAACCGGTCGCGCTCCCGCCTCTCCCGGAAATCGATGACATCCCTCGACAGCTCGGGTTCTGCGGCGCGCGCAAGATGCGATCCCGCTTGGCGGAGATCGAGTCCGAGATCGAACGCCTGGGCGACGACGCCCAGGCCACCACCTCCCTGATGCCCGAGAGTGCGACCTGGCAGGGAAAGGGAGTCCGGGCCGAGCAGCGAGCCACCCTCGAGCGCGGCGGCCGCGCGGTCCTCGCCAAGTTCTTGATGGGGGTCGTCGAGACTCCGGTTCGGCTGAAGGCCGTGGGCCAGGATCGCGACGCCATCGTCGTCGAAGTGAGGGGGTCCAAGGGCCGTGTCGAGCGCCAGCTCGCTTCGTTATCCCCCGAGCTGCGGGCGGCCATGACGGACCTTCCTTCTCCGGCGGACGACCTCCAGCGCTACGCGATCGCGAATCCTGCTTTCGAGGCGATGAAGGGGCCCGGCACCGGCGGGACCGAAGGCGAAGGGCTGGGCGGGCTACCCAGCCCCGGCGAGATGGAGAAGGCCTTTCGGGAGGCTCAGGGCCACGACCAGCACGAGCATTGAGGCGGGCCCGGGGCGTTTCAGGCCCACGGCGGTGGATTGAATGCCCCCTGTAGACTCTCCACGAACAGCCGCACTTTGGCCAAGACGTGCTGGCGGTGCGGGTAGACCGCGAACACCGCCGTGCCCGGCTGAAAACTCCAGTCTTCCAGAATGGGGACGAGCGTGTTCGCCTCGAGATCTTCCTGCACATAGAACGCGGGCAGCAGGCCGATGCCATGGCCCATCCGCAGCAGGCTGCGAATGGCTTCTCCGCTGTTCGTCTTGATGCGGGACTGCAGGCGCACCGACTGCTTGTCACCGTCGCGCTCGGCGTCGAGCCGCGAAGGGGCAGTGGCAAAAGTGTAGGCGATGAAGGAGTGGCTGGCGAGGTCCTGCGGCTCCTGAGGTCGACCGTGCGCCTCCAGATACGAAGAGCTGGCGAGCACGAGCATGTCGACGGGCGCGAGCTTCTTGGCCACCAAGCTCGAATCGGCGAGCCGCCCGATCCGAATGGCGAGATCGACGTTCTCTTCGAAGAGATCGACGTGACGGTCGGTCAAGAGCAGATCGATCCGGACCTGTTCGTATTTTTCCAGAAACCGCCCCACTTCCGGCACGACGTACGCATGGCCGAAGAAGCTCGGAGCAGTGAGTCGGAGCGTCCCCAAGGGTTGGGTCTGAAGGTCACGGACCTCCGATGTCGCTCGCGCCGTCTCATCGAGGATCTTGGCGCAGGACTGGTAAAAACGCTCGCCGGCTTCCGTCAGACTCATGTTGCGAGTCGTTCGATTCATGAGGCGAACGCCCAAGCTCTGTTCGAGTTCCGCGACCTGCTTCGAGACCGCGCTCTTGGCCACGCCCAGGCGCCGCGCAGCCTCGGAAAAGCTCTCCGCTTTGACGACCGCGGCGAACACCGCCATCCGCCGCAGCTCTTCGATTTCGTCCATCATGACTGTCGCCCTCCCTCCCACGCTCTCAGGAATCGAACCACCATGGGATGGCTGCTCTTCCGAAACTGCGCTGGCGGCGCCTGCTCGACGATGATTCCGTCGTCGAGGAAGGCCACCTGGTCGGCGATCCGCAGCGCCGACGTCAGATCGTGACTGATGACGATGCTCGTCACACCGAATTCGTGGGCGGCGGCCATGATCATTTCGTCGACACTCTCCGTCATCAGCGGGTCGAGTCCGGTCGTCGGTTCGTCGTAGAGCAGGTACTTGGGGTCCATGACCACGGCGCGCGCGAGTCCGGCACGCTTCCGCATCCCCCCGGAGAGCTCATCGGGATACTTGCTGGCGCTGTCCGCAAGCTGCAGCGCTTCCAGCTTGTCCATGACGCGTTCACGCCTTTCGCCGGCGCTCAAGTCCTTCCGGTGCTCGTCGAGAGGAAAGACCACGTTTTCGAAGACGGTCAGCGAGTCGAAAAGCGCAGCCAACTGAAAGACCATTCCGAACTCCGTGCGAATTCGCTTCTTCTGTACCGGAGCGGCGCGCCCGAGGTCGATGCCATCGATCTCGACTCGGCCCCGGTCGGGTTCGAGCAGTCCGATCAAGTGCTTCAACAGCACGGATTTGCCGCTCCCGGACTGGCCGAGTATGACGGTCGTCGATCCTGCAGCGAGATCCAGCGACAATCCCCTCAGGACGTCGTTGTCCCCGAAACGCTTATGCAGGTCGATCGCACGGATGGCGAAAGGCCCGGCCACCGGACCACGCCTACGCGGCTTGCGGCGCCGACACAACGCGTTCCGACCGCTTGCCACGCGTCCACCCGGCTGGCAGGGCCCTAACATGACGGTGCTGGTCCCGCTCGCCGGGCTCGGCCGCACCACCATCGGCGCCGTCGCCGAGTTGGGGCGGGCCGCCATCTTCTTGGGCCGGATGGTCGCCCGGGTGCCGGTTCCCCCCGTGCGGATTCAGGTCGTGCTGGAGCAGATGCGATTCATCGGAAACCGCTCGGTCAGCATCGTGTTTCTCACGAGTACGTTCACCGGCATGGTGCTCGTCCTGCAGGGATACAACGCCCTCGTTCGGTTCGGGAGCGAGGTCTTCCTCGGGCCACTCGTCGCCCTGGGCTTGATCCGTGAGCTGGGACCAGTGCTTTCTGCTTTGATGGTGGCGGCTCGGGCAGGTTCGGCCATGGCGGCGACCATCGCCGGTATGCGGGTCACGGAACAGATCGATGCGCTCGATGTGATGGCCGTGGACTCCATTCAGTACCTTGCCTCCACGCGTCTGATCGCTTCGCTCTTGACGGTCCCTCTGCTGGGGGCGCTCTTCAACCTGGTCGGCATCGTCGCCGCCCAGGTGTTTGCGGTGAGCGTGCTCGGCGTCGATAGCGGCGTGTTCACGTCGAGTATCCGGGAGGCCGTATCATGGTCCGACATCTCCATCTCACTCCAGAAGTCGGCAGTATTCGCCGTCTTCATCGCCTGGATGGCGTGCTACCAAGGCTACCATGCCGAGCGGGGAGCCCAAGGCATCGGGCGCGCGACAACCAACGCGGTCGTTGCCATCTCCGTATTGGTGTTGGCTGGGGATTACGTCATGACGGCGTTTCTCCTGTGAAGGAATCGTCATGAAGAAGCACACGAAGACCGAGCTCGCCGTCGGCACGTTCGTCGTCGCCGGCCTAATCGCGCTGGCTTATCTGTCCGTATCCATCGGTGGGGTGGAGTTCTTCGAACCGCCCCGGATGCACGTGGCGGCTCGCTTTGCCTCGGTCGGAGACTTGAAGGCAGGTGCGTCCGTCAAAATGGCGGGCGTGAAGGTCGGCGTCGTCGAAGCGATAGAGCTTCGAGACTACGCGGCCGAAGCACAGTTGGCCGTGGATCGGTCGATTCCGCTTCCCACGGACACGATCGCCAGTATTCGGACCGAAGGACTCTTGGGGGAGAGCTACGTCCTGCTTCGACCCGGTGGGTCCGAGAGCAATCTCGCCGAGGGTGACCGCATCGGTCAGACCGAACCCGCGGTGGACCTGATCGACCTCCTCGTCCGCTACGCCCTGGAGGGAGGGAGCGAAGCCGACGAATCGCTCGATGAAGACTCTTTCCCCGACCCATTCGAATGAGGAAGCGCCGATGATCAGTCCCGTGGTTTGCCTGCTCCTGCACGGAGCCTCCCCCGACCTACAGGTCGAAGCTCCCATCGAGACCGCCCCGGATGCCAAGGTCGTGCTCACCCGAACCGAAGCGATCCGGCGAGCGCTCGCCGTGAACCCGCAGATTTCGGCTCAGCGAGCCGAGGAGATCCGGGCGGTGGCGCGCATCGAGCAGGTCGACGCCGCCAAGTACCCGATGCTGAACGCGGTCGTTGGCATCGCTACGGCTCAGGCGGCGGACAACACCGATGCCGACGAGAACGGTGTTCGGTCTCGTCGGCAGGCGGTCGGCGAGTTCAACATCGACCAAGTTCGACCGTCGTTCTTGGGTCGACTCACGATCACTCAGCCCATCACGACGTTCGGGAAGATCGGCCATCGCGACCGAGCGGCAAAGTCCGGACTCAGTGCCGCCGAGGCGCAGACCGACATGGCGGCGGCGGGCATCGCCATCGAAGTGGCCAAGCTCTACGAGGCGCATCTGTACGCGAAGGACGCCATACTCTTCCTCGCCGACGTTCAGGGCGTCGTAGCCAAGGCGGTGGAAGATACTCAGGCCCGGCTCGATGCGGGATCCATCGACGTCACGATCCAAGATCTGCTGCGACTCAAGACGGGGGTCGGCGCGGCCAAGATCGGGATGAATCAAGCGCAGGCGGCTCTATCGCAAACTCTGGAGGGAATACGGGCCTACCTGGTGATACCCGACGACACGCAGCTCGAGATAAGCGAGGCCTACCTCGATCCGGTGAGCGATCGAGCGTCGGTCCTCGAAGAGCTCATCGAGATGGCGGTGGAGCGACGTCCGGAGCTTCGGGCACTTCGCAACGGCATCGAAGCGTTCGACTCGCTGTCGAAGGCCGAGCGAGCCGAGTACTTCCCGAACCTCTTCATCCTCGGCTTCTTCAGCGGCGCGTACACACCCGGTCGAGACTTCGCCCAGAGCCGGTACGTGTACGACCCGTTCGGCCACGTACTTCTCGGAGCTCTGGTGGGCGCTCAATGGAACATCCACTGGGACATGCCGAGCAAGCGGGCCGACGAAGTTCGCGCCGACGTCCATCGCTTGCAGAACCTGATGGCGTGGGCCGAGGCCGGCATCCCGGCCGAGGTGAATCGCTACCATCGCGACGTGGTCCGCGCGCGCGCGGATCTCGTGCAGACCGACGAGTCGATCCCGGTAACCCGGGAGTGGGTCGTACGGGCCTCGGCGGACTTCGGTGCCGGATTCGGGGATTCCCGCGGGATCACCGACGCGGTTCAGGCGTACGTGTATATGAAGAACACGCAGCTGAGCGCCGTCTACCGTCTGAACACGTCGCTGGCCGAGCTTGCTCGCGCCACCGGCACTCTGACGGAAGGGGACGCCGTGCTGTACCCTGGAGAAGGTCCATGAAACGAACCGTCTTTGCCGCCGCGCTCCTCGCCGCGCCCCTCGCCTCGGCCGACCCCGGCGACTCGAAACCGCCGCTCACCAACCCGGAAGCGACGACCATCATTCAGGCCGTGGTCGACGACGCGATCACGGTCCTGAAAGACCCGGCCCTGCAGGGGCCGGAACAGCGCGGAGCGCGTCACAATCGCTTACGCGAGATCTCCAGCGGAGTATTCGACTGGACGGAGATGGCTCAGCGCAGCTTGGGCGTGCATTGGCGCAAGCTCGATGACGCTCAGCGTGAGCGCTTCACCAAGACTTTTCGCGAGCTCTTGGCCAGCCACTATCTGGGCCAAATGGACCGCTTTCAGGGAGAGGAGAAGGTCGTCCACGTCGCCACCGAGCCGACGAATGAAGGATTCGTCGTGAAGATGAAGCTCATCACTCCGAGTCGCTCGTGGGTACCCATCGACTTCTTCATGGATCAGGAGCGCCAGGTGTACGACGTCGCGATCGAGGGGGTCTCGTTGGCCAACCACTATCGAGGTAGCTTCGACCGTATGCTGGTGAACAACTCCTTCGACGTGATGATGGCCCGTCTCGAGCGGAAACTGGCGGTGCAGCGTCGGATGCTCGAGAAGGGCCCAACCGACGCCTCCGGAACGGAGCCTTCGAGAGCCTCCTCCGCGGCGGAGGCCAAGGGATCCTGAAGTTCGAGCCCGGGGGTGGCTGGACCTTAGCCCGGCTCCCGAGGCACAAGTGAAGCATGCTCCAGCGGGTCTTCGTCAGCGTATTCGCCGAGAACCTCGCCGAGACGAAGTACTTCTATCGGTCCTTGCTCGGCTTCGAAGTCGAATACGACTCGAACTGGTTCGTGCAGCTGAAGGCTCCGAACAACGCGGCGCTGGAACTGGGTATCCTGAGCAAGAACTCGGATCTGATTCCCGGTCGGTTCCGCCACCCTCCGCAAGGCTGCCTCCTGACGGTCGTCGTGGACGACGTCGACGTCATATACGCTCGAGCTCGCGTCCAGCGATGGAACATCGTCGAGGCGCCGCGGAATCTCTTCTATGGGCAGCGCCGGATGCTCATTCAAGACCCAGCGGGCACCTTGGTCGATGTTTCCAGCGAGTGTGAACCGTCGCCGGATTTCCTCGCCGACCTGCCGACGATGGACATGAGCGGCGGGGACTGACGTCCATGCCCAGTCGCTGGTCACGCTCGGTCTTGGGCGCCGCCGTCGCACTCACGGGGTGTACGTCTTTGGTGGAGCTCGAGGGTACGCCGGATACATCGAGCGTGCGGGGCGGGATCGCCGTGCTCGTGCGGGACGGCGAGGTCAGGAAGCTCATCGGCTACGAGGCGGCGCCGGAGCTCGACCGGCTGGTGCTGCGCAAAGGCGACCTGCTGTACATGCTTCTCTACCCGTCGCCCCTGAATGAGCTGGGGTTGGAGCTGCCCTTGACGCAGGCCTTCCCTTCCGATCCCCGGTCCGTCGCTCTGCCGGTCGCCTCCGAGGAGGTGCAGCTGGTCGAGCAGGGCGATACGCTGCGCTGGGTAGGGCTCACGGAGCGGCCCGCGGTCCTCGAAGACCTGCGAGTGCGAGGCGTCACCCCCGAGCTGTGCGCATCGGGAGGCGGCTGTTTCGAGGACGAGGCGGCCCGGGAGCGCCTGCAGTGTGACTTCGGCTGTCCGGATGCGATCGCCTTCGAGGTGGAGACGCCGGAGCTGCCTCGGCTGTCCGATCTCGAGGCTTGTCCCTCGGGTTGGGTCCGAACCGATGAGTCCTATCCGCTCGACGGTCGTTTGGCCGATGCCGGACTGCGCGCCATTGCCTTTCGCAGCTGCCGCGCGAGGCCCAGTCTGGGCTGTAATCTCGACAGTCGTCAGGTGGGGGAGACCTGTCAGCCGCTGTCCGACTGTGCGATCGAGGCTCAGCTCGCGGCTCTGAGACCCGGAGCACCCATCGCCTACGTCCCGAATGCGCCGCCGGGAGGTCCTCCCGGCGACGCCTTCGAAACCTTGTCCGAGGCCGTATCCGAGGCATCGGCGACCACCAACATCGCGGTGGGCCCAGGTGTCTACGCGCTTCCCGAGGTCCTCCCCGAGGGCGTGGTGATCGTGGGCCGGTGCTCGGCAGAAACGACGCTCACGATGGGGCCCGTGCACCAGGCCGGCGGCGGGGAAGTCATGGGGGTCCGGCTGAGCGCCGCCCCGAGCACGACGCTGGCCGGAAGTTGGATCTTGCGCGCCGTGCGGCTCCAGATCTTCGCCGGCCGCGAGCTCACGATCGAATCCAAGGCCGAGCTCTTCCTGCGGTCGGGTCGCATTCACTCCGAGGTGCCCGGGCCGCCGGGGCGTTACATCGTCGAAGGCCGGGGGCGGCTCGAGAGCAGCCATCTTTCGGGAAGCGTCGAAGTCGAAGTTCGACCCGAGGCTCGCCTCGAGCTGTCCGACGTTCGGGTGGAGGTGGCGGGGGCTGGTACGCCGCTCACCAACGCCGGGCGCCTGACGGTCGAAAGGACCGTGATCAGCGACGTCGGTGGAGCTCAGGCGCCGCTGGTCCGTCAGATTGAATCCGGGAGGATGGCCGCGTTCGGACTCGAAGCCGACTCCCAGCGCGAGGGTGGTTTTTCATTCGAGCTCGCGGGGACCAGCTCACTCGCGGGGGCTTTCCTGTCGCTGCCGGGGATCCGCGTGGCGGGAGAAGGTTCGAGGCTGTTTCTCGATGACGTCGACCTCTTTCATTCGAAGGAAGACACCGTCGACCCCGCACTCGTCGTCTCCGACGGAGCCGAGCTCTCGGCCTCGCGGCTGCGCTGGTTCCGCGAGCCGATCGTCGCCGACCACGGGGCGATCGTCATCCGCGACTCCGTGGCCAAAGGCGATCCGCTCGAGGTCGTGGATGCGGGCGACTTCTTCGAACTCGGCGAGGTCCGCCGCTACGTACCTTTGCTGGTCGACGGCGGCTCGGCCAGCGTCGAGCGAACGGCCTTCGTAGATTCAGCGTCGGCGGTTCAGGGCCGCCGCAGTCGGCTTACGGCCCTCGAGGAGGGTGAGTTTGGTTTCGAGATAGAGCTGGAGGATGTCGTCGTCTCCCGGTCGGTCTGTGAGCCCTTCGTCTTCGGTCCGGGCCCGTACCGACAGGGCCGCGACGAAACGATCAAGGTGGAGCGGCCGTGTACTCCGGCCTTTTTCAATGCTCGCTACCCGTATCCCCACGACGCTGAGCCCGGCGTTTACGCCGACCCGTACCGAGTTCGGATGTCCCGCGTGTGGGCGCGTTCGGCCGGTGTGGCTCAGCCCATGCGCAACGAAATCAGCGTGGTTGGGCGCGGTGTCTTCGAGGCGACCGACGTGCGGTTCCTGCGCGCGACCGCTCGCGGGCTTCTCATGATGGGCGACGTTCGTTTCGATCTTCAGCGATTGAGCTTCGAAGACGCCGGCGTGCAGGGAGCGTGCTTCTTTCCCGCGCTGCGACTCGAGCCGACGCCGAACACCGGCGAGATTCAACCGGCCGATCCATATGGCCGTATCGACGGCTTTCGGTCCCTCGACATGGACGTAGGCTTCATGCAGCTCCTCGGGCGTGACGTGGAGCCCCCGATCACGCTCGAACGATATCTGGTAGAGAATGCCTCGCTCGGAATTCTGCGCGCCTTGCCCGAGGAGAAGACGGTCGAGGTACCCATCCCAATCGACCGCTTCATCGTCGACAACGCGCTGGTCGACGTCGAGGTTCTGCAGGGGGCGACCCCTAATGAAAACTGCGACTGACGCCGAAGTCGAGACTCAGTACTGGTCGGCGTCGCTGAAGATGACGAGGATCGAGGGAGAATCGCCGACGGTAATGAGCACGTCTTCCCGGCCATCGTCGTTGATGTCGGCGGAGCGTGCCTCCAGCGGCAGGCCGGCCATGGGAATGTCGAGTCCGGGGAAGAAGTCTGCGACTCCGCCAACGGCCCGCCCTTGAATGATGGCACCTTGCCGGTCCTTGTTCGCTACGAAGGCATCGGTGATGCCGTCACCATTGTAGTCGCCGGAGTCGATCACGACGGGTCGGAGGATGCCGGCCTCGAACGAGCGCGGTACCTGGAATCCGGAGATGGTGTCGCCTTCCATGAAGAAAAAGCCGTTGCGCTCGGCTACGCCGGCAATGTCGGGTCGCTGGTCACTTCCGAAACGGTCGACGGTGACCCACTGCAGGTCGGCCAGCGCGTTGTACAGGACCGGTTGAAGAATGCTTCCCGGTATGGAGCGGATGAAGGATACGTCCTCGGACCCGATGTTCGTACTCCCGACGTCAACCGCACCATCGCCGTCGATGTCGGCGACGAAGACCTGCTGGGGACTCTCGCCGACCGTTCGGCGATAATCGAGCGAGACGGTCGAGCCGTTGGTCTCCAGGACCCAGATGTCACCGGGCTGCATGACGAGTCCCGAGGTGGCGACATATTCGACCTTGCCGTCCTGATCGACGTCGCCGGAAGTGCCGACCCGGATGCCGCTAACCTCGGGGACGGTGTCGTCCAGCGCCGCGGGAGAAAAACCGCCCACCCCATCGTTGAGCATGAGGACCGGGTTTCGCGATCGGAAAAAGGCAAAGTCCGGTCCGTTCACGCCGTCGAAGTCGCCCATCGCGCCGGCGGCGAAGTTTTCGTCTTCCAGCTCGGGGATGGGAAACCGGACCAGCAGGTTGTCGATCTCTTGGAAGAACTCCGTGTAGGCGGCATTCGTCGCCACGTCCATCCGGCCGTCCCCGGTGATGTCGCCGAAGGCCGTAGCTCGCATGAGATTACCGCGGACCGTGCGGTTGTAGATGGCGAAGAACTGGTCGCGGCCGATGTTCTCACTGTAGGCCACCACGTCGTCCTGGGTACCGACCATCAACATGTCGAGATCGCCGTCGTCGTCGAGGTCGAAGACGGTGGGATACCGCGCCTTGCGGGCCATGACCCAGGCGCTTTCGTGAACCAGGCCCTGGGCGTCGTTGGCCCACACCTCGAACCCGTTCATCTTCTCCGTACCCACGTAGACCCGCTCCACGTTGCCGTTGGCGTCGAGCTGGACATCGATGCCGGAGCTGGTTTCCTGCGTGGACCCGAAGAATTCGGCCACGAAGGCTCCCGGCGGGTAGGCGGCATCGCTGAGATACGTACCGACGCCATCTCGGCTGCCTTGCTCCTTCTCCGCCGTGATCGCATCCACGCGCTGGTCGCCGTTGAGGTCGCCGAAGGCCAGGAACAGCGGCTCCCCTTCGGTGGGCGTATCCACGCCGGCACCGAACACCGTGGTGCCACCACGGTTCACGAACATGGTGAAGATCCGTGAACGCGAACGCCCGACGGCGATGTCGGGTCGATCGTCGTCATTGACGTCGACAGCCACCAGGTCGGTGACGTTGGCCACTCCGAGGAGCGGCTCCGAGCGCTCGGGGTCCGCCGTGTCGAAGAGGCCGCGGTCACCAAAGTACACCATGCCCACGGTGGTTTGACCGCCAACGACGATGTCGGGGTGACCGTCTTTGTCGAAGTCCGCCGCCGCCAGCTCGGTCAGGATACCGAGTTCTTTCGGCACCGTGTACGCGGTTGCGGTTCCGTACTGACGGGGAGAGCCGGCACTCAAGATCACGTGAAATGCTTCCTCGGTGACGGCAACGATGTCGAGCCAGCCGTCGTCGTCGATGTCGTACAGCTCGATGTCCGAGGCCTTGCCGGGCAGATCGAGTACTTTCTGGGTGTCGGGTATCCAGTTGGCGTCGGCGTCGAGTTGCCCGAAGTGCAGAGTCGATGGTGAGCCCGACACCACGAAGTCCCCGACGCCGTCTTTGTCGGCGTCGTCGGCATCGATCTGAGGTCGGGTGGCCCCTCCGACGCCCAGGACCTTCAGCGTCGGGGTGTAGCGCAGCACGGCCGAGTTCTGGACCTGGACCGTGATGGTGGCGCTCGATACGGCCTCCTTCGAATCCCACGCCCGGGCCCGCAGCGTCTGGAGGCCGTCCTTGGCGAACGGGAAAGAGGTCTCCCACGGCTCTTGGTTTTTCTCCTCGATGGCGACGCCGTTCACGGCGAACTCGACCCGCTGGACCCTCCGGCCCATGGGCGCCGTGACCGCGACCTCCATCTTGGTTCGGCCCGCGACCTGCGAGCCGTTCGTGGGCGATAGAAACTCGATGATGGGGGCGTCGATCTGATTGACGACGACGACGTCGACGGTCGCGACCGTCCGGTTGCCTCCCGGTACGCCGTCGACGATCGCTTGGTCGGCCGCGGTGGCGGTCAAGGTGACCGGACCATTGGGCAGCGTGGAGGTATCGAGATTGAAGGTCGCGTTGGGCCGACTGTTGGTCTGACCCATGAAGACGATGTTCGCGAACGTTGAATCAGTCGCCGCAAACGCGACTTCGAACGTCTCGGAAATCTCATCCATGGCCTCTGGCTTCACGAACTCGAAGATCGGCGGCAGGTTGTCGAAGACGACGGTCGCGCTATCGCTCGAAGACTGATCGCCGCCGTCCGTGGCCGTGACCTCGACGGTGTGGGGACCGTCCTCGAAAGACCGCGTGTCGACTTCGAATCGGTAGCGCGAATCGTCGAGCGAGACGGGCGCTCCGGCGGGCATGCCGTCGATGGTGAGAGCGATTTCGGCGACGCCGACCGCATCTTCGGCGAGGATCTCGGCGACGAGCATTCCCCCATAGACCCCGTCCTGAACGATGCTGCCCAGCTCCAGCCGTGGGCCGCTCGCATTGTCGACGAAGACGGTACTCGTGACCGACGTCATCCGATTCGCTTCGTCGAACGCGTGAGCCCGGAACACGACCTGCCCATCGCTTCCCGTCGCGCTATCGAACACCGCATCGAACTCGCTTCCCGTGATCTCGGTGGTATCGAGCAGGGTCATGGTTCCGTCCGGGCCATTGGCCTCCAGTCGAACGCGAACCAGGTTGAAGTTGTCGGTCGCGCGGACTCGAACGTCGACCGTGCCGGCGACGAGGGACCCGCTGACCGGTTCGATGAACTCTACGAACGGGGCCTCGATATCGCTGCAGGCCGGCTCGTCCACGCGGCCGTCGCAGTTGTTGTCGAGGCCATCATCGCAGGCTTCGGCCAGGAGCCCGCTCATGTCGGGATTCTCGTCGTTGCAGTCCGTCCCCGGGTTGGTCGCCGCCGAAACGAAGTTATCGCCGTCGTTATCGAGGTCGGAGTCCGGCGTGGCGAAATTACAGTCGTTGTCGATCCCGTCGTAAGGAGTTTCGTTTGCGTCGCACGCTTCGCACTGACCGCGACTTCGACCGACGGCGCCGATGCAGCGTCGGCCGGAGCCGCAGTCCGCGTCGCGAAGACAACTCGAGTCTTCGGAAGAGCATCCGGTGGCGAGTGCGGTCAGCGTGGAAACGAAGAAGGCGAACCCGAAGACGGTGCGTGTGATGCTCATGGCGGACTCCTGGAGGAACGGGGGCACCGCCAAAGTAGGTGAGATCGGAGACGGTCTCAACAAACCCGCCGGCGAGCGCGGGCGCGCACATCCGCCTACCGGCGGTGCGCGCTGGTCGGTGTCACGCCGACCGGCAACCACCGACGGAAGACCCCTCGGCCGGCGTCAGCCTTCGACGAAGGCCTTCAGACGTTTGGCGCGGGAGGGGTGTCGGAGTTTGCGCAAAGCCTTGGCTTCGATCTGACGAATGCGTTCGCGGGTCACTTCGAAATCCTGACCGACCTCTTCGAGGGTGTGATCGGACTTCTTGCCGAAGCCGAAGCGCATGCGGAGGACCTTCTCCTCACGCGGGGTCAGGGTCGCCAAGACCCGGCGAGTCTGCTCGGCCAGGTTCATGCCGATCACGGCGTCGCTCGGTGAGACCGCGGATTTGTCTTCGATGAAGTCGCCCAGGTGGGAGTCCTCCTCCTCGCCGATGGGCGTCTCCAAAGAGATCGGCTCTTTGGCGATGCGGAGGACCTTTCGCACCTTGTCGAGAGGCAACTCCATCTTCTCGGCGATCTCCTCGGGCGTCGGCTCGCGACCGAGCTACTGCACCATGTACCGAGACGTGCGGATCAGCTTGTTGATGGTCTCGATCATGTGGACCGGAATGCGGATGGTACGGGCCTGGTCGGCGATGGCGCGAGTGATGGCCTGGCGGATCCACCACGTTGCGTAGGTAGAGAACTTGTAGCCGCGCCGCCACTCGAACTTATCGACGGCCTTCATCAAGCCGATGTTTCCTTCCTGAATGAGATCCAGGAACTGAAGGCCGCGATTCGTGTACTTCTTGGCGATCGACACCACGAGGCGCAGGTTCGCTTCGACCATCTCGGCCTTGGCCCGCTTGGCCTTGCGCTCCCCGACTTGGATCTGCCGATAAGTGATTTTCAGCTCTTCCAGAGGGAGTCCCGCTTCTTGCTCGATGCGCTTGATCTTGCGGATGGCCCCGCGGACCGTTCGCTCCATCTCGTGGAACTCTTCCGCGGTGAGTCCGAGCTTACGCTGGGCCTCCCGTTCTTTGGTCGGGTTGTCGCGAGCGTCGCGTAGGATCTTGCGAATCTCGCCCAGCGGGAGGTTCAGGCGACGCTCCCAGGTTCGCGCCTCTCGCTCCGTCTGCTGGACCTTCTTGATCAGGTTCTTGAGCTTGGTGACGATCTTTTGGATCTGCCGCTTATTGGGCTGCATTTCCTCCAGAAGCTCGGCCATGCGCTCGCGGTTGTTCTCCAGGACCTTGTGAACTTCGTCCTTTCGGGCCTTGGTGAGTTTCTTGCGCTGCAGGAGTTCTTCGCGAAGGGAATCGTTCTCCTCGTCGAGCTTTCCGATCTCCGCCATGATGCGGTTGACCTTGTCCGTCACTGCAACCTCGTCGAAGACCTCCTGCTCTTCGTCGACTTCCTTCACGACGTCCCGGATCCGAATCTTGTTCTCGTTGAGGCGTTTGCCGAGAGCGAGCAGCTCCTTCACCGCGAGCGCGGACTTCAGGACGACGTCGAGGACCTCCTTTTCGCCGGCCTCGATCCGCTTGGCGATGTTGACTTCGTCTTCGCGGGACAAGAGTGCGACCGAGCCCATCTTCCGCAGGTACATGCGGACCGGGTCGTTGGTCTTGTACGCCGCGTCCATGTCGTCCCGGGTCTCGGTCCGGGGCTCGGGGACCGTCGGGGTGTCGGAGACTTCGCTGTCTCCGTCGTTGCGGCCCGAGCCGCCCGACGGGACCGCGTCCGCCGTGTCGACGATCTCGATGTCCGCTTTGGAAAACAGGTCCATGACGTCGTCGAGCTGCTCACCCGACACCATGTCGTTCGGCAGTGAACGATTGAGGTCGTCGAGCGTGACGAAGCCCTGGTCGTTCCCTCGTTCCAGCAGGTCGGCGATTCCGGCGCTGCCCCCCGCTCGGCCTTCCGCCCGCTTGGCTTTGGCCAGGCGAGCGGCTCGGGCGGCCTTCTCCGACATGGCGGAGCGGGCCTGAACCTGTTTCTCCGTGCGGAGAATCTGACGCTCACTCGCCTTCTCCGCGAGCATGGCCATACGGACGTTGCCGCGCTGGCCCTTATTGGCTTTCGCGGCTTCACGCTCGGCGGCCCGGCGGCGCTTTTCGGCTTCGCGGTCGGCGGCCCGGCGTGCCTTCTCTGCTTCACGCTCCGCCGCACGCCGAGCCTTCTCCGCTTCGCGCTCGGCGGCCTTTCGGGCCCTTTCTGCCTCGCGCTCGGCGGCCTTTCGGGCTTTTTCGGCTTCCCGCGCTGCTAGCTTTCGCTGGCGCTCGGCTTCCCGCTCCTTCGCCTTCTTGGCGCGCTCGGCTTCCCTTTCCTTCTGCAGACGGAGCCGCTCGCGCTCGCGCTCCTTCTGCGCCTTGAGGCGAGCCTTCTCCTTCTCCTTCTGGAGCTTCTCGCGCTCTTTGGCCTTCAGCGTCCGCTGACGCTCGGCGTCGCGGCGCTTTTTCTCCTGTTCCTTCTTCTTCTGCTCGGCGAGCCGCCGCTTGGCCGCCGCCGCCTTCTTCATCTCGGCTGCCTTCTGCGCCAAGAGCCGCCTCTTCTCCTGAGCAGCCTTGCGCTTGGCGTCGGCCGCCTTCTTGGCCGCGGCTTTCTGGGCGGCGATCTGCTTGGCCGTGGGCTTTTTGGCCGTGGAAGACTTCTTCGTCGTCTTCTTTTTCGTCGAGGTCTTTCGAGCTGGCGCTTTTTTGGCCGTGGCCTTCCGAGGAGCCGATTTCTTGGTCGATGCCTTCGCCGAGGTCCGAGTCGACGTCGTCTTCTTCTTGGTCGCCTTCTTCTTCGTCGTCTTCTTCTTGCTCGCCGACGTCGTGCGGCTCGTGGCTTTTTTCTTCTGGCGCCCGGTCGAATGAGCGCTCGCCTTGGAAGTCGTCTTCTTCTTGGAAGTCTTGGCCTTCGTCGCCATGTGCCTCTCTCTAGGAAGAAAGGATCTCGCGTGCGGCAGCCGCGAGCTCCTCTTCCAGCTCCGTACGTCGTTCGGGCGACGGTTCGGATTCGATCTGCTTTCGCAGGGTGCGCAACTTATGTTCCCGATGCTGAGCCAGCAAGCGCGTGACCAAAACCGCGATGTCGTTGCTCGCGGGCAGGTCCTCGGTCAGGGTTTTACGTATATCCGCCAGCGCCCGACCTTCCTTGACTCCTGCCGCCTCCAGAAGCTCCAGAGCCCGCGGACCAGACACGGGGTGTCCGCTCCGTATCTCCTGGACGATCCGAAGGACTGCCGCTTGAAAGGCTACCGACGTAAACGCGTCAAGAGCCTTTCGTGTTTCCAGCTCTTTTATCACCGCTTCCGGGGAATCCAGTAAGCCACGGAGGACCGCCATCTCCACGATCGTCGGTCGGACGCTCGACGCCGTCTCGGAATTCTCGGCAGGTTGGGCTTTTTGGACCGGGCCGCGCGGGCGGCCGGCCGAAAGGTGCTTTTGCAGGATGCGCGGCGCCAGGTTGAGGCGCCGGGCCACGGCCTGCAGAGCGACGTCCCGTCGCAGCGGGTCGGCTATCGACAAGA
Organism: uncultured Myxococcales bacterium; assembly: GCA_964473255.1. GTDB lineage: Bacteria > Myxococcota > Kuafuiibacteriia > Kuafuiibacteriales > Kuafuiibacteriaceae > Kuafuiihalomonas. Next base: position 35,217 of record CAYYOT010000024.1, on the reverse strand, counting down.
CCAACGGTCGAATCCGGTCGACGGCGCGGGTCATGCCCGCCACGCCGCCGCCCCCCGCCGCTCGCCGGGCGTCCTCGACGAAATAGTCGAGCGCCGCCGGAGCAGCTTCGATGCGGGCTCTCAGAGCATCCGGCCCAGCCGAACGAACATACGTGTCCGGGTCGTCGCCTTCCGGGAGCATCACGACGCGGACGTCGAGGCCCGCCGCGAGCAGGAGCCGCGTAGCCTTCCACGTGGCCGCTTGCCCGGCCGCGTCGCCGTCGTACAGCGTCACCACCTCCTCGACCAGCCGAGCGAGCCGCTCGGCGTGTTTTTCGGTGAGCGCCGTTCCGCAGCTCGCAACGGCGTTTCGAAAGTCGGCCTGCCATAGGGCGATCACGTCGAGGTAACCCTCCACCAGGAGAGCTTGGCGCGTGTGGCGCATGACCTTGTGCGACTGACGCAGTCCGTAGAGAACCGTCGACTTGTCGTAGACGGGACCGTCGGGAGAGTTGAGGTACTTCGGCCCGTCCGACGACAGCCAGTCGGCTCGGCGGGCGCCAAAGCCGAGGACCGCACCGTCGCTGGCTTCGATCGGAAACATCACCTTGCCTCGGAACCGGTCGTAGCTGCGGCCATCGCTGGAACGCTTGCCCAGCAGTCCCAGCTGATGACCGACCCGATCGAGCTTCTTGGCTTCGAGGGCATCGCTCAGGTCCTGCCAAGTGTCCGGTGCGAAGCCGACGCGGAAGGCGTCGATCGCCTCGGTGCGGAGGCCTCGGTCGTCCGTCAGGTACGTCCGGGCCTCCGGCTCACGCGCCAGGTGCTGTTGGAACAGGTCGGCGGCCACGCGGTTCGTCTCGAGCTGAAGCGAGCGAAGTCGCTGCCGCTTTGCCTCGGCGGGGTCGCGGTCTTCCGGAAGCTCCACGCCCACCCGCTCCGCGAGCCAGCGAACCGATTCGGGAAACGTGCGGCCCTCGATCCGCATGACGAAAGCGAAAACGTCGCCTCCGGCCTGGCAGCCGAAGCAGTGAAAGAGCTGCTTGTCCGGAGCAACCCCGAAGGACGGTGTTCGCTCGGCGTGAAACGGACAGCGTCCGACGAGCCGTCGGCCCTTCTTTTCCAGCTGGACGTACTCCCGGACGATGTCCTCGATGCGGGCGCGCTCCCGGACCTCGCGGATGGTGTCGTCGGGAATCGAAGGCATGAGAAGGCGGGCCGCCCTCAGGCGGCCCCCGCACCGCGCGGGTCGGTCAACCCTGACCTTCCTTTTTCATCTTCTTGATGAGGCGCTTGCGCGCCGCGGCTGCCTTCTTCTTCTTCTTGACGGAGGGCTTCTCGTAGTACTCCCGCTTGCGGATCTCCCCGAGGATACCCGCCCGCTCGCACTGTTTCTTGAAGCGCCGCATGGCGCGCTCGAACGACTCACCTTCTTTGATGCGTACGCCGGGCATACCGATCACCTCCTCCGTTTAGGCCTCGCGGCCCGTGGTGGGGCAGCACCTTAGGCCTCCAGCCCCGAACGTCAAGCCGAATCCCCCTGGGAAGGCGTGACTGCGGCTATGCGCCGCGGCGGTGGCCGATGGAGCCGAGGTGGTCGCGGAAGAACTTCTCCAGCCGTAGATTGATGAGGTCGGGCTGCTCGACGAGGGCAGCGTGGGAGCCACGGGGGATCTCGAGCAGCTCCGCGTTGGGAATGAGACCCGCCATTTGCGTGCTCAGGTGCCGGGGGGTGAACACGTCGCGCTCGCCAGCCATGATGAGCGTGGGGACATCGATCGTGGGCAGTATGTGCTGCGCATCGTGTGCCTGGGCGGCGCGAAGCATCTCCACGAAGACCACGACGTCCTGATGGGCCATGTGCTCCATGTAGGGGACGAAGTCCTCCCTGCGACAGAGGTCGGGGTGGACCAGACCCGAGAGCCGAAGAGCGTGCCAGGTCCGACGGCGACTCATGACCGCTTCCAAGGCCAGCTGGGTGGGCCACGTCAGGCGCGTGCCCAAAAAGTAGGCCAGCCTAAAGATGAACCAGCCGAAGCGGGGGTCGAAGAGCGTCTCCGCCGTGCGGCCGTAGGACCCGAGGATCGGAACCAGGGCACGAACCCGATCTCGATGCCGGTGATACGCCTCGAGGATGACCTGCGTGCCGAGGGAGTGGCCGAGGAGCACGCCCTGGTCCACGCCGGCGGCGTCCATGACCATCGCCAGATCGTCAGCCAGCCCTTCGATGGTGATGAGCGAGGGGTCGACGGGGCGCGCCGATGCCCCGTGGCCCGGGTAGTCCCAGACCACGATGCGGTGTCGATCGGAGAAGTAGGAGCCCACGTAGTCCCAAAAGAACGTGCTCACGCCCAAGCCGTTGCTGCACACCAGAGTCAGAGCGGCGTCCTCCCGACCACCGGCCGCCCACGCCAGCGTCGCGGTGCGACCGCGGGCGGTTCCCGTCCTTTGCCACCACGGAGAGCGCCGATGGGGTACGTCGGGCACGGGATGCTCATCCGCTCGAAACCGTCCCGCGTCAACGGCCGCGCTCCCCGCGGACGCAGGTCGCGGTGCCTCGACCACGGGGCTTGGCGGTACCTCCCATCCGTGTTTGGGGGGGCGGAATGGCCAAATACCTCGTGACCGGCGGCGCCGGCTTCATCGGGTCTCACCTCGCTCGCCGTCTGGTGACCGATGGGCACGATGTCCGAGTTCTCGAGAACTTCGAAACTGGTCACCGCGAGAACCTCGGCTCGGCCGTGGACAGCCTGGAGCTCGTCGAAGGGAGCTTCATCGACTTCGCGACCTGTCAACGAGCGATGGAGGGCATCGACTTTGTCCTCCATCAGGGCGCCTTGCCTTCGGTTCCCAAGTCGATCGCAATGCCTCGGGAGACGCACGCCGCCAACGTGACCGGCACCCTCAACCTGTTGGTGGCCGCCCGGGACGCAGGCGTCTCGCGCGTCGTGTACGCGGCCTCCTCATCGGCCTACGGAGATACGCCGACGCTGCCCAAGGTCGAAACGATGCCGCCGTCGCCGAAGAGCCCATACGCGATCCAGAAGTTCACCGGCGAGCAGTACTGCCGCGTCTTCTTCACGCAGTACGGCCTCGAGACGGTGGCCCTCCGCTACTTCAACATCTTCGGACCCTACCAGGACCCCAATAGTCCCTACTCCGCCGTCATCCCACTCTTCGTCCGCGCCTGTCAGCGCGACGAGGCGCCGACGATCTTCGGCGACGGTCTGACCAGCCGCGACTTCACGTACATCGACAACGTCGTAGAGGCGAATCTCAAAGCGAGCACGGCGCCCTCCGCGTGCGCCGGCGAGGTCATGAACGTGGCCTGCGGCGATCGGATCACGCTGAACCAGCTCGCGGACACCATTCGACGGTACGTGGGTCGAGGTCAGCCGCCGGTGCATGGTCCCGAGCGGCCCGGCGACGTGAAGCACTCGCTGGCCGACATCGACAAGGCTCGGCGGCTGATCGGGTACGAGCCAGTCGTGCCGTTCGCCGAGGGCATTCGGCGTACGGTGGAGTGGTACTTGGGCAATCCTTAAGCCGAAGTGGTGCTCGATCGGTACAGCAAGAAGCGATTCATTCGCTCGCGCGCGAGGTAGGCCAAGAGGCCTCCTCCCAGATTGCCGAGCGCTGCCCCGGCGAAGATGCCGACCAGCCCCAGACCGAAACCGTGGGCGAGAACGAGCGAAGCCGGCACATAGATGAGGAACATCCGGGAAATCGTGAGGAAGTTGGACGCCAACGGTCGGCCGATGGCGTTGAAGGCTGCGCTCTGAACGATGTTCCACCCGTAGCCGAAGAAGCTGAAGGGAACCAGCCAGAGGTAGAGGCTGGCGACGTGCTGCACCGCGGGGTGGTCATCGAAAAGCGGAGTAACGAGGGGGCCGACCACGCCGAGCACGACGGTCATGGTCAGCGACCACTTCACGCACATGCGAAAAGCCGCCGCCAAGCAGACCTCGACCCGGCCCGGAAGATTCGCCCCCAGATTCTGGCCGACCACTGGGCCCACCGCAGCCGACATCGCCAAAAGGACGACGGCCGCGATGCCTTCGAGCCGGGTCGCTACCCCGAAGCCGGCGACGGCTTCGGGGCTGATGTCGGCGAGGAGCCGCGTGATGATCCCGACGCCGAGGGGATTGATCATGTTGGCGGCCGCGGCGGGTAGTCCGATGGCGAGGATGGGACGCCAAGAGCAGCGAACCTCGGCCGGACTGGGGGTCCGGGCCGACAGCATGCGCTCCCGAAGCATCAGCGCCAAGGACATGGCGGCCGCGAACACGTTGCTGATCACGGTAGCCCAGGCTGCACCGGCGATGCCGAGCTCCGGTAGCCCGAGCCACCCGAAGATGAGGAACGGATCGAGCACGGCGTTGATCGCTGCGCCGATCACCATGATGAGTCCGGGCAGTCGCGCGTTGCCGGCCGACCGCAGCAGGCTGTTGGCGACCATCACGACGGTCATGAGGACCAGGCCCAAGAACCACGGCTCCATGTAAGCTTGGACCTCGTCCAGGATTCGGCCCTGAGCCCCCATCGCCGCAAACAGGGGGCGGATCGCCCAGAGCCCGAGCGCCGAGGTGCCGATGCTCATGATGACGGTCAGCATGAGAGCGTCGGTGCACCGGCGTCGCACGAGCGCCTCGTCCCCGCCTCCGATCACCCGCGAAACGACGGACGTCGCTCCGGCGCCCAGACCGATCGATACGCTCATTACGAACATGACGACGGGAAACGTGAAGCTGATGGCGGACAGACTCTCCGTCCCCAGCTGAGCCACGAAGTAGGTGTCGACGAGGTTCTTGCTGAGAATGGACAGGATCCCGACCGCCATCGGCCATAGAAGGTCTTTGAGATGAGCGTCGACCGACCCTTCGGTGAGCTTGGCTCGACCCGCGGCTGGCCGGTCGTGGCTGGCCGAAGCCTCGGGCGGGGCGTCCACGGTCCGACTCACCCGGGTCCGGACTCCGCCGGTCCTGCCGCTCCTCCCGCTCGGGACCGCAGAGCCTCGAGGGTCCGGTCGTGTATGCCGCCGAAGCCCCCGTTGCTCATGAACACCACGGTGTCGCCGGCCGAAGCCTGGCCCGCGACCCGGGTGACGATGTCTTCGACCAGGGGAACCGATTCGGCGTCGACGCCTCGGGCGGCGATGGACCGAGCCAGGGCGCCGACATCGAGCCGCTCTTCCGGCGCGAGCTCCGGCCGTCCGACCCCGGCGATGATCACGCGGTCGGCGCCATCGAACGCCGCGCCATACGCGCTCTGAAACACCCGGCGAGCGCTGGTCGCGGTGCGGGGCTCGAAGACCACCCAAAGGCGGCCCTCGGGATAGCGTAGCTTGAGGCCGGCGACGGTGGAGGCGACCGCGGTCGGGTGGTGAGCAAAGTCATCGATCACCCGCACTCCGTCGGCGATCCCGCGCACGGTCTCCCGTCGATCGACCCCACGGAACGTACGGAGGGCACGCTCCGCTTGCTCGGCGCCGACGCCGAGCTTCTCGGCTACGAGCAGGGCCGCCACCGCGTTCTCTGCGCTATGGCGCCCGGACATCGGCAGGTGAAACGTCGACGGTCGACCGGCAAACTCGAAGCGAAAGCGGATCCCGTCTTCGTCGAATCGTAGGTCGTCGGTCGTCCTTTGGCCGTCGTCCAGTCCGTAGGTCTGCACCGGCGCACGGCTGTGCTCGAGTCTCGGCTGGATGCGGGCTGCCGATGCCGCCGCGACCACCGAGCCGTCGGGGGGGACCAGGGCGACCAGCCCATCGAAGGCGCGCTCGATGCTCTCGACATCGGGATAGATGTCGGCATGGTCGTACTCGAGCGACGTCAGCACGAGCGTACGCGGCTGATAGTGGACGAACTTCGGACGCTTATCGAAGAACGCAGTGTCGTATTCGTCGCCTTCGATGACGAAGACGTCTCCGCGACCCAGATGGAATCCCTCCCCGAAGTTTTCGGGAACGCCGCCGATGAGAAAGCTGGGATCGAGGCCGGCCTGGGAGAGGATGTGGGCTACCATCGACGAGGTGGTCGTCTTCCCGTGCGTCCCGGCGATGACGACGCTGTGGCGAGATGCCAGGAAGAGATCGGATAGCGCTCGAGGAAAGGACGTGTAGGGTAGTTCGCGTTGCAAGACAGCCTGCGCCTCGGGGTTCGTCTTGCGGATGGCGTTACCCACCACGACCAGATCGGGCGGGGGGTCGAGATTTTCGGCGGCGTAGGGGGTGCGGACTTCGATACCCCACGATGCTAGCTTGTCGGACATCGGCGGGTAGGGCGCTTGGTCACTCCCGCGAACGTCGTGGCCGACGCTCTTCAGGAGGCCGGCGAACGACCCCATGCCCGTGCCGCAAATGCCGATGAGATGGATGGAGGCCACCGCTTCGTCCGAGCGTCGGCTATCGCGAACCCCAGCCGGCGGGTCAAGGACTCATGGGTCGACACGCCGTTCACTTGGCATTCCCACGTGGACGGACTTTCGGTAGCGTCGACGCAGTGCCGCCATCGGGAGCCAAGCCTCCAGGCTCGCTCGAGTCTGACCCGGCCGCCCACGAGTCTTCGCGATCCCTGTTGGATGCAGCCCGGACCATGGCTCGCGAGGGTCGCCTCGCCGACGCCTATCCGATGCTCCACGAGCGCGGCCGACCCGACCTGGCGGGGGCGTTCGCCGAATCCATGGAGGACTTTCGGCAGGCGGCGCACTGGTACGAAGTCGACGGCGATCTTCGGTCGGCCGCCCGGATGCGCATTCAGGCCCAGGAGCCGCTGATGGCGGCCGCGCTGCTCGAACGCGTCGGGGCTCTGGGCGAGGCCGCCGAGTTGTACGAAGACAGCGACGAGCCGCTTCGCGCGTCTTCCCTCTATGAGCAGGGAGGAGACCCCCGGAAGGCCGCCCAGGTGCTCGTCGCCGCGCTCGAGTCCGGTAGCCACGCCTGGTCGCCGGAAGAAGTGTCGGAAGCCAGTCGACGTGCGGCGTATTTGTTTGCCGAGCTGAACGAGGTCGAACAGGGGGTGCGCATCCTACGCTGGGGCGGAGAGCATCGGTCGGCGGCGCGTCTACTGGCTCGCGCCGGTCGTCACGCCGAAGCGATCCGCCTTTTCGAGGAAGTCGGCGATCTCCTATCCGCGGCCGAGGTCGCCCGCTCGGCCGGTGATTCCCGACGTCATCACGAGCTCTTGGGCCGGCGCGCCGAGCAGGAAGGGGAGCTGCTGCAGGCGGCGGCCCACTACGAGGAGTCCGGTGACACCTTCTCTGCGATCCGCGTGTACGAGCTGGCCTCGCAGCCGGACCAGGCGGCCGCCGCAGCGGAGCGGGGCGGACTGTGGGACTCGGCGGCGCAGCTCTACGAGCGTCTCGGCCGCTACGGAAAGGCCGCGGAGTGCCTGCGCAACATGGGCCGGCAGGCCGAGGCCGAGGCCGTATTGCAGCGAGCCAATTCCAAGGATGCCTCCATCCAGTCTCAGGCCGCGCAAGCCCAGTACTTCGGCGCCGCGCTGTCCGTCCTCGCCCGAGCTCGGCAGGGTGAGCAGTCGCGGTACCGCGAGGCGGTTCACTACCTACAGCAGGTTTCGGCGGATCACCCCGACTATCTCGCGGCCCGCACGATGCTCGGGGAAGTGCTGGCCGAGATGGGAGAGGTACGACAGGCCTTGGCTGCCCTCCAGGAGCTCTTCGTTGGCGTGGCGCCCGACGGGCGGTTCGTGCCGGCGATGTATCAATACGCTCGGCTCCTGGAAGGGCAGGGCTACCTGGCGGGCGCGAGGAACGCGTACCGCACCGTGGTGTCGTTCGACCCTCGTTACCGCGACGTCGAGGAGCGGCTCCGCCGACTGCGGGAGACGGACCGGGTCGAAGCCGGACGGCGTGAGCTGCCGACCCCAGCGGGGTTGCCGGTCGTGGTGGCCGGACCGGCCCGCACGATTCCCGCCCCCTCGGAGACCGCCGCCAACCTGATGCCGGCCCTGACGCAGGATCTCGCGCTGCCGTCTGATCCCACCAGCCCCAGCAGCGAGCCGGGGCGTCTTCAGACGCCGACCCCGGATCTTCCTCCGCCGGCGCCAATGGCCGGGCCCACGCGTTCACCGCGGACCCGAAGCCGAAGCGATGCGCTCGTGGGCGTGACGCTTCGCGACCGTTTTCGCATGGAGCGGCGGATCGGCCGAGGCGCCCAGGCTCTGGTCTACCTGGCGCGAGACCAGGTGCTCGACCGTCGGGTCGCCATCAAGGTCCTCAGCAACTCGGTGTCCACCGACGACAAGGCGCTGACCCGCTTTCTCCGCGAAGCGCGGCTTGCCGCCCGGGTTCACCACCCCAACTGCGTAGCGATCTACGACTTCGGTCAGGAGCGCGGTTTGACCTTCATCGCCATGGAGTACTTCGCCGGACGTACGCTGCGCGACGTCGTCCGCAAGGGGCCTCTTAATCCGTATCTCGCCTTCCGGATCGGTCGTGACGTGGCGGCGGCCCTTGGCGCGGTTCACGAGGCCGGCGTCGTCCACCGCGACGTGAAGCCCACCAACGTCATGGTCGACCGGACCGCGCAAGTAAGATTGACGGACTTCGGTGTGGCGCGCACCAGCACCGATGACTCGTCGGCGGGGATGATGGTGGGGACCATGAAGTACATGGCCCCCGAGCAGGCTCGCGGCAAAGACACCGACCTACGGGCGGACATCTTTTCCTTTGGCGTCGTGATGTGGGAAATGCTGGCGGGCCGTCCGCCGTTCGGGGGTACGCTCGACGACCTCATTTCGCGGGTCTCGAAGCCCCCACCCGTCCTGCCGAGCGACATCGCCGTTCCGGAGCCGGCCCGGGACATGGTCATCCGGTGCATGCAGCGACGACCCGAGCACCGCTATCCGTCGGTCGAGCCGCTCCTCGACGATATCAATTCCACCTTGTCTCAGCTGAAGCGTTCGCGGGACGCCTAGAGGACGAGCTCAGGGGCTCCGAAAAGGAGGCCGGCACGGGCCCGGGGCGCCGATGGGCCACCACCTCGCCGTCGGCGTCGGTGCTTTGGGAGCCATCCAAGGTCGCATCCACCAACGACGGACCGACCGGATAGCGGTGTCCGCATTGCGATACGATACACACTCGCAACCCGAACTGCGGAGGGCCCCGAGCGATCTTTTACCCGTCTAACTGACCGATGGAGCGCAGGTAGTCCCAGGTGTAGATGCCGTGGTTGCAGCCCGGGGGGGCCCACGTGAACCGGAGAGCGTAGTTTCCGACTTCCTCGATGTGCAGCAGCTGCGTCCCCGTAAGGTTCGGGGGCTCGACTTCACCGGGGCTGTGGCCGCGGCAGGTCGCCGACGGGCAGGCATTGTGCAGGTCATCCAACGGGTAGCGCAGCTGTCGGCTGTCGTCCCAGTCGATCAGCAGGCGACGGTTGTCTTTGTCGTGTCGAACTACGGTCGGTCGGGGGCTCATGCGTCTGCTCCTCGCTCCACACGCCAACGCGTAACGCCGTCCTTATCTTCCACCACGACGCCCATGGACGTCAGCCGATCCCGGATTTCGTCCGCCTGGGCGAAGTCGCGGTCTTTCCTCGCTTGCTTGCGGGCAGCGATCAGTCGCTCGACTTCGGCGGCATCGACGCCGTGATCGATTTGGGCGAACCAGGCCTCGGGATCTTGGTAGAGCAGCCCCAGAAGTCCAGCCGACGCCACCAGGACGCCCTTGGCCTTCGACCGGTCCTCGAGGCTCTCCGCGGTGTTGGCCTCCTTCGAGAGCTGAAGAAGCTCGGACAGGGCGCGGGGCGTATTGAGGTCGTCGTACAGGGCCTCGAGGAGCGCGGCCGAGGGTTCGGCGACGTCGTCCGTCGGAACGTCGCCCAGGTCGCGGAGCGTTCCGTACAGTCGATCCAGCGTGCGAATCGACTCTCCCACGGTATCGTCGCTCCAGTCGAGCGGCATGCGGTACTGCGCCTTGAGCAGCGTGAGACGCATCGCCTCGGGCGGGATGCGATCGCGCAAGTCCTTGATAAGCAGCACGTTGCCCAGTGACTTCGACATCTTCTCCGAGTCCATGCTCAAGAAGCCGTTGTGCAGCCAGTAGCGGCAGTACAGGGAGCCGCCGTGCGCGCAGGTGCCCTGCGCGATCTCGTTTTCATGGTGAGGAAAGACGAGGTCCACGCCGCCCCCATGAATGTCGATCGTCTCGCCCAAGTGGCGCTCGATCATCGCGGAGCATTCGAGGTGCCAGCCGGGGCGTCCGCGTCCCCAGGGGCTGTCCCAGCCCGGTAGCTCCGGCGTCGATGGTTTCCACAGGACGAAATCGCCGGGGTCTCGCTTGTACGGGGCAACCTCGACCCGGGCCCCCGCCAGGAGCTCCTCTTGGTTTCGCCGGCTCAACCGGCCGTAGTCCGTGTACGACGCCACGCTGAAGAGGACGTGGCCATCGGCCTCGTACGCGTGTCCACGTTCGACCAGGGCTTCGATCATCGAGATCATCTCGGCGATGTGTTCGGTCGCCCGAGGCTCGACGGTGGGCGGAAGCGTATTCAGCGCCTCCATGTCGGCATGGTACGCTGCCGTGTAGCGCTCGGCGATCACCGAGATGTCGACGCCCTCCGTGATGGCCGCCTTGTTGATCTTGTCGTCGACGTCCGTGATGTTCCGAACGTACGTCACCCGAGGAAAGAGCTGACGCAGGAGTCGAAACAGGACATCGAACACGACCGCCGGCCGGGCGTTACCAATATGGGCGAAGCTGTAGACAGTGGGTCCGCAAACATACATGCGAACGTGGTTGGGATCGCCCGGCTCGAAGGACTCTTTTTCCCGAGTGAGCGTATTGTACAAACGGAGGGCCATGGCTCAGGTGGAAAAGCCGAAGCCGACCCCGAACACGATGGCGTGCTCGTCGAACCCGGGTTCCGCGTTGAAGTAGCGATAGATATAGCCGATGCGTGACTTGAAGGCGCCGGCCGGATTGCCCAGATGCAGGCCGCCTCCCACGCCGAATAACCCGCCGTCACCGAAACCGTCCCAGCTCCGCCAGCCGGCCTCACCGTTGATGTAGGGAACGATTACGAATTTGATCGGCGGGGTCAGCCGGAGCGTGCCCACGACTTCACCGCCGGTCAGCCCCCCCATGTAGGCCGTGCCGCGGGCTCCCGGGACGATACCGAGGATGGGTGCGTAGCTGACCGACAAGCCCAGGTTGAAGGCGAACTCGCTGCTGTCGCCGCGACGTACGGTACTTCCGCCGAGCTGAAGCCCGACTTCCAGCGTACCCCGAGCGTCGAAGTACTCCTGCTGCGCCTTCTTCCGCTTCTGCTTTTGCTGCGCCTGCTGCGCGGCCTCCTCGGCGGCCGCGCGTTGCGCCTCCGCTTCCTTGCGTTCGGCCTCCGCGGCCTTCCGTTGGCGTTCGGCCTCTTCACGCTCGGCGCGGGCTTGCTCGAGCTCCGACGGCTCGGACTCCGCGGGCGGCGGGGTCGATTCGAAGGTATCCTGTGCTCGAGCCTCGAGCGCGAAAAGCACTGCAGGCAGCGCGAACCACAGCCATCGGTTGGCTTTCATGCTTCGCCCCTAACCGACGGTCAGGTCGTCCTCAACCCCGATACTCGGCCACCGACTCGACGGGGTGGAGGGTCTCGTAGACGCGCGCGAAGTCCACTCGAACCCGGTCCGTGCCCAGCTTCTCTGCTGTGAGCTCGTAGAGCCAACGAGCCAGGCGCTCGCTGGTGGGCCCGAACGGAAAGACGCAGACCTTCAGGTCGCCCGGATATCGGCACTCGGCGCCGTTCAGTCGAAGTGAGCGCCGCTCGACCGGAGCCGTGTCCCCGTGCACGGCAGCGCGACTCGCCACCAGCGATCGGCCCAACGGGACGAGGGCGTCGTGGATCTCGGCGAACGTCTCCTCGCCCACGGCGAGCGCGTGATCGAGAAGGGCGTGGCAGGGACGCAAAACCCCATGACTGAGGTCGTGAAAGTCGATGACGAAGCCCTGCGCATCCAGCTCCTCGGCCGACAGCCCGACTTCGAACTTCCACGTGTGGCCGTGCAGGTTGATGCACGGGCCCAGGTGTCCGCGCACGTGGTGGGAGAAGCTGATGTCGACGCTCCGGTGAATCCGATACACGCCCATCGCCCTCTCACTACCGTCTCCCACCGAGAATGCACATCGTTTCTATCGTTGTCCCATTCGAGACCACCGGCTAGCGTCCGTGCGATGCCGAAGGGACTCTGGGCGGCTGCGGCTCTCGTTGGGTGCTATCCCAACGCCGTCGAAAGCTTCGCCGACACGCAGGTCGTGGTGACGCGCTTCGACCCGGGGACCTTCGGAGATGATGCTCCGGCGTTCACGGCCCGGACCTACTCCCGACCCGACCGGGTTCCGAGCCTCACGCCCGTCCCGCCCCCCGAGCCCAGCGAGCCGGACGCCCGGCCCCTCGAGCAGACCGTCTTCGAACGGATCGATGAAAACCTTCGGGCCCTCGGGTACGAGCGGGTGACGGGCGACGCCGAGCCGACCGCGGACCTCCACGTCTTTGCGGCGGTGGGCGAGCCGGACTGGCGCTCCTGGCGCTGCTATGACGGCTGGCCCTATTGGGGCTGGTGGGAAGGTCTGGGCGTCAACGCCGGTCCGGCTACCGCGTGGTGCTACCCCGGCCCGGTGTCCGACGTCGTCTGGGACGTGGGAACGCTCTTCATTGACCTGGCGGACCGACGCAGGCTGACCGACGAAAACGGCGCCTTCGACGTGGTTTGGAGTGCGGCCATCAACGGCGTCCTGGCGCTGGACGCAGAGATCGCCGCGCGCGAGCTCGAGCGGACGGTGGACCGGGCCTTCGCTCAGTCCGGATATCTGCGTGTCCAGGGGGCGACGCCATGAAGCGTGCCGTCATCATCGCCGTGTGCGTCGCCGTCATGTCCGGCTCGGCTTTGGAGGCCAGGGCCGGCGAGTGGTTCGGTGGCCTGGCCTGGCACAACTCGATCGGCGTCGCCAACTCCAACGAGTTCACGCCGGGGTACAGCCTTCGCGGAATCGGAGGTGACCTCCGCTATCTGGTCGACCCGTACGTCTCACTCGGCCTGTCCGCCGCCTGGAACGTGCTCGCCTCCCGAGCTACGGACGATTTTCGCGTCTCCAACATCGACGTTCAGGGCCGTCAGCGCCGGGCTTTCAATGCCGTTCCCATGATGGTGAACGGCCACGTCTACACGCCGGGATCAATCCGGCTGATGATGGGGTTCGGAGTGGGCGCGAGCTGGATCGAGCGCCGGATCGACATCGGCTTGTTCGACGTCGCCGACGCCAACGTTCACTTCACGTTCGCGCCGGAGGTGGGCTTCGCCATCAAGGGGTTTCAGAAGACTTGGATCCTGGTCTCGAGCCGGTATCACTACGCGGCGCCCTCCGGCGAGGCACCCGAGCAGCAGTGGTTCAGTTTCGCGTTCGGCCTCGGGAGCCGCGTCGCTTTCGACTAGGCCCGCCTCCCGCCCTCCAGGTCGCGGAGGGCGCGAATGTGTGCGGGGCCCGTCCCGCAGCATCCGCCGACCACCTTCGCGCCTTCCTGAACCCAGGCTCGGGCTCGCTCGGCATAGGCGACCGGGTCGAGCGCTTTCCCTTCCCACCGGTCGCCGCTCCAGCGGCGTCCAGCGTTCGCGTAGACGCCGACCGGGATCGAGACCGCGCGCCGGGCGGCCCTCAGCGCGGCCGTCACGTCGTCGGGATGGGTGCAGTGAATGAAGACCAGCCGGGCGCCGGCCGTCTCCAACCGACCGGCGGCGGCTTCGACGTGGACGCCTCCGTGGGTCTCGGCTTTGGCCCGGCAGGTGAGCCCCGCGGCCGACGGAGTCGAAAGGCGCGACATGCACCGGGCCGCTCCCTCCACATCGGACGACGTGGAGAGCATCTCGAAGATGATCAGGTCGAGTCCGAGCCCGTCGAGGACGCGGGACTGGGGTTCGAGTCCACTTCGGATTTGGTCGACGGAAAGCTCGGCCTCGGCGGCGTACGCCCGGTCGGGACTCATCAGGCAACCCGCGAGATGACTCTCGTTTCCCGCGTTTTCGCGAGCGGAACCGACGGCGCGCTCGTTCACGGCGCCGAGGAGTCCCTGGGGGTCGAGTCCGCGAAGCTCGGGGGCGAGGGGCCATTCTTCTTCGAGGTAGCGCCGGCACTGCTCGAGGGATGCGTTGTGCGTGTTGGCGATCGCGATCGTGGCTCCGGCTTCTGCGTAATCGCGGTGGACCGCGTCGTTCACCGATAGCCCTCCGGGTACGACGAGGGCCCCCGAGCCCCAGAGGGGCGTGTCGATGCCGATGCCCCGTCGCCCGATCTCGGTTCCCAGCGCCCCGTCCAGAACGAGCCAGCCGGGCGCGGCCAGGGCGCGGACCAGGCTCATTCGGTCAGTCGAGCGAGCGCCGCCAGCGCTTCGTCCACGTGCTTTTGCGCCGACAGCTGTGAGTTCGTCACGTGACGAATCACGCCGCCTTTGTCGATGACGAAGGTGACGCGACCGGGAAGGACGCCTAGCGTCTTCGGCACTCCGAACGCCTTTCGCAGCGCGCCGTCTGCGTCGGTCAAGAGATCAAAGGGAAACCCATGTTTGCTGGCGAACCGCTGGTGAGATTCGGGCGAGTCGGAGCTGACGCCGAGCACCGCGGCGCTCGCGCCCTGCATGGCATCGTAGTTGTCGCGAAACATGCAGGCTTCCTGGGTGCAGACCGGGGTGTCGTCCTTGGGATAGAAGAACAGAACGAGATTCCGGCCCTCGAAGTCCGCCATGCGGACGGGCTCGCCCCGCTGGTTGACGAGCTCGAAGTCGGGGGCGGCGTCACCGGGGCCGAGGGTCGACGTCGAAAACACGCTATGACCTTGGGCACGCCTGGCTGAAGGCGCAAGCCAAAAAGCGGGTCGCGGGTCGTCAGCGACGTCGTCGGAGCACGAACCCGAGCGCCAGGGAGGTCCAGAGGAGCGCCACCGGTACGCCATCCGGGACCTCTGTGCTGGCGCACCCGCCGCTGCTGTCGCCGCCGGAAGGCGGCACGGGGTCATCCGGACAGCTCGGGTCTCCGGGGCAAACCGGGTCGTCTTCGCCCTCAACGACCAGCGTGTAGCGCTGGCTGACGCTGCGACCGATGTCGTCGGTGACCACCACTTCGAACTCGGTGGACCCGAGTTCGGTCGGCGTCCCCGAGATCGTGTAGTCCTCACTGCCAGGGAGCTTGCGGCCCTCGAGCCCGCGGGGGAAGCGGAAGCCGGTGGACCGGCTCCAGGTCAGAGGGGCCACGCCCCCCGAAGCCACGATCGTCGCTTCGTAGGGCTGGTCGACCTGTGCGTTCGGCAGGGTCTCCGGGGCGATGCTCACGTCGTCGCCGGTCACCGTGATCTGCAGGTCGACCGTGTCCGAGGTCGGAGTGGCACCACCCGGAGGGGCGTCCTGGGCCGAGATCGAGAAGTCGAAGGTTCCGCGCTCCGTGGCCTGACCCTGAAGCTCGCCGGTCGCCGTGATGATGATACCCGGCGGCAGTTCCCCCGAAGAAAGACTGAAGAGATTGCCGCCGAGGCCCCCGGTCGTTTCGAGCTGCACCGAGTAGTCCTCGCCCAGGACGGTGTCCGGGACCTCGGACGTCGTGAACTCCAGGGGCGGGGCGCTGTTCACGACCAGGAGATACTCGACGGTCGAGGTCTCTCCGCTGTCGCGGGCGCGGATGGTCACCTCCACGCCCTCGGTCGGTAGGGTCGGAACCCCGCGAATCACGCCGTCGTCGTCGAGGCTGAGGCCTTCGGGGAGGCCGCTCTGCGACCAGGTGAGCTTATCGCGGTCACCCTGCGACGGGCCGCCGGTGACTTCGATCGTGGCCTCGTACGTCTGCCCGACGACGCCCGCGGGCAGTTCGGTAGTGGTGATGGCCAGCGGAGGAAGGGTCACGGTGAACCGATCCTGGAACTGGCCGACCAAGAGGTTTTGGGTCTGCGACTGGATCTCCTCCACCAGGTCGTTGGGATCGACCTGGCAGATCGGGAAGAACGAGGCGGGGAACGTGATGTCGGGGTCGTTCACCACGGGAAACGTGGCGAAGAGGGTCTGGGTGCTGACCGGAGCGTCGCCCAGCGCCGGGGTCACCAGCGTTCCGATGAAGATATCTTGGTTTCGCTCGAACGAGTCGTCGACCGAGGCCCACAGGTCGATCTCCACGGGGTCGGTGAACACCGCACCGCGGTTGGCGACGTTGACCTCGAAGATGGCGGACGAGCCGGGCGACGTGCGGTTTTCCACCGGACCCACGATCCGACATCCGCCGCGGTTCGAGCCCAGGTGGACCAGCTCTAGATCGTAGGCGGTTCCGAAGTTGGGCTCGTCCGAGATCAGCACGTTGTCGTTTTCGAAGATCTCCTCGAACTCATCGTTCGGATCGAGCTCGGCGTACGCATAAAAGCGTCGGTTCCTCTCCACGTCGGCCGGGAGCTGAAACTCGATGTCGAAGGAGACGGCTTCCGTCTGGCCGGCCACGTTCGCCACGTCTTCGAAGAGGGCGATGCGTCGGTCGCTGCTCGGATTGGGGACACCCGAAGCGCTGACGTAGAGCGCGATGTCGAGCCCCACGAGCTCGTTGCCGAGATTGTCCAAGGTGATGGTGGCGGTGACGGTGTCGCCGGGAAACGCTCCCGTGGAGATCTCGAAGTCCGTCTGTACGAGCTCGGGATCGATGACCCGAAGCACCGTGATCCGCGAGTCGGCGAGGCCGTTGAAGTCTTGAAAGTTGCAGCTCTCGCTGATGCTGCAGTCGAGGAGGTTTCCAAACTCGTCGCCGTTCTCACCGGTGGTCTCGTACCCGACGATGGCGATGCTGTTCTGGAAGGTTTGGGCGCTCAGGGAACCGCCATAGGAGATTTCGAACTTGGCGCTATCTTCATAGAGCCCCACGAGGAACGAGCCCTCCATCGTGCTCGAGCTGGGGTTGACCAGCGTGAAGTCGATGAACTCGTACCACTGGATTCGAGTCGGCGACGTGCCCTCGATGCCCTCGCGGATCTCGACCGAGTTCAGGTCGCTCCAAAACGGCGCGATGAACTGGCTGGGATTGTTGCGGCTCGGAATGGGATTCTTGCCGGCGAAGTAGGGGTCCGTGCCGCTTCCGCTGGTGTTGAACGACAGGTATCCGTCGGGCTGGAGGTAGCTGGTCGTGGCACCGAGACCGAAGAAGTCGAAGGTGAAGGGCAGATCGTGCTGAACCCGCGTCGTACCGGTCGTGAGCTGGGTGCTGGCTATGCCTCGGTCCTCGAGGCTCTGATACGGCGTGGCCTCGCGGATCACCACATAGCGCGGTCCACCCTGGGCGAAGGCCAGCGACGCCGTGCCCAGGCTCGCCACCAAGGCCAGTGCGGCCAACAGCCGCGGTCCACGATCCACCCCTCGAAAACGCATGCCGACGGGACTACCCGAACGCACATGTTTCCGTCCAGGCGGGTGACCGATCACGCGGCGGACAAAGCTCGTCCGGGCCGACGTTTAACCGATTGAAATCCGTTGGGTCCCGCGCCGAAGACGCCGGGCGGGGGTTCCGATCCTCACAGTCCCTCGATCTCGTCCCGCACGCGCTCCAGTACGTCGAGCTCGTCGCGAAGCCGCTGGATGGAGGACTGAAGGGGCACCAAATCGGTTCCCCCGGCTCCCATGCGAACGGCGTCGCGCCGAAGGTTCTCCGCGGCCAGCACGGAACCCTCGGCCGTGTTAGCGATGCGCCCCTGTTCGGCCTTGAGGGCCTCGATCCGACCCTTGCGCTCGATCAGGAGCGCGCGCTGCTGGTGAAGCCCCGATTTCGCCGCTTCGTCGTCGGACTCGACGAGGGCACGGTCCACGCGCCCAAGCGCGGCGTCGACGGCGCCCGGGCCATCGGGCACGACGGCGGCCAACGCTTCGTCGATCGCCTGCGCGCCTCTCACGAGCTCCTGGAGCTTGTCGAGGCCATCGGAGAGCTCCGCCTCGAGCTGACTGGCGTCCAAGACTCGACCCAGGTTGGCGAGCGAGGCGCGAGCCTCCCGGGCGGCGGTTTCGCAGCGGGCCTCCAGTCGCTCCCAGGGTGAGGCGGTCGGTGGAAGCTCGGTCGGACTCGGCTCCAGCACCTGGCGGGCGCGTTCGAGTTCGAGTCGATGATCCTTCAGCCACGACCCGTGCCCGAGCGCGTGAAACGTATAGCCCATCCCCCACCCCAGCAGTGGAAAGACGAACCAGGGGAACCAGACGCCGGTGGTCACCGCGATCGTCAGCCAAAGAAGAAAGAGGAAGCCGTTGACGACGAGGAAGCTGCGGGTGTGCTCGCGAAGGGCCCTCGTTCGCCGTTCGTACTTTTTGAGGAGCTTGGTTTCCGGGGACTGGCCGTCGGCGGTGAGCCAGTTGCTCAGCTCACGACGCACCAAGGCAAAGAGGTCATCCGACCCCTCCGGCATCTCATGCCGCCGACAGCGCTTCGGCACCGGATACGATCTCGCTGAGCTCGGTGGTGATGCTGGCCTGTCGCGCGCGGTTGGCCTGCAGGGTGAGTCCATCGATCAGCTCCGACGCGTTGCGGGAGGCGGCGTCCATGGCCGACATCCGCGCTCCGTGTTCGGCCGCGGATGACTCGAGCAAGGCCCGCCAGACCTGGACCGCGAGGTGCTGCGGCAGCAGGCTGTTCAAGACGCCCGTTCGGTTTGGCTCGTACAGATGCTCGTAGCCGATGCCGTTGGTATCGATGACCTTGGAAACGGGCCACTCGCCGCCGTCTTCCAGGTTGGGGGCCACCCCGGTGTCCCGTCCCGCGACGGCCCGAACGTCGCCGGATATCGATGCCATGGCGCCGATCGGCACCCGACCCGATTCCCAGTCTCCCAGCGGTTTCAGGGGGAGCAGCTGAACCAAGGATACATTTTGCGAGATGGCGCTCTTGAACTCGTTGTACAGCAGATAGACCGCGTCGGTTTCGCCGGTGCGAAAGCGCGAGGACAGGTCTCTCGCAACCTCGCTCGCGCGGGTATAGTCCAGCTGGTCGAAGACGCCGTCGTAGTGCGCTTTCGAAGGGACCTGTTTTCGCTTGAAGTGGTCGCGCCCCTTGCGGCCGATCGTCGAGACGTCGATGCGCTCGTGGCGATCGTCGTTCTCCTTCAGCCATCGTTCCGCGGTTCGCGTGATGTTGGAGTTGAAGCTGCCGCACAGGCCGCGGTCGGAGGTCATGATCACCAGCTCGACGCGATTCGGAACCCGAACCTGCAGCAAGGGATGGGCCGAGTAGTCGGCCCGCTCGACGATGTGCTCCAGGACCTCCTGCGTTCGCAAAGCGTACGGCCGGGCCTTCAGGATGGCCTCCTGCGCTCGGCGGAGCTTGGAGGCGGAGACCATCTTCATCGCGCGGGTGATTTTCCGCGTGTTCTTGACCGCCTTGATCCGTTTTCGGAGGTCCCGAAGCGTCGCCATCGCCGGGGCGTAAACCAAGCCCCTCCAGTCCGGTCAAGCGCTGGTATGCTCGTCGGTAGAGATGCTGCGCGTCCAAGACGTCATGACTCCCCGTCCCCAAACCGTATCAGGGGATACGCGGCTGGCTGCGGCCCTCGACCTGATGGTCGAGGAGCGCTTCCGTCACCTACCGGTGGCGGATGCCGAAGGCCGGCTGGTTGGGATCCTGTCGGACCGCGACCTGAAGAGTGCCCTCCCTGACCGGAGTCGACCGCGTCGAGCCTTCGACGAGGTCCTCCGCTCGGTTCGGGTCGAGCAGGTCATGACCCGGGAGCCGATCACGGTATCCGCCGACGCTCCGGCTCGCGACGCGATCCAGCTGATGCTCAGCTGCCGGGTCGGTGCGCTCCCGGTCCTGGATGGAGCGCAGCTCGTCGGGATCGTGACCCAGTCCGACCTCCTGCGCCACTTCCTGGAGCTGCTCGCCGAACGCGAGGCCGCGTCGGCCGGCAGCATCAGCACGTCCTTGGACATGGATGTCGAGACCGGCCCCGCGCGGATCTTCTTGCTGTCCTCCGACCTCGAGGCTCGCACGCTGGCCGCCACCTCGCTGATCGATGCCGGCTATGCCGTCCAGAGTTTCGTGACGCTGCAGGAAATGATGGCCGTCTGGCACCTGGTGCTGCCGGACGTGCTGGTCGTCGACCGCGATCTCGAGAGTGATCCGAATCTGCCCTTGCTCGAGCGGTCGCGGGTCCCCCGGCTCTGGCTGGAGCGCGAGGACGAGTTCGTGGCCCTCATGCACGGCGACGACGAGTCCGTATTGCTCCCCGGGCGAGACTCCCACGTGCGCCTGGTCGTGGACGCGGCTCTCGAGACGACCCGCTCTTCGAAGCATCCGCCGAAACAGCTCCGTCCGAAAGTCCTCATCGCCGAAGACGACCACGTGATCCGACGAACGCTGGTTCATCACCTGCGCCGGCACGGGTATCGGGTGGCCGAGGCTTCCGATGGACGCGAAGCCCAGGAGTGCTTGACGAAGGAGCGCTTCGACGCGGTCATTCTCGACATCAACATGCCCCACGCAAGCGGCTTCGATGTGCTGAAGACGCTGCGCGAAGAGCCGTATCCACCCAAGACGCTCGTTCTCTCCGCCAGCCGCCAGGACGACACCGTCATGAAGGCCTTTCAGCTCGGCGCCGACGATTTCGTGAAGAAGCCGTTCAACCCGGAGCTCCTGGTCCGGCGCCTCGAGCGACTGATCCTCGGTCACCAGGCGAGCGCTCACTAGAGGCGGGTCGGACTCAGTCGAGGGGGGGGCCCCGGGTTTCGGCCCAAAACCACAGGGCGCCGGCGGCAATCCACATTGCCGCGGATACCATCCACAGGCTCTCGACCGGCCATGCACCCTTCAGCGCGCCCATCCGTAGGGCTGCCGTCCCCAGCCAAAGACCGAGCACGAGAGCCGCTCCGCCTCCCAAGACCGAAAGCTCTCTTGCCCCCCGCCTTCGGGCCGACCCGGCGCGCGCCAAACCTAGTCCGGCTCCCAGCAAACACGCCCCGGCCGCCGTCCACGGCTCTGCTCGGCGGCGCGTGCGCTCCCAGGCTATCGGAGGGAGCTCGCCGTTCCACCTGCGCGTGACATCCTCCAGCCGGATGAGGTTCGACGCGTTGACCGCCTCCGGTCGCCGACTCAGCGCGCGCAGTTCTCCAGGCTCGATCCCCGGTCGGCAGCCCGGATCATCGATCCGCCAGCCGTCCTCCCCAAAGCGGAGGTTGCGACAGAATTGCGCCTCACCGTCTCGGCTCGCCCAGGCGAGTGCCGCGAGTGCGTCGGCTCCCGTCGGCCAGCCGTGGGCGACGTACATGCGATCGCCTTCGGTCCAGACCGCTGGAGTCGGAGCCGGCGCGGGCAGCACGCGAGCCAGGATTTCGGGGACCATGGCGGCCAGGCCTGCAACCGCCGCGGCGAGTACCAGGGTGGGGGCGAGCATGCGGAGAGGCCCGGCACCGGCGCCGGCCCGCGCCGTCAGCTCGCCTCGCCGCTCGAGGGTCGCCAGAGCCAGCAGTGGGGCCAGAAGGCCGCAGCCGCTCACGATGGCGGGCAGGGCCTCCGTCCAGCGTCGAAGCGCTCCGCCCGCGTTCGATCCGGACAGGGCCCCGTCGATCAGCAGATACAGGACCAGGGTGAGGGTCAGGAGTCGAACGGCCCAAGCAAACTGCTCCCGGCCGACATGGCGCTCCCAGCGGCCTCCGATCACGTACGGAGCCCCTCTTGCATCAGCAACGTCATCGCGACCGACGTGATGAGCATCGGCCCGAGGGCCACCGCGAAGGCCGCGGGAACCCCAGCGTCCATCAATCGAGCCGCACCGGCGACCGAAAACGCATGGATCACCACTGCGCCGGTCGCCCACAGGACCGAGCCTCCAGGTCGGCGCCCGAATCGCGCGCCCGCCCCCGCCCACACCATGAAGGCGAGACAGGCGAGCGGCCAGCAACGCCGCTCCCAGAGCAGGCGTTCGCAGCGTGCTCGCGAGCGCCCCTCGTCGGCGGCGCACGCCTGAAGCTCCGAGCTCGTTCGGGCCCGGAGGTCGGGTTCCAGTCCGGGCGGCGTTCGTACTCGCAGCGCGGACACGGAGAGCCGTCGCCCCGACGCAGCGATCAGGGTGGTCGGACCGGCGGCGAAGGGCGTGGTCGTCGTGCTCACCCACCGCGGGTCGTTCAGCCAGGCTGCGCCTCGGTCGGGGTCGACGGCCACGATGCCGTCCTCGATTCGCATCCAACCCGTGGCTCTCCACCGACGAGGAGCGTGCTGCTCGTCGTTCAGCGCATGGCGCACGGTGAGCGAGATGAGCCGATCGTGCAGCCGTCCGGCCGCCGCCGGTGAAAGGCCCTGCGCAAACGTGGCAACGCCGAGCGCGAGCACCGATGCCAAGACCACCGGCCAGCGGAGGTTGCGGAGCGGTCCGCAGCCCAGAGCCCGGGTCGCCAAGAGCTCGCCGTCCTCGGCCAGGCGTCCCCACCCCAGACACCCGGAGAAGAGCAGGGCGAGGGGGAGAGCCCAGGGGACGGCGATGATCAGGAGGTCGAGAGCCAGCGGGGCGAGGTCCGAGCCGTCGAGACCGGGCCCCAGCAGACGGTCGGCGTGGCGACGCAGGTACAGGACGAAGACCAGCAGCACGAAGACGACGGCCGTGCCGGGGAACGGTCTGGCGACTGCCGCCAGATAATACCGCTCCAGACGCCTCACCGACTCGGGGGTTCCTCCACCGGAACGATGTAGATCGGATCGTCGCCACCGGACAGATACACACCGACCGTCACGACCCCGACCACCAGCAGAACGACCAGGAGTGCGATGAGGATCGGCAGTCGAGAATTGGCCTTCACGTCGTCGGACGGTCCGTCGACGAAATCCGTCGTTGGTTGACTGGGAAAGGGTCGCCCGGACTCGGCAGGAAGCGGCTGCTCCATCCAGGCCGCAGTCGCCTGTGGGACACCCGAGCTACCCAGGTCTGCTTCGGGCGGTGGGAGCACCCGAGGGTGAGGCGCGGTCGGAGCGGAGTCCTCGACGTTCGGGGCCGTCCACGGGTCCACCGAGAGCGTGGGTGCAGGCGGAACGTCCGGCGAGGTGGCCAGACCTCGGTCGGTTATCGGGGCCTGGATCGGTTGCCGGTCGACGGCGGTGCGATCGTCGTCCCAGACATACGGCTCGTTTCCCGGGTCGAGCTCGGTGGCTTCATGCGTTGGCGTCAAGGCCGGACTCTCGCTCGTGACGAGAGCGCCCGGAGGAAACGACTCGACGCGGGTGAAGTCGACGGTCGGGAGAGCTGCCTCCACGAGATCGGCCGTGTCGAGCGGAGGAACCTGCAGGGACTGAGTCGCAGTCGCGGGGACGTCGCTCGACTGAGTCTTCGCGATCGGCGGAGGCAGGGCATCCGCCTGGGAGTCCGCGCCGGTCGAGACCGGCAGCCGACGCAGATAAGCCAGCACTTCTTCCGCCTTCGAAGGACGGGAGTGAGCGTGCTTTTCCAGGAGCTGGCGGGCCAGGTGCTCGAGCCCGAGGCTCGGCGGAAGGTCGGGAACCGGTTCGGCGATGTGCTTGACCAGGATTTCGGCGCGCGTCCGTCCATTGAAGGGAAGATGCCCGGTGAGCATCTCGAAGAGGACGATGCCCACCGAATAGAAGTCAGCGGCCGGACCGACGTCGGAATCCTGGCTCTGCTCGGGAGCCATGTAGGCGGGCGTGCCTACGATGTTGCCGGCTGCGGTCAGGCGTTCGTTGGTCGGCGCCTCCACCATGTTCACGGCGCCGAAGTCGAGGATCTTCACCGTCCCGTCCGCGGCCACCATGATGTTCTGCGGCTTGATGTCGCGATGCACGAGGCCAGCATCGTGCGCTGCCCCCAGGCCTTCGACGAGCTGCTCGACGATCCGAGCAGCCACCTCGGGGGCAACAGGCCCCTGGTCGATGATGCGATGCAGCGGCTGGCCTTTGACCAGCTCCAGGGCGAGGAAAATGAGGCCCCCGTCCGTTCGGCCGAAGTCCTCAACGGTGACGATGTTCGTGTGCCGAACGCGGCTGATGCTCTGGGCCTCGCGCCGAAAACGCTCTGCGAACTTTGGTTCGACTGCGAAGTCGCCGAAGAGAACTTTGATCGCGTACTCGCGGTCGAGCACCGGGTGCCGAGCCCGATAGACTCGGCCCATTCCGCCCTCGCCGATCAGCTCGACGATGTCGTATCGGTCGAGTCTGGATCCGACGAGAGGATCGTGGTCGGCGTCTTCCAAAGGCGTGTCATCGAGCTGACACCACCGTACGGGCGCGTGGAAGACCGAGCGGCAGCGAGGGCACACGCGCACTGTGAGTGATGCTGCCCTAAAAGCGATCACGGTGCACCTGCTGCACTGCGTTATTGTGCTTTACGGGAACGAGCGTCCGTCGGTAAGTAAAGATACGATGGATTACTCCGCGATCAAGTCCGTGCTCTTCGCCGTGGTGTTCCTCGCGGGTTTGGGACTCTTCGCCGCATCGGTCTGGCGGATGGCTCGGCTGGTCCGGCTCGGAAAAAACGAGGTGGCTTTCGCCCCGGCGCTCGTCGACCGCATCGGAGCCGTCGTCTATTTTGCGTTCCTGCAGCGGCGGGTCGTCGACGAGCGCTTCGGCTGGAACCACGTGATCATTTTCTGGAGCTTCCTGATCATCACGGTCGGTCACACGGAGTTCTTGGTTCGAGGGGTGTTTCCTCAGTTCTCTTTGTCGTTTCTGGGTTCGGGTCTCTACAACGCCATCCTGCTCGGCGAAGACACGATGGCCTTCCTGGTGCTCTTCGCCGTGGCCGCCGCCGTCTTTCGACGCCTCGTGGTGCGGCCCTCCTACATCCACATCACGAGCGAGGGCTACTTCATCTTGGGGCTCATCGCTTCGGTCATGGTCACGTACTTCTTGGCCATGGGCTTCGGCATCGTGAGCCATCACCCGGACATGATTCACGGGGACCTCCTTCCGTTCTCGAACCTCATGGCTTCGGCCCTCGGCGGAGTGAGCACGCAGACGGCCTACATCGGATACGAGGTGTTCTGGTGGGCGCACGCTCTGGTCCTTCTCCTGTTCCTGAACGTGATTCCTCACTCGAAGCACATCCATCTCCTGGGAGCGATTCCGAACATATTTGCCTTCAAGATGAACAAATCGAAGGCAGCGCTCGGCCGCATCGACTTCGAGACGGCCGAGACCTACGGAGTGGGGCGTTTCAACGACTTCGAGTGGAAGTCGCTGCTGGACACGTATGCGTGTACGGAATGCGGACGCTGCGACATGCACTGTCCGGCCCGTCGCACCGGCAAAGCTCTTGAGCCTCAGCAGCTGATCCATGACGTCCGTGCGAACATGTACATGAACGGTGACGCGGTTCTTACGTCGCGACCCGTCTTTGATTTCAGTCGAGCACCCGACGACCTCGAACCTGCGCTGCCCTTGATCGCGGAGACGGAGGAAGAGCGAAAACCGGGTCAGACATCGGCCGAGGTTCTGTGGGGATGTACGAGCTGCGGCGCATGTGTGCAGGCATGCCCAGTCTTGATCGACCACGTGGATACGATCATGGACATGCGTCGTCACCTGACGCTCATGGAGGGCAATGTTCAGCCCGAGCTGGCCAATACCTTCCAGAACATCGAGCGAAACTACAACCCGTGGGGGATCGGCGCCGACAAGAGAAGCGAGTGGATCGAGAGCCTGGGCCTCAAGCTCTATGACGAGACGCCCGACGACAACGGCGAGGTCGAGTATCTATTCTGGGTCGGTTGTGCGGGCAGCTACGATAACCGCGCTCAGAAGACCATCAAGGCGCTAGCCGAGATCATGGACCACGTCGGCATCCACTACGCCGTGCTCGGTCAGAAAGAGAAGTGCACCGGGGACTCGGCTCGCCGGGGAGGCAACGAATACCTGTTCGATCAGCTTGCGACGGAGAACGTGCAGACGCTCAACGACCTGGGCGTCACCAAGGTCGTCACCGCGTGCCCGCATTGCTTCAACACCCTCAAGAACGAGTACCCGGCCTTCGGCGGCAGTTACGACGTCGTGCACCATACTCAGCTCATCGACGAGCTTATCGACGACGGTCGCCTGCTGCTCACCGAAGAGGTCAAGCGCCGGGTGACGTACCACGACCCTTGCTTCCTCAGCCGCTGGAACGATGAGACCGAAGCCCCGCGTCGGTCGCTAGCGGCGATCAAGCACCTGCAAGTCGTCGAGATGAAGGAGACGGGCAAGAAGTCGTTCTGCTGCGGGGCCGGTGGCGCCCAGATGTGGATGGAAGAGCAGAACGACAACCGAGTGAACGTCGAACGCGTGCGTCAGGCGCTGGAGACCAAGCCGGACGCCATCGCCGTCGGCTGCCCCTTCTGCATGACGATGCTCGGCGATGGCCTCAAGGCGCACGACAAGGACGAGGAGGTCGAGGTGCTCGATGTCGCCGAGCTCGTGCTGCAGGGTATCAAGCGGGAACGCCCGGAGCTCGGACCGGCCGCCGAAGGATCCTCGGAGCCGACCAGCGAAGAGCAAACCGCCTGAGTGCTCGGAGGCGGCGGTCGAGCCGCACGCGGGGCCCGTGCCTCGCTAGATTTTCTGGCCCTTGAGCCTGGCTCTGACCACCATCACGACCTGGAAGAACATCGGCACGAAGACGAGCGTGAAGATTATACCCACCAGCGTGCCGCCGAACACCGCAGTCCCCAAGGACTTCCGCGATGCGGCGCCGGCTCCCGTCGACAGCAGCATGGGCACCATGCCCAAGAGGAACGTGAGGGCCGTCATCAGCACGGCGCGGAAGCGGAGGCGGCAAGCGGTGATGATGGCTTCGCGAAGCGGCATGCCTTCCTCGAGCTGCTGTTTGGATAGCTCGACCAAGAGGATCGCGGTCTTGGCCGTGAGGCCAACCAGCAAGACGAGACCAACCTGGGCATACACGTCGAGGGCCAACCCCGCGATCAGCTGCGAAGCGCCAGCACCGATCACCGCCATCGGCACCACGGCCATCACCGATAGGGGAATGGTGAAACTCTCGTACTGCGCGACCAAGAAGAGATAGACGAGAATCAGCGCGAACAAGAGGATCTGCGTCGACGCGTTGCCGGCGAGCTTTTCCTGCACGGCCGAGCCGGACCACTCGTACCCCATGGTATTGGGGAGCAGGGCTGCCGATACCGCCTCCATCGTCGAGATCACCTCACCCGAGGACCTTCCCGGAGCGGGGAGGGCGGTCAGCTTGACTGCGCGAAAGAGGTTGAAGCGGTTGATCGTCTCCGGTCCGGTGAGGTTCTCCACGTCGGTGAAGGCGCTCACCGGCACCTGGTCGCCTTTGTCATTGGGGACAAACAAGGCCAGGATTTCGTCGGGATCGACGGTGAACTGCCGTTCGGCGGCCAGCATGACCTTGAAGGTGCGGCCGAACAAGGTGAAGTCGTTGGCGTACAGCGAGCCGAGATTGGTGGAGAGCACGTCCGACACCGAGCTCATGCTCACGCCCAGCACCTTGGCCTGATTGCGATTGAGCTCGAGCCAAACCTGAGGCACCGAAGGCCGGAACGTGCTGATCACGCCGCCGACCGCCGGCTGGCTCTGTACGGCGCCTACGAGCTCTTGGGAAATCTCTGCCAGGGCGTCGATGGGGCCCCCGCCGAGGTCCTGGAGATAGAACTCGGAGCCGCCCGTCGTTCCCAAGCCGGGAATCGGAGGCATGTTGAAGAAGAAGATGCTGGCTCGAGGCGTCTGCCAGGCGGCGGCCTGCAGTCGTCGCTGGACGGCCAGCATGTGGTCCTCGGGCCCGCGCTCACCCCAGTTCTTCAGCGTCATCACGAAGAAGCCGGCGTTGGTCGAATTGGAGTTCCCGAGCATGTTGTAGCCGACGATGCGGATGATCTTGTCGACGCCCTCCTCGCTCCGCAGGAGGTTTTCCGTGCTTTTCATGATCTCCTCGGTCCGGTTGAGCGAAGCCGCGTCGGGGAGCTGAACGTGGGCCAGAATCACGCCATCGTCCTCGGTCGGAACGAATCCGCCGGGAACCAGGCGAAACACGAAGATTCCCGCCACCAGCGCCGCGGCGTAGCCGGCGAACATGACTGCCTTGCGGTTCAAGACCCTCTCGACCAGGGCGACGTATCCGGCCAGTGAAGGCTTGAAAACGCGATCGAATCCACGCTTCAGGAGGCCCGGCTTTTCGCCGGGCTTCTCCAGGAGGATCGAACACAGCGCGGGGGACAGGGTGATCGCGTTCAAGGTCGAGATGACCACGGAACAGGAGATGGTGAGGGCGAACTGATTGTAGAGACGGCCGGTCAGGCCGGGCATGAAGCCCACGGGAACGAATACAGCCAAGAGGACCAGGGTCGAAGCGATGACGGCGCCGAAAACCTCGTTCATCGCCGCCTTCGTCGCTTCTTTGCGCTCCATGCCTCGCTCCTCGATGTTGCGCGTCGTCGTCTCGACGACGACGATCGCATCGTCGACCACGATGCCGATGGCCAAGATGAGGCCAAAGAGGGTCAGCAGATTGATGCTGAAGCCGAGGACCGCCATCAGCGCGAAGGTTCCGATGAGTGACACGGGGACGGCGATGCCGGGCACCACCGTCGCCCGCACGTTGGCCAGGAAGATGAACACCACCAAGACGACGAGAATCACGGCTTCGACCAGGGTCAGCTGAACTTCGGCGATGGATGCGCTGATCACCTCCGTCGAGTCATACGAGAACTGGTACTCCAGTCCCGGGGGAAACGAAGCGGACAGCCGGTCGAGCTCGGCTTTGATCTGGTCGCGAACCTCGAGCGCATTCGAGCCCGGCAGCTGATAGGCGATGAAGGTCGACGTGACCTCGCCATCCACGGTCGAGGCGAGGTCATAGTCCTGAGCTCCGAGCTCGACCCGCCCCACGTCCTTCACGCGGATCATGGAGCCGTCGGGGTTGGCTCGGATCACGATGTTTTCGAACTCGTCGACTTCCGTGAGGCGGCCCTTCGTCGAGACGGTGAGCTGGATGCGCTGACCGGGGAGCGTCGGGGGTGCGCCGATCCGACCGGCGGGGATGAGATTGTTCTGCTCGCGAACCGCAGCCGTTACGTCGGCGGTCGTCAAGTCCAGGCTGCGAAGACGCCCCGGGTCGAGCCAGATGCGCATCCCGTAGTCGCGAGCGCCGAACACCGTGACCTTGCCGACGCCGCGGACCCGAGCAACGGGGTCTTTCAGATAGAGGGTCACGTAGTTTCCGAGGAATAGCTCGTCGTACTTTTCGGCGTCGCCGATCAGATTGACGATGACGAGCATGTTCGGCGACGACTCTTCGACCTTCACCCCTTCGCGCTGCACTTCCTGCGGCAGCTTCGGCATGGCGCGCTGGACGCGGTTTTGGACCTGGACGGTGGCGATGTCCAGATTGGTGCCGACGTCGAAGGTGACGCGGATGGTAACCTTGCCGTCGTTCGCGCTGACCGAGTCCATGTAGAGCATGTTCTTCACGCCGTTGAGCTCCTGCTCGATCGGCGCGGTGACGGCTTGTTCGACGACTTCGGCGCTCGCTCCGCGATAGGTCGTGGTGACTTCGACCGTCGGCGGAGTCAAATCCGGATAGCGGTCGACGGGGAGCGTGAAGAAGGCCACCGCTCCGGCAAGCGAGATGACGATGGAGATGACGAAGGCGAACCGGGGCCGCTCGATGAAGAACTCGCTGATCATTGCTGGGACTTACGGCCTTCCGGGGAGGAATCTTCGTCACCCCAGCGGTAGAACTCGGTGTACCACTGTCCGGGGTACGTCTGAGGGGGGGCCGCCACCAGAGGGTCGGAGGCGAGACTCAGAGGCTCGCCCTCCCGCACCTGAACCTTGGCGCCGTCCCGGACCTTGTGAACGCCCTGCGAGATGATCTGCATGCCGGGTTCGAGCCCCTCTTCAATGACCCGCAGGACCCCCCGGGGGTCGCCGGTCTCCACGCGGTGCTCCTGGGCGGTTCCGTCTTCATCGACGCTGTACACGAAGCGTCCGGCTTGCTTGGTCACGACGGCTTCCTGCGGGACGAGCAGTGCCGGGCTCGGTACGAGCGATCGGATCACGACTTTGCCGAACATGCCGGGCTTCAGAAACTTGTAGGGATTGGGAAACACGGAACGAACCGTGAAGGTGCCGGTGGTAGGGTCGATGGTGGGGCTGATGAAGGCCAGCTTTCCCTGGAACTCGTAAAACGTCCCGTCCACCATCTTGAGAGCAACCATCAGCTCCTCACGTCGTCCGGCTTCCGATCTCTCTTTGGCGAGCTTCTGCGTTCGTACGTACTCGCGTTCGCTGACCGAGAACTCTACGTAGATCGGATCGAGACGGGTCACCGTCGCCATCGGAGTTGCGTCCGACGGATCGACGAGATTCCCCACGTTGACCGTGGTCTTCCCGATGCGACCGTCGAAGGGCGCCCGGATTTCCGTGAACGTACGATCCAGGACGGCCCCCTGGACTCCGGCCTGGGCGGCCGACACCGCGGCGCGGGCCGCGTTCTCGGCGGCGAGGGCCGTATCGAGCTCCGCCTTGCTGATGGAGTTGGCTTCGAACAGCGCGCGGGCTCGCTGAGCGTCGGCTCGGGCTTTGCGTAGCTCGGCCTGCGCGCTCGCCAGACTGGCTCTGCTCTCGGCGAGCACCGCTTGCGGGGACCGCGGGTCGACCTGAAAGAGGAGCTGGTCTGCCTGCACGTCCTCGCCGTCGATGAAAAAGCGCTGGAGGATGTTGCCTCGGATTCGACTCCGAAGCTCGACCGTTTGGACCGACTCGACGGTGCCGACGAACTGGGCTTCCCCGGTGACGGTCGCGGAGAGCACCTCCACCGTCCCCACGACCGGCGGGGGCAGTTCTATCTGGCCTTGGGGGGCGCAGGCGGCCGACAGGCCCATGACGCCAACGAACGGATGTGTGCGCACGGGTAGTGGGCTACCGCACTCGGAGTCGTTGTGCACCCCGGGGGACGCTAGTCCAGTTGCGCCACGACGAGGATGTGTTCTCGCTTTGAAACGACGACACCGTTCGGACCCTCCAAGGTCACGGCGAACATCTTCGGCTCGAGGACTTCGAGCTTCGGGTCGATCGGGACGACGGCCTCACCACCGGCGGAGGCGATGTCGAAGACACCGCCGTCCACGGGATGCGCCTCGTCGCGGGCCTGGTCGAATATCCAGAGCTGGTAGCGGTGCTCCGTCGGGTCGTTGGCCGGAAGCCCCCGGAAGACCATGTAGCCCTCTTGGGCGGTGTTGCTCCACACCACCTCGCCGAGGACGAGAGCCTTCTCGAGGTAGGGGTCGTCGGTTGCGGTCCAGGTCTTCGCGCGCGCGTCCTCGGCCCCGGTTCGTAGGTCCGCGAGCCGCTCGGTCGGGGGCGGGGGAGGCGGAGGGGCGACCTCGACGATCTTTTCCTGAACGATGGGAGGCGGAGGTGGGGTCGGCGCCAACCGGGGGAGCCAACCCGCGATGGCTGCGACGGAGGCGGCGGCGAAGGCTAAGGGCCAACCCCAGCTCGCCCGGTTTCTCCGCACCTGGAGAGTCGGCTCGGTTGTTGAAGGGTTTTCACTGGCCTCCGCCCCTCCACGAACCACCCGCAGACTGGTTGCCTGCGCTCGAGCGTTCGCCCGGATGCGCTCCGCGACCTCGGGCGGCATCTCGGCTCGGTCGGGGTCGGCCAATGCAAATGCCACGGCGACCGCCGCGGCCGCCCGCTCCACCTCTTCAGGGGCCGCGGGGCTGCTACGGACGAGTGCCGCGAGCTCGGTTTGCTCTTCCGGCGACAACGCGTCCTCCCAGTCGGAGGAGACCAGCTCGTCCAGTCGGTCCAAATCGTGTTCAGCGCCCGAGCTCACGTCGGACGCCCCTTATGACCTTTGCTTTCGTCGGCCGGCGCCAAACGGTTGCGGATGGTGTTGAGTCCCCGCCGCAGATGGGACTTCACCGTACCGATCGGCATGCCGGTGTCGGCACTGATCTCTTCGTGGGTCATGCCCTCGTACACGGAGAGCCGCAGGACCTGCTGTCGCTCCTGGGGAAGGTCGACCATCGCTTTGGCTGCTACGAGCGCTTCGGTGCGGATCTCGAGCTCATGATGCGCCTCGCTCGCCACCTGGTTGAGATCGATGTCGTCGCCCCCCCTTCGATCCGCTTCGCGCTGACCGGCTCGCCGACGGTCTATCATGCGTCGTCGAGCAACCGTGGCGATGAAGGTGACTTCGGTACCCTTGGCGGCGTCGAAGCGCTGGGCGCTCTTCCAGAGGTCGATGAAGATGTCCTGAACCGCGTCTTCAGCGTCGGCCCGCGACCCCGTGAACTTCAGGGCGATCGACCATACGAGGCTGCCATACCGATCCAGACAGCCTTGTACGGCATCGCTGTCCCCTCGGGCCACTCTCGGCAGCAGGTCACTCATGGAGCTCGAAAGAAGCTAGGCGCTATCACGGGAGCAAAACGGTGTCGATGATGTGGAGGACGCCGTTGCTCGCTTCGACGTCGGCGCGCACCACTTCCACGCCTTCTATCCTGATGGTGCCCTCGTCGATCTTGACCATCAAAACCGCACCGTCCTGTACCGTCAGGCGCCCCTCCTCGGCCAAGCTTTCCGTCCAGTGCGCGCCGGCCGCCAGGTGATGGGCGAGCACCTCGCGGGCACGGGCGCCTCCCGCCGCCGACTCGAGCTCGTTTCGGATGTCTTCGGGAAGCGCTTCGAAGGCGGTGTCGGTGGGGGCCAACAGCGTTCGAGGTTCGCTCCCGGTCAGCTCGGCCTCCGCTTCTGCGATCGCGATCGCCGTCAGCAGCCGGCCGAACGTTCCGGCCGCGGTCACGACCTCGAGGAGGTTCTCGTCGGCGTGAGCGTGGCGCTGAGCCTCCGCGGCTTCGGCCGCGGCGAGCTCTTCCGGAGTGGGACCCGACGAGGCGCAGGCTGCCGTCAGGGTCAGAATGGCCAAGCAGAATGGGGTACGATGCAGCATGGGAGGTCTCGCTGGTCACGCCGATAGCAGCCAGTCGACGACCTGGGAAGTCGCGTCCACGTGAATGAAGTGTCCGGCGGTGGGTACGTCCTCGACGCTGGCTCCGAGTCCGCGAAGACGCTGCACATCCGAGACCGGGACGTAGTCCGAACGGCCGCCCTTGAGTAAACGGAGGCCCGCCGGTTTGGCCTCGACGAGCTCCCATAGGTCACGACTGCGGGTTCGCCGATGAAAGTCCGCGAGGGCTCGGCGGTCGATCCGCCAGGTAACCCCTGCGGGCGAGCGCTCCAGATTCATGGAGAGCCACTCGACGAGCGGATCCGAGAGACCGTGGTCGGCGAGGGGGCGAAGCATTTGGGCCCGGTCGTCGGCTCGGTCGGGCGCGGCGGCGAGGGCGGTCAGGACCGCATCGGTCTCAACCTCGGGGATGGGGCCGGGCGTGATGTCCAAGAGGTCGAGGGACGCGATCCGCTGGGGCGCACGGGACCGACAGAGCAGCCCGATGCGTCCACCGAGGGAGTGCCCGACGAAGCGAGCCGACCGAAGCTGGGCCATGTCCATCCAGTGAAGAACCGCATCGGCGAGATCTTCGTAGGTTGCACCCTCCACCATCGACGGCGACCGACCGTGCCCGGGCAAGTCCGGGGCATGGACCCGGATGGACGGATCGCGGTCGGTCCAGGCTCGAACCAGGGCACCGAGATTGCGCCCCGAGCCCAAAAAACCGTGGAGGGCGACGACGTTGCTTTCGCCGCTACCCCGCTCCGTCGCGTTCAGCATGGTTTCGCTCGTTCGAGCGGAACCGCCCGAACGCTTCGCTTCGTGCGACATCGACGGTCCGTCGACAACCGCAAAAGCACGGCAGTCCGACAAGTCGGTTTTCTCTGCGCCGAACGGCATGCTACGCGAGTCTCTGATGAGGGCGTCCGTCCCACTTCCGAGGGTGGTCATCACTGGCGTCGGACTGACCGCACCCAACGGCAATGACCTCGCCTCGTTCCGAACCGCTCTGCTCGAAGGCGTCTCCGGCGTCGTGCCCTTTTCCACGCGACACATGGGGCAAGTGATTGCGGGCATTTGCGACTTCGACGAGCGTCGCTACCAGTCCCGTAAGGCCCGGCGGCGCGGTACCCGGGCCGGCTCGATCGCGGTCTACTGCGCCCATGAGGCCCTGGCCAGCGGCAAGATCGCTCTCGACAGCGTCGACCGGTCTCGGATCGGTATCTTCGTCGGCACGACGGAACACGGAAACGTCGAGACCGAAAACGAGATTGCGTCGCTCTACGACTACGACAACGACGTTCGGTACTGGTCGCACCATCACAACCCACGGACCGTGGCCAACAACCCCGCCGGGGAGGTCACCATCAACTTGGGCATCACCGGCCCGCACTACTGCATCGGGGCGGCGTGCGCCGCCGGCAACCTCGGAGTCATTCAGGCTGCCCAGCAGCTCCAGCTCGGCGCTGTCGACCTCGCGTTGGGGGGCGGAGTCTCAGAATCCGTCCACACCTTCGGGATATTCGCCAGCTTCAAGGCCGAAGGCGCCCTTGCGCACCATGCCGACCCCACCCGGGCATCCCGACCCTTCGACAAGGCACGTAACGGAATCGTAGTCAGCGAGGGAGGCTGCCTCTACCTGGTCGAGCGACTCGAAGACGCCCTGGCGCGCGAGGCGCCGATCATGGCCGAAGTCGTCGGATACGCCGTGAACTCGGATGCTCACGACTTTGTTCTACCGATGGCTCAGCGCCAGGCCGAGTGCATGAGCGCGGCCCTGCGGTCCGCCGGTCTATCGACCGAAGATGTCGACGTCGTGAGCACGCACGCCACGTCGACTCCGCAGGGTGACACGCAGGAGGCCATGGCGCTGCGCACCGTGTTTGCCGAAGGGCGGAAACCTCGCATCAACAATACGAAGAGCTTCATTGGGCACACCATGGGGGCGGCCGGGGCCCTCGAGCTCGCCGGCAACATCCCGAGCTTTTTCGACAAGAAGGTCCACCCCACGATCAATGTCGAGGAACCCGACCCCGAGTGCTGGATTGACTCCATCGTGGTTGGTAGCCCACAACAACTCGACCGGGCCGACGTCATACTGAACAACTCGTTCGGCATGCTCGGCATCAATTCATGCCTCATCCTGAAGCGATGGGGAGCAGAAGCGGCCTCATGACTTCGGCCTTGGAGACACGAATGAATCCCGACGATCTCAAGAAGATCATCCTCGACATCATCCACGACATTGCTCCCGACGAAGACCTGTCGGACGTGGCCCCCGACGTGCGACTGCGCGACCAGCTCGACCTCGACTCGATGGACTTCCTCGACATCGTG
>CAYYOT010000023.1:0-58450 GCA_964473255.1 uncultured Myxococcales bacterium | reverse complement strand
CCCTCACCTCCCTCATCGAACCGTTTCTCATGGTCTTCCTCGGCGTGCTCTTGGGGGGTCTCATCGTGGCCATGTATCTCCCGATCTTCGAGCTCGCGGGAAGCATCGGGTGACGGGGCGCGGGACGCGGAGACCCGAATGACGCACATCGGCGGCCGCTCGAGCGGTTGGTTCGAGGTCGGCCCCACTACTACCCAGGAGCTGCTCAGCGAGGGCGATGCCGGACTGGCTCGTAGCCTCTTCACCGTCGCCGCCATGCGCCTGGCGCTGGTGACGCTCGCCCTGTTGGGCATCGTCGGTTTCTACCTGCTCGACCCTCCGGACCGGGTTCCCAGCTGGGAGTTCAGCCTGATCGGAGTAACGTACGCGCTCTCCGTCCTCTATCTCTTTCTCCTGCGCTACCCGCGGCTCCGGCGGGGGCTGGCCTACCTCCAGATCGCTCTCGATGCGGGCTTGGTCGCCGTACTCGTGGGAATGACCGGAGGCGCGGAGTCGCCATTCACCTTCGCCTTTTTCTTCGTCGTACTCGCGTCCAGCGTCACTCTCTATCGTCGGGGAGCGTTCCTCGGGGTCACGGCTGCCGTGATCATGTACGGCGGTCTCTATGCGCTTCACGTCAGCGAGCTGATTTCTTCGCTCCCACCACTGGGGCCGGACGGCGGCAGCGTTGCTCTCTCCTTCGTGGGCTTCACCGTGGGAATGCTGGCCCTCGGTCTTCTCGTTGGGCCCTTGGCCGAAAAGCTGAAGACGACCGGGATCAAGCTCGCGGAGAAGGAATCGGATCTCGCCCAGCTGAACCAGCTGCACTCGGCGATTCTACGATCGCTTCCCGCGGGCGTGCTCGTCGTGAACGAGGCGGGAGTGATCGGCTTCGGTAACGATGCCGCCTTTCAGATTCTGCGCCTGGGCAGGGAAGACGTCGTGGGCCTGGAACTGCAGGCCATCGTGCCCAACATGCACCCTGCCTGGTCGCACCTCCGCGACTCGGCTTTTCGGGAGGA
Source organism: uncultured Myxococcales bacterium (assembly GCA_964473255.1). Taxonomy (GTDB): domain Bacteria; phylum Myxococcota; class Kuafuiibacteriia; order Kuafuiibacteriales; family Kuafuiibacteriaceae; genus Kuafuiihalomonas. The sequence goes on along the minus strand of CAYYOT010000023.1, from coordinate 57,449 downwards.
CTGGCCCAACCGATTCGAAGACGACTATGTCCGTTCGGACGGCGAAGTCCTTCGTATCGGATATTCGGTGGCGCCGCTCGAGCTCGGCGAAGCTCTCAGCGCCCTCATCGTTTTTCAAGACGTCACCGACATACTCCGCCTGAAGGATGCCGTTGAGCGGTCGCGTCGCCTGGCGTCCGTCGGACAGTTCGCGGCCGGTCTCGCCCACGAGGTTCGAAACCCGCTGGCGTCCATGTGTGCATCCATCGACGTTCTGCGAACCAGTCTGAACCCCCCGGACAATCTCGCCCGCTTGATGGACAACGTGACCCAAGAGGCCGAGCGCTTGAATGGACTGATCTCCGATTTTCTCGTCCTGGCGCGCCCGCGGGCTCTGAACCTCGAGCGGCGGGACTTGTCGGGCGTGGTTTCCGAGGTGCTGGGTTTGTTCCAGCACGATGAACGTCTTCAAAAGGTCGACCTCGTCACCGACCTCCAGTCGGGTGTGGAGTTCGAAGTCGATTCCGATCTGATGAAGCAGGTCGTGTGGAATCTGGTGCGAAACGCGGTCGAGGCACTGCATCCCGCAGGTGGTCGCTTACAGGTCGAAGTGTTTGGCGCCGACCAAGGAGGCTGCATTCAGGTCGAGGACGATGGTCCGGGCATCGAGCCCGAAGTCCTGGCCAAGATCTTCGACCCCTTCTTCACCACCAAGCCCGGGGGCTCGGGGCTTGGGTTGGCCATCACCAACTCGATCGTCGAAGCTCATGATGCGACCATGCTCGTCGAGAGCACCGTCGGCGTAGGCACACGGGTGCAGATCCGTTTTCACCGCCGCTCGGTCGTTCCCCAAGTGTCCATGCCGTCCGAGCCGGAAGCGGCGGCGGTCTGAGCCGGGAGTCCGAGCCATGGGCAAAGTCCTCGTCGTCGATGATGAGCGTGGAATCCGGACCAGCCTCGAAGTCCTTGTGGAGGGTTTGGAGCACGAAGTACGAGCGGTCGGTACACTTCGTGAGGGGATCGAGGCTCTCGAAGGCGACTTCTTTGACCTGGTGATCACGGATCTGCATCTTTCTCCCACCGACGATGGCATGGACATCGTTCGCTGCGCTCGAGAGAAGGCTCCTCCCCCGGAAGTGATCGTCATGACCGCGTACGGCAACCGAGAAAAGGCCCAGGCCGCGATCGGCCTCGGTGCTTCGTTCTACTTGGAGAAGGGTCCGCACCTGGCTCCGGACATCGGTGTCCTCATCAGCCAAGCGATCACCAAGCGTCAGCTCGAGGCCGAGAACGAGCGACTCCGGCGAGAGCTCGTGCAAAAGAACGGGCTGGAGAACATCATCGGCCGAAGCGACGCCATGCGCGAGGTGGTGGACATCATCGAGCGCGTGGGACCGCTGAAAGTGACCATCCTGATCACGGGGGAGAGTGGAACCGGTAAAGAGCGCGTCGCCCGCGCCCTGCACGCCCTGAGCTTCGACCCCGAGTCTCCGTTCATTCCCGTCAACTGCGGAGCAATTCCCGAGAACCTGATCGAGAGCGAGCTGTTCGGCCATGTCGAGGGAGCGTTCACCGGAGCCGACCAGGACAAGCCGGGGCTCTTTCAGGCGGCGGCGGGCGGAACGATCTTCCTCGACGAGGTCGGGGAGCTACCCCTGAGCCTCCAGCCCAAGCTTCTGCGCGTCCTCCAGGAGCGCAAGGTTAAGCGCGTCGGGGCGACCCAGGAAGAGGATGTCGATGTCCGGGTCGTGGCCGCCACCAACCGCGACCTGGAGTCCGAAGCGGAGGCCGGACGGTTTCGCGAGGACCTGTACTTCCGCCTGAACGTCGTGCAGGTCGACATTCCGCCGCTTCGCCGCCGATCCGACGACGTCCCACCGCTCGTTCAGCACTTCCTGCAGCGCTACTCGAAGGAGTACGGACGGACCGTTTATGAAGTCGAGCCCGAGGCGATGAAGCTCCTCTTGGATTTCCGTTTTCCCGGCAACGTCCGTCAGCTCCAGAACGTCATCGAGCGCGGCGTCGCCTTGGCCCGCGGCACGACGCTGACCGTGGATGACCTGCCGCGGGAAATCCGCAAGTCGGAATCTCGACCGACACCGGCGGTGTCGGTGAACGACGATATGGCGTTTCCCGACGATGGCGTCGATCTCGAGCGGATGGTGCACGACTTCGAGCTGAAGCTGGTCGACAAGGCGATGCAGCGCGCCGGAGGCGTGAAGACCAAGGCGGCCGAGCTCCTCGGGTTGTCCTTCCGTCAGTTCAGGTACAAGCTCTCCAAGCTTAGGGAGGATTCATGAAGGCTCTCATGACGTTCGCAGCCATCGTCATCATCGGCTGCATGGCTCTCGTCTTCTATTCGGCCTCGTCGCGACCGCCCGCCGGAGACTTCGCGGCGGACCTCGACGCCGCCATCGAAATGGGGGTCGAGGGCGATCTCTTGGCGGCTCGTCAGGCGCTCGAGCGTCTGGTCGAGACCTACCCGCAGGAGCCGGCGGCTTGGATGAACTACGGCGTCGTGCTCTCCGGGAGCGGCGACCACGACCGAGCGCGAAAGGCCTTCAACGAGGTGCAGCGCCTGGATCCGAGCGCGTGGTCGGCCCAGGCCGAAGTCGCCACCATCGCGCTCATCGAGGGCGACATGGAAGAGGCCCTGGACCTCATGGAAGCGATCCCCGCCGGCGAAGGTCGAGTGGCCGAACGCCTGCGGGTCGACCCGCTCTGGAACCGGCTCGAAAATCCGCGCGTGCGTCTCCTGCGCATCAAGCACGACCTGATCCCGGAAACGTCGCAGCGGATCGACGACGTCACCGTGCGTCCGTAGCTTCGAGCTCTCGGTAAAGCTCATCCTGTTCGCGGACGAGCGTGGCCTCCGACCATTGTTTCAGGTAATGCCGCGGTTCCGGGTGGTGCGGTCGCCGATCGAGGGCACGTCGGAGCGCCCGAGCGAGGGCCTCGGGGTCGCCGGGTTCGACCAGGTAGCCCTCCCGGTCGGTGCGGATGACCTCGGCGGTTCCATCGACCCGGGTCCCCACGAACGGGCGCTGGGCGGCCACGGCTTGTACGGCGGTGCGGGGAAGACCTTCGAAGAGCGAGCTCAGCGCCACCACGTCCGCGGCGCCGATGAGGTCGGGCACGTCGGTTCGCCAGCCCAAAAGACGAACTCGCTCGGTGAGGCCTTGCTCGGCGATGAATGCCTCCACGGCCGAGCGAAGGGGGCCGTCGCCGGCATAAAGGAGCCGCGCGCCGGGGTGCGTCTCGGCCAGCGCTTTCAGAGCTTGCAGCATGGTGAGCGGATCCTTTTGCGGCTTGAAGTTCGCGACGCAGACGATCAGCGGATCCGAGCCCAAAGCCAGCTTCGATCGACAGGAACCGCGCTGGTCCGTGACGCGAAAGAACGGCTCCAGCTTCATCCCCGAGCGGATCACGCGAAAGTGGTGACGCGGAGTCACGATGCCTCGCGCCTGCGCTTCGGCAAGATTGGCTCGGCTCACCGAGATGAACGCCCGGGTGACTCGGGATGCTACGCGCTCGGCTTCGACGAAGGCGCGCTGGACGGCCGCGGGCTGGCCAGCATGAAAGCCGAAGCCGTGAATCGAATGCACGACGCTGTCGATACGCAATAGGCGAGCGGCGGCTCGGCCGACGATCCCCGCCTTGCTCGAGTGGGTGTGTACGATCAGCGATCGTTCGGGGTCGGTGGCTCGCAATCGCCGGAAGGCGTTCGCCACTTCGAACACGGCCTGGGCGTCGGCCGCGGGCGAGATGCGCCTGCCGAGACCGCGGACCGGTATCAGCTCGACCCCGGGCGAGGCCTGGGCCTCGGCGTCGAGCAGCCCGCCTGGACCATAGAGCAGCGCGACCCGACGGCCGGCGGCGGCGAGACCCCGACACGTGGCGACGGTGTTCTGCTGGGCGCCCCCGAGCTCCAGACGCGTGATGACGTGCACCACCGTCGTCATGTTCGCACCCTGCCAGGAGGTCGACGCTCAGTCGACGTTGAGCATCTTCTGCACGATCGTGGTGTCGTACTCGCCGCTCATGAAGTCCGGGTGCTCGAGCACCTTGCGCTGAAAAGGGATGTTGGTCTTGATGCCCTCGACCACGAACTCCTTCAGCGCAGTCTTCATCCGCCGGATGGCGTGCTCTCGGTCGAAGTCGTGTACGATGAGCTTGGCCAGCAGGCTGTCGTAATACGGAACCACCGTCGTGCCCGTCGTGACGTGGGAATCGACGCGGACTCCGGCTCCGCCCGGGACGTGAAATGCCGAGATGACTCCGGGGGAAGGAGCAAAGGTCACCGGGTCTTCGGCATTGATACGACATTCGATCGCGTGCCCGCGCAGGGCCACGTCGGTCTGGGTGAACGGGATGCTGTCGCCGGCGGCCAGGGAGATCTGCAGGCGGACCAAGTCGAGCCGGACCATCATTTCGGTGACGGGATGCTCCACCTGAATGCGGGTGTTCATCTCCATGAAGTAGAGTTCCCCGTCCTCATCCATGAGGAACTCGATTGTTCCCACGTTTCGGTATCCGATCGCCTTCATGGCCTCGACGACGCGGGTTCCCACCTCTTCTCGCTTGGCTTCCGACAGGGCCACCGAAGGCGCCTCTTCGAGCAGCTTTTGGTAGCGACGCTGCACCGAGCACTCACGCTCGCCGAGGTGGATGACGTTGCCGTCGTCGTCGGCCGCCACCTGGAACTCGATGTGACGGGGGCGCTCGACGAACTTCTCGACGTAGACCGCACCCGAGCCGAACGAGGCTTCCGCTTCTCGCTGGGCCAAAGACAAGAGGCGAGACAGGTCCTCTTCTTGGCGGCAGATCTTCATGCCCCGGCCTCCGCCTCCGGCGGCGGCCTTGATGATCAGCGGAAAGCCGACGTCGCGGGCGAGCCGGATCGCTTCCTCCGGGTCGGATAGGGGGTCGGGTGAGCCGGGCAGACCGAAGAGCCCCACGTCGCGCATCGCCTTTCGGGCCGAGATCTTGTCACCCATCAGCCGGATCAGCTCGGCGGGGGGCCCGATGAACGCGAATCCGCTGGCCTTGCACGTTTCGGCGAAGGCCGCGTTTTCGGATAGAAAGCCATAGCCGGGATGAATGGCGTCGGCGGCGGTGATCTCGGCCGCGGATATGATCGCGGGGATGTTGAGGTAGCTTTCGGCCGGCGCTGGAGGCCCGATGCAGACCGACTCGTCGGCGAATTTCACGTGAAGCGATTCGGTGTCGGCCGTCGAGTGAACGGCCACCGTCTGGATATCGAGCTCGCGGGCGGCTCGGATCACGCGGAGCGCGATCTCGCCTCGGTTGGCGACCAGGATCTTGTTGAAACGCTTGGCCTTCGTCATGGGCTGAGGACCGCCGGACGTCCGCGACGCTCAGCGCGCGATCTTGAAGAGCGGATCGCCAAACTGGACCGGCTCACCGTTTTCGACCATGACTTCGACGATCCGGCCGTCGACGTCCGACGGGATCTCGTTCATGAGCTTCATGGCTTCGATGATGCAGAGTGTCTGGCCCTTGCTGACCCGCTGCCCGACGTCGGTAAACGGCGGAGCCTCGGGCGAGGGTGCCAGATAGAAGGTCCCCACGAAGGGCGACTTGAGGAAATGCTCCTTTTCGGTGGTGTCCGGGGCCGAGCCGACTTCGACGCCGGTCGGGGCCGCCGCAGCCAGCGGCGGGGCGGGCGGGGCCGCGGGGCTCGGGGCCGCCGCCGGGCTCGTCCGCGCGTACCGAGAAATTTTGAGGACGATGTCTCGGTCTTCGTACTCGAGCTCCGCCAGGTTGCTGCGTTCGAAGACATCGACGATGGCCTCCAGGACGCGTGTCTCGCGGTCCTTCGAAGCTCCGGTGGTGGCCGCGGATGCCGCCTTACGAGGCGAGGATTTCTTCTTGGTGGCGGAGCGCGTCGTCTTCTTCTTGGTGGCCATCGAGTCAGCCGTTTCCGATGCCGGTGCGCTCGACGTACTGCCCCGCACTCGTGTCGATCTTCAGCGTGTCACCGACGTTGATGAACAGGGGGACGTTGACCTGGGCCCCCGTCTCCAGGGTGGCTGGCTTGGTGACGTTGGTGGCGGTGTCGCCGCGAACTCCGGGTTCGCAGTAGGTGACTTTCAGCTCCACGTGCTGAGGGAGCTCGGCGGTGACCGGCCGGCCCCGCCAGAAGATCACGCCGGCCAGCATCTCGGGGAGCAGAAAGTCCTTGGACGGACCCAAGACTTCTTCCTGGATGGCGACCTGGTCGTACGTCTTCTGATCCATGAAGTGGTACTCGTCGCCCTCCGAGTACAGGAACTGCATCGTTCGGTCTTCGACCTCGGCGTCTTCGACCCGTTCACCGGACCGATACGTCACCTCGAGCACCGATCCGGTGATCAGGTTCCGGATTTTGGTGCGGGTGAACTGATTCCCTTTGCCCGGCTTGACGTGCTGAAAGTCGATGATGACGAAAGGCTGCGCATTGTGGAGGATCTTGAGGCCTTTGCGAAAATCACTCGTCTCGAAAGTCGATGCCACGGGCGGCGATTAGCTCCGATGCGGCCTTGAGGGCAAGCACATAAGATGTCGCGCCGAAGCCCTCGATCCTTCCGTGCGCGACCGATGCGATCAGGCTGCGACGGCGAAATGGCTCCCGGGCGGTCGGGTTCGAGAGGTGCACTTCGATGACCGGGGTGGTGGTCCGGATGCCGGCCACGGCATCGCGTATCGCAACCGAAGTGTGGGAGTAGCCGCCGGCGTTCAGGACCACGACGCGCGCGCCAGGGTCTTGCAGCGCGTCAATCAGGACGCCCTCGTGGTTGCTCTGTCGGCACTCGACGCTGAGTCCCAGCGCGGCGGCTTCGCTGCGGATGCGGGCATCGACCTCGGCCAAGGTCTCGGTGCCGTAGACTTCGGGTTCTCGGGAGCCGAGGAGATTGAGGTTCGGTCCGTGCAGGACCAAGACGTCGAGCATCGGATGCTAGGCGAGCGCCTCGGCCAGTCGCGGAGCATTCAGTCGAAGCAGATATCGACCCTTCCCCAGCGACCCCTCCGGCCGCAGCGCCAGCGCGACGAAATACTCGTCATTGATGGGGCGAATGATGGCGATCAGCTCTTCGGAGCGAACGGAGAACTCCTGCAGGTCGCCGGCGGCGAACATCTGGGCGCTCCGTCGGATCTGGTCGAGCAGGGCGGAGTACTCGATCAGGAGCGACGAAACGTCGACGTCGGCATCGACCTCGGCGGTGACCGTCTCCACCGGGATTCCGTCGCTGCCCATCACCGTGGCAGCCAGCGCTCCCGGAACCGTGCTGCAGACCGACTGCAGGGGAATGCGGAACTCGTCGGTCACAGGAAGTTACTGAAGCACCGGAAGGCATCGACGATGTCCTGCCGGTCTTCCACCGTCGGCGCGGCGTTGAAGGCGCTCCGAACGACGTTGGGATTCAGCTCGATCTGCATGGACGCCTCGTTGGAGGTCACGGTGCGGCCGCCGGCCGTGAGGCCGATGAAGTTGCCCAGGACGCGCAACGAGTAGCCGCTGCCGATCCAGGCGTTGACGCCGTCGATCTCGTAGAGGCGGTCGAACTTGGCGTAGGCGCGCACCGTCTCCACCTCGGAGGGAGGCAGTCGGCCGCTGTTGATCGCGTCGAGCATGGTGTCGCAGCCGGTGACCGAGCCATCGATGCTGTCGAACTGGCCTTGGGCACACAGGTCCGAGCTTTGCCCGCGGCAGCAGCTGTCGGAGGCGACGGCCAGGACGAACATTTCCTCGAATCCTCGCCCGAGCTCACCGTTCACCACCTTGATCGTCAGCGGGGCACGCGCCCCGGGAACGATGGTGCCCGAGTCGACGGCCACAACGTCGAATCCCTGGAAGGCGGAATCGGTGTCGCGAGGATCTTGGCAGAACGGCACGCTGCTGCTCCCGAAGAGGGGGAGGAACATGGGCGGTGCTCCGGCGAACACCGAGTCGTCGCACTGAAACGTGTGCTCGTAGCTGTTCACGCGCACCGTGGTGCTGGCCGGCCACTCGTTGTCGTCGTCGGTCAAGAACTCTCGGTTCACCGGGGCCATGGCGTTGCCGACCACGGGGAACATCAGCAGGTCGCCCTGAAACATCGGGTCGAAAGATACGGCCAAGAGGGCGTCGTTGTCGGCCGAGACGCCGCAGTCGTCATCGTCGGGGAGGGCGAAGAACTCGAAGACCAGTCCGCCATCCACGTTGTCGCAGGCGACCAAGCCGAAGGCCAGGGCCAGCGCATTCAACCGTCTCATCTCATTACCTCCAGGTTTCGCAGCTCCTCCTCGAGCTCGTGCCAAGCCATGGTCATTGAATCCACCTCTCCCGGGGAACGCAAGACGATCAGGTCGACCGCTTCCCGGTCGCCCTTCTTGTCGGCTCGGAGCTTGGTGAGTGCGGCTTCGAGCAGCTCACCAGGCGTGTGTGTAGGTAGGCCCAGCGCCTTCAAGTCGGCCGTGACTCTCTCGCTGAATCCGGTTGCGGCCATGCCGCGGCGTTCACTCAAGCGAGCGATGAAGGCCAAACCGATCGCGACCGACGCCCCGTGGGACAGCGCGTGGTTCGAGGCGGCTTCGACCGCGTGGCCCCAGGTGTGGCCCAGGTTCAAGGTCTTGCGCAGGCCTCGTTCATGGGGGTCGGCGCTCACGATTCGGCCCTTCGTTTGGAGGGCAGCGGTGATCGTCTCTATCGTCGCGCCTTCTTCGAGCAGTCGGGTCATCGCGTCTTCGCCGGCGAGGAGCGCGGTCTTGTACATCTCCGCGCGGCCTTCCGCGGCGTGCGCTTCGTCGAGGGAGGCGAGGAAGTCCAGGTCGACGATGACCTCGCCCGCCGGGTGAAACAGACCGACCGGGTTCTTGGTCGCCCCCAGATTGACGGCGGTCTTGCCCCCGATCGCGGCATCGACCTGACCCAGCAGCGTGGTGGGCACCAGCACCAACGGTGCACCCCGACCCAACAGGCCGGCCGCCGTCGCCGCGAGATCGCACACCGCACCGCCGCCGAGGCCGATCACGACACTCTGTCGTCCACAGCCGCTGGCGAGCGCGGTCTCCAAGAGCGCCCCGAGGCCGTCCCACGACTTGACCGACTCACCGCCCGCAAGCGGAACGCGCACGAATGGTCCGACCTGGCTCGACAGCGCGTCGGCATAGGCGTCGCGGAGCGCGCGGGGCGCGCCTTCGTCTTCGATGAAGAGGGCCGGGCGAAGGGGCTCGAGCTGACTCACCGCCGATGCCGCGGCCCGGGCCAGGCCCCGGCCCACGAGGACGCGGCTCGTGACCGCGCCGGCGGGAACGCTCAAGAAGCGGACGCCGGCCGCCGCCTCGGCGAGCGCGGTGCACACCTGGTCGGCGTCGGCGTCGGTGGCAAGGGCCAGATCGGTTCGCTCGTAAATGGCCGACCGTTCCGCCACCAGCCGGTCGAGGGCGTGGAGCGTCGCCGCCAAAGGCCGCGGGTTGGCGTCCGACGAGATGCGTCGCCAGAGCTCCGGGGTGGGGGCGACCAGGCCGATGACCGGCCCACGAGCCCGAACCTCGTGCCGCGTTCGCTCGTCGATCCAGGCGCCGCCCCCCAAGGCCACGAGCGAGGGCGCAGGTCCGACCTCGGTGACGACGTCGTGCTCCTCGGCGCGGAGACGTGCCTCGCTGGCGGAAGCGATGAGGTCGGCCGGTGCGCGGCCGGTCCGCCGCTCGACTTCTTCGTCCGTGTCGAGCAGCGGAACGCCAAGCCTCTTCGCCGCCCGACGGGAGAGCGTCGACTTCCCCACTCCCGGGGGGCCGGCCACGAAGACGGGACCGTTGAGGCGCGCAGCGAAGTTCATCGCGTCATTCGGTGCGGACCAAGGCCGACTGGCGATTCACGATTCGCGGACTGATGAAGATCAGCAGCTCGTTTCGCGTATCTTCCTTCGACGTGGTCTTGAAGAGCCAACCGATGACCGGGACTTTCCCGATCCAGGGCACGTAGGCTTCGTTGTCCTGAGCGTTGCGGCGATACAAGCCGCCCAAGACGGCCGTGTCGCCGTCCTGTACGATCATTTCGGTCGTCGCTTCGTTGGTCAAAATGCCGGGAACGCCGAGGAAGTCGACGCGATCCGAGAGCTCGTTCTTCTTGGCCTCGATCTTCATGAGGATCGCGCCGTCCTGAGTCACGTGCGGCGTGACGCCCAACTCCAGGTTCGCGGAGATGAATCGGGTCGTTGGACCGTTGGCGGTGATGACCGTAATCGGGACCTTTTCACCGGAGAGGATGCGGGCTTCTTTGTTGTCCATCGTCACGATCTTCGGTGCGGACACCAGCTTGATCTTGCCGACGGCCTCGGCGGCGGAGAGTCGCAGGTTGATGAGGGCGGAGCCGTCGACCGAGCCCAGGACGAAGCCCAGCGCACCACCACCACCCGAGCCAACGGTGGCGGGGAGGTTGACCGCATAGTTCGGTGTCGGAGCCACGCCCGCCGTCTGGTTGTTCTGCTGGTCGTCGGCGCCACCGCTGATCGCGATGTTCGAGGGGAAGCCCAGACCCGTCTGATTGCCGTACTGCTGGGAGAAGTTGACCGTACCGCCCCACTGGACGCCCAGCTCCCGCGAGAAGTTGCTCCGGGCTTCGACGATCCGCGACTCGATCAAGACCTGAGGCGTCTGGGTGTCGAGCGTTCGCACCAGACGCTCGACCTTGATCAGGTGGGCTTCGATGTCCTCGACGATCAGGACGTTGGTCCGAAGGTCGATGTTCACCTTGCCGCGGGTCGAGAGCAGCGCCGTGACCTGAGGTTTGATCTCCTCGGCGGCGGCATAGCTGATGGGAATGAGGCGAACCTTGAGCGGTTCCAGCTCTTCCTGGGCCCGCATGCGCTCGAGACGCAGCTCTTCTTCTTTGCGCAAGACCTCGATGGGCGCCACGCGGATGATGTTTCCGTTGCGGGTCTTGTCGAGCTGCTTGCTGGTCAAGATGATGTCGAGAGCTTGGTCCCAGGGCACGTTTCGCAGCTTGATGGTGACTTTGCCCTGGACATCGTCGCCGGCAACGATGTTCAGTTTCGAAACGTCGGCGAGCAGACGCAGCACGTTCTGAATGTCTGCATCCTTCAGGTCGAGCGAGATGCGCCGGCCCCGATACTTCGCCGAAGGCGTGATCTGCCCCAGAGTCAGGCCGGTGCTCTTGTAACCGGCGGTCGACTCGGTGCCGATCCGGCTGACGCTGGTCTTGCGGGCGGCGCGGCGGAAGTCCCACATGAGACGATTGTCTTTCGACCAGTGCCGGTGCTCGGTGTCGTCGTGAATCCCCGCCGCCAGCACGATGCCGCCGTCGGCGTTGAAGGACGACACGGCGGCGAGGGCTCCCTCCGATACTTCACTCACGTCCAGCGTGCGCTCGTACTGCTTGGGGAGTTTGACGCCGGGAATGAAGAGGCGGGGGGCGTTGCCTTCGCCGGCTCGCGCGACCTCGAATCCCGCACTGTCCAAAACGACGGTGAGGCGAAGAAAGCCGTCCTTGGGCTCGACGCGAATGTCTTTGATCGTTTCTGCTTCGACCGCGGTCTCCTCGGACGCATCCGCGCCGGTCAGGGCCAGCGGGACGGGCGCATCGTCCGCGTTCAGCGCCCCGGACGCTGCCACCGGCAGCGGGGCCGCGACCGCTGATGCCCGGGTCGAGGGTTCGGCGGTCGCGGGGTTCGAAGCAACCGAAGGCGTGGGGTCCGTGCTGAGCTCGAGGGGCGAATCGGCGGTCACCTCGGATGGGGCTTCGGGCTCGGGCCGAGGCGTGGGAGCGGCGGCAACGGGCGGCGGAGGCGGTGCGGGCTGCCGAGCCTGGATCCGAAGCTCGTCGCCCCGGCTATCGATCGTCACTTCGGGCAGTCCTCCCTCCTTTTTCAGGTCGAGCACGATGCGGACGCGGTCGTCCTTGCCCGCGACTCGGGCCCGAGCGATGCCCTCCCGTCGCACGTCGACGCGTTGGTACTTCGGAGATACGCCTGCTCCGACGATGTCGATCATGATGCGGGCAGGGTTGGAGAGTGCCTCCATCTCGACCGCATCGGAGGCGATCTCCTTCGAGATCTTCGTGGTCAAGACGACGGCTTTGCCGCCTCGTTCGACCCGCAGTTTGCCCAGCTGGGGCCGATCGGGTTCAGCGGGTCCAGCGGATTCGATGGTGATGGTCAAACCGTTGGCGTCCGCTTCGACCTCATAGGGGCGCGCCTCGGACAGCCCGATCTCCACCCGCGTCGTGCGGCCCGCAGCTTCATCGAAGCTCATGGTGCGGATCTTCGTGATCACGCCGTCGCGCACCGTCATCGATTCGAGTCCGGGAGCCGCCGATGTGTTCGGAAGGTCGACCAGAACACGGAAGGGCTCGGTGAGCTTGAAGACCGAGTAGTTGGGTTTACCGCTGGTGGCGACGCGGACGGTGCGCGTCGCGCCATCCTCCGCGGTTTCGATCGAAGCTACCTCGAGACCGGCGGCGGTCGCCGTAGGCACGGCCCCGACCAGGCCTGATACAAGACCCAGGACCGCCAGTCCCGATCGTCTCGTGGTCGTCATCTCGGTCGCTCCTCTCGCTCCAGACCTTCTCATGCCCTCTTGGTTAATCAAGTTTCAGCTCCTCGGGCCTCGGCAGACAGAGCGAGGTTCGGTTCGTGACCTTACGTCCGGTGTAGTCGCGATACTCTTCCCGAACGACCACGCAGTCGGCACGGATCTGAGCAACCTGCCCCCAGTTCTTGCCGATGAGCGTTCCTCGCGTAAGCGTGTGCCCTTTGCCCTGGGGGTCTTCGACCATCGCGTAGGGCGTCGCGATGCGCGAGACGACGGCGACGAGCTTCAACTGGTCCAGCTCGTAGCGCTGAAGCTCGGTGAGGTCTTCGTCGTCGCGTCCTTGGTCCACTTCGAAGAGGTTTCGGAAGGGGTCGCGCTTACCGATCGGCGAGTACGCGTATGGAACCTCGGTGGGGTCGGCATCGCCGGTCCCCGGAGCTTCGGCCTGACCAGCGGCCGCCGCTGCGGCCGGCGCCTCGGGAGGTGCTGCGGGCGGCATGGCCGCTGTCCCGCCGGTCACGGCGGCGATACCCGCCGCCGCCGGATTGGCGCCGGCGGGCGCCGGCTTCGGCTCGTCGCCACCGCAGGCGCTGCTCAGCACCAGGAGGCTCATCGTCACTCGCGTCCAGCTCACGTCAGCCTCCCGCCCCGGCAGCCCCGAAGCCCGTGCCACCCGTCGTTGCCGAGTCCTCCGCCCGGTCCACGAATTTGAAGGTCGTAGCCGTGAAGTCGGCCCGCAAGACGACCTTCTTGTTCTCGACCTTGGGACTCTTGAGTTCGATGTCGCTGACGTTCACGATTCGGGAGAGCTTCGAAACCTTGTCGAAAAAGACCATGATCGAGTGGAAGTTGCCCGCGATCGTCATCTTGACCGGGATCCGAGCGTAGAAGCCGCTGACCAGCTCTCCCTCCGGCTCGAAGGTCTCCATTTCGCAGTCGGACTGTTCCACCCGCGCCGCGATCTTTTGCAAGAGCTCGGGGATTTCGGCCTCGTTCGGCAGCAAGGTCAGCGCCTCGTTCAGTCGCTGCTTGAGCCTTTCGACCTCGACTCGGTAGCGCGGCAGATTCCTCGCGATGGCTTGCTTCTGCACCAGCTCCGAATCGAGCTTCTGAATGCTCCGGTCGGCTCGCGCGATCTCTTTTTGCCGGGGCGAAACGAAGAAGAAGTAGTTCAGGAGCAAAACGGCGATGATGACGCCGGCCAGGATCAAGATCCGCTGGGTGAGAGGAATCTTGGAGATGCGATTGACGAGCTCTTCCATGACTTCACCTCACGCGGAGTAATCGACGCGGCAGGTGATCTTGAATTCGTACAAGGTCACGCCGCCCTTCTTCTTGGCTTTGGAGTAGGCGAGCACGATTCCGCTGAAGTACGTCGACTTCTGCAGCGACTTCATGAACGCCGAGACGTCTTCGGGGTCGATGGCCTGCCCCTCGATGGCAACCGAACCGGCGTTTTCGGTAATGCCGGACAGCCAGACGCGGTTCGGGATCTCGCTGGCGAGATCATCGAGGGCTTTGACCGGGCCGGTCTTGCTCTTCCGTAGGTTTTCGATCACCTGCAGCTTTTCTTCGAGTTCCTTCTTCTTTTGAGTGAACTCGTTCACCTCTCCGATGATCTTGTCGAGCTGCTTCAGCTCCTCTTGCTTCTCGGCGACCTTCTCGTTCCGCTGCGCGGCCTTGCTGCCCACGGCCGCCGTCCAGATGATCGAAGCGATGATGGCGGCGATGAGGATCGCGACCGCGACCAACAGCTGCTGCTGGACGGTCTTCGTCTTTTGCGTCTTGCGAATCGGGAGTAGGTTGATCCGAATCATCGCTTCATTCCTCCTCGGTCACCGGTCCGCCGGACGCCGGAGGGCCAGACCCACGGCTACCGAGGATTGGGGGGCGATCGACGCCAGGTAGGCCTGGTCGAACTTGCCCGGTACTTCGATGTTGCGGAAAGGGTTGATGACCTCCACCGGAACGCCGGTTCGCGTCTCGACCGTTTTCACCAGGGCCGGGATCTTGGCCGAGCCTCCGCTGAGGAAGATCCGTGACATGTGCGAGTCGGCCGAAGTCGCGGAGTAGAAGTCGAGGGAGCGCTGGATTTCGCTGGCGACCGACTCGGACTCGGTTTGGAGAACGCGCTCCACTTCCTGAGGAACGACGGCGTCGCTCTCCGCGCCCGAGCCGCCGAGCTTCAAGGCTTCGGCTTCGTCGTAGCTGACGTTCAAGGCTTTCTGCACCGCATCCGTGAACTGCTGTCCGCCGATGCTGATGTCGCGGGTGAACGTGGAGACGCCGCTGGAGATGACGTTGATGTTGGTGACCGAGGCGCCGATGTTCACCAGTACGACCGTTTCCGACCGGGGAAGCTCGTAATTGATCTCGAACTGGTTCTGGACGGCGAAGGCATCGATGTCGACGACCACCGGCTCCAAGCCCGCGCTTTGGATGACTTCGGTGTAGTCGTTGACCATGTCTTTTTTGGCCGCGACGAGGAGGACGTCCATCTGCCCGGCCTGCGTCGACTCGGTATTGAGGATCTGGACATCGATGTTCACGTCGTTGATGTCGAAGGGGATGTACTGCTCGGCTTCCCACTGAATCGATTCTTCGAGCTCTTCCGGCGTCATCTGCGGGAGATTGATCTTCTTGATGATGACCGAGTGCCCTGAAACCGAAGTTGCAACCTGTTTGTGCTTGATCTTCTGACTGGCGAAGAGCTCCTGAATACCGTCGACCACCGCGGTGGAGTTCATGAGCGCACCATCGACGATCGCTTCCGGAGGAAGCTGAACCATTCCGAAAGCCTGCAGCTGGTAGTTCCCGCGCTTCGCTGGCTTCAGCTGGCAGAGCTTGATGGAGCCAGATCCGATGTCGAGGCCGATTGAGAGTTTGCCTTTCGCCATTGTCGGTTACCTTTCCTCGGCCTCGGCGGAATCCAGCTCCGGGAAGACGTCGGCCTTCTCTTCGATGGTCTTGCCCAGCGCCAAGATGATCTTCCGCTTGGTATCGAGTCGGCAGTCGGAGCCTCCCTCGACACGGTCGATCGTCAGCGGCGAAACACCGGCTTTTCTCGCGAGCTCTGCCTTGGACAGCAGGTTCTGCTCGCGGAGCGTTCGCACGTTGTTACCCGTTCTCTTCTTGCTCCTGGACACGCGCCCCCCGCACCGGCGCGATCTTGTGCAGGCCCGGGGGTCGCGTCAAGAATCAGGCTCAGGGGCTGAACCCTAATTATATGTCATTGATATACATCTGATGTCGTATTGAGTGGTAGTTGGAGGACGCTTGCCCACGTCACGAGATCCCGTATTCCTTGAGGCGATACAGCAGGGTGCGCTCCGAGATGCCCAGGAGTCGGGCGGCTTGGAGCCGGTTTCCTCCGGAGCGGTCCAAGGCCTGCGTGATGAGGTTCTGCTCGACCCGCCGGACGCTGCGCTTCAGATTCAGATCGGCGTCGCCGCCGTCGGCCTCGCCCTCATCGTCGGATCCGCCGTCGAACCGGGAGTCGAGATCCGCGAGGCGAATGGTTCCCGGGGCTTCGGCCAGCACGAGCGCGCGCTCCACGGCGTTTTCGAGTTCGCGGACGTTGCCCGGCCATCGGTAGCGCGTGAGGGCATCGAGCGCGTCCGGCTCGATGACGGGGGCCGCAAAACCGAGCCGCGCGCCGACGGCGTTCACGAAGTGGCGGGCGAGGACGGCGATGTCCTCCGGTCGCTCGCGGAGGGGCGGCAGGTCGATGGCCACGACGTTGAGCCGGTAGAATAGGTCTTCTCGAAACGCCCCGGAGGCTACCATGGCCGGAAGATCCCGGCTGGTTGCCGCAATGAGCCGAACGTCGACGGGGCGGGTTTCCGAGGCGCCGACCGGCCGAACCTCGTGCTCCACCAGCACCCGCAGCAGCTTCACTTGGAGCGACGTCGGAAGTTCGGCCACCTCGTCCAAGAACAGCGTGCCGCCGTTCGCGACTTCGAAGAGTCCCCGTCGGTCGGCGGCGGCATCGGTGAAAGCCCCCTTGACGTGACCGAATAGCTCGCTCTCCAGGAGGGTCTCCGGAATCGCGGCGCAGTTCACCGGAATGAAGGGCTCACGGGACCGTACGCTCTCGGCGTGCAGAGCGACGGCGATGCGCTCCTTCCCCGTCCCGGTCTCCCCGGTCAGCAGTACGGTCGTGGGGAAGTCTCTGACCTTGCGGACCACCTGAAAGACGCTCTGCATGGCCGCGGAATCGGCGATCACTTCGGACAATCCGGGCAGTCGTTTTCTCTTGGGGGCCGGCGATCGAGCTTCCGGTGCATCCGGAGCGGCGAGACTCCGTCGCTCGATGATCAGGCGGAGCTTGATCAGTAGGTCGGACAGCTCGAAAGGCTTCGAGACGTAGTCGAAAGCGCCTCGACGCAGAGCTTCGAGCGCCAAGGACTCATCCCCATAGGCGCTCATCGCCAGGAACGTCGGTGGTGTCTGCAGGGTGGTGACCGCCTCTTCGATGAGGCTCAAGCCGTCCATTCCCGGCATCCGCACGTCGGTGAGGCAGAGCTCGAAGGGTTCCCGCGCCCCCAAGATCTCGAGGGCCTGGGCGCCGTCCGCCGCCGTCCACACCCCGTAGCCGGCCTTCGACAGCGACAGGCTCAGCATGTGACGGAGGCTCTCCTCGTCATCCACGACCAGGATCCGCACGACCATGCCTTTCTACCTACGCCGAACCGCCCGCGGATTCGACTTTGTCGAGCCAGACGGTGAAGCGAGCACCACCGGCCGGAGAGCGACCGAGCTCGAGTTCTCCACTCATCCCTTCGACCAGCGCTCGCGATACGGCCAGCCCAAGTCCCGTGCCCTCTCCTACGGGTTTGGTCGTGAAGAAGGGGTCGAAGATCGAGCGGGCGAGCTCGTCGGGGACGCCCGGGCCCGCATCGTCGATGTGGATGCCCACCCGGCGACCCGCGTCTTGATACGCCACCCACATGCGGGCGTCGGGGCCGCCGGCCTGCGCCTGGGCGCCGTTCAGCAGGAGATTGAGCAGGACCTGCTGCAAGCGCTCGGGATGAGCCCAGACCCGCAGGTCCCCGGGATCGGAGGCCTGCATCTTCACCTCGCGAATGCCGGGATGGCCGCCGGCGAGAGCGATGGCCTCGGCCACGACCCGACGCGGGTCCACCTCGCGGGTGCGGGCCCCCGATGCCTCGCCGGAGCGAGCGTAGGTCAGTAAGCCCCGAATGGTCTCGTGGATGCGGTCCATCTCTCGCCGGCTCCGAGCCAGCACTTCGGCCTGCTCCGCCGCCGGCAGCCCTTCGCTCAGAAGGGCGAGATATCCACGGACGGCGGCCAGCGGATTGCCCACCTCATGCGCGATGCCTGCGGCGAGCCGTCCGACACCGGCGAGCTTGGAGGCACGGATCAAGCTCTCCTGCATCCGCTCGAGCTGGTCCTTCTGCTCGGCGATCGTCTCTCGCTCCGTGCGCAGGCGGCGCACGGTCTGGCGGAATCTCTGCGCCACTTCCGCCACCTCGTTGGGCGCTTCGCTTCGGCCCAAGCTGGACACGGGATCATCGTCGTCGTCGACCTGCTCGGCGGCGGCAATCGCGGCATCGAGCGGCGACAGCAGGAGTCGCGTGGTCATCAAAGTGAGAAGACCCGCCAGTCCGATGACGGTGAGGAGCACGATCGGGACCAGCCGCGCGGTTCCGGCGAAAGCGATGGCGGTGGGGATCGACGAGTCGATCCGAGCCACGAGAAGCCCGCCGGGCTCGCGGGTCACGGGGACGACCACCCACGGCCCGTCGTCTTTTCCGAGGAAACCGCGGGCTTGCACGTAGGTCAGGCCTTCCTGTGCTTGTCCCGGCCGGAGAATGGTCACCGACGTCTCCTCGAGACTGGAGGTCGTCAGCGTCGCCTTCAGCTCCACCAGCGGCAGTCGAGCTGCGGCTTCCAAACGGTCGTGGATCGCACGCCGGTAGGCCCGGCGACTCGCCGAGACGGTCGTGATGCTCGCCAGCGTGAACGTGACGAAGCAGGCAGCGCCCATGAAGATGAGGGCGTAGACGACGATCGGCTGCCGAATGCTGCTGTGGCGCTTCTCTTTCACAATCCGAATCGGGCCAGGAAGACGTCGATCCTCGGTCCCAGGAGAACCTCGGCGATACCGCCGAGCGACAGGAACGGACCAAACGGGACGGCGTTGGCCGGTGGCTCCCACGCCTCGTCGTCGCTCGTCTCCGCTTCGTCGGGGGTCGCCTCGCCGGTACCTTCCGGCGGTGCAGAGGGGACCGGCTCGGGTTCGGCGGCCGGCGCTCGTGGACTGAACGCAAGCAGAAGACCCCCGATGATGGTGCCGCTGATGGACGCGACGAGTATGACGGGCAGGATGCCGCCGATGCCGACGAATGCGCCGATCATGCCGATCAGTTTCACGTCGCCGAGGCCCATGCCTTCCACGTCGCGAAAGACCAGATAGAACCAGCGGATGCCGCCGAGCAGCGCGACCCCGACCGCCGCTCCGGCCAGACCACTCCACCAGGGCACGTCGAAGACGAGAGGTCGAAAAAGGCACCCGAGCACGATTCCGGGCAGCGAGATCTCATCCGGAATCTCCCAGATGTCCAAGTCGACGAAGGTGACGACGATGAGACCCCCGACGAAAAACCAGCCGACGAGCGTTCCCCACGACGGTCCGAACCGTACGGCGACCGCCCAGAAAACGACCGCGGTCAGAAGCTCGACCATCGGGTAGCGCAGCGCGATCGGGGATCGGCAGCTGGCGCATCGGCCACGCAGCGCGAGCCAGCTGAAAATGGGGATGTTCTGATACCACCGGATGGGCGTCTGGCACGCCGGGCATCGCGATCCCGGGTGCACGATGCTCTCCCCCGCGGGCAGGCGAGCGATGACGACGTTGAGAAACGAGCCCACCAAGGCGCCGAGCACCGCGGCCACGGGATAAAGCGGGAGCTCGAAAAACGGGATCAGGGGACCCACGGGGCGTTCATACCGCGATCCGGCTTTCCTGTCCGCTCGACGACTTTCATCTGCTTGTCTGCCCGGGTCCCCGCTGTTAGCCAGGCTCGGTGACCAGCGCTGTCGCCGATGCCCCGACCGTCCGCTACGACCGTCTCAATCTGGGTTGCGGGCGCTTCCCGAAGCCCGGTTTCGTCAACGTCGATTGGGTCGACGTCGAGGGCGTCGATGTCGTGCACGACCTTCGAGCTCTGCCGTACCCCTTCGCCGACGGCTCCTTTCAGCGGATCGAGGCCGACCACGTAATCGAACACCTGCCCGAGGTGTTCGACATCATGCGCGAACTCCATCGGCTCCTGAAGCCCGGCGGTGAACTCGTGATCCGAGTGCCGCATTTCTCCCGCGGCTTTTCCCACCCGGAGCACAAGCGCGGCTTCGACGCGACGTTCCCGTACTACTTCGACCCTTCGTTTCCCGGCGGCTACACCGGCGTGCACTTCGAGTCCGTTTCCGTACGCATGCGATGGTTTGCGCAGCCGTACCTCAAGAAATCCGTCCTACCGGCGCCGCTCTACCAGGTCGGGCGGGCCATGGGCAGCGTCGTCGACCGCTTCGCCAACCTCTCCCCGCTCGTTTGCTCCCGCTTGTGGTGCTACTACGTCGGTGGCTTCGAAGAGGTTGAGTTCATCCTGCGAAAGCCGGTCTGATAACCATCATGACCGCGCTCAGCGTCGGCCTCGACGGCCTCATCCCTCGACTGACGGAAGTCCGTCACGACATTCATCGGCACCCCGAGCTGGGATTCGAAGAAGTACGGACTCAAGCCCAGGTGCGCGCTTTTTTGGAGTCGTGTGGCCTCGAACCTCGAGTGATGGCGGAAACCGGTCTGGTGGCCGACATCGTGAATCGTCCGGGAGAGCCTTTCGTCGCGCTGCGAGCCGACCTCGATGCGCTTCCCATCCACGAGAAGACCGAGCTCCCGTATCGCTCCGTCCACGATGGTTGCTCGCACAAATGCGGACACGACGGTCACACCGCGATCCTGTTGGGGGTCGCGGCTCAGCTGGCGACCCACCGTCACGAGATTCCGGGCAACGTCCGTCTGGTTTTTCAGCCGGCGGAGGAAGGCGTGCGCGGTGGTGGAGCTCGCGTCATGATCGAAGAAGGCGTGCTCGAAGGGGTCCGCGAGATCTACGGACTCCACAACTGGCCCCCGTTTGCCAAAGGCGAGGTGCGGGTCGCCGGAGGGCCGGCGATGGCCGAAGTGACCAACGTCGAGATCACGGTGCGCGGCGTTGGGGGCCACGCGAGTCAGCCGCAAGCCAACAAGGATCCCATCCTCGCGGCCAGCCTTCTCGTCACGCAGCTGCAGACCATCGTGTCGCGGAATCTCGCGCCGCTCGAAGGAGCGGTGGTCGGCATCTCCACGTTCCATTCCGGTACCGTTCACAATGTGACGCCCAGTCGCGCGGACCTCACCGGCACGATTCGCACCTTCGACGACGCGGTCGGTGAACGGGTTCGCCAGCGGGTGCGAGACTTGGCCCGCGGAATCGCCGACGGATTCGGCGTCCAGGTCGACCTCGAGCTGAAGAAGCTCTATCCGGTGCTCGTCAACGACCACGACTGTGCCGAGGCCGTCGCTCGTGTGGGACGGCGCGTCGTAGGCCCGGAGCGGGTCGGCCCCGAAGGCGTGCCCATTACCGGCGCGGAGGATTTTTCGTATTACCTGCGTCGCGTTCCGGGAGCCTACTTCTTCTTGGGGGCGGGCCGTCCGGGCGAATCGACCCCCGGATGTCATCACCCAGACTTTGATTTTGACGATGACCTCATCGACGTTGGTGTGAGAATGTTCCTCGGATTGGTCGAGGACCGCATCGGTCCTCCGACCGAGGCTTGAGCATGGCAGGTACCATCCTGGTTCAGTATCGGGTCGAGGGGCAGACCGACATGTCGGTGGAGTATGCCGATCGGCTTGCCGGTGAGAGCCTCGAGCTGCTCCTGGACGACCCACCGGAGGCCGGAACCCGCGTCGAGGTACGCGTCTCGTCTCCGGTCGGCGGTGAGGTCGTCGAGCGGCACGGCGTGATCGGCCAAGTTGGGCCGGGTCGGGTGCAGATCCACCTCGAGCCGGCCACGGCGGAGATGGAGACCCGGTATCAAGCCCTCCTCCGCGACTTGAGCACTCGAGACATTCTCACCGAGGATCTCATCTACAACGGATGAAGCTCGACGCTTTCCAGCGGCTCGCGCTCTGGACCACCGGTGCCACCTACCTGCTGATCGGCGTCGGGGGACTGGTTCGTGCCGCCGGAGCCGGACTGGGCTGCCCGGACTGGCCCAAGTGCTTCGACCGCTGGATACCTCCGATCACGGCGGGCGGCGTGCCGTCGCACATCGACCCGGCGCTTTTCAACTTCGCTCGAGCGTGGCTCGAATACGTCAATCGGCTCCTGGGCGTGGCGGTGGGCTTTTTGATCCTGGGTACCTTCGTGCTCGCGTGGGTCCGCTATCGCGACAATCCGCGGGTCGTCGTAACCACGACCGCCGCCTTCCTCCTGGTGTTGTTTCAAGGGTGGTTGGGCGGCCAAGTGGTCCGAACGAGTCTGGAGCCGCTGGTTTTGACCGCGCACCTGGTGTTGGCTTTGGTGATCGTCACGCTCCTCCTCTACGCCACGGTCTCCGCGTTCTTCGCGCACGGACGACGTCCCCGCCCGCTCAGCGCGGGGCGGCGTCGCTTGGGATGGGCGGTCCTCGGGGTGATCGGGCTGGTTCTCATCCAGGTTGGGGTGGGCGCGGGTCTCCGCGGCGCGGTGCAGCTCGCGGCCGAGGCTGGCGTAGCCAAGAGCCTGTGGCTTCACGAGGCTGGCTCGATCGACACCGTCCACCGCTCGCTCGCCGTGGTCGTGGTCATGGCCATCATCGTGCTCTCTCGGTTCGGCGAGCACGTCGCTCCGCAGGACGACGTGATGCGGGGTCTGGGGCGTGGCGCGCTCCTTCTCGTCGGGCTCCAGGTCGCCGCCGGGATCGGTCTCGGCGAGTGGGCGTTTCCCGGGGTCCTCGTCGTCTCCCATCTCTGGGGCGCCGCGCTCCTGCTCGGCGTTTTGACGCTATGGGGACTGCTCGTTGTTCGTCTCGACCCCCGCGAAGTACGCGCTGACGCGTCGCGCTGAAGTCTTGCCCCCCAACGTCGGAACTGCGACCTCCCGCCCATGCTGCCGATCGATCTGAGGGGCAAGAACGCCTTCGTCACCGGCGTATCCGATGACGTTGGTTTTGGCTGGCACATCGCGAAGACGCTCGAAGCCGCCGGAGCCCGGGTGTTCCTGGCCTGTCATCCACGCGTCCTGGGGATCGTTCAGCGGGTGCTCACCCGGGACAAGAATGCCGAGAGCCGCCATTATCCGCATGGAGTCGAAGGCGAGTTCTCGCCCGCCGGTCTCTTCGGCTGCGACGTGGAGTATGACCGCGGCGACGACATCCCGGAGGAGAAGCGCGGAGTCAAAGGCTACGGCGACGATGACGTTTCGATCACTGGCGCGATGGCTCGCTTTGACGAGCTTGCCCAGGGTCCGCTGGACATCCTGATCCATTCAGTGGCGTTTTCACCCGAGATCCAGAAGACGCACCTCGAAGTTTCTCGCCAGGCCTACCTGTCGGCTCTATCCATCTCGTCGTTTTCGCTCGTCGCCTTGGTACGGGAAGCCTTGCCCCGCATGCGCGAAGGGGGCTCGGTCGTCGGCCTTTCGTATATCGCCGGTCAGCGGGCGGTGCCCTTCTATGGCGGGGGGATGTCGGCCGCCAAGGCCGCGCTCGAGAACGATGCACGGACCTTGTCGTGGTTCGCCGGTGAGCGGGGCGTGCGCGTCAACATCGTCAGCGCTGGCCCGTACGCCTCGCGCGCAGCGAAGTCGATTGGCGACATATCCGACATGATCGAGCGAACGACGCCTCAAAGCCCGCTGCGTCGCGCGATCACCGCCCAGGAAGTGGCCGACGGAACCCTCTTTCTCACGAGTCCGCTGAGCTCCGCCGTGAGCGGAGAGGTACTCTTCATCGACGCCGGCTTTCATGCCATGGCCGGCATCTGAAGTCCCGGCTCATGGCGTTGCCTGCAGCTCCGCCCTACGAGCTCGAACCCGTTCATTCTCGCGGCTCAGGTAGGCAAAGGCGCAGCGGGCCAAGCCGAAATGGTCTTCCATCATGTCGAAGAGGTCTTCCTTCTGAATGCCGACCAGCAGCGAAGCCCGCTCGGCCGTGACCTCATAGGGACTGAAGTCGAAGCCGATGCCTGCGGTGTTCAGGAGGAGACTTCCTGCTTCGAATGACCCGTGGACGTCGGTGTTGGGCATCGAACATCGCAGGCGCCCATCGGCGACGAGCCAGATGGAGTCCAGCGGCGATCCCGCTTCGAGGAGGTGCTCGTCGACGTCGAGCCGGATTTCCCGCGAGCCCTGAGCGAGGAGTACCAAGGGCTGGACGGGAGAGTTCGAGGCGAACGAGGAGTCGCGAATGACGAGCAGTTTCTGTACGTCGTTCAGCTGACTGGTAGCGAGCCAAGGCTGACGCGCTACCGAACCATCGGGCGTGGGAAAGACCTCGTCGGCCGGGAGCTCACGAGCCAGTTCGTGGACGACCTGGCACGTCGTGGTCAGGACGCGCAGCGAGAAGTCGAAATTGTCCTCGAGGATCTCCAGATAGTCCTCGACGTCGATCCCGAGCACGTGGAGGGGCTCGCGAGCCGTTGCCGTTCGGGCGTGCGGTCGGCCCAGATTGAGGTCGGTGATGCCGATCAGCGAGCTGGGGCCGAACTCGAGTTTGCCTCCGGCGTCGTCTTCCAGTTCCACGATGCCGCCCATGACGAAGAATAGTCGCCGGGGCGGCGAGCCGCGCTCGAAGATGACCTCGCCCGCGTCGTAGTGATAGTCCCGCATCGCTGCGCCGAACTGGCGCACCACGCGCGTCGGCGGCTGAATCGTGAAGAAGCTCCGGACGAACAGCTCGTGTTCGACCTGGACGTCGCTCGTATCATCCGACACTGGTCGCTGCACTCCGGGCCCGCATCAACTCGACGAAGGAACGCAGACTGCCCCCGAGACGTCGTTCCTTGCTCACGGTCTCGACTTCCTTGGTCAGCGGCTGCTCCCCGAGCTCCAGAGCGTAGTAGGCGGCCAACCCGGCCAGTGCTTCCTCGGGCTCGCGGACCAGGATTCGCAAGGAGTCTTGCGCATTGGTCGGGGGGTCGGGCAGAAAGGATGAGGCCCGCTCCACCTTCTCCGCGTCATCGAGGTCGTCGCCGATGATGCGAATCAGGTCGCGGTTCTGCGGGACCGAGGAAGAAAGGGTCAGGGCCTCGACATACTCGAGTGCTTGCGCTCGGATCTGTCGGTCCGGCGATCGAAGGGCGTAGCTCACGCTGCGCAGCGATTCCCGCGGGTGGGCGAGCTGGAGCAGGCGCATGGCCCGCTCCAGAGCCTGCCGTCTCTTGTCGGCCAGGAGTCCGACCAGGAGTTCGCCGCAGGCCTCGGCTTCGACCGAGCCCCGACCGAGTTCCCGCTGGATGGGCACCAAGAGCGATAGCATGCGCAAGACTTCATGGAGCTCGCGGTTGGCTCGCGACTCCATGGTCTGCCTCGGCACCCGGAAACCATGGTCCGAGACCAGCCGGCCCAGGCCCCGCAGGATCTTGTACCGCACGGCGCCATGGCGCTCTTTGCGAAGGGCTTCGACCAGGGCGTCGGCGGCCTCTTGCATCGTGAACTTGGATATGCTCCGAGGCACGTGCAGCCGCACCTCGGGCCGTAGCGTCGAATCCTGCAGGGCTCGCTTCAATGCTTCCAGGGCGGGCGCTCCCATCGAGACCAGGGCTTCGCGCACGACCGCACGTCGTTCGCGTTTGTCCAAACGATCGATCAGCACGGGTATGAAGCGCGGATCGCGGACGGTGGCCATCGCGCCAAACGCCGCTTCGGAGAGGGCTTCGTCGTCACTCATGCCCAGGTCCATCAAGATGTCGGCCCAAGTCCGGATCTCGGGCAAGGAAGTGGGCGCATCGCCGGTGGTCCAGTCGTTGGGGTCACCGGACGCTCGTATTGCTTCGAGGAGTCCGATCTTCGCCCGCGAACCTGCCGGCCCCGACATGTCGAGGATCTGGCGGACCGCGGGGTGGTCCTGTGGGGCCCGGCTCCGATCGTGGGTCGCCAGCCAGTAGGCGGCTTGTCCGCGTACTCCAGGGCTGACGTCGAGTAGTCGCCCTTCAAGTGGCTCCCGATGTCCCGCTCGGGCCAGCGCCTTCAGTGCATGAAGGCGGACGACTTCGTTGCCGTGGGTGGTCAGACGTTCCGCCAGTGGAACCCAGTCGCGGCGTTCCCGAGTGGTGATGATGTCGAGCGCCCGGACGAGAACTTCATCCGCTTCATGGTACAGGATCAGCCCAGGAATCAGCCGCTGCTGTCCGCTCTCCGCAAGAAGGTCCATGGCCGACAAGACCTGGTTCGGGTCACGACTGGAGAGGGCTTCGACGATGACGCCGACCGACCGCAGATCCAGCTCGAGACGACCGCCCGTCGGATCCGACCCGACGTGCAGCGCCTGTCGGAAGAGCTCGAGGTACGGCTGGCGCAGACGGAGCGCCAGGCCCAGCCATAGGACCGAGCCGACGGCGACGATCGCGGCCAACGCAACCGTGGTGTCCAGCGAAGCCTGAGCGAGAAGGAACAGGAACAGGGCCGCTAGGGCCTGGGCGCCGCGCACCATGGCGGCATCGATGAGTCCCTTGCTCTTGGCCCGTGCCGCCTCGGACACGGGCATCCACAGCAGCTCGGTGGAGATTCGATGGAGCGAGTGGCGAAGCGCGCCGTCGGCACCCTTGGTGGCGAGAACGACGAGCAAGGCCCCGCCCGTGACGATCACACCGGCCGAGCCCATCAACAGCAGCGCGGGCAGGACCATGTATGCCCAGAGTGTGCCGAGTCGACGGACGATGACTCCGGCGACGAACAGCTGAACGAGCAGGGCAACCGCGTTCAGGACGGCGTAGTACTGGGCGAAGAACATCCCCAACTCGGCGGAGGGAATCACTGCGGCCGAGACCTTCTTGAACATGTAGTCCGTGGTCAGGACGGTCATCGTCGCAACCGCGGTGCCCAGGGCGAGGCGGACGACGAAGGGATGGTCGAACAGAGCGTTCCAGCTCGCTCTCCAGCCCCCGGATCTCGACCGCCGCGGAGCATCGGCCGTCACCTCGTCCGTATCGAACTGCGTGCACAGGAAGGCGGTGAGCAAAAGGATCGTGGCCGAAACCGGGAGGAGACCTTCGACCGAGGTGAAGCGCAGGATCGGAACCGCAACCCCCGCTCCGACCACGGCACCCAGAACTCCGCCGGCAGCGATCAACCCGAACAGACGCTTGCCTTGGCTGACGGTGAACAGATGTCCGGCGAGCATCCAAAACTGGACCACCATCACCGACCCCAACAGGCCCGACCATACGTACAGAGCCTGCACCATCGTCTCGGACCTCGGCGCGAGGTAGAACAAGGTCGTCCCGAAGGCAGCCAGAATCAGGGTGAAGACGAGGCCATTGCGGCGCCCGAAGTTGAGGATGAAGCGACTGTTCAGCCGCGTCATGACCAAGGTCAGGCCCGCGATCGCGCCATACACGACCGTGAGGCGAACCGGCGGCAGCTTGCCCAAAAAGAGCGCGTCCCGCGCGGTCTCCAGCATGGTGTGGGCGGCGATCAGTCCGAACAGCACGAGGGCGCTGTTGACCACCACCGACCGCTCGCCCTCGCGGACGTCCCAGACCTTGGCGGGACCTCGAGCCACGCCTCAGTATAGCCGGCATGGCGGGAGACCCGATGGCAAGAAGCGCAAAATGACGTGGGTCAGCGACCGAGGAGCGGATAACTCTCGACGGAGAAGTCGGTGTCGCGCACCTCGAACCAGCCTTCGCCGCGGGAGCACGCGCCTTCCAGCCACCAGGCCTGCTCGGGAGCGCTTTCGACCTTCAGCTTCGGCGTGGGACACGGGATGGCCCACACCGCCCCGCCGACGCCCGGATCGATGAGGCACCGGCCTCCCAGCATGGCGACGATGGGAAACGAACCTCCGGCGGGAATGTCCAAGCGGCTCGGCGTCCCCCGCTGGGCAGCTCGGGCGTTCGCTTCGGCGACCGACCCGAACCGCACGGCCGAGGCACTCGTCGACGACGTCGCAACGAGCCGTCCGGGGCGGCTCGCCACGACGCGACTTCGAGCATAGCCGTAGACCCGACCTTCCGGCAGCTCGCAGATCGCCGTCGTCTCGGCAGCCGGATCCGAGTCGGCCCTCATCGTAACCTTCAAATCACGGGTTGGTTTGAGTTCGGGAACGAAGGGGCCAGGCCAGCCATCGAGGACGATCGGTTTGGTCGCCGGCGGGGCGGCATCGGGGGGCCGGGTCGCGCCGTCCGGTTTACAGCCCGTGCCGGTCGCGCACATCCCAACGATGAGCCATCGAGTCCACACGATCGGGGTCCATAACCTGGAATGGCCCCGGAAGGGAACGGCTGCTATATCTCGCCCGTGACGGTGGACCTGCCCAAGGTCTCGGCCATCGGCAAGGACGTGGCCCGGATGCTGCGGGCTCTCGCTCGGACCTCGAAGTCACGACATCTGTACGCGGAGAACAACGAAGCCCTCCGTTTGATGCGTCGAGACCTACGTCGACAGGTCGATGCCGTCTTTCGCCAAGTTCCCGACGTATCCTTGGTGATCCGTCCCGATGCGATCGTCTTCTCCGACGAAGAGGTCTACGCCGACGAGGTGGGTGAAAGCGACTCTCTGCCCTTCGTGCTCTATCGCGACGGTCTGCGGAAGATCGTCCTGCAAGAGGGCATCACCGACGGCGAACTGGATGCATTGGCCGAGGCGATCTATCAGGGCCAGTCGGGTCGGAGCTTCGAGGACGACGTCGTTACGCGGCTCTGGCAGTATGGATACGAGCACGTCCGCTACGTCACGGTCGACGTTCACGTCACCGACGCCGGTTCGGGCTACGACGGTGCCGTCACCGACCATGACGTTTCTCTCGACCAGCAGGTCGAGGCGCTCCTCCGGTCGCTCTATCGACCGACCACGGGGCAAGTAACCTTTCGCGGACTCAACATCGATGAGTACGACGAGGCCGCCAAGGCGATCGCAGACGCCATGGGCGAGATCGACGAGATGGCTCCCGGTCATCATCCGAGCTCGACCCTGGCCAGTCTTCCGGCCTACTCCGGAAGGCTCAAAGACCTCGTGCTCGGCTCCGAGTTGAATCTGCGCTTCGTCGAAGAGGCGCTCAACGCGGTCACCGCTGCGCCCGACGAGGCGCCCCCGATTCTCTCCTCCTTGCTCGTCGTGCTCGATGGAGCTCTGGTCGAGGGCCAGCTGAACCTGGCTTCCCACCTCGTGACGCGGATCCGTCGGCTACCGATGTCCCCCGAAGTCGAGACCTGGCTCGGTGAGGCTCTGTCCGATGCACGGCTGCGACAGGTGGCCGGCCTTCTGCAGAGCGAGCCCGCCCTGAGTACCGAGGTCTTCGAGTTCTTCGAGGCCTGCGGTCGACGCGCCATTCCCCCGCTTCTGCGCTCGATCCCGGCCTTGACCCAGCCCGAAGTCCGGCGCCGCATCTCCGACCTGGTCCTCGCGCTCGGCCAACCCGAGATTGGGCTCGTACGCGAGCTCGTGGGCCACGAGCAGGGCTTCGCGGCGCGCGAAGGTCTGTACATGCTGGCGCGCCTCGACCAGTTGGGGGATCGGCACCTGCTGCGGGACGTGCACCGCCATCCCAATCCTCAGGTTCGGTTGGCGCTGATCCAAGAGATCGACCGGGTCCCCGACGACGTCGCGTCCTGGGTCCTGGCCGAGCTCGTGCGCGATGACGCCTCCCGTGTGCGGGTCGCCGCGGTCGAGACCCTGGCGCAGCTCGGAGGCGAGATCGCCTGCCGCACGCTCCTCCATACGCTGGACCGACCTGACTTCGACGACGAGGCAGACAGCTTCAAGAAGGCGGTCATGGCCGGCTTGGTCTCGGCCATGGGCACGGGGGCCCTCGGCCGACTCCGCGCGCTGATGGAACGAGCCGACGGCTGGATGGTTCGGGGCAGCATCGAATCGACGGCTTTGGCCGCGGTTCAAGTGGTCGGGCAGCTCCGGCACCAGGCCGCCGTCGATGTCCTCAAAGCGGCGACCTCGCTCAAGAACCGTACGATTCGCGCCGAGGCGCGCCGGCGTCTGGAGCGAATGCGGGAGGGGTCGGCGTGAGCTCCGACCTGTTCTCCACCGACATCGAGGCGGGTCGACGGCGCCGCGTCGAGCGCTTCGCCGAGCTGGCCAAGACTTTTTTGTCGTCGCTCTTCATGGGACTGCGCACGGCTCGAATTCACAGCAGCAGCAATCGGGCGTTCGACAATGCGGTCCGCACGCTCTACGACGCGACCCAGGCCCTCTATGCCGCGACCGGCGGCTTTCGCATCGTCTTCGTCGGCGACACGACCATCCTCAACGACGAGCGCCTGCGGATCGACAGCTCGACCTTCGCCATCACGCGCACGCTCCGCAGCACGCTGGAATCCAAGGAGATGGGGGGGATCGGTCTGTCCGAGCCCCCGACGTTCGAGAGCTGCCGGGCGATGATCGAGATGATGTCCCGGGAGGGTGGTCCCGATCCCGCGGAGCTGGCTCGGGCCGCGCTGCTCCCCATCCCGCCGCAAGCCTTTGCCGACACGACCCGCTCCAACTTCCAGGTCGACCCCCGGGAGCGGGCGGTGCGCGTGTACGCCAAGCTCCTCATCGCGCTTCGCCACAACTTCGAGCGGTTCAACTCGATTCCGGGTGCCGAGGACCCGCGAAAGGTTCGACTCGTCCGTCTCATCCAGGATTTGGTGGAGGTCACTTCGATGGTGCCGGCGACCTCGTTGCTGCTTGCCAATCACCGCGCGGCGGACTGGCCGACCGAGCGACACGGCGCGAATACCTGCGTTCTCGCCGTTTCGCTGGGATTGGCGCTGGGCCTCGATCGCGGACTGCTCATGGACCTGGGCGTCGCCGCCGCTCTTCATCACCTCGGCCTTTCCGATCCGCACGGGGCGAGTCCGGGACGACTCGACGACGAGGCGATACACCGGGGTGTCTCACGCCTGCTCTCCGATGCCGGTGTTTCGCCAGCAACCTTGCGCCGGGCGACCGCCATCGCTTGCCATCGTCGTCCGGTTGCCGTGACGGCGGCCGAAGCCACGCCGCCGCTGTCGGCCCGGATCATCGGGCTGTGCGCGACCTACGACCAGCTTTGCTCGGGATTCGGGCTCTCTCGCCCGATCGAAGGCAAGGCGGTCGAGGTGCTCGCCGTGCTCCATCGCGATCCCCGGGGCCGTTTCGATCCCGACCTGGTCGACCTTCTGATCAACGTGCTTCGAGTCTTTCCCGTGGGAGTGGAGGTGGTCCTGCAGAGCGGGGGGCGGGGCATCGTGTCGTCTCACGGCGGGAGTCGCCGTTGGGACCGGCCGGTCGTGGCCCAGGTCGAGCCGACCTCGACTCACGTCGACCTGATGCTCCGTGAGGGCGAGCGCTTCCGGGATGGGATCGTCGGGACGATCCGTTTTTTGGGAGCGCCGCCTCTCGTGCGGACGTCCGAGACGTCTCGGATGGCGGGTCGAGGCGCGGAGCCGGTAACGACGGATCTCGATCAGCTGGAGCGTCCGCAGGGACTATCGCAAATGCCCAAGGGTGCCGAAGAGTTGGTCCGCGACTTCCTCTCCGACGACGACTGAGCGCGTCGCCACTCGGCATCGTACGCGTTGTTGTCTCGACCGAAGCGCCACTCGACGCCCGCCGCGGCGCGAACCTCGACCACGGCGGAGCGCGTGTTCTGAAAGAGCGCTTGGTCCCGCCGTACTTCCCAGGCGGCGATGAAATCGAGAGCTTTGGCGATGTTCCACGAGACGAAGGGCAAGTCGCGGCCGCTGCCGAAGCCCCACCCGCCCACGGCCCAGACCCCACCTCCGTCATCTATCGGGAAGCCCGTGCCGTAGCCCCCTTCGGCGCTGAGGGTCATCGTCACCGCGGGACTGACGTCGGTGACGATCGCGCTCGTCAAGGCCATTACGAGGCTGTTGGTGTCGCCGGCCTCCAAGATCCATGTTGGCGTGAAGCGGGCAGCGAGGTGAAGCGAGGTGGAAGGCGACAGCCGGTGGAAGGTCGAAGCGAAGAGCTGAAACGACATGAGCGTCCCTCGCGGGGCGTTTCCAAAGCCATCGACGAATGCTCCCAGCATGAGGTCGATGCCCGGCCGCTCCACGACGCGACCGACCAAGCCCGCAGGAAAGACGAACGTCAGATCGTCGGTCACTCCGGCGCGGAGTCTGAGGATGAGGGCCGGCGTGGCCTCCTGTGTGGGTCGCGGGTCGGCTCCTTCCTGATAGCCCGCGCCAAAGGCGCCCTGCAGCTCCCAGGCGCCGCGGCTCGCGACGGTCGGTCGCTGCGACAATCGAGACTGGGCTTGCGCCGAAGTGCCCAAAGAGATGCCGATCAGAATGACGAGCGAAATGCGAGCGGGCATTGGTCAGTCGTCGCAGTGCATGACCGAGGGAGCGACCGAAGTACGAAGGGGCGCCGCGGTCTTGGCTTCGACGTCGGAGACGGTCACTCCCGGAGCGAGCTCGCGTAGCTCGAGTCCGTCCGGCGTGACTTCGATGAAAGCCAAGTCGGTGACGATGACGTCCACGCAGCGCAGACCCGTCAAGGGAAGGGTGCACTCCTCCAGGATCTTGGGCTCGCCGTTCTTGTTCACGTGTTCCATGGCGACGAGAACCTTCCGGGCACCGGCAACCAGGTCCATGGCGCCGCCCATCCCCTTGACCATCTTCCCCGGAACCATCCAGTTCGCCAGATCACCGCGCATGGATACCTGCAGCGCGCCGAGCACCGTCATGTCGATGTGTCCGCCGCGCACCATCGCAAACGACATTGCGCTGTCGAAGTAGCTCGTTCCCGCGATTTCACTAACCGTCTGTTTGCCGGCGTTGATGAGGTCGGCGTCCTCCTCGCCTTCGTACGGGAAGGGGCCGACCCCCAGCATGCCGTTCTCGGAGTGGAGGACGACCTCGATGTCATCGGGAATGTAGTTCGCCGCCAAGGTGGGCATACCGATACCGAGATTGATGAACATCCCGTCCTGAAACTCGCGGGCAACCCGCCGGAGGATGTCTTCTCGCGCTAGCGCCATTATGCTCCCTCGTTCTCCTTGGCGGTCAAAGGCCTGACCGTCCGCTTTTCGATCCACTTTTCGTAATTCTTACCCTGCACCACCCGCTGCACGAATACGCCGGGTACGTGAATGGCATCCGGGTCCAGGCTGCCCAAAGGTACGATGTGCTCTGCTTCGACGATCGTCGTGGTCGCGGCCATACACATCATCGGCGAGAAGTTACGAGCCGTCTTACGAAAGACGCAGTTGCCCCAGCGGTCGGCTCGATGGGCGCGCACGATGGCGAAGTCGGCGACGAGCGGCATCTCCAGGACGTAGTGCTTGCCGTTGATTTCTTTGGTCTCTTTACCTTCGGCTGCTTTCGTACCGTAGCCGGTCGGCGTGTAGAATGCGCCGATGCCCGCGCCACCGGCCCGGATGCGCTCGGCCAAGGTGCCCTGAGGGACGAGCTCGACGTCGAGCTCACCCGACAAGAACTGTCGTCCGAATTCCTTGTTCTCGCCTACGTAGCTGGAGATCATCTTTCGAATCTGGCGAGTGGGAAGGAGGATGCCCAGCCCGTGCTCGTCGGTTCCGCAGTTGTTCGAAACGAAGGTCAGGTCTTTCGTGCCCCGCTCGTAGATGGCGCGAATGAGGTTTTCGGGGTTTCCGGAGAGCCCGAATCCTCCGGACATCACGACCGCGCCATCTTCGAGATCGTGCAGCGCGTCGGCAGCGTTGGAGACGACCTTGTCCATCCGCCTCCACCTAGCAAGTTGCCGGTCGAAGGTCACCTGCTTGCGTCACCGTCCACCTTCGACCACGATGCCAAGGTGGCCGAGAATCGAAAGACGCTTCGAGTCCCGGTCGAGATCAAGGTCGACTACCGGACGGTAGGCCGCTTTTTGAGCGACTACGCCACCAACATTTCGCAGGGCGGGCTCTTCGTCCATACCTGCATGCCTTTGGCGCCCGGCGAGCGGGTGCGGCTGCGGCTTTCCATGGCTCACGACGAGGCCCCGTTCGCCATCGACGGGATCGTGAAGTGGACGACGCAGAAGGACGACGAAGTGAACCACCCTCCGGGGATGGGTATCGAGTTCATCGATTTCGACGATGAACTGCGCGCCAAGGTCGAAGCGCTTCTCCGCGCGTCCTCCGAGACATGATCGTCGAAACCGAAGGGCTCACCGGACAGGGGGAGGCCATCGCTCGGGCGCCGGACGGACGCATCATGTTCGTTCGCGGGGCGGTTCCCCACGAGCAGGTCCGGGTGGAGACCGTGGGGCACGCCAAGCGCTTCATCCGCGCCCGCGCGCTGGAGGTCCTTCGTCCCGGGCCCGACCGCGTGACGCCCGAGTGCCCGCATGCCGAGGTCTGTGGCGGTTGCTCCCTTCAGCACCTGGCGCCCGAAGCGCAGACCCACTTCAAGGAGGCGGCCGCGGTCGAGACGCTCCGGCGGCTGGGCGACGTGGATCTCGAGAGTATGGAGCGGGAGGCGCCCTGGTCGGGACCCGCGTACGGGTATCGCAGCCGGGCCCGCTGGCATCGACGCCCAGGCGTTCTCGGGTATCGGCAGGCGCGCTCCGCCGCGATCGTCGACGTGGTTCGATGTCCGGTGTTGGTCGAGCCGCTGGAAAGGGCTCTGGCCGGCGTACGAAGAGGGCTGCCCGACTCGGGCTCGGGAGAAGTGTGGGCGTCGGCCTATGGCGGGGCCATACAAGTATGGGGAAGCGAAGGGCTCGAGGCGTCGGGCTTTGCCGTCATTCCCCCTGGCGAGGCGGTGGCGGAAGAAGACGCCGCCGGGCCCGTCTGGCTCGGGCCTGCCACTTTTGCTCAAGCGAATCGAGCGGGCAACGACGCCCTCTTACAGACCTTCGCCGCGTGGCTCGAACCCTTCGAATCCGCGCTGGAGCTCTACTCTGGGTCCGGGAACTTCACGCGGGTCCTCGCCCGCCGCGGCGACGTGGTGGCGGCGGAGGGTGAAGCTGCCGCCGTTCGTCTGGCCGAGCGCGTCGCCGGGCCGCGGACCTCCCTGTGGACCTGTTCCGGCCTTGTCGCGGTACGCCGAGCGCTGCACGAGAACCTCGCCGTCGACTGCGTGTGCGTCGATCCTCCTCGCTCCGGTCTTGAACGGGAGCTCGCGCGCCTTATCGTGGAGCTGGAACCTGCGTTCATGCTCTACATCAGCTGCGATCCGGCGACGCTGGCTCGGGATGCACGTCTTCTTGGTCCTGAGTATCGATTGACCCGGCTGCGGGCGTTCGATCTCTTTCCACAGACGCCGCATCTCGAGCTGATGGCTCGATTCGATCGGACGACGCCTCCTTGATCCCTCTCGGTGCCCGAGGAAGGTGAACGCGGATTTCGGTGCCGCGGCCCACCTCGCTGTCCACATCGATGCGGCCGTCATGGCTCTCGACGATCCGGTACACGATCGACAGCCCCAGGCCCGTGCCCACACCGACGCCTTTGGTCGTGAAGCCCGGGTCGAAGATTCGGGGAAGGTGCTTTGGGTCGATGCCTACGCCGTCGTCCTCCACGGCGACGGTGATCCCTTCCGCGGTGCTTTCGGTCCGGACGTAGATGTGGCCCGATCCGTCGACCGCCTGGAGCCCGTTCATCAAGAGGTTCATGAGCACTTGATTGATCTGGTTGGGGTGACACCGGATCCGGGGAAGACGGGCCAGCTCCGTCCGAAGTTCGACGCCGGCCGAAACCTCGTGCTGTACGAGCGGTAGCGTCGTTCGGACGCACTCGTTGACGTCGGTCCACGCCACTTCGGCCTCGTCCAGTCGAGCGAAGCTCCGCAGCGAACGGACGATATCAACGATCCGTTTGGTAGCTTCGGTGGTCACTTCGGAGCTGTGCCGTAGCGCGCGCATGGGCTTGCCGGCCGCCTCGGTGTCGCCGTCGGCCAAGGCTCGCTCCAAACGTTCGAGAGCCCGACGGGATAGATCGGCGTTGGCCTTGATGGCCCCCATCGGCGTGTTGATCTCGTGAGCGATGCCGGCGGCCAGACTCCCCAATGATGCCATCTTCTCGCTCTGGACGAGCTGGAGTCGCGTCTCCTCCAGACGTCGATTGGCCTCTTCGAGGTTTTCGGCATGGACTCGAACGGCCAGCTGCTGCTGGGCAAGCCGCGTTCGCATTCCGTAGCGCAGTCGGCTCAGGACTGCGCCTGCGACCGACGCCGCCAGGAACGCGGGAAGATAGCCGGCCGCCGTGGCCAACTCGCCGACCCGCCAGTAACCGAGGATGATCAGCCCGGTCAGCGTGAATCCCAGCGCGAGGACCATCCACGGGCGAAACGGCATCACCGAGATGCTGAGGATGTAGACGAAGGCCAGGACGGTGGGGGCCATGCTCCGTTCGGCGATCAGCGGCGCCCGAAGGATGAGAAAGGCGACGACGATCACCAGGACGGCGGCGGTGAGCCGAGACCGGCCGACCGACTGGCTCGGCGTCATCGTCAGGATGATGGCCACGCAGCAGGAGAGAAGAACGGCCTGATTCTGGAAAACGACGGCGGGATATTGGGTCGGGAGGAAGCCCGTCCCCGCGAGAACGCTCGTGGCTACGGTCACCATCCCCGAGACGGCGAACAAAGCCCCGGTGGAGGCCAGGATCATCAGGCCGGTGCGACCCTGCTGGGCGAGCTCATTGCGGAAGCCCGCCTCGGACTCCCGATCCGGCTGGGCTCGCCAGTCGTCCACGGAGACTTCGGCCGGGCGACTCACGACCTCCATCCTTCTGGAGATCCCCGACCAGGTCGAGCGCTCGATGGCCGTCGAGGTCGCATTCTCTGCTTGGACCTCCGGGCCTGAGCACATACAAGCCCTCTCGTGAGGCACGCCCGCCTACCGGTCGTCGATGGCTTCGAAGCCACCCCCGGAGAAGATCCGTTCGCCGACGGTTTGGCTGCTCGTCGCGTGTTCGTCGACACCCACGGCTGTCAGATGAACGAGCACGACAGCCAGCGGATGGTGAGCATCATGGCCGCGGACGGATACCTCCCGACGACCCGGCCGGACGACGCCGACCTGATCGTGCTCAACAGCTGCAGCGTCCGAGACAAGGCCGAACAGAAACTCCGTTCGCGGGCCGGGTCGCTGAAGCATCTCAAGCGGCGTTCGAACGTCGTGATGGCGATCGGCGGCTGCGTGGCTCAACAGGAGGGTAAGCGGCTGTTGGACCGGATGCCGTACGTCGACCTGGTCTTTGGACCGGACCATCTGGCGCGGCTGCCCGAACTCGTCGACGACGTCCGTCGGTCCGGTCGCCGCCGGGTGGAGACCGCTTTCCTCGACCGCGGTGATTACGCCTTCCCCCCGGTAGAGACGGCAGCTCCGCGCGTGGTTTCCGCGTACGTCAGCGTCATGAAAGGCTGCGACAAGTTCTGCTCTTTCTGCATCGTGCCCTTCACCCGGGGCCGGGAGGTCAGTCGGCCGGCGGCCGACATCATCGACGAGGTCCGGCGACTGGCCGACCAGGGTACGGTCGAGGTCGTCCTGCTCGGCCAGACCGTGAACAGCTACGGCAAACGCAAGCGCGACGGCCACATCCCGTTTCACGAGCTACTGGCTCGCGTCGCCGGCGTCGAAGGGATCGAGCGCGTACGTTTCACGAGCCCGCACCCATCGGACTTCTCCGATGAGCAGATCGCGGCCTTTCGGGACATCGAAGAGCTCTGCCCTCACATGCATCTTCCGGTGCAGTCGGGGAGCTCCCGAGTCCTCAAGCTCATGCGGAGGTCGTACGACCGCGAAGGCTACCTGGACGTCGTGGCCCGTCTGCGGGAAGTCGCACCCGACGTAGCGTTGGGCACCGACATCATCGCCGGTTTTCCCGGCGAGACCGACGAAGACTTCGAGGAGACGCTGTCTTTGGTACGGGAGGTTCGGTATCACTCCGCGTATTCGTTCGCCTATAGCGAGCGAGTCGGGACCCGGGCCCTTCGCATCGAGCCGGCGGTGGAGCCTGCCGAGCGTGCCGCCCGACTCCGTCGTCTTCAGGCGCTTCAAGATACGATCACGAAGGAGTGGTTGGTCTCGATGGTGGGTCGAGAAGACGAGGTGCTCATCGAGGGTCCTTCCCGGACCGACGCAAGTCGCAGCACGGGCCGGACCGGTCAGAACCGGCCGGTTCATCTGGACGGACATTTCGCGCCGGGCTCCCTGGTCCGTGTTCGTGTCAAGGAAGCCTTCAACCACTCTCTGCTGGCCGAGCCCCTGACCGGGGCATCCCTTGCTCCTCAATCGTCGCCCTGATACCACCACCGTATCGCGGGTTGGGCCGGTCGCCGGGTCCGCGGATGGGCTCCATGGACGGTCCCGACATCGCCCAAGTTCTCAAGTCCACGGAGCTGTTCCGAAGCTTCACGGATACCGGCATTCAGATCTTGGCCTCGGTGGCCCACGTCAAGAAGGTCCCGGCCCGAACCCCACTGTTCGTCGAGCAGATGCTGGGCGACGGTCTCTACGTCCTCGCGGAGGGTCGGATCCGGGTGAGCGTTCGCGGTCCCGACGGGCGGGACGTGACGCTCGCCATTCTCGCGGCCCCAGCGACCCTCGGGGAAGCCGCGATCCTGCGTTCTGGGCCCCGGCTGTGTTCGGCCGTGGCCGAGGTTCCCTCCGTGGTCGTGGAGCTGACCCGTCGGGACGTCGCCAACCTTCAGCGCAGCAAGCCGCAGGCGGTGCTGAAGCTGATGATGTCGGTCGTCGACCTCGTCGCGAATCGCTTTGGAGACCTGGGAGACGATCTCCGACAGTTTCTGGCGTGGAAGGCGGGCCTGTAGTCGACTGGTGGGGTGAGTCCGTCAGACCCATGGCCGGACGCGGTCGACGGGTTCCTCGTTCACCTGGACCTGGAGCGCGGCTTGGCCCGCAATACCGTTCAGGCCTATCAGCGAGATCTGGACGATTTTTGCCGATATCTCCGGGAGCACGGTTCGCCGACGCCCTCGGAGATCCGGCGCGACGACGTCTCCGCCTGGCTCTCGAGCCTGGCGCTCCGCGGGCGAGCTCGGCGAACGCAGGCTCGCAAGTGTGCTGCCGTCCGCCGGTTCTTTCGCTTTGCCGTCGAAGAAGGACTCGTCGAGCGCGACCCCACGGAGGCCGTGGAAGCGCCCAAGCCGGGGCGGCCCCTGCCGCATTCCGTCGAGCTAGAGCAGGTTCGCGGCATGCTCGCGCAGACCGAGCGACTCCGCGACCGGGTCATCGTCCTCCTTCTGTTCGGCGCGGGCCTGCGCGTCTCCGAGCTGGTGGAGCTGCGGCTCGAACAGCTCTATCTGGATGACGGGTTCGTGCGGGTTCAGGGCAAGGGCGGCAAGGAGAGAGTGGTGCCGATCGGGCCGATGATCGCTGAAGACGTTCGCGAGTACGCCAAAGAGGAGCGACCGCAGCTCCTCTCGGGGCGACAGAACGCATACGTCTTTCCTGGTCGGGGGGGGCGGCGGCACCTGACCCGTCAGACCGTCTTTCTTCGGGTCCGAGCCTTGGCCCGCGCCGCCGGCCTCCCCAAAGACCCCTCGCCTCACACGTTGCGTCATGGCTACGCCACGGCGCTGGTCCACGGGGGGGCCGACCTTCGGACCGTCCAATCCCTGTTGGGCCACGCGGACCTGCGGACGACCGAGATCTACACGCACCTGTCCCGAGCCCACGTCCGTCGGAGCTACGACCGGGCCCACCCGCGGGCCTGACGGTTGTCTCGGTCACAAGCGTCATCGGAGTTGAGAGGGGCAGCACCTCTCGGTACTGTCCCCAGCCATGGTTCGCCACGCCCTGACTCCGGCCGGGGGCTTTTCCGAGGAGGTATTCGGTCTTTTCCTCGATGAGGCGGAGCGGGCGCTGCTCGATGTCGAGACCCGCATGGACGAGCCGAATCGGCGGGTGGCGTCCGAACCGGATCTCGATGGTATCTCGGGCTTGGAGCAGGCGATCGCGGAGTTGGCCGATGCCTACCCGGGACTGCAGGCCGAGGTCGAAGCGGTTTCCGATCGGCTGCGGTGCGCGGGGACTTCGGCAGCGGTTCAGGATCTCGAAGCCCGCCCCCAGGTCGTTCAGCTGGTGCGGCTCTCGCTCGAAGTCTTCTTCCGGCGCTTTCCGACGGCGCACGCCTTCGAGCTGGCGCAGGTCGAAGACTGCGACAGCGGCGAAGACGATGGCCCCAGCCCCGGCGAGATCTTCGAGGCCAATCGCCGGCTCCTCACCATCCTGAGGCCCTGGGTCTCCTGATCGTTACGTGTCGTCGGCCGGGCTCTGCTCGGTGACGCGCAGCAGCTGCAAGATGTTCTCCTTGAAGATCACGTTCATCGCGTCGCGCGGAGAGCTGGCCTGAAACACGGCATGGATCGGTTCCATGTCGGTGTCCGCGCGATGCGTACCGTGGAGGTCCGAATAGGCGAAGACTCCGGACTGGACATGCTCCAAGGCCGCCCGCCACTCCGGGTCCAACGCGGCGAGTTGGTCGCGAGTTCGAGGCAGCGGCCCCCACAAACGCATCCGACCCTTCACGACTTCGGGCAGCCACCGAAGTCGTCGCCGCCACAGCGACCCAGTGGCGCGTTCTTCGAGCTGTAGGCCGTCGAACGTCTCGAACGCTCGCGTCGGAGCTTCCGCCAAAAGGTCGAGAGGCAAACCGGCGGCGTACAGGGCTCCGGCCAGCATCCGCTCGCGCATCGTCGGCCGGTCGGTTGGTCCGCGGATTCGATCGGCCATCAGATTGTCCAGCTTGGGGATCCGAGCTCGGTGCCGCAGATTCAGGAGGACGCCGCCGTCGAGGACCGCGTCGCGCAGCTCGGTGTGCCCGGCCAGGAAGGTGTGCTCGGTAATGACGGCGTTCTCGACCACGGATGGCCCTTCGAGCACGACGCCTCGTCCCAGGACCGCATAGGGACCCACCTTGCAGTTCGGCCCGATCTGTACCTGATCATCGAACCAGACCGGCATTTGAATCTCCGCGGACGGATGGATCTGGGCGAAGCGGCCCAGGGCCAGGCTCGCCCAGGCTTCGTCGGCAGCGACCGTCTCGTCGAACCACGCGCGCTGAAGCTGAAACCATAGATCGATGAGCTCCCACCCGTTGGTCGGGGCGTGCGGAGGGGAGGGGCGGCCCGGTAGTGTATCGACGACGTGGACGCCGGAACGAACCTGCGACTCGGGCACCGGCCTGAGCTCCCATTCCAGAGGCCACAGCCGAGCCTTTTCCATGGCCTGCCGCACCTCGGCAGGACGGTCGCTGCACTCCATGACGACCCGCCGAACGTCGTTGTTCACCGCATAGTCCAGCCAGTGATAGAGGAGCGGCTGCTCGCCGACCCGCCAGAGGACGAAGGGTAGCTTGCTTTCGAAAACGTCGTCGATTCGATGCCAGTCCGGCAAGACGAGCCGAAGCACGTCCATCAGTAGGCTCCGTCTCCTCGAAGTACGGCCGGAATGGTCTTCAGCAGGAGAATCAAGTCGGTCTTCATGCTTTCCGACGCGATATACTCGAGATCGAGCCGAACCTGTCCTTCGAAGTCGATCTGGCTGCGACCTCCGACCTGCCAGAGGCACGTGATTCCCGGGCGTACACGGAGGCGACGAAGATGACTGGCCTTGTACTGGGCAACTTCTTTCGGCAGCGCCGGGCGCGGTCCGACCAGCGACATGTCTCCCTGCAGCACGTTGAAGAATTGGGGGAGCTCGTCGACCGAGTAGCGACGAATGAAGGCGCCGATCTTGGTGATCCGAGGATCGTTCTTGATCTTGAAGGTCACTCCGTCCGAACCGTGCTGGTTCTTTTCCTCCAGCTTGGCTTTGAGCGCTTCGGCGTTGGGGACCATCGAACGAAACTTGTACATATCGAAGAGCTGCCCCCCTCGACCGACGCGCTTTTGCTTGAAGAGGATGGGGCCTCCGTCCTCCAGCTTGATGGCCGCCGCGGTCGCGACGAATACCGGCCCGAACACGGTCACGGCGGCGGCGGCGCCGCCCACGTCCAGGGCGCGCTTCACCGTCGCGGCCATTTCGTACGTTGCTCGCCAGGCCAACTTCTTGTAGCGAAGGCGTCGCCGCCAGCGCCGAACGGTGCGGCCATCCGCCGGCTGAGCCCAGTGCTCGACCGCGGCCGCTGCATCGAGCGGCTCCGGCGTGCTAGGCTGGCTGACAGGCCTAGGACCCCGACGATGGTCGGGACCCGCCATCGGCTGTTGGGACGAAACGCTCGTCATTGCGCGCATTTCCGACCCTAGAGTCCAGCGGGGTCACAGTCAATCGAGCGACCGGAGGGACGATGTTGCACTTCGAGCGAAATGAAGGAACCGATGAGCTCCGCATTCGCGTCGACGACAAGAAGTTCGACATCACGGTTGCGGCTGAGTTTCGGCGACAGGTGAACGACAACTGGGATGACGGCATACATGGCGTCATCATTGATTTCAGCAAGGTGGAATTCATCGATTCCTCGGGGGTCGGAGCGCTGGTGAGCGTGCACAAGCGGATCGCCGATCAGCAGCAGTCTGTGACGCTGCTCAATCCCTGCCCGGCCGTCCTCAGTGTGATCGAGCTCCTACGCCTACACCGAGTCTTCAAGCTGGAGCACACGTAGTCTTCACGCAAAGAACGCATCGTGCAGCGCCGGAACGGCCTTCGACACGTCCTCGTCACGTACCAGCATGCTCAGATTGATGTTGCTGGCCCCGTGACTGATCATCTCGACGTTCACCTGGGCTGACTCCAGCGCCGCAAATACCCGCGCGGCGATGCCGGGAGCCGAGCGAATCTGTGGACCGACGACGCAGAGTAGCGACCGGCCTTGCTCGACCCGCACCGTGCCGAGCTCCTCCAGGCGCTGGATGGCGTCCTGCAGATGGGCATCACTCCCGGTGGTCATGGAAACCGACACTTCCGATGTCGAAAC
Organism: uncultured Myxococcales bacterium; assembly: GCA_964473255.1. Lineage (GTDB taxonomy): Bacteria > Myxococcota > Kuafuiibacteriia > Kuafuiibacteriales > Kuafuiibacteriaceae > Kuafuiihalomonas. The sequence goes on along the minus strand of CAYYOT010000023.1, from coordinate 14,888 downwards.
CATGTCGACATCCACATCGTGCCGGCCGAGCACGTCGAAGACACGAGCCAAAAACCCTGGCTGGCCCAGCATCGAGGCACTCTGCACGGTGATCGCCTGCTGTGCTTCCTTGTAGGCGACGGAGGTGATCGGGGTGGCCGGCTGATCCGTAGCCTCTTTGGTGATCACCGTCCCCGGGCGGTTCGGCTGATTGGTGTTCAAGACCCGAACGGGAATGTTGCGCCGCATGGCCGGCAAGAGGGTGGACGGGTGCAGTACGCGGCCCCCGTACTGGGCCAGCTCACTGGCTTCGGCGAAGCTCATTCGGGGAATGTTCCGGGCCGAAGCGCACAGCGAGGGGTCGGCCGTCATCACGCCGTCGGTATCCGTCCAAATCTGACATTCCTCCGCGGCGAGGGCGGCCGCAAAGCAGGTTGCGGTGAAGTCGGAACCGTTGCGACCGACGGTGGAAATCGAGTCGTCCTTCGTCTTGCCTACGAAGCCGGTGACGATCGGTATCGCGGAGTCGGCCATCGCCGACTCGCACAGGGGCCGCGCTCGCTCGTCGAAGTCGGGAAGCGGTCGAGCTCGGCCGAAGTTGGCGTCGGTTATGAACCCCAGGTGAAACGCATCATAGGCTCGGGCGTCGAGGCCTGCGGAGCGGGCTGCGTGGGCCACGGTCCGGACGCTCATTCGTTCGCCGAAGCTCAGGACGAAGTCCATCACGCGGGGGCTGACCTCGCGCACCAAAGAGACGCCCCGCAAGACGGAATCGAGGTCTTCGAACATGGACTGGAGCGCGTCCGGATCGAAACCCACCGCGGTACAGACGGCGCTCTGCCGCTCGATGACCGGCCCGGCGTCGGGCCGACCGCCAGCCGCTTCGAGGGCGGCCCGAGCCAGGAGGTCCGTCACGCCTTTGTGCGCCGAGCATACGACGAAGGGCCGTCGGGCTGCGCGGTCTCGGATCACCCCGACGACTCTTTCGATCTGCGCGGCATCCGCCAGACTGGAGCCGCCAAACTTCATCACGATCACCGGATGCTGGTGCGCTCCGGGGGACGGCGCCGGTCAACGAATAAATCGTCGCCTAGCGGCGAAGAACGACGAGCTCTTTCGCTCCCCGCCGCTCGACCCGGAGCACGACGCGTCCCCGTTCTTGGAGCGCCGTTTCCAGCTCTTCGGGGTCCCCGAGGGTCCGACCGTTCATGCCGAAGACGACGTCGTAGAGCTGAAGGCCACAACGGTCCGCCGGGCTGTCGCGATCGATCGCCCGCACGACCCAGCCCTCGGTCGTACCGGCCAAGCGCCGCCGCTCGGCGTCACCGAGGCGCTCCAGACGCACCCCGGACTTCCGCGACGAAGCTGGGGCATCGACGACCGGGGGAGGCTCGACCCACTCTTGCTCGCCAACACGAGCTTCGACGACCAGGCGTCGTCCCGCCCGCTCGATGCGCAGACGGATCCTCGTTCCCGGGGACGACAGCCCGACGCGGCTCCGCAGCTGTGCCGGATCGCGCAAGGCCTCTTCATTGACGTGCGTGATCACGTCCCCCACCCGCAGTCCCGCCCGCCGGGCGGGTTCGCCCACGACGTCGGTCACCAGGAGGCCGACGGTGGAAGGCAGGTCGGGCCGGAGCTCGGGCTCGGTCGGCTGAACCTGCAGACCGAGCCATCCGTGACGAACGCGTCCTTCTTTCAGGACCTGGTCGCGCACCCAGGTGACGACGTGCGTGGGGATGGCAAAGCCAACCCCCTGAGCTCCTCCGGTGCGGGAGAGGATGCTCGTGCTGATGCCGACCAACCGTCCCTGGAGGTTCACCAGGGCCCCACCCGAGTTGCCGGGATTGATGGCGGCATCGGTCTGGACGAAGTCCTCGAACTCCAAGATCCCGATCGCGCTTCGACGGTTGGCGGAAACGATGCCCAGGGTGACCGTCTGGCCGACATCGAACGGGTTGCCGACGGCCATGACCCACTGTCCGAGGCGGAGCTCTCGCGCATCCCCCAGCGGCAGCGTCGGAAGGCCCCGCGCTTCGATCCGGAGGAGCGCGACGTCGGTGGACGCGTCTCCTCCGACCAGCTCAGCCCCGAAGCGCCGTCCATCCGCCAGTGTGACCCAGATGGCTCTGGCTTCGGCAACGAGATGATGGCTGGTCACCAGCAGGCCATCGGCGGCGAGGATGACCGCCGAGCCGCTCCCTTCCCCGGGGGCGCCCTCGTCGACCCGCGCCGTGAGCGAGACCACGGCCGGAGTGACCCTCTCCGCGACATCGGAGATGATCTCCGGGCCCCAGGGTACCGCCGCCAACGCGGGGGTCGGACCGGCCAAAATGCCCACCAGCGCGAGGCCGCGTCGAACCGACACCCCCGCATCATGGTCGGCGTTCGGCGGTCACGCAACGGAAGGCCGACCGCGGCCTACCCCGGTTTGTTCCTGGCCACGTTTCGCGCCAGACTCCCCGGACCTTGGGGAGGATGCCTGAGTGAAGAGGCTTCGGGTCCGACTCAAAGCCCAGACACCCTCGGAGCTGAAGCGGAGCTTCCGTCACCGGATTCGGCGCGATGGCGTCGACATCCCCGCGCGCGGACCGCTCACGCCCGGGGAGGACGTGGAGGTCGTGCTCGTCTATCGCAGCGGTGAGGTTGCCCTCCACGGTCGCGGTCGCGTCGCCGAGCACTCGCCGAGCGACGAGCTTCGCGTCGACATCGAGTGGTCCGCGCGCTTTCGGTCCCTGGTCGAGACGATCGTCCTGCCCGACCCCGAGCCCGGGAGATCCGCGAGCAGCATGCCGCCCCTGCTTTCGGAGGACCTGGAGGTTCCTTCGTCGGTGCCTCTGCCGGCTCCGGTCGACGCCACCGAAGACGTTCTGCAGGTTCCGAAGGACCTTTTGGCGAGCATGGGCTCGGTTCGCGCGCTCGACGAGGCGCCCTCCGAGGGCCGTGCCGCAGGTGAGGTCACACCGCTGGCCCGTATCGAGCTGGTTCGTCGCTCGCCGCCCCCCATCGAGATGGCGACCGAGCCAGCCCGGCTTCGGATTCCGGTCGAGCGACCGACGAAGGACGGACCGCCCGAGCTCGAACCCAAGGGTAAGTTCATCATCGGCGTCGATCTCGGGAGCCACTGGTCCCGCGCAGCGATCGCGCACGACGGCGAAGCTCGGCTCGTACCCTCGCGTCGCGGCAACAGCGCGCTTCCGTCGGTCGTCCACATCGATCCTTTGGGACGGACCTTCGTGGGGGAAACGGCCGAGCGCCGCTCCCTGGACGCGCCCGAGTACGGGATCCGACTCTTCCGTCGCCTGATGGGTCGAGCGTTCGCTGCGCCGGGCATTCAGGCGCTGGCCGCCCGAAGTCTCTTCCCGCTGACGGCGGGGCCCCGGGGCGAAACCGCCTTTACGGTCAGCGATGGCGCCATCCCGCTCGAGGAGGCGGCGGGGATCCTCTTGAAGGAGATCCGCGAGAGCTCGGCGATGGTACTCTCCGACCGTTCGAATCGCGCGGTCCTCACCGTCCCGGGTTGGTCGGGCCCCCAGGTGCGGGAGAGCATGAGGATGGCCGCCGAGATGGGCGGGATTCACGTGGAGCGGATGTTGGGCGAGGCCGCGGCCGCGGCCGTCGACTACGCCCATCGGCAGCGCGGGGCTGATGGTACCGCCCTGGTCGTCAGCTTGGGGGCCGGCCACCTCGATCTCGCTCTGGTCGACCTCCGTCGAGGAACGGTGCGGTCGCGCGCCGTCGGGGGAACGCCTGCCATCGGCGGCGTGGACTTCGATCGAGCTCTCCAAGACGCGTTCATCGATGCGCTCGAGCAGGCGACCGGCGAGCGACCGGCGGAAACGCCCGGGTTTTGGAGCCGGTTGGGCGCGGCGAGCGCGCGGGCCAAGGAGGAGCTCGGCGAGGTACCGGAAGCGGTCGGCGTGCTGGAGCACCCGCTGGCCGACGGACAGGTCTATCGCATCGAAGTCGACATCCGTCGCGCCCAGGCCGAGTCACAGTGGGAGCCCCTGCTGGCCGGGATCGAGGCCAGCATCCGCGGACTCCTGGAGAGCGCCGAGTTCGAGCGCATCGACCGCGTGCTGGCGGCCGGAGGTCAGATGCAGACACCGGCCATTCGCAGCCGTGTCCACGCCATGCTGCCGAGCTGTGAGTGGGTCGATCTGCCGCCCGACGCCGCCGTCTCCGGCGCAGCCCTCGTGGGCGAGCGGATTCGGACCGGTCAGCCCGCCGGGGTTTCGGAGGTCTCCCGGCGACCCTGGGCGGTGGCCGTTCGCGGGGGATCGAGCACCACCGTCTTCGACGAAGGCACGTCGTGGCCATCAGCGACCGACCTCACCCTCGAGCTGTCCGACCCGGCCGAGATCGCGCTGCTCGAAGCCGACCCGAGCTCCGACCTCGGGTGGACACCGATCGGCCTGCTGGATCTCGAGTCGACCGCATCCGGTGCGCTGAACCTCCGCTTGAACGTCGCCGCCGACGGACAGCTCGGAGTGCTGGCGGAGCTTCCCGGCCAGGATTGGCGGCCCTTGGACTGGCTACCGGTGGTCGAGTGGGCACAAACCGCACGCTGGGTCGCTACCGCCGCGAGGGCGAACGCCGGGCTCGAATCGGGCTCGGCCGGCGACCCGGGGATCGTCGGTTGGCTGCGGCGTCGCCTGCGCTCCGGTTAGGTGCTGACCATCGACAATCCGTCGCTCGAGTGACGACCCGGCACGGCCGTGTCGACACTCCGCTGCACCGAACCGGAAAACACCAGTGCCAAGCTTGCCGGCATGGTCCTTGCTCGATTGGGGACCATGTTCGACGCGTGGCCCTGCTGACGTTTCGATCCTCGGTGGCCCGCACTTCCCAAGCGGTGCGGTGCCCAGCATTCTTCGGAGGTCGGGCGCCTACACTTTGACCAGCTGGTCAGCGATCCGTAGGGCGTTCGCCAGGATCGTCATGGTGTTCGGAACCCCTCCGTTGGAAGGCAGCGCTCCCCCGTCGGAGACGATCACGTTGGGGACGTCGTGGACACGTCCTGCGGGGTCGGTGACCGAGGTCTCCGGGTCGGTCCCCATGCGACAGGTGCCGGCCTGGAGGACCCAGGTCGTTCCGGCGGTATCCATGCGGTCCAAGGTGCGACAGCCGACGGCGGTGAGTAGGGACTCCGCGGTCTCGACCAACCGGGTGCACGCTTCGACGGAAGCCGGGTGCTTGGCCAGATGAATCCGAGCTGACGGCAGACCCCAGCGGTCGTTCTGCTGGGGATCGAGCTCGACGAAGCAGCCTTCGGTCGGCAGCCACTCCGAGAAGATCTCCGCTTCCAGGGTTTGGGACTGGATGAACTTCTCGCGGAGGGCCTTCATCAGCTGATCGCCATAGATGAGCCCTCGTTCGGCGAGGAGTCGGTCGGCGCGATGAATCGGATTTTCGTGAGCCCAAAGAAAGTGGATCGTTCCTGCTTTCGACAGTCCTCGAATCGGCTCGTCGAGGTCGTACATGTCTTGGATGGCTCGGCCCACGAACGGGGCGGGATGCCGAAGCACTTCGCGGTCGGCCGCCGCAAAGTCCGCGTCGAACAGTGAGCCGGCGACGTGACCCAAGGTGGATAGACAGAGGTTCTTGCCGACCTGCCCGCGCCGATTGCCGAGTCCGTCGGGGTGACTCTCACCGGCCGAAAGGAGCAGCAGCCGCGCCGACTCGATCGCTCCACACGCGACCACGACCACGTCGGCCTCCACCCGGTGACGCTGGAGCGAAGCGTCGATAACGACCACGCCTCGGGCGGTGCCGTTCCGCCGCATCTCGATGCGCTCGACCATCGTATCCGGGCGGATCTCGCAGTTCCCGGTCGCCTCGGCCCGAGGGAGAAGCGAAGCGAGCGTGGAGCTCTTGGCTCCGTTTTCACATCCGTAGGAGCCGCAGAGGCGATGGTAATGGCAGGCTCCCCGGCTGCCCTCGGCCATCGTCAAGATGGCTCGCGGAACCGGGAATGCGTTCAGTCCCTGGTCGCGTGCGGCGCGTTCGATCCAGTTCGAGACCGGGTGGACCGCGACCGGAGGATAAGGGAACGGTCCGGTGCGGGGTGGGGCGTACGGATTGGTTCGCACGTCGCCGCTGACGCCCACCTCCTTCTCCACCCGGTCATAGTAGGGGGCGAGCACCTCGTATCCGAACGGCCAGTCGATGACGGTCGTGCCCTCGAGGTCCGGGGACGACGACCGAATTCGGAAGTCACTCTCGTGGAAGCGGAAAAAGAAGCCGCTCATGTGCACGGTACCGCCACCCACGCACTGGGAGATCCAGCCCTCGTGGGTGATCCGGTCCGCTCGGTCCTCCACGACGACGTGCGGATCGTCGTCGGGGGGCGGCACCCAAAAGTTTCGACGACAGGTCAGGATCTCGTCCCGCTCGAAGTCGCTGGAGCGATATCGGGGACCCTTGTCCAAGACCAAGACTTTCGCACCGGCCCGCGCCAGGGTGTAGGCGACCGGGGCTCCGCCGGCTCCGCTGCCGATCACGACGGCATCGAAGCGCTCGTTCATGGCTGTGACTCCTTCGGATCTCGGGGCATGCGTATGTCGAGGTGCTCCCATATGCCGAAATCGCTCCGCTCGCGATGACGGGGATGGCCCAGGTAGCCTTCCAGTCCCGCCTGCATCGCCAAGCGGAGCGCGCCGGAAGCATCGAATCCGCGGTCCCGAGGCGGGAGCCCCGCGGCCGTCTCGAGGACGATGCTTCGGTCCGCGTCGGGTAGCTCGTCGTACGGGCCTCCGCTCTGCTTGTTGCTCTCGAGGTTCAGCCATCGCGCGAGCTTCACGAGTCGAGTTCGAACCTCGCGAAAGCCGGGCGTAACCGCCATTTCTTCAACGTACTTGATGACATCGGCCTGGCTCGCCGAAGGCAGCTCGGCGTCGCCGGGAATCAGATCATCGTACAAACGAACGAGTACGGCGCGCGCGACGGGGTCGAATGGGTCGAAGTCGAGAGAGCCGGTCGGGGGGCGCGGTTCGGCACGGGCGACGGTGATCGGCTCATCGGGACCACGTAGATACCAGGTACGCCAGGCGATCCCGGCGCCCCCCAAGGCCACCGTTCCGCCCACGACCACAAAGGTGCGTCGGGTCGTCACGGCGACAACATGCCACCAAGCGGTCGGCACTGGAACCGGTAGCGGACCGGTCGGCTTCTTGCGGCCGCTTCCGGGGCGGTGCTAGCGTCCCCGAACGATGTGGGAAGTCTTCAGGACGCTGGCCGCGGGCGGCGTCATGATGTTCATTAATCTCGGCGTGTCGATCGCAGCTGTGTCGATCGTCTTGCTGCGGATCTACCAGCTCTGGTTCCAGTACCGGATGTCGACGTCGAGCTTCGCGGACTCCCTCGTAGCTTCGATCGACCAAGGCAACTATTCGAACGCGGTACAGCTGGCGAACCAGAAGTCGAGTCATCCATTGGGGGCCATCATGAAAGATGTCCTGCTGAAGGCCGACAAGTCCGACAAGGAGATCGAGCGGGCCTATGAGGTATCAGCCGCCCGCGAGATACCACGCTTGAAGCGGTACACGGCTCTCCTGCCTCAGGCCGGCAACCTGGCCACGCTCATCGGCTTGCTGGGTACGATTCACGGCTTGATCGAAGCGTTTGGTGGCGCCACCGCAGAAGACGCTGCGCAGCGTCAGCAGGTTCTGGCGAAAGGCATCACCGTTGCCTTCTACAATACGTTCTTCGGCCTGGCGATCGCCGTCTTCTGCGCCATTACGTTCATCATCATCAATGGCCGACAGGGCATGATCTTGGAGGGAATGGAAAACGCAATCAATCGCGTGCTCGAAGCTCTCCTCGATCGCAATCGCGCCATGCGTACGGCTCGCAGCGGTTGATGCGAGCCTCCGGGAATCAGGACTGAGACTCCGACATGGCGGGTGGAGGCGACGACGAGGCGACGGCATTCGACCTGACCGCCTTGATGGACATTCTTTCAAACATCATCTTCTTCCTGATGGCGAGCTTCGGTGCGGCGGTGGTCGCCATCTTGCCCGCTTCCGCACCCACGATCTCCGAGTCGGGGGAAAACGACGCCGCGCGAGACGAGGACAAGGTCACGGTCACGATGCAGCTGGCCCCCGACGGTGCGGTCGAGATCACGGCCGCCAATAACGACATGCTGCCCGACGAGCTGAAACCCTATGAGAAGAAGATTCCGTCCCGGGAAGGGGAGCTCGACGCCGAGGCGATCTCCCAGCACCTGTGGTCCATCAAGGACAAGTTCCGAAAATCCAAGGACATCATCATCGTGTGCGACGACGATGTGACTTATGAACTTCTGATCGAGGCAATGGATGCTTCTCGAGAGCACAAGATGGTGGTCGACGGAAAGAAGGTCTTTCCCAGCCTCTTTCCGGCGGTCGTCGTCTCCTCGCTGGCGAAGTGAAGTCGATGATCGGCCGCAAGAAGAAGAAGAAGGGCGGGCCCTTTCACGAAGGTGAAGGGTCCCAGAATCCGACGGGCTTCAATCTGATCGCGTTGATGGACATCCTTTCGAACATCATCTTCTTCTTGATGGCGAGCTTCGGTGCCCAGACTCTCGAGCTGACATCGGCGGGCAAGGTTTCGCTGCCGGCGTCGACTTCGGAGCTGAGCCTGAAGATGAGTCTCGCGGTAGCCGTCTCCCTCGATGAGCTCTTCGTCGAAGACGAACCCGTCGCCGAGCTCGACGACGGCAAGCTCGTTGGCCTGGACAAGAATCGCCTTCTACCTCCCTTGGAAAAGGCTCTCCGTCGCGTGAGAACTCAGCGGCTGGCCAAAAACGAGCGACCGAAGGACGAAGACGAGATCGTGCTCTTCATCGCCGACAAACGGCTCAAGTTTTCGACGATCGATCGGGTCATGAAGACCTGTGCTCGGGCTGGATTCACCAAGTTCCGATTCACCGTGTCCAAGCAGTAGTCAGGGAGCGTCATCCCTTTCGGCTCGACTTCCGCATCGACCGATCTCGTGAGCGAGGATCCGTCGAACGATTGCGATCGCGCAGGCGTACGTTGAATCCATGCCGAAGTAGCCCAGCGACTTGGAAAGCAGCTCCTGACGGCGGCTATACGGCGTGTCCGAGGCGTAGTGAAGGATGCCCAAGTCGAAGGGTGTCCGGTCGGACAGGTAGACGTTCTCGTCGCGAGGATGGCGCCGTGGGTCGACGAGTTCGTACACCGCCGAGCAGTACGGACCGGCTTCCATCTCCAAGACGGTGTAGCCTTCGCGATAGAAGACGCTCATGTAGCTTCGGTTCTGAAGAAATGCACTTCGCACCGTCAGCGCCTTCTGATTGTCGAGAACCGTTCCGTGGCGCAGGTAAGGGGTGATGTCGGCGGCGGAGAATGCATTTCGATAGACGTAGGAATTGAGCGAGTGCTCGTCGTGAACCACTTTCGAGATGAGAACATCGCCAACGCGCCCGTTCAGCGTTGCCGCTTTGCCCATCACGTAGACACCGCGCAGCTCACCGACGCCTTGTCCGAGGCGGGACAGCAGCTGATACGCCGCCATGCCCAGCGGGTAGTCGATGTTCAGAACAACGGCATCGCTTTCGGCGAGAGCTTCGATCTCGGGCATGCGCACCCGGGGATCCAAGCGTTCGGGCTTGAGCTGGCGGAGCTCGATCACCTGAGCCGAGACCTCGACCTGACCAGGATCCCGGGCGGTACGGATGCCGCCCTCCGCGTCCCAGCGCTGCACCAGGTCGCGCCCCCCGGGCTGTCGCTGAATGTGATGCCGGAGACAGAAGTACAGCAGGTTCATCGCCTCGCCATCGTCTTCGTCGAGAGCCTGCGCCAGCTGCGGCCAGACGCCTTCGGGGTTCTCGTCGCGCGCGGTTTTGAGGACCTCGGGCCGATGAGCCAGGGCGTAGCCGCCGAGCAGATTGGCCAAGGCGTGGGTATTGGACGAAACGAAGTAGACGGGCCGCGGAGTCTTTGCCGGTGACTCATACAGCGGCGCGATGCCGGACCACCACCGCTGGGCGGCGCGCTGGTACTGGCTGAATGAACCGGCCAAGAGCTTCAGTCGCAGGTCGATGGGAGCACTCGCCATGTGCTGGACCAGCTCCTGGAGCTGGGGGCCGAGGACGCGATTCAGGTTGTCGACGTCTTCCACCGATACGCCGAGCCGAGCGGCGACCGCCTGGACCTCCCGGGGAACGTCGTGGTCAACGAGCAGGTTGTGAATCTTGTTCCACTCGATCTGGTAGGCGGTCAGGATGGGCACCACGTCATCGATGTCGGATGCCGACGCGATGAACATGGCCAGTGTACCCTCGTCGTCGAAGCGCATGGGGCGCCGACGGCCCTTCGCCCCGACGGGCTGCCACGCCTCGACGGCGAATCCGAAGCTCTCGAAGAGCTCGGTCGACTGGCCGAGGACGACCCTTCGGACGTCGACCATGCACGCGGGCAGACGGGTGGCGGCGTAGCCGAGGGCAGATAGGTCGGGGAGCTGCGAGCGAGCCCCCACGTGGAGGGACGAGTCGCTGTACAGGTGAACTTCTTCCAGCGACCGGACCCGCACGTCGCCCGTGCTGCGCAGCAGCGAGTAGTACGAACGGATGTACAGATCGATGGAATTGCTGCTGGTGTCCGGTCTCTGCCGCTCCACGGTTCGAACGGTAGCCTGTTTTGGTCGCGCCGGCAGCGGTCGACGGACCGCTCGGTCGCCCGGTCCCCCGATCGCCCGGTCGCTCGGTCCCCCGGTCCCCCGGTCCCCCGATCGCCCGGTCGCGCGGCCCAGCCGTAGCGCCGCTCGACTAGTCCGGTTTTCGACGACCGGCGCGCATGACGACGAAAGACGCGTGGCTCAGTAAGAGGAGCACACCGATCAAGAGCCCCAGCGCAGCAAAGCTCTGCGCCGCTGACTGGAGGTTGGCCGCGGCCGCTCGGTTCAACGGAGTGGCTCCGAGACCATGGGCGACCAGCGCCAACATGATGCCTCCGCCGAAACTGAAGAATGCGAAGGTGAGGAGCTTCCGCTGCCGCTCGGCGTCGAACCGCGCATCCCCCGACGCCTCGGTCGACCAGGAGTGGATGAGGCTCCATGCGATCAGGCAGGCGAGGATTCCTCGGGTCCAGCTGTCACCCGCCACTGTGCTGCGCACGAAAGACAAACCGATGACGGCGCCGACGGTGATGAGGCCGAAGGCAAATCCCTGCGCGAGTCGATAGCCGGCTCGCGGACGCGATATGGGGTGGGCTCGGTTCACGCTCGCGAGCTGGAGTACATGGTCGCTCGGCGGAATCGAACGCCGCTCCGACGAGTCGAGCGCAGAATTCCTTCCGCCGTCGTCCTCGGGGACAGGACTCAAGGATCCCCTTCGAGACGATTCCGTAGAAGCTCCCGAACTGCGACCGGATCAGCGGTACCTTTCGACAGCCGCATGACGCGGCCGACCAGAAACTGGAGGACCTGGGTCCGGCCACGGTGATAGGCGCCGACTTCCTCGGGCTGATCGGCGAGGATCTCGTCCACCCAGCGGGCCAGCCGACCTGCGTCGGAGACCATGACGCCGCCTTCGGCCTTCAGCGCCGAGGGGAGGGACTCACCGTGGAGAAGGACCCGCTCCAAGAGCTTCCGCTGCTGGGTCGACGACAGCTCCCCGCGGTCGCGGCGTTCGACGAGATCCGCCAGGATGGCGGCTGCGCCGGGCAGCGAGCGTTTCCGCAGGTCCGTCCAGTGACGAAGAATGACCGATTTGACGAGCTCGGCGATCGCCGGAGCCCGCGACGGAGCGTAATGCACCGCGTCGTCGAATAGTGCCGCCAGCGCAGGGTCGCGAGCGAAGACGGCCGCGTGCTCGAAAGGGACGGAGAGGTCGCGCCAGCGCGAGCGTTGGGCGGCGGGAGTCTCGGGCAGGGTCGCCCGCACGGCGGCGACGAACGCGGCCGGGAGGACGAGCTCCGGCAGGTCCGGCTCGGGCAGGAGGCGGTAGTCGGGGGCTGCTTCTTTGCTGCGGAGCGCTTCGGTCGTGCCGGATCGAGGGTCGAAGCCAAGCGTCTCGCGCGTGATCGATCGGCCCGAGCGAAGGGTCTGCCGCTGACGGTGTGCTTCCGCATCGACCGCCTGCTCGACGAAACGGAAGCCGCTCACGTTCTTCACCTCGCACCGCACGCCGAGTTCGGTCGCTCCCCGTGGACGCACGGACACGTTCACGTCGCAACGCATCATCCCCGCTTCGATCCGCCCCGCGGTCACGCCGAGGGCGACCAAGAGCGCATGCAGCTCCCGGAGCGCTGCGGCGGCTTCCGTGCCGGAACGGAACGAGGGCGCGGTGACGATCTCCAGCAGGGGAACGCCCGCCCGATTGAAGTCCACGCCGAGAAACGCGGCCTCGTACCGGGTCTTTCCGGCGTCCTCCTCGAGGTGCAGATGACGGAGCGGGACGCTCCGCCCATCGGGCGTGGTCAGCTCCCCCCCGACGGCGAAGGGCTCGGATTGGGTGATCTGGTAGCCCTTCGGAAGGTCGGGGTAGAAGTAGTGCTTGCGCGCGAAGCGACTGCGCTGCTGAACCCGGGCTCCGAGCCCGACCGCCGCGCGGACGGCTAGCTCGACGGCTCTGCGATTGAGGACCGGGAGCGTACCGGGCAGCCCGAGGCAGTAGCTCGAGATGCTGGAGTTCGGCGGCTCGTCGCCGGTCGGCGTGGGGGTGGGAGTGAAGAGCTTCGTATCCGTGTCGAGCTGCACGTGGATCTCGAGGCCGACGATGGTCTCGAAATCCACGGATCAGTTCCGCCGTCGCCGCGGGCGCCGAAGGAGGCCTCGTTTGCGCACGCGTCGCTTGAGCGCGATCACAGTCAGCAGAAGCGCCAATACGGCCAACGATTTTAGGAACAGGTTCACATCCACGGTATGCTATGAGCCCGGACGGTCCTCGGCATAAGTACGCTCCGCGCGACCGATGGGCAAACGAATCGACGTCATGCCGAGGCTCAACCCCGCCCCAACTTCTTCGGCGCTCCATGGACTATGCGGGCGTCTTTCCCCCGATCGGCGCTCCGAACTCGAGTCGCGGGTGCGAAAGGCCCGCACGACGGGTACGCCGTTCTCGATCCTGCTGATCCGGTCGAAGCACGACCCTTCGGGCTGGCTCGAGTCCGGTGCCGAGGTCACGCCCATCGACGAGCGGACGTTCGTGGTCGCGCTCGGACGCTGCCACATCGACCGCGCCTGCGCGGTCGCGGAGCGACTCGTTCGGCGCTCCGAGGACCGTGAAGTCCGGGTGGGCGTCGCTCAGCTTCTCCCGGGGTGCCGCGGGCTCGAGCCCCTGATGCAGCGGGCCGAGGAAGCTCTCAAGGAAGCGGTCGATGGGACGATCGGTCCGGTGGCCTCCATGAACTGGGCCGACGTCTCCCAGGACCTCACGTCCTCGTACGGCTGAGTCTTCGGGAAGCGCCGAACGGCTCGGCGTCCCGAGGGACATCTGCTAGGTTGCGCCTCGTGCGCACCGCAAATCCTGCCTTTAGCGAGTCCGTCTTCGTCGATGCCCAGCCCACCTCCTCGTCGGAGGTGATGACGCTGCGAGGAACGGTCATCAAGTCCGGCACCCTGCTGCTCATGCTGGCGGTGGCGGCCGGCTTCACCTGGACGGCGACCTTCGGCGATACGTCCGGAGTCGCGATGACCTACACCCTGGGCGGTGCCTTCGTCGGGTTCATCCTCGCCATGGTGACGATCTTCAAGCAGACGTGGTCTCCGGTCACGGCGCCCCTGTACGCCGTGGCTCAAGGCCTCTTCTTGGGCGGCATTTCCGCCTACTTCGAGATGCAGTACCCGGGCATCGTGATTCAAGCCATCGGCCTCACGATCGGGACCGCGATGGCGCTGCTGCTGGCGTATTCCTCGGGTCTGATCCGAGCCACCGAGAACTTCAAGTTGGGCGTCTTCGCCGCCACCGGCGGAATTGCATTGATGTACGTGTTCAGCATCATCCTCGGGTTCTTCGGCGTCGGCATTCCTTTCTTGCACGACTCGGGACCGATCGGCATCGGCATCAGCCTGTTCATCGTGGTGGTTGCCGCTCTGAACCTCGTCCTCGATTTCGATTTCATCGAGACGGGCGTGGAGCGCGGCGCACCGAAGTACATGGAGTGGTACGCGAGCTTCGGGCTCCTGGTGACGCTCGTTTGGCTCTACCTCGAGCTCCTGCGGCTTCTGTCGAAGCTGCAGAGCCGAGACTGATCGCTGCCTTGGTCCAGGGCCGCGGAATTCAGCCGTACTGCGGCTGCGCGGGGACCCGTTTCTTGGGTAGAAACAGCATGTCGAACGTCAGGCGACGCCGATAGACCAAATACGCGACGGCGACGAAGAAGGCTCCGGCTCCCCCCATCATCGCACCTTTCATACCCGCCGACTGGATCTGGGCGCGATGGTCCTGGGTCTCGAGCTCCGGCGCGCGGATCATGTCGTAGCGAGCCTCCGCCGAGGCGCGCTCGAGCGCGACCTGCTGTTCGGCCGCTCGGAGCTTGGCCAGGATTCGATCGTACTCGGCCTGAGCCAGCACCAGCGCTTGCTCGAGGTCCTCGAACCGCGACTCCTGCTCGGGTAGCTCGCTGAGATTTTGCTGAGCCTCCTCGATCCGCGTCCGGACGCGCTTCCGCTCCTGGCGTGCCACGGCCAGACTCGATTCCAGAGCGAACACGTTCGCCTCGGCCGCGGAGTAGATGGGATTGATCGTGCTGCGCTGTCCCTTGCGGGTGTTGCCGCTCGCTCCGGCAGCCAGCGCCTGAATCTCGTCGAGGTTCTGCTGGAGCTTGACGACATCGGGGTGCTTGGGGCCCTTACCTGCGGCTCGAGCTTCCACGAGCTTGGCTTCCAAACCGGCGATCTGCTGCTGGTACGGGTTGTTGTCCGTCTTCTCGATCACCGTGAATCGGGACACCGTCCGCAGC
>CAYYOT010000022.1:0-61070 GCA_964473255.1 uncultured Myxococcales bacterium | reverse complement strand
GGCCAAGCGTCGAGAACGACACATGTACGACGCGATCAGGTACTACAACGCGACCATCGTGGCCATCACCGTCTTGTACGTGTTCAACAACCTGGCGCTGCCGGTCTTCGCCACGAAGAGCTACAGCCTCTATGCCGGAGTCCAAGACGCGTTCATGCAGTGGTGGTACGGGCACTACGCCGTCGCCTTCTTCCTGACCACACCTTTCTTGGGGCTGATGTATTACTTTCTACCCAAGGCTGCGGGTCGCCCGGTGTTCTCTTACCGCTTGTCGATCCTTCATTTCTGGTCGCTGGTCTTCATCTACATCTGGGCCGGTCCGCATCACCTCCACTACACCGCACTCCCGGAGTGGGCTTCGACCCTGGGCATGATCTTCAGCCTCATGCTCTGGATGCCGTCCTGGGGAGGCATGATCAACGGGCTGCTCACGCTCCGCGGTGCCTGGGATCGGGTGGCCAAGGACACGAACCTGAAGTTCTTCACCGTGGCCGTGACCTTCTACGGCATGTCGACGTTCGAAGGTCCGATGCTCTCCATCAAGTCCGTCAACAGCCTTTCTCACTATACCGACTGGACGATCGCCCACGTGCACTCCGGAGCGCTGGGCTGGAACGGCTTCATGGCGTTCGGCATGGTCTACTGGCTCGCACCACGGATCTTCCAAACCAAGCGTCTGTGGAGCCCCAAGCTAGCCGAGGCTCACTTCTGGTTGGGGACCATCGGCATTCTCTTCTACATCGTTTCGATCTACACCGCCGGCGTCACTCAGGGCCTGATGTGGAGGGCCTTCGACGAGACCGGTCGCTTGGCCTATCCGGACTTCGTAGAAACCGTCCTTCGCCTGATGCCCATGTACTACGTCCGGGCGATCGGCGGTGGCATGTATGTCATCGGCACGATCTTCTGCCTCGTCAACTTCGTCATGACCTGGCAGATGCGCCCCCGCCAGTACGCGGATGTCACCGACACCGCTCCACCGTTGGCTCCCGATTACGTGGAGACCGTCGACACGCCGATGCATCCCGCGGGTTCCAAGCCGGGCCTCGGGTCGCTGGGCCGCGCGTGGTCGTATATGACCCGGGCCGAGTGGCACCGTATCTGGGAAGGCAAACCGCTCAAATTCACCGTCTGGACGACCGTCGCCGTCTTGGTTGCATCACTGTTCGAGATCATTCCCACGTTCCTGATCCGCTCGAACGTGCCCACGATCGCGTCCGTTCAACCGTACACACCTCTCGAGCTGTACGGTCGAGACATCTACGTCGCGGAGGGATGCTACAACTGTCATTCCCAGATGATCCGACCCATTCGGATGGAGACGGAGCGATACGGTGAGTACTCGAAGCCCGGCGAGTTCGTGTACGATCGACCCTTCCAGTGGGGATCGCGCCGCATCGGTCCGGACTTGCATCGAGTGGGCGGCAAGTATCCACATCTCTGGCACGTACGGCACATGGAGAACCCTCGCAGCACCACGCCGCGCTCCATCATGCCCGTTTACAAGTGGATGCTCGAAAACGACATCGACTACGCATCGATTCAGCCACGGGTCGACGCCATGGCCATGCTCGGCGTCCCGTACGGTCAAGCCGTGACCCAGGCGGAAGCCATGGCCCGCAATCAGGCGGATGAGCTGGCCGATGAGATCGTTGCGCAGGGGGGGCCCGATCTCCACGGGAAGGACATCATTGCTTTGGTCGCGTACCTGCAGCGACTGGGAACCGACATCAAGCGCGCTCCTTCGCCCGACGAGCCGGTGGCCGAACGAGGTCAGCAGTGAGGCTTAGTGAGCTCATGAGCGAGATGGACCTGTCGTTTTATCCGCAGGTCGCGCTCATCATCTTCTTGGCGATATTCGTGGGCGTGATCTTCCGCGTGTTCTCCAGGAAGCGAACCCAAGACTACGAGGAAGCCTCGCGGCTTCCCCTGGACGACTGACGAAATGAACAACAACGTCGAGAGCGCGGTGGGAGGACCGGTAGCGTGACCAAACCAAAAGACCAGATTTTCGATCACGAGTACGACGGAATCCGGGAGTTCGATAATCCGGTTCCTGCTTGGTGGAATTGGATCTTCTGGGGCTCGATCGTCTTCTCCCTCGTGTACTTTTTGCACTATCACGTCTTGGGGACGGGAATCGGTGTGTTCGCCGCCTACGAGGCGGACATGGAAGTCCACAAGAAGCTCGCCGAAGAGCGCGCTTTGGCGGTGCTGAAAAACCTCACCGAGGACAAGCTCGTAGCCATCATGGACGACCCGGCGCAGGTCGAAGCGGGCCGCGCGAAGTACGGGGCGGTGTGCGTCGCCTGCCATGCGGAGCAAGGCCAAGGATTGGTCGGCCCCAACCTCACCGACGACTACTGGATCCACGCTGATGGCTCCTTGATGTCGATCCGCAAGATCGTCGCCACCGGGGTTGCCGAGAAAGGCATGCCCGCCTGGGAGAAGCTGATGTCGGCCGAAGAGCTCCACCAGGTCGTCGCGTTCGTGGGCACCCTCCGGGGAACGAACGTGGAAGGTAAGGCCCCCGAAGGAAAGAAGGTCGAGACGGACCTGACGAACTCGGAAATGTAGGTCAGCTTCAGGAGAACACGATGTCAGCCCCGACCAATGCCCCCAGCGCGGGAAAGGTTCTCACCACTCTTCGCGAAGATGGCACGAGGATCTGGATGCGGCCGAAACTCGCCAGGGGCCGCTTCCTGAACCGTCGACGAGTCGTCGGGTACACGTTGATCGTCCTGTTTTTGATTCTCCCTTTCGTTTACGTGGGAAAGCATCCCGCCATCCTCCTCGACGTTTCCGCGCGTAAGTTTCACTTGTTCGGCGCGACTTTTCTCCCCACGGACTCTGCGCTTTTGATGCTCCTCATGCTGAGCATCTTCTTGACGGTGTTCTGGCTGACGGCGCTGGTGGGTCGAGTCTGGTGCGGTTGGGGGTGCCCCCAGACGGTGTATATGGAGCTCATCTTCCGCCCCATCGAGACATTCTTCGAGGGGTCGCTCGGCCAGCAACGGAAGATGGACCAAGCCAAGCGCATTCCGGCCCGCCGGCTGGTGAAGTACGCGGTCTTCTTCATCATCGCTTTCATCCTCGGCAATCAGTTCCTGGCTTACTTCGTCGGCTGGAAGCAGCTCGCAGTTTGGATGAGTCATGCTCCGTGGGAACAGCCGGGAGGCTTCGCCGTCATGGCGGTGACCACGGGTCTGGTGTTCTTCGACTTCGCGTACTTTCGCGAGCAGATGTGCACCGTCATCTGCCCCTACGCACGTTTTCAGTCGGCGCTCCTGGACCGTGACTCGCTGATCGTGGCGTACGACCACGTTCGCGGCGAAGCGCGAAAGAAGGTCAAGCAGCGCACCACGAACGACGGCAGCGGCGACTGCATCGACTGTCATGCTTGCGTGACGACGTGTCCGACCGGAATCGACATCCGAGACGGCCTGCAGCTCGAGTGCATCAACTGCACGCAATGCATCGATGCCTGCGACCAGATCATGGATCGGATTGGCAGGCCGCGAGGATTGATTCGACTGTCTTCCCAGCGTGCCATCGAGACGAGTACACGCTCTCGAACGCACCTGATCCGACCGCGCACCGTCGCCTACCCGGCCATCATAGTCTTGCTCGTGGGTCTGATGGGCTTTATCGTGCAAAGCAAGGGAACGGCCGACGTCACGGTCCTGCGCCAGCTCAATGCTCCATTCGTGCTTACCGACGACTCGGCGGTCCGCAATCAACTGCGCATCAAGGTCGTGAATCGAGCCCCGAGCGAGCGGACCTACACGATGAGCATTCCGGGCGTAGATGCCGGCCAGATCCTCGCCCCTCAATTCCCCTTGCGCGTGGCCGAGGACGACGTGATCACGACGCCAGTCTTCGTGACTCTCCCCATCAACCGCTTCGATGACGGCCGCTTGGATATCGTCGTGAAAGTCGAGGACGGAGAAGGCTTTTCCACCGAAGTGCCGTTCGTCCTGCTCGGACCCGAGGCTCAACCATGAAGGACGGAGCCTGGTTTCCGTACATGCTGGTCGCTCTGCTCAGCGCATCGGTGATCGCGAACATCCTCCTGATCATTCGAGCCAACAGCGATCCTTCCTTCGCCGTGGAGCCCAACTACTACCAAAAGGCGGTCGACTGGGATCAGACGCAGGCCGAGCTCCGGGCGAGCGAGCAGCTCGGATGGAACATGACGGTAGAGGCTCGCCGGGCCGAGCTGCGCGTGCAGCTTTCGGACCGCTACGGGCGGCCGATCGATGGAGCGACGGTGGCGGTCGAGGCCTTTCACAACGCACGAGCAAACGAGCGGGTGAACGAGCATCTCGTGCCCATTGGAGGCGGCGTCTACGTGCTGGAGCACTCTTTCGATCGCCGAGGCATTTGGGAGATGCGTCTGGCCGCCGCGGTGAACGACAAGAAGTTCACCCATGTCGTCAAAGAGGAGATCGAGTGACGGAGCTTCTCGCTACGGTGTTCGTCGCAAGCCTGCTGGGCAGCGTACACTGTTTGGGAATGTGCGGCGGCTTCGTCGCCTTCTACTCCACCAGTCAGGGAGTGCAGAGCCCCGATCCCCGCGCCCACGCCGCGTACAACCTGGGGCGTCTCGTGACCTATCTCGGCCTGGGAGCGATCGCGGGAACGCTCGGGGCCGCCATTAATCTCGCCGGTGAATCCTC
This sequence comes from uncultured Myxococcales bacterium, assembly GCA_964473255.1. GTDB lineage: Bacteria > Myxococcota > Kuafuiibacteriia > Kuafuiibacteriales > Kuafuiibacteriaceae > Kuafuiihalomonas. Next base: position 56,391 of record CAYYOT010000022.1, on the reverse strand, counting down.
GGGCGCGCGTCAGCTTGCGGCCCTCGTCTCGGGCGTCGTCATACTCACCTGGGGCCTGGCTCTGCTGATCCAGGCTTCCGGCGCCGAATGGGCCAAGCTGGGCGCACCTCGCTGGCTGGAGGAGCGACTATCTCGGGTTCTGCCGCATCTCATGAGCAAGCCGCCGATCGTACGCGCTTCCGCCCTGGGCCTGGCCTCAACCCTCCTCCCCTGCGGCTGGCTGTACGGCTTCGCCGTCACCGCCGCCGGTACGGGCAGCGCCTCCGCAGGCGCGGCGGTCATGGGCGCGTTCTGGCTGGGCACGGTACCGGCCATGCTCAGTGCTGGCCTCAGCATGCAGAAGCTCACCCGGCTCATCGGCCCCCGGCTGGGAACCGTCATGGCGGCAATGTTCCTCGTCATGGGAATGCTGACGATCATGCAGCGAGGCCCGTGGTCGTCTCCCGTCCACGCGGCGTCCTCGGCCCCCGAGCCCCCCCATGCCTGCCACTGAGCGCCACGGCCGGCCGCACGCGTCGACGGCCTGCGATCATTGCGGGCTACCCGTACCTGAAGCGCTCCGCGATGAAGCCGCCCTCCATCAGTTCTGCTGCAGCGGATGTCGACTCGTCTTTCGGATGATCCACGCCCAAGGACTATCCGCCTACTACAGCCTTCGCGACGAGCTGCCGGAACCGCCGACAGCCGATGTGAAGCGCCAGTTCGAAGAATTCGACGACCCGGCCTTCAGGGAGCGGTCTTGTCGGTTGCGCCCCGACGGGCTCGTCGCGACCGAGCTGTACGTGGAAGGCGTCCACTGTTCGGCGTGTCTCTGGCTCATCGAGCGGTCGCTCGACCGCTGTAGTGGCGTGGCGGAAGCTCGCTTGAACTTCGTTCGGCGGCGCCTGCGAGTGGTCTTTCATCCGGAGCAGATTCCGCTCTCATCGGTCGTGCGCCGCTTGGTCTCGTTGGGCTACACGCCGCACCCCACCCACGAAGGCTCCCATGTTGCCCAGCGCCGGGAGGATCGAGCGCTGGTTATTCGTCTCGGGATCGCCGGTGCCGTAGCGGGCAACGTCATGCTGATGGCCGTGGCCCTCTACGGAGGTTGGTGGTCAGGGATGGCGGAAGAGCACCGCCAGCTCTTCCGATACATGAGCCTGATCGTTTCCTTACCCGCCGTGCTGTACGCCGCGTGGCCTTTCTACCGCAGTGCGTGGACCGGACTCCGCGCTGGCGTGCTCCACATGGACCTGCCGATTTCTCTCGGGATCGGCGCCGGTTTCATGGGGGGGCTGGTCAACACGATACGCGGCGATGGCGAGGTCTACTTCGACTCCGTCACGACGCTCATCTTCCTGCTCCTCGTCGGACGCCTTCTTCAACTTCGACAGCAGCGCCGGGCCTCCGAGAGTAGCGAGCTGCTCTACGCCTTGACACCGTCGGCCGCCGACCGATTGGAGCGCGATGGACAGACCCGCCGCGTTCCCCTGACCGCCCTCGGCGCGGGTGACCGCGTGGTGGTTCCCGCGCTGAGCCGAATGCCGACCGATGGAGTCGTCGAACGGGGAACCTCGTCGGTCGACCTCTCGCTGCTGTCCGGCGAGTCCGTCCCGATTGCCGTGCGCCCACGGGACGAGGTCTGGGGGGGCACGACCAATCTCGAGAACGACCTCGTCGTCCGCGTTACCAAGCCTGTGACGGAGTCGCGCGTCGGACGCATCGCCAATCTGATCGCCGATGCCGGTCGGAGCCGAGCTCCGATCGTCCGGCTGGCCGACACCGTCGCCGGCTACTTCGTCGGCGTGGTTTTGCTGCTGTCACTGCTCACCTTCACCGGCTGGACGCTCGCCGGCTCCCCTCACGCGCTGGACCACGCCGTGGCGCTCCTGATCGTCAGCTGTCCCTGCGCCCTCGGACTGGCGACTCCGCTCGCGATAACCGCGGCGATCGGCAAGGCGGCCCGAAACGGGATTCTCGTTCGCTCGGGCGCAGCCCTGGAGGCTCTGGGGCGCATGCGCCAGGGGGACCTCTTCTTCGACAAGACCGGGACCCTCACCCATGGACGATTGGACGTCGTCTGCTTCGAAGGCCCCGACTGGGTCCGGCCGCTGGTCGTCGCCGCCGAGGCCGAGTCACGGCATCCGGTGGGGCGAGCTCTCCGCGCGGCTCTGGATGACGGACAGACGCCACGCCCGGCTTCGGTGGACGACGTTGCCGCCGCGGGACTGGAGGCTCGAGTCGATGGGCAGCGTATCGTGGTTGGAAGCCCGTTCTTCGTGCGGGCGCGGGCACTCTACGAAGAGTCCATCGAGCGTCGCACGACCGAATGGACGCAAGACGGGCTGACTCCCGTCTGGGTCGCCGTGGATGGCCGAGTGGTCGCGACCGCGGGGCTCGCCGACCAGCTTCGTCCGGAAGCCGCCGAGTCGATCCGTCAACTCGCCGACCTCGGGTTCGACGTCCGCATTCTGTCGGGCGACCATCCGGGCGTCGTCGATACGGTCGGTCGTCGACTGGGTCTGCCCCGCGAGCGGCGTCTCGGGGGGGTCAGCCCCGAGCAGAAGCTCGAGCAGGTGCGCGCTCCCGAGGGCGACGTGGTGATGGTCGGCGACGGCATGAACGACGCCGCGGCCCTCGCCGCAGCCACCGTCGGAATCGCGGTCCACGGAGGAGCCGAAACGTGCCTGATGGCCGCCGACGTCTTCCTCCAAAAGCCCGGCGTTGCGACCTTGGTCGACGTCGTTCGCGGCGCGCGCCAGACGCACCAGACGATCCGAGTCAACATTGCGTTTTCACTCGTCTACAACCTCATCGGGGCGAGCTTGGCCGTGGCCGGCGCACTCAACCCACTCTTGGCCGCGGTTCTGATGCCGGCGAGTTCCTTGATCGTGGTGGCGAACTCGTTTCGCTCCCCTTTTCCGCCGCACCGCGTTCCTCGGGCGACCGCTGAAGGCTGAGCTGGATGGCCGTCCTCTACATCGTCCTCCCGTTGGCCATCATCATTGCGATCTTCGCGGTCGTCGGCTTCATTTGGTCCGTTCGCACGGGCCAGCTGGACGACCTGGAGAGCCCGGCCATGCGAATGCTCCACGACGAGCCCGCCGACGACGATGACTCCAAGCCATCTTGATGTCGTCCGCGCCGCGGAGACGAACCGGGCGGTCTTGACGACGCCCGTCGGGGACGGAACCCTGGCGTGTACCCATGAGTCGAGCCAAGCTGCGCCCCCAGTTCGACCTCGTGATATCGCTTCCCGTCGAGGAGACCATGGACCGCTTGCGCGGTGCCTTCGAAGAGATCGGGGACGGATGGGAGGGTCACGTGGCTGGGACGCACGCCCAGCTGGTCGTAGGCGCCGACCGCCGCCATCTTTGGTCGCCCTGGCTGACCTTCTCCGCCCAAGAGCATGACGACGGCGCCCGCCTCCACGGTCGCTTCGCCCCGCACCACAGCATATGGACCATGTACATCGCGTTCTACGCGATCATCATCTTCTCGATGCTGGGCCTCGGGTTCTTCGGTCTTTCCCAATGGATGGCAGGCCAGGCTCCGACCATGCTCTGGTCCCTTCCCGTGGGCCTGGTCCTTTGCGGGTTCCTCTTTCTCTCCGCGTTCGTTGGTCAGGGCCTGACCGCCCAGCAGATGGTCGACATGCGGGAGTTCGTCCAGGCATCGCTGGAGCCGGCAGAAATGCGGTGGGACGAATAGGGGACCGTAGCCGGGTCGGACCTGCGAGCGCGCCGAAGCTGCTACAGTACAGCGGGAGACCATCATGTGGAACACGTCATCGGGGCTGCTCGACAGCACGGCGCTGAACGCGTTGCTCAAGTTCTTGGATCGGGGGACGGAGCCGGTGCGCGGATACCGCAACACCCGCGACCGCTTGGTCGACTATTTTCGGTGGAAGAGCGTGGCCAACCCGGAGCGGTGTGCCGACCTCACGCTCGACCGCATCGCAAAGATGCTGGTTCGCGGAGAACGCCCCGACGGCGACGCTCCGCTCAAGTTCGTCCAGGCCGCGGCCGTATACGTTCTCGAGAACGTGGCTGAATACGAGCAGTCGTCACAGTCGCTTCCCCAGCTGTCCACCCACGACCTGGATCTTGCCCGAAGAGAGGGGTTCAGCCCGTGCCTCAACGAACTCAGTGTTTCGGAGCGAGAAGTCTTACTCAAGTTCTATGGAACACCCCGCCCGCTGCGGGGCCCCGCGATGAAGCAGCTGGCGCAGGAACGTCACCAGGATCCGGTCGACCTGTTGGACGAAGTCAATCGGCTCCGTGCTCGACTCGAGATCTGCGTCCGGGTCCGAGGTGAGGAGGGGAGCAGCCGCGATGACTCGTGAAGCCCTCGTGGAAGATGCGGAGCTCCGCCGCTATCTTCTCGGTCGAGCGAGCCTCGAGGCGACCGAGGCGATCGACGACGCGCTGTTCTCCGATTCCCCCATCCACGCCCGGCTGCGGGCCCTCGAAGCCGAGATGCTGGAAGAGTATTCGGACGGAGAGCTGGCCGATGAGGAGCGTTCAGCCTTGGAACGGCGCATGGATGCCGATGTGCGTCTGCACCAGATCATGGAGATTCTCGTGGCGCTCCGGTCGCGGGGCCGGACTTACCTGGCCAACCACAAGCCCCCCAGCCGCAACCCGCTTTGGGTTCTGGTCGCGGTCGGAGCCATCGCTGGTGTCGCCCTTTGGTGGGCCCTCCACAACTTGGGCGGCACTTGAAACCCACCCCGTCGCTGTCGGACCGGCACGCCGAGTTATTGGCCAATCGGCTGAAGAAGAACCTGCGCCGTCTCGCTCCAAAATTTGCAAGCGAGGACGTTACGGTCTTTCGCGTCTATGACCGCGACATCCCGGAGATCCGCGCCGCGGTCGACTGGTACGAAGGACACGCGGTGATATCGGTTTTTCGCCGCACGCAGACCGATGCCCTGACCGACTATGTGCCGCGGTTGGTCGAGGGTGCAGCCGCGGGCCTCGGAATCGACGAGGAACGGGTCCATGCACGCCTTCGAAAGACCGGAGCCGGTGTCCGGTACACACCGGGACCCAAACAAGGAATCTGGGGGACGGTGCGGGAGCACGGACTCCGCTTTCACGTGAACCTCACCGACTACCTCGACTGCGGTCTTTTCTGCGATCATCGTCGCACTCGACTCATGATCCGGCGGTCGGCCTCGGGTCGTCACATCCTCAACCTCTTCGGCTACACCGGTTCGTTCTCGGTTGCGGCTGCTGCCGGCGGTGCTGCCTTCGTCACGACGGTGGATGCATCGGATACGTACCTACGTTGGGCCGGCCGCAACCTCGAACTGAACCGGCTGCCCCTCGGAGCTCTGGTTCGCGCGGACGTGTACGACTTCCTCCAAGGTAGAAAGGGTCGGCGCGACCGCTGGGACGTCGTCATCGTCGACCCGCCCTCGTATTCGACGAGGTTCGGGCTCGGCTCGTTTCGCGTGCAGTCCGACCACCGGCGTCTCGTTGCCGAGGCCTTCGAGCTCGTAAAGCCGGGCGGCGAGCTCTATTTTTCGACCAATCACCAGCGCTTCATTCCCGACCTCGAAGGTGTCGGACGGAGTGTCGCCGAGCTCACCGACGAGCTGATCCCGGCGGATTTCCGGCAGCGCTCGCATCGCACTTTCCGGCTGGAGAAGTGAAGCCCGGTCAGGCCGACGTTCGGTCGCGGCGATGTTTGAGGGCGGCCTGAATGAAGGAGGTGAACAGTCCGTGGGGAGCATACGGCTTGCTCTTGAACTCCGGATGGAACTGACAGCCCAAGAACCATGGGTGGTCGGGAATCTCGACAATCTCACACAGCGTGTGGTCGGGCGACGTCCCGGAGGCCACCATACCGTGCGCCTCCAGCGACTCGCGGTAGGCGTTGCTGACTTCGTATCGGTGCCGGTGACGCTCCGAAATATCGGATTGCCGATAGATCCGAGCGGCGAGGGTTCCCTCCTTGAGGGTACAAGGATAGGCCCCCAGGCGCATCGTAGCTCCTTTATCCGAGACGTCGCGCTGATCCGGCATCAGGTCGACCACCGGGTGGGGGGTGTCGACATTGAACTCGGTCGAGTTCGCGGCTTCGAGTCCACAGACGTTGCGCGCGAACTCCACCACCGCCATTTGAAGGCCGAGGCAAATACCGAAAAAGGGAAGCCGCCTCTCGCGAGCGTACCTCACGGCCTGAATCATGCCCTCGGTGCCCCGCTCACCGAAGCCTCCGGGTACCAGGATGCCATCGACATGGGAGAGGGTCTCCGGATCCTCCAGGTCGGTCGACTCGATATATTCGAGGTTGACCTTCGTGTCGTTCGGAATGCCGCCATGGATCAGAGCTTCGTGCAGCGACTTGTAGCTCTCGATCAGCTGCGTATACTTGCCCACAACCCCGATCGTCACCTCGTACTGCGGCTCTTGAACCCGCTGAACGATGTGCTGCCAGCGTTCCAGACCTGGTGACCGGGACCAGATGTTGAGAAGCTCGGCCATCTTCTCGTCGAGACCTTCCTTCGAGAAGTGGATCGGGACCTGATAGATGACGTCGACGTCGGGCCCACTGACTACGCAATCGAGGGAGACATCACAGAAAAGAGAGATCTTCTTTTTGATGTCCGCGTCGAGCTCGTTCTCGCTGCGGCAGATCAGGATGTCGGGATGAATACCGATGCGGCGCAGCTCGCCCACCGAGTGCTGAGTGGGCTTGGTCTTCAGCTCGCCAGCAGACTTCAAGAAAGGGACCAAAGTGATGTGGACATACAGCGTGTTGTCTTCGCCCATCTCGCGACGCATCTGACGAATGGCTTCCAAGAAGGGAAGTGATTCGATGTCGCCGACGGTTCCGCCGATCTCGACGATCGTGAGGTCGACGTCTTCCGCCGCGCGATGGATGGCGGCTTTGATCTCGTCCGTGATGTGCGGAATGACCTGGACCGTCTTGCCCAGGTAGGCGCCACGTCGCTCCTTGCTGATGACCCGATGGTAGATCTGACCGGTCGTCAGATTGTTGCGGCGCGAGAGCTGGACGTCGGTGAAACGCTCGTAGTGTCCGAGATCGAGATCGGTCTCCGCTCCATCGTCGGTCACGAACACCTCACCGTGCTGGAAAGGGCTCATCGTACCGGGGTCTACGTTGATGTATGGGTCCAGCTTCATCAGCGTAATCTTCAGACCGCGGTTCTCCATCAGTGCGCCGATGGAAGCGCTGGCCAGGCCCTTACCCAGCGAGGACACAACCCCGCCCGTGACGAATATGAACTTCGTTCGTTTGCGCGCCATCGTGACCCGCGGGACCTTAATCTGCCCGGAAGCAGAAATCTCCCACAATCTGTCGACGAGCCGCGCACCGCCTCGACGAAGCGTCTCCCGCCCGTTCCGCTGTACGGCTGCGTCCGCCACAGATCATCCCAGTCCGCGCGAACCTCGAATCCGAAGCGGGAGAGCCACCCGTCCAGTTCGGCGGCCGACATCACCCGCAGCGCGAGGTCAGCGCGAAGACTCTCCCCCCGGGCCAACCCCGCCCGGTCGACGGGGTCGTAGTGGATCCGGAGATGATGGACCCGAGACGCGGGATCGTAGGAGCTGCTCTCGGTCACGATGAATCGGCGGCCGTTGCGGGGATCGATCATCTGCTGCGGATCGAAGCGCGCGGAGGAATCGCGCCCCAGGGCCGCGGGTGGTGGTCCGAAGACATCGAGAGCAAGCCAGCCTCCAACGGGGAGATGGGAGCGGATGGTTTCGAAGGCGCGGCTCAGGTCATCGTCGCCCAGCATGTGCATCAAGCTGTTGAATCCGACGATGACCGCATCGAACTGCCGATGGAGACGCACGGTCCGCATGTCGCCGACGACGAACTCTGACCGGACCCCACCGGGATGGCGGACGGACTTTTCGATGGCTCGCGCGATCATGGCCGAAGAGAGGTCGACACCGACCACGCGAGGTCCGGCCGCCGCCATCGGCAGCGTCAGACGCCCGGTCCCGCAGGCGAGCTCCAGGATCGGGCCCCTTCGGCTCTGCGCCCATGCTGCATAGGCGGGTATGTCTGCAGTGATGTGAACATACTCGGCGTCGTACCAGGCTCCGTCGCCGTAATGGTCGATGATCCGGGTCATAGCTCGCGGCCGTTGGTGCTCATGCCATCACACCGCTGACATCTGGCGAAACTGCTGAAATGGTCTCACCATGAGATTCGTCGCGCTGGCCCTGGTCGGAGTCTCGGTCGGGCTGCTCACGCCGGGACTCGCCCAGGCTCGTACGCTGGAGTGCGCAGAGCTGCCCGGCCTCTTCCGTTCCTACACCATCCACCACTTCACACAGCGGACGCTTTCGGCAGAGCTTCGAAAAAGGACCGCACAGGAGTTGGCCAAGATCGTCGATCCATCCCGGGTCATGCTCTTGGCTTCCGAGGTCGCCGACCTGGAGTCCGAAGCCGACGTTCTCTTCGCCCAGGCGCAGCTGGGCAAGTGCGAGCGGATCGAAGCGGTGATGGACCTCCTGGTCGAACGCGCAAACGAAGACCTGACGCTGGCCAAGAACCTGTTGGGTCCGAAATACGCGCTCGACAAGACCGTCGAACTACAGATGGACCCGGACAAGCGGGGTTTCGCCAAAACCGCCGAGGAGAGGGCGGGCCTGGTCGAAGACTTGATGCACATCCAAATCGCGTCCTTCGTCTTGGGTGGGCTGGAGCTCGACAAAGCAAAGGCGCAGCTCCTCAAGCGTTACGAACTCAACGTGAAGCGAGCCGAGGAGCGACGCAACCGCAAAAAGGGACCCGAGATCCTGGCCTCGACCTATGCGCTCGCCCTCGACCCGCACTCGTCGTATCTGTCCTCGGATCAGCTGACCGATTTTACCATCCAGATGCAGCTGTGCCTGGAAGGCATCGGGGCCGCGCTCCGAAGCGATCTCGGATTCACGTACATCGAATCGCTGATCCCCGGCGGGGCGGCCGAGCGCTCCGAAAAGCTCCAGCCCAAAGACAAGATCATCGCCGTCGCCCAGGACAAAGAGGAGCCCGTTTCGACGATCGACATGGATATTCGTGACGTCGTGAAGCTGATTCGCGGCAAGAAGGGTACGAAGGTCACCCTGACCATCCTCCGGGAATCGCCGAAGACGCGAACCCTGGACGTCACCATCGTTCGAGACCGCGTGGACGTCGCGCAGCAAGCGGCGAAGATCGACTACGAGACCCGGACCGTGGGCAAGAAGTCGTGGCAGATCGGCGTGCTCGAGCTGCCCTCCTTCTACGGTGGAGACAGCCGGACCGTCTGCGGACAGACCAAGGAGGCCCGGTCGTCCTACGAGGACGTCAAGAGTCTCGTAGCCGAGGCGGTCGCCAAGAAGGTGGACGGCCTGGTTCTCGACCTGTCGCGCAACGGTGGAGGCCTCCTGCAGGACGCGGTCGACATCTCGGGTCTATTCATCCGCAAGGGTGCGGTCGTCGCCACCCGAGACACGCGTGGGCGCCTGGAGTTCCTGGAGGACGATGACAAGAAAACCCAATACGACGGCCCCCTCGCCGTCATGGTGAGCCCGATCAGCGCTTCCGGGGCGGAGATCCTCGCCGGAGCTCTCCAGGCGTACCGCCGCGCCGTCATCGTGGGAGGACCCAACACCTTCGGCAAGGGTACGGTGCAGGCTGTCCTGCCCCTCCCGGCCGAGTTGGGAGCCATGAAGATCACGACGGGCATGTTTTTCTTGCCCAGCGGCGAAAGTACCCAGTTCAAGGGCGTGGCCGCCGACGTCGAGATCCCGTCGCTGATGGGCGGCGTGATGGTGGGCGAGCGAGATCTCGACTTCGCCCTACCTCCCCAGTCGATCGAGCCCTTCCTTTCTCCCAGTGCCGCCAGCACGTGGAAGCCGGTCGGCGCGGACACCATCACAAACATGCGTTCCGCCGCCGCGAAACGCGTGAGTGGAGCCGAGGCCTTCGAGGAGATCGCGAAGTACGTCGCCGAGGCGAAAGAGGGGCAGGACGTCGTGAAGGTCAAAGAGCTGCTCGGCGACGAAGGAGACGATGGCGCCGACGACCCCGACCGCTTCGAGCGACTTCAGGAAGCCTTCTCCGATGCCGCGGTCGACACGCTGATCGATCTGGCCCGAGCGCAGGCGACGGTGGAGACGGCCAAGAACTGAAGACGAGCCGCCATCCGGCGGACGCGAACACCCCGGGCTTCGCTCCGGAAAGGCTCCTCTCGTGTCGAGCCGGCCCGAAGCCGTCGGTTGAGCTTGAATCTGGGGATCGGTCGAGGCAGGGTCTTGCGTTCCGTGACGAGAATCGCGGCCATCTTGTTCGTGTTGATTTCGTGCCGGAGCGAGGCTTCGGACCCCGAGGTCCTTCCGCAGCACGAGACGCCCCCCATCGCGGCGGCGCCCCCGACGATTCATGATGCTCCAGCCCAGCTACGGCCCAGTACGCCGGCGGTGCCGGACTCTGCCCCACAGGAGGCACCATCGAAGCGCGCCGTGGTCGTGGAGGTCCATCAGTCGCTGGAGGCCAGTCTCACGTCCGTCATGGGCGAGGACGGCGCAGCGCTTTCCCAGGTCGCGAAGCGCGTACTGGTGTGGTGGCTCGACGTGCGCCGGGACCTACGCGCCGGCGACACGCTTCGATTGGTATACGAGCCCGTGGACGCCGCCGAGCCGCGTCTGCACTACGTCGCCTACCAATCGCAAAAACACGGAAAGACGTTCGAAGCCGTGCTGTTCCAACCGTCCGGGTCGGCCTTTCCACGCTACTACGAGCCCGATGGTCGTGAAGTGGAGAGACGCCTGCGGCAAAGTCCGATCGAAGGTTACGAGCAGGTGACATCTCTGCTCGGCGATGGACGGAGGCATAAAGGCGTAGACTTCAAGGCGCCAACCGGAACACCCATACGGGCTACGTTTACGGGCAAGGTCAGCCGTCGAAACTGGTCCACGCGTGGCAACGGACGCTGTGTCGAGCTGACCGACCCCGAGACCGGCGTTACAGCGATGTTCCTCCACCTTTCGCAGGTCTCGGTTCGGGTGGGCCAAAGGGTTCGAGTCGGCGACGTCATTGGCCTGTCTGGCAATACGGGGCGCAGCACCGCACCACATCTTCACTATCAGCTGGAGCGTCCCGACGGACGAATCATCGATCCGTATCGCTATCATGAGAGCTACCGCCGACGCCTCGAACCATCCGAGGACGCGGCGCTGGAGATGGTGCGTTCCGAGTTGCTCGGGATTGCCGCCGGCGCGAGGGTCGGGGGCTGATGCACGCTCGAGACCTGCAGGAGGTCGAGGCCGGGAGCCACGAGGCTGGCGTCATCGACGAGGAGCTGACCCTGCTCGCCAAGGTCCAGCGGCGTCTCGCCGAGGAGCAGCTGGCCGCGGCGGCACGAGCCGAATACGACCGAGAGCTTCTCTCCCTGCGTGATCAAATCTCCGAGGCTAGAGCGGAAGACCTCGCGCCGCTCATCGCTGAGATGTATCGAATGCAGGCGCTCGGTGCGGCCAACGGCAAGGGGCGAGATCTGCCTGTCGACGTGAAGTGCCCTTACTTTGGCCATCTTCGCCTCAACGATGGCGACAAGACGCGGGACATCCTCGTGGGGAATCGCGGCTTCGTCAAAGCCGGTTTCGAGCTCGCAATCGTAGACTGGCGAAACGCCCCGGTCTCCCGCATCTACTATCGCTACGACGAAGGTGACGACTACGAGGAGTCGTTCGGGGGTCGGCCCGTATCGGGTATCGTTCAAGCTCGACGGACGCTGAGCATCGTCAACGGAGAGCTGCGACGCATCAGTTGGACCGGTGGGAGCGTGGCCCGCAAGGGCGACGGGACGTGGGTCAAGATCCCGGACGACCATCGACCGACCCTGGCCGGGGGAGCCGGCGTCGCGAGTCGCCCACCAGGCGACAGAGATCAGCCGTCAAAGTTCGAGCCGGCCCAGCTGGGCGTGGTGGGCGACGAGTCTCTTCGCGAAGACAAGCACCTCCGCGAAATCACGGCTCTCATCGACCGGACGCAGTTCGAGCTCATCACCCAGCCGGAGAGCGGTATCGTCATTCTGCAGGGAGGCGCCGGCAGCGGAAAGACGACGGTTGCTCTGCACCGAGCGGCGTATCTCCATTTCCAAGATCCTTCGACCTTCTCGCCCAAGAAGATGGCGATCGTCGTCAAGTCGGAGCCTCTGACGGAGTACATCAGCCGGGTCCTTCCATCGCTCGATGTTCCGGGGACGCCGGTGGTCACGCTGGAAGGATGGATGCGCCGAACGCGAAAGAAAGTGCTTCCAGAACTGAAACAGCCGTACGCCGATGACGTCCCGCTGACGGTTTCGCGTCTGAAGAAGCACCCCGCCATCCTCGGTTTACTGGAGCGAGGGGTGCAGCTGGAAGCCGATGGGATCCGTCGACAGCTAGCAGGCCACTGCTCGGAGCGCTCCCAGTCGGCCGTCATCCAGAAGTGGGACGGCACGGCTCGGTATGCTCTGTTGCCTCGCGTTCGCGAGATGGCGAAGTGGCTGGACTCGGGAGCCGCCTCCCGGGCTGGAGTCGACGACCGCGACCGCCGGGTCTTGCAGGGCGTCTTGCGTCGGGCGAAGTCGGCCTCCGACGACGTGAAAGCGACGTGGAGTGAGCTCCTGACCGACCGTGAGCTCTTGCGCGAAGTGCTGGGCTCGCAGGCCCGCGACACGGTCTCTTTGGAAGACATCGACGAACTCGTACGCTGGGTCAGTGCCCAGTCCGACGAGGCGTCCGAGGCGTCCGACGACGAGACGACAAACGAGCGAACGGCGCCAGACGCGCTCGACGAGCACCTGGATTCCGCGGCCGAACGGCGCCCCCGGAACGACGAGCCGAACGGACGCCTGGACGAGCATGACGATGCTCTCTTGCTCAAGCTCACCCAGCTGAAGTACGGCGGCCTGCCGATCGCCGGCTCTCAACGCACGATCACGTACGAGCACGTCATCGTCGACGAGGCGCAGGACTTATCACCGACCGACATCGCCGTGCTGCGGGGAGCGCTCACCAAGCGGGAGAGTATGACGCTGGCCGGGGATACGGCGCAAAAATTGATCTTCGACAACGGGTTCGACAACTGGGAGCAGATGCTGACCGACGTCGGCATCGAAGGCGTCAAGATCGACAAGCTCAAGGTGAGTTACCGCTCAACCCGACCGATCGTCGAATTCTCGCGGCACGTCCTCGGTCCGCTGGCCGATCCCGAGGCTCCCGTCGTTCCCCGAGACGGCACGCCGGTCGAGCAGTTCACGTTCGGCTCGACGGGCGAGAGCATCGCCTTCTTGGGCGAGGCCCTCCGGTCGCTCATCGTTCGCGAGCGCAAAGCGAACGTGGCCGTCGTGGCGCGGTATGCCGCTCAAGCCGACATCTACCATCAGGGACTGGGGCGCTCGGAGGTTCCGGCTCTCCGGCGGGTCTACGGCAAGAACTTCAGCTTTCAGCCCGGCATCGACGTCGTGGACGTCGCTCAGGTCAAAGGCCTGGAGTACGACTACGTCATTTGCGTGGACGTCAATCGCGACAGCTATCCCGAAGCCAAGGAAGCCCGGCATCTCCTGCACATCGCCGCCACCCGCGCCGTACACCAGCTCTGGGTCGTATCGGTCTCCGATCCGTCCCCGTTGCTTCCCGAATCGGTGCTCTAGCCACGACCACAGGGCAAACGCCCTTCCACTTCGCGCCGGTCGTCGGCGATGATTGACTCCGGGGTTGCGGCCGCCATTAAGAATGGGTGTGTTACCCATAGCCATCGCCGTTGGTGTGCTCTTCCTGTTTTTGGCGAGCGGACTGCGGATCATCAAAGAGTTCGAACGAGCCGTGGTGCTCCGCCTCGGCAGCTACACCGGAGAAGTGCGGGGGCCGGGGCTGATCTGGGTGATCCCGATCATCGATCGGCTCTTCAACGTCGACCTCCGCGTGGTCGCGCGAGATGTACCGCCGCAGGACGTGATCACCCGGGACAACGTCTCGGTGAAGGTCAACGCCGTGATCTATTTCCGCGTCGTCAAGCCCGACCTCGCCATACTTCGAGTCGAGAACTACCTCTTCGCAACCAGCCAATATGCGCAAACGACCCTCCGAGCCATACTCGGACAAGCCGAGCTGGACGACCTACTTGCCGAGCGGGACCGCATCAACCAGAAGCTGCAGGAGGTCATCGACGCCCACACCGACCCGTGGGGAGTCAAAGTGACGAGTGTCGAAGTGAAGCACGTCGATCTTCCAACCGAGATGCAGCGTGCGATGGCCCGTCAAGCGGAGGCCGAGCGTTACCGGAGGGCGAAGATCATCGCCGCCGAAGGCGAGTTCCAAGCAGCCAGTCGCCTCTCCGACGCGGCCAAGATCATCTCCGAAGCCCCCAACGCGATCACGCTTCGGTACCTGCAGACCCTCCAGGAGATCGCGGTCGAGAACAACTCCACGACGATCTTCCCCGTTCCGGTCGACCTTCTTCAGGGCCTACAGAATCTTGCCGGTGGACGAGCGTCCGAGACGACCCCGGCGAGTGAAGAGCTACGCCGAGAATCGCGACGGCTGGCCGACTCTGCCGTCGAGAGCGCCCCGACCAGCGACGACTCCACCGAAGGCGAGCCTCGATAAGACCCGTGCCTCAACGATTCACCCATCCAGATAGGAGTTCCTCCCCGTGGGCCGACGTCGACGACGATGATTTCGATGACTGGCGATGGCAGGTTCGTCATCGCGTGGCCACGCCGGACGAAGCGTCGTCCTATTTCGCGCTCACTTCCGATGAGAGGAAGGCCTTGGATCAGACCCGAGGTCGCTTCCGCTTCGCGACGACGCCGTACTACGCTCTGCTCGCCGACCGATACGACAGGGACTGCCCGATACGGCGTCAGATCGTACCGCGGCCCGAAGAGTCCGTCATACGGCTAGGCGAGCGAGTGGACCCTCTCGGCGAAGAGATCCACGAAGCGGCCCCCAACCTCATCCACCGTTATCCCGACCGTGCTCTCTTGCTGGTGACCGACCGCTGTCCCGTCTACTGTCGGTTCTGCACGCGACGTCGCATCGTCGGCCGGACCGAGCGCCAGTCTCCGCGTCGACTACTCCGGGAAGCCTTCGACTACATTCGCGAGCAGACGGAACTCAAGGAGATCATCTTGAGCGGCGGCGACGCCTTGATGCTCGGCGATGGCCAGCTCGACTATATCTGTCGCGAGCTTCGAGCGGTGGACCATGTCGAGATCATCCGCATCGCCTCGCGAATGCCGGTGACCTGCCCCATGCGGGTGACCGACCGTCTCACGACGACGCTCGCTGCGCACGGTCCGGTCATCATGATGACGCACTTCAATCATCCTCGCGAAGTAACGCGAGCGGCCAGCCACGCGGTTGCGCGGCTGGTCGACGCTGGAATCCCGGTCTACAATCAAACCGTTCTCCTGCGAGGAATCAACGACCGGCTCTCCACCATTCGCGAGCTGAATCGTCGTCTCGTATACCTCCGCGCAACACCGCACTATCTCCACCAGTGCGACGTCGCCGAGGGAATCGAGCACTTCCGAACGAAGCTTCAGGCGGGGCTGGAGATCATCGACGGCCTTCGCGGACACTCCAGCGGCCTGATGGTGCCCCAGCTGTGCGTGGATGTGCCGGGAGGCTTGGGAAAAGTCACGCTACAGCCGGAATGGGTCGTGGAGCGTCGCGCCTCGGAAGTGGTATTTCGGACGTACGATGGCCGACGCGGCGCCTACCCGAATCCGCGCGAATAGCAGCGTTGACAGCCATCGGGCCTGCGCCTAGCGTCCGCTCGATGACCAAAGCCGAGCTGATCGAGAAGCTCCAGAAGGGTAGCGGTAAGAACCTCTCCAAGCGGGCGATTTCCGACATTGTCGATGAGGTCTTCGAACACATCGCCAAGTCCGTGAAGAAGGACAAGCGATTCGCATATCCCGGCTTTGGTACATTCACGCTGCGGAAGAGAAAACCGCGCATCGGGCGTAATCCGCTCACCAAAGAAGAGATCAAGATACCGGCATCGAAGACGGTGGCGTTCAAACCAGCGCCCAACTTCAAGAGCTCTCTTTGAGATGACGTTGGCCGCCCTCACCGGGCGGTCAAGAACAAGGTCAGCAGCGCCAGCGGTACCAGATACCAGGCGAATCGATATAGCCGGCCTCGCTTTACGATGAAGACGAGCCAGCGAAGAGCCGCATAGCCGACCACGGCGGCGGTGACGAATCCTAAAGCCAGAGGGATCGCCTGCTCGCGACCGAACGGGACGCCGTCTTTCGCGACGAGCAGCGCGGCCCCTGCGATCGCGGGAATGGACATGAGAAATGAGAAGCGGGCAGCTTCTTCACGTCCGACACCCAAGAGCAAGGCGACGGCGATGGTCGTTCCGGATCGGGATACGCCCGGAGTTATGGCCAACCCCTGGGCGCAGCCTATGATGATCGCCCGCCCGATGTTCATCGTAACCCGCCCGGATCGCGCTTCCGACCAACGAGTGGACGCCAGGAGGACGCCGGTGAATAGCATGGCGACCGCGACCGCCGGGACGGTATGAAAGAGCTCCTCGAATACATCGCGTAGTCCCAAACCGATGACCACGGTTGGAAGGGTCGCAAGCCCCAGCTGTACGATCAGGCTCCACTCTCGTCTCGGGTGCATCACGATGGCCTCGAGATCTCGCCGATAGAAGAAAATGACCGGCAGGAGCGTACCTACGTGAAGCGCGAGATCGAATGCGACCGCGGAATCGGCGAAGGCAAAGACGTCGCCGAGCCATGCCTGGAGCAGCACGAGATGCCCCGACGACGACACGGGCAAGAACTCCGTCAACCCCTGGAGGGCACCCAAGAGCAGTGACTGTAGCCAGGCGGGCACGTTCCCACCCTCTCTAGCTCAAGACGGACCTTCTGACAGCGGCTCGACGACCAGCGTGAGGCCGTCGAGGCCCACGACCATGACCCGGCTAGCCTTCGCGATGGGTTCAGGTCCGCGGCTCTTCGCCGCCCAGTACTCGCCGGATACGAAGACTTGGCCGGACTGCGGACCAACCTCCTGCAGAACTCGAGCCTCCTGCCCGATGAAGCTCTCCAGACTGGTGAGAGAGACGTCTCGCTTCTTGCGAACGACGAAGAAGGACAGATACGCGATCAGGGCCCCCAGAAGCAGGAGTCCGGGAACGACATCCCAAGGGCTGAGAGCAAACGAGGGATCCAGGTCGAACTCCGGGTTGTCGACGTCGACGAAAAGCACGAGCCCCAAGCCCAATCCGATCAATCCCAGAAGGCCGAACGCCCCGAAGGTTGGGGTGTACAGCTCGGCGGCCAAGAGGGCGAGTCCGCCCACAACCAAGAGGACGCCGCCGATATGAACCGGCAGCTGCTCCGCCGCCACCAGCGAACACAGGAGAGCCAAAACACCGACCACCCCCGGGACGATGAGCCCCGGGTTGTACAGCTCCATCAGGATCCCGAGGACGCCGAGCAGTCCGAGCAGAGCGGCGATTCCGGGATTGGCCAACAGGTTCAGAAGCTGGTTCCGCAGGGATGGCTCATAGACCTCGATCCGAGCCCCCTCCAGCTTCAGGCGGACCCGCCGACCACCCAATTCCAGTTCTCGCCCGTCCAGCTGATCGAGGAGATCGGCCCGATCGGCGGCGATCAGGTCGATGACCCCGATGTCGAGCGCCTTCTCCGCGGTGGCGGAGACCGAATCGCGGACGGCGTCCTTCGCCCAATCGACGTTGCGGTTTCGCTGGCGGGCTACACCTTCCACCATGGCCAGCAGATCGTTTTCGACCTTCCGTGCCATATGCCGACCGCCCGCTTCCTCCGGATCCTGTCCGCCTCCCGTGACGGGGTGCGCCGCTCCGATCCGTGTGGCGGGGGCCATGGCCGCGACATGAGCGGCCAGCGTGATGAACGTTCCCGCGCTCGCAGCGTGCGCACCGCTCGGTGTCACGAACACGACCACCGGAATGCCGGCCGTCAGGATGTCTTGAACGAGCGTCTGCGTTGTGGACACCAAACCTCCCGGCGTGTCGAGCTCGATGAGGAGCAGTTGGGCCCCATCGCGTTCCGCCTGCAGGAGCGTTTGCGCCACGTGGGAGCCCATGCCGGGATTCACGATTCCATCGAACTCGAGTACGGCCACGAACCCTTCCAGGTCTTCGGCCGGCCCCTCGGGCAGGGACCCGGGCGCCGGTCTGGCGTAGGCCTTTTCGTTGGTGGCTACGGTCGCCGTCTGCACCGACTCGGCCGGCTTGGGCTTCGGTTCTGGCGGCTCTCCGAACGGGAACGGAAACTGAGCCCGGGCGGTCCCCCCTCCGAGCGCCGCGGCGACCGCCGCCAGGCCGACGGCAAGCCGCGCTACGACCGAGGGGATACGGGCCGTCCCAGCCACTCGAGCACCTCCTGAATGTCTTCCCATACGGGACGCTTTTCCGCGGGGTTTCGCAGGAGGTACGCCGGATGGTAGGTGGGCATCACCGGCGTACCGCGGTAGTCCGACCATCGACCGCGAAGGCGCGTGATCGGCGTCGTGACGCCCAACAGGGTCTGCGACGCGTACTTCCCCAAAGTCACGATTACTCGCGGAGCCACGGCGCGGATCTGGGCGGCGAGGAACGGTTCACACGCCGCGACCTCGTCCGGCTCCGGGTCCCGATTGCCGGGTGGCCGACACTTCACGATGTTGGCGATGTAAACCTGCTCCCGCTTCATCTGCATGCCGTTTTCGATGATCCGCGTCAGCAGCTGGCCTGCCTTTCCCACGAACGGTTCGCCCTTTCGGTCCTCGTCCGCGCCCGGCCCTTCCCCGATGAACATGACGTCGGCGTCTTCGCTACCAACACCGAATACCAGGTGGGTTCGCCCATGACAGAGACGACACCGAGTGCAGTCGCCGAGGATCGCCCGTACCTCGCCGAGCGTCCGTGCCGCTTCAATGGCGGGAGCTGCGGAGGCCGGCGGATCGCCGGTGGTCGACGGTGCCTCGTCGGGCCTCGGCCCTCGGGGCTCCGGGGGTCCGCGAAGAGATTCGTCGCCTCCGGGCCGCCCGACCACCGGTGGCGGCGGGGTCAGGGGCTCGACTTCCCGAACGACCACCGGAGGCCGACGGCGAGCCGGTTGCACTCCGGTTCGCGTCGCCCACGCGAGCTCGGCTTTGAGCTGCCGGATGAGGCTGTGGAGACCCTCGTTCATCCGTTCCTAGCTGAGATGGCTTCCACGATGCGATCAAGCACGAAAGTCGAAGCCTCGGTCTTCGACCCCGGTCCGAAGGCGATCCGCGTCGTCTCCCCGAGCCAAATGAGCGTGGTCGGCGCATCTCCGAAGCCGACTTCCTCCCCGACGGCGTTCGCCACGACGAAATCGCAGCCTTTGCCGATCCTCTTGGCTCGGGCGTTCGCCTCGACATCCTCGGTCTCCGCGGCGAACCCCACGACGAGAGCCTTCGAACGACGGTCTTTCAGCGCGGCCGCGGCCCGGGCCAGGACGTCGGGATTGAGCTCCAGCTCTAGGTGGTCGGCGCTGGGATCATCCTTTTTGAACTTCGCGCGGTGCCGATGGCGCGGTCGAAAATCGCTGACCGCAGCAGCCGCGATGAAGACGTCGACGTCTCGAAGGCGTTCCTGGGTCGCCCGATCCATCTCGACCGCGGTCTCCACGCGCACCGTCTCGAGGAGCGGGTGGGGGCGGGGCCGCAGCGGGCTCGGCCCCAGGAGCAGCCGAACCCGGGCTCCCCGGCGGACGGCTTCCTCCGCGATCGCGATCCCGAACGTTCCCGTGGACCGGCTCGAAAGAAAACGTACCGGATCCAGAGGCTCCCGCGTCGGCCCGGCGGTAACGACGAAGACCTTCCCCTTCAGGTCGAGGGAACCGACGGACCGCTCGACGGTCCGAAAGATGGTCTCCGGCTCGGCCAGGCGGCCCGCACCGCTGCGACCGGAAGCGAGCTCACCATCTTCCGGACCGACGATGGTCGCGCCACGTCGGACCAGGGTCTCGACGTGCTGCTGGGTCGCTGGATGGTTCCACATCCTCGACTCCATGGCCGGCGCGACGATGAATGGACCCTCGAAAGAGAGTGCGGTCGCGCCGAGCGCGTCATGAGCGAGACCGAGAGCAAGTTCGGCCAAACGGTTGGCGGTCGCCGGCGCCACCACCAGTACATCCGCCTGATACCCCCACTCGACGTGGTCGATCTGCCCTGACGTCGACTGGTTCCAACGCGTCACGACCGGGCGACCGGAGACCGCCTCGAAAGTGAGCGGTCCCACGAACGCCTGCGCCCGCTCTGTCATGATCACTTGCACCTCGGCCCCGGCTCGGCCGAGCAAACGAACCAGCTCCACCGCTTTGTACGCGGCGATACTTCCCGTGACGGCTACGAGGACGCGACGCCCGTGCACCGCGCCAAACTATCACAATCCAAAGTAGGCCGTGCGGGTATTCGTGAGCCAGCTCACCCAGAAGCCACCGATTCGACAGGGCTGCGAATTACACGCTACAAGCGAAGAGCCACCGCTGATGGATGCCCTGAATCGCACCATCCCGGCTTCGTTCCGCGATCGGGTACGGGCGCTGCCGCCCGAACACGTCAAATGCACGCTGCGCTTTGCCGGTCGACTCGCGTCGTTCCGGACGGATGGTCGCCTCGACGAAGACCAGGTGGAGGTGGTTCTCGAGCACCTCGTTCGACTCGGAGAGCGCGACCGCAACCCGTCCAACACCGGCAACATTGAAGACTTGTTCTGCCACACTCTGGTCGACACCGGCGACCCTCTCCGGGCGTACGCTCAAGCGCTCGCCGATTCGATCAAGGTCGTCCCGATGGATCCCGAGGCTCGGCTGTGGCCCCGCCTGCGATCGACCGACGCCCGTCGATGGTACGGGAAGGTCGCCGACGTCGACCATCTGTCACCGGCCGACGTCATGCTCGTGACCCACACCATGGTGGCGTACGGCGATGCCGAGATGTGGGCTTCAGCCGAGCGCATGGTGGCCGTCTCCAAGCCGTCGATGTCCGACGCGAACATCCAGCAGGAGGTGGCGCGCATGGCGGTTCAATCCCAGCACCTCCCCAGTTCGTCCTTCGTCTTGGCCCGGGCCCACGGTCTCACCTTGGACTGCGGGCCGCTGTACAGCGCCGCCGGGTACGACGACCCGACGATCGACTCGGCCCAGAGGTTCTACGACATCTGCAGCGCCTTCGATCCCGACTGGACCGAGTCCTTCGTGCGAGGGCACATCCCGAACAGCGAAGAATGGGTCGCCTGGCGACGCGACTTCCTGCAGGCCCGTCGGGAACTGCCCGAGGAGCTGATCTACCAGCTTTCGTCGGACACGCTGACCAACTTCTTGGACGGAACTTTGGAGTCCGGCAAATGGACCGATGCGTCGGTGCTCTTCGGCGGCGTGACGCGGCCCGATGACGTTCCGCAGCACATCGCTCAGATCGTGAATCAGTACGTGGCCGAGCACGTGGCGCTCCACGATCGGCCCGCCGAAGAACTGGTCGCGGCGACCGAGGATGCTCTTCGACCCTGGGGCATCGGCTTCATTCATGGCCGCGCCGTCGTCGCGGACGAACCTCCGTTGAAGCGCGCCGAACTCGTCGACCAGTTCAACGCGGCCTGGGCCCGCAAGTTCGACTGAGGACGCCCGCCTCCCAGGCAACGAGATCGGTGATGTGATAACAAGGCGGCCGTGCCAGAGGCCCTCGACCTTTCCAACCTGAGACTCTCCTCGGACCTCGCTCGGATCTTGGCTGAAGCCGAAGACATCGCCCGCCAGATCGAGACCAGGCCGCACAGCGGGCACGTGCTCTTGGCCATGTTCACCACCTCCAACGACGGAGAGCGTCTGCTCAAGGGCATGAACGTCGATGAGGACGTTCTGTTGAAGGTCTACGACCGAGATCGTCTGGAGCCGCGCATCGTCGTACGTCGTCTGCTCGAGCGAGCGGCACTGGTTGCCGCCAGCTGCGGCAGTGCCGAGGTCGGCCCACTTCACCTGCTGGTCGCCATGACCCGTGAGCGCGATGGGATCGCTCGATATCTCATCGAGCGCACGGCCATGCCAACGCGCGTCCGCACGCGGGCCCTCGCCGTCCTAACCGGCGCCTTTCCGCAGTGGACCCACCGGGAGCGCCGTGCGGTCGCCCATGCCTCGATCATTCCCTCCCGAGGCGTCGCATCCCGCGTCACGACCGCACCGAGCTCCGCACCTGAGCCGTCGCGTCGAAACCCGTCGGCGTACCGGAGAGGCTCCGACCCCTCGTCGCCATCGCCGGTCGAGCCAGGGCCCCCGGAAGCCGCGGAGGAACCGGCCGGATCCGCTGCCCCGGCAAAGCTGGATCCGGACATCTTCCCCTGGCTTACGAGCCTGGGCCGGAACCTGACGGCGGAGGCCGAGAGTGGGCGGCTCGATCCGATCCTGGGGCGCAATCGAGAGGTCGAAGCCTTGATGGACGTCCTGGGCAAACGACGTTCGAACAATCCGTGCCTCGTCGGCGAGCCGGGCGTGGGCAAGACCGCGGTCGTAGAAGCGCTGGCGGCTCGCGCCTTGCGTGAACCCGACGACCATCGGGCGCGCCGATGGGTGATCATCAGCCTGGATGTTGGGTCGCTCTTGGTGGGCACCCACCTTCGTGGATCTTTTTCCGAGAAGCTCCAAGGCCTTAAGGAAGAAGTCCGCAAAGCCGACGGGCGGGTGATCGTCTTCTTCGACGAGCTTCATACCTTGATCGGGGCGGGCAGCACGGGTGATGGCCCCCTGGATGCGGCTCACGAGCTCAAGGCCGCTCTAGCCCGTGGAGAGTTCCCGTGTATCGGGGCGACCACACCAGACGAGTACAAGAAACACATCGAGCGCGATCCCGCTCTCGCCCGCCGCTTCGTTCGGATCGAAGTACCGGAACCATCGCCAGGTCAGGCCCTGGACATGCTCTATCGCGCGGCCCCCATCTATGCCGAGCATCATGGCGTCGGCTACACCGAGGATGCGCTGAGGTGGGCCGTGCGTTTGTCGGCCCGCTACCTCCCCGACCGCCGTCTGCCGGATAAGGCGATCGCCCTCCTGGACCTGGCCGGGTCGCGCGCGAGTCGCTCCGGTCAGGAGGAGGTCGCGCCCCGCTTGATCGCCGAGCTCGTAGCCGAGCGGTGCGGTCTGCCGGTGGAGCGGCTCCTGGTCAGCGATCAGGAGCGCCTCCTACGACTGGAAGACTTCCTCGAAGCGCGCGTGGTCGGCCACCGGAGGATCCTCGAACGGGTTGCTGAAGTCGTCCGACGCCACGCGGCGGGATTCGGCTCGGATCGGCCGCAAGGCGTGTTCCTTTTCTTGGGCCCCACCGGCGTCGGAAAGACGGAGTTGGCGCGAGCCCTGGCCGAGGTTCTGTACGGTTCGCGCGATGACCTCGTCCGGTTCGACTTGGCCGAGTTCAGTGAGCCTCATTCGGTGGCTCGGATGGTTGGAGCGCCCCCCGGGTACGTGGGTCATGAGGACGGTGGTCAGCTCACCGAAGCGATCCGGCGACGCCCGGGCCGCGTCGTTCTCTTCGACGAGGTCGAGAAGGCCCATCCCGACGTCCTTCAGGTCTTGCTGAGCGTACTCGACGAGGGCCGGCTCACCGATAGCCGAGGTCACGGGGTATCGTTTTCGCAGTCCATCATCATCATGACATCGAATCTTGGAGCCGATGCGAAGGCGCCGGTTGGCTTCGGGGGGTCGAGCGACCGCCAGGACCACATCCTGCGCGAAGCAGCCCGGATGATGCCCCCCGAGCTATGGGGCCGTATCCAGGAAAAGCTCGTGTTTTCGGCGCTCCGCGACGAGGAACTCTTCGAAGTAACGCGGCGACTGTCGCAGCAATCGAGTGAGCGACTGGCGGCTGAACGAGGCATCACGTTCGGCCTGGATGCCAAGGCCGTTCGCTATGTGCTCGAGAACGGCGGCTACGATGAAGCGTACGGGGTCCGCCCGCTGCGCTCCACGCTGAGCCGAATGATCGAGGGCCCGATCGCTCGCCGCATCCTGGAAGGGCGACTTCACGCGAATGAACATGTCGACGTCAGCACTCGGCCGGAGGGTGGTCTGCGCTTTTCGGTCTCGGAGACGGGCGAGTCACTGAGCACTCGACCGGTCGCGCGATGACGCGACGCTCCACCTTGGCCGTCGGCGCCCTGATCGGGGTCGCTTGCAGCGAGGCGGATTCCGACGTGGAGCTGGTCTTCACCAGCGAACTCCTTTCGGCGCCGGTGCGCTCGATCGACGTGGTGGTCTTCGAGGACCTCGACTGCTCGGCGGTCAACGAACTCGCCTTCGACGGCATCACGGAAGCGCTCCCCGCGGTGCGCCGTCAAAGTGGCCGCTTTCCGTTGAGACCCGACTTCACCGCGCTGCCGTCGGGTCGCGGCCCGTACACGGTGGCGGTGGCGGCTCGCGACATCGATGGATGGGTGGTCGCCCGCGGCTGTACCGAGGCGTCGGAGAGCGCCCGGCCCGTCCTCGTTTCGATGACGCTCCGGCCGAGCTGCGTAAGAGCACCAGCGTGGACCGACTTCGCGCTGATCCTGGACGCCACGGGAGCGGCTCGTTCGGCCGATGCCGAGCTCGGCGGCGCGCTGATCTCGACGCTCATCGAGGAACTGTCCGCGAACGTCCCCTTCGACCGGTACCGCGCGGTGTTCGCCCGTGACGATGGCCTCGAAGAGGTGCATCCAACCGACGCGTCGACCTTGAGCGCACGGCTGTCGGCCATCGAGCTACGGGGGCGGGGGCGACTCGTGGACGGACTGCTGCTCGGAGCCCGCAGACTTCGCCACGACGTCAGCTGCGCCTACGCGCCGCGCTTGATGGCAGTAGCGGCCGACGGCGATGCGTCATCCGTCGCGATCCCCTTCGATGTCGTCTTGAATCTGTCCGGAGATGAAAACGACCCAACGGACGACCTCGAGGCCGTCGGGCTCGCGCTGAGCGACCTGGGGTCGACGGTGCTTCGCGCATCCCTGCCCGATCCCGGTCGCACGGTGGTCGGCGCTCAGACCGAGGCGAGCTACCGATTCCAGGTCCGAACCCTCATCCAGCGACTGCAGCCGTAGATCTCCGAAGAGCGTCCACCGGAAGGGGTCACTCCTCCTCTTCGTCCACGGGCGATGCCGAGGCGTCCGGGGCGGGAGCCTCCTTCTTCTGACCGTCGAGAACGTTTCCCTGGGGTCGCCCGGCCTTCGTCCAGTCGACGTTGAGCGGCTCCGGGGGCTGTCGCGCCTGGGTTCCCGCTCGACCTGCTCCCGATTCCCGCGTCGGCCGGGACGGAGCTTTCTCGGGCGATTCCTCGGGCTTGGGGGAGCGACGTCCCGGGCGCGACGGGGTCCCACGCCGAGAGCGATCACCCACCGACCCCTGCGCGGGTGCCTCGAACGCCTCGGAAGACGGTTCATCGGCCTCGGCCACGTCATCGGCCACGTCATCGGCCACGTCATCGGCCACGTCATCGGCCTCGGCCACGTCCTCGGTCGGCCCCGGATGGGGACGTGCCTGCCAGGCTTCGACCGTCGACAGCGCGTCCAGCGCTCGTTTCGCGTCGCGAAAGCCATCGCGCGCATGGATCCAGCGCCCGATCGCATCGTGGGCCTCCAGGCGCTCGTCCGACTCGAGCCGGGCCGTCATCGAGCCGTCCGGTCGCACCGCCACCGCCGTTCGCTCCCCGTCCGACCCTCGGACGAACGCGAGCACGTGCGGCGATACCGACACGTCCAGCCGTGAGGACCGGACGCCCCGCACCGGTGATGGCAGTTGCTCCCATCGAAGGCCGAGGTCGCCGGTCTGAAGACCTCCGACCGAGGCACTCATCATTGCCGGCCCGCTGCGTCGTTCGGGCTCGTCGCCCACCACAACCTGCACCGGTTCCAAGGCAGTGCAGACGGTTCGACGACGACGAGCCCAGACCCCGAAAGCGCGCCCTTCCCAGCGCCCGTGCTCCGTCGAAACACGAACCGAGCGTCGTGTGCTCCGAATGCGTACCCGGCCCCGCCCCAACCGCACCGGCCATTGCTCGCGCACGAGCCCGATCGTTCCTTGGGCCCGCTCATCGAGCCCCAACCGGCTGCCTCGGTACTGGATGAGCAGTGCATCGTCCGCCGTACGAAGCTGAAAGTCGACGGGGAGCGTCAAGGGTTCACCGCTTCGAGGATGCCTCCAAGGGTGACCCGGATTGCGGACCCAGACATCCGTCGATGCGGACAGGACGGTCACTCGGGGGGGCGGCGGAGATGGTTCGAGATGCGTGAGCGGCAGATCAGAAGGAACGCGGGCGACCAGTACGCTGCTGAGCGTCGCAATCGAAAAAAGCAAGAAGGCTTGCAAAAGAACTCTCACGGTCACCTCGAATCACTCGATGGGTGGAAGCAGCATGAACCCATCCTCTCGCGTGGTGTAGCGATAGGGTGAGTCGAAGGGGAACGACAGGTCGTCGGGCTCGACGATGTTTGCCTTTACGAGCTCGTCGAGCTCGTCGGGATAGCGTCCTGCGATCAAGCGAAAGACCTCGAGTGAGCGACGCAGGTTGACCTGCTGCGATTGGGCCACGTGGCGTCGGGTCGTCTCGGACCGGACTACGTCGCCGTTCGTCATCTCCGTCCCGCGCAAGAGCCCGGCCAGCAGCACCACCAGACCGGCACTCACGGCGATCCGAGCCGCGATGCCCACGCCCCGCTTTACGTGCTGGCCGAGGGTCAGCGGCGGCGGCCCGAGCGACGAAGAGACTCGAGACGGCTTCGTCGCCCGAACGTATCCGTGCGCCATCAGGTTGGCGACGGCCTGGCAAGCTTCGAACTCTCCCAGTCGGCTGCGGTCGATGACCTCTTTGATGGTGATCCGACTGCCCGTCAGGTCATAGACCAGACGGTCGCTGGGGCCGACGTCTCCAACGTCCACGCCAAAGCTGGACTCGAAATCGAGGTCACTCGTGGCGGAAGGCGGTGGAATCAAGTCTTTGATCCGCTGGAGCTCCCAAGTGTACGAAGGGACCTGCTGCCGGATGGTCGGCCACTCGTCCATCATCCGAACACCGTTCATCACGATGGTCTCGCTCGAAATGGGCTTCATACCCTCCGGGGAGCTATCTACGGGCGTGTTCTCGAATTCGTACTGGCCGTCTTTCCAGTCGAAGAGTTTATAGATCGTCTCGGTCGTCTGAAGAGTTGCGAACTCCCGGACGGTTCCGGCGGTCGCGAACTTGAGATCGATCAAGACCGCTCCCAGTCGTTTGAGCGTTCGTCTCTGCTCCTGAAGTGCTCGATTGAGCTGCTCAGGACGAAGCGCTCCCGCCCGAACCATCAGGTTGCCGAAGAGCATTTCTTCGGGTCGAGTGACGTTCTCGGCACGGATCACCGACCCGTCGCGGAAGTAGACACGCACTTCGTCGACGTCGTTCGACATGACGAGGACGCCGGTCTTGGCCTGCTGACCGATCAACTGGAAGATGTCAGCTACGCCGAAGTCGCGGATGGTCCCCTTCAAAGCCATGGCTCAGCGTCCCCAGCCCCGCTGGAGTCCTACGATGGCCGCCAGGGCACCCACCAGACCCAGTCCCGAAAGCAACACCAATCGTCCGGCTTCGCCGGTGTACACGTTCCAGGAGGACACCCGCAGAAGCGGGAGAAGGTATGCGGCCGAAGCGGCTCCAGCCACCGTCAGTGCGATGACGATGCCCTGGAACGGGCGGTCGCCAAAGGTGAGACCGAGCCCCAAGAACCCGAACGCTCGCTCGAACGACCGTCTCCGGCGCTGATGGCGCCGCACTTCGACTTCCTTTTGCTGACGTACGGCAGGCTCGACGGCCACCGCAGTCACGAAGACACTGATGCACTGAGCGCAGAGCGTCGCTTGGCCGGACACGTCGGCCGGGCGGCCGCACTTACTACAGGGGATCGAAAGCACCCTCCGTCGACGGACCGCAAGCCCAGCGAGCAGCGCCGCCCCGACGACGATCCCCCAGAAAACGTCGGGCGGTGTTCGCCCACCGATCGGCTGCCATAGCTCACGAACCACGGCTGAACGTTCGGCGGGATCGACCTCGAACATTCGCGACCAGAGGAAGGTATCGGGCAGCGGGACTTCCAAGAATCGCTGGGCGGCTGGTCGGGCTCCGTCGAGGGCGGTGAACGCCTCGGCCAGGTCGGGGTTCATGTTCCGAGCCTGTACGAGCATGGCGTCGGCCTCCGAAAACTGCCCCTCATCGGCCAGCACCAGGGACAGATTGAGCCGTGGCTCGGGGCGAGCCGAAGCGGTGGCGCGCCGAAATCCTTCCTTGGCGAGCTCCTGATCGCCATCGAGGTACTGGAGAATGGCTAGGTTGTTCAGGCCGCCGGGGTCCATTCCATCCGACTGGACGACGATCTCGTACCAGCGGCGGGCCTGCTCCAGATCTCCTCGCTGGCGCGCGCGGTGTGCGCTGATTCGAGCGAAGGCCAGCTGCTGGCCGGTTTGGCTCGATGCCAGACCCTGGAGCCGAGCCTCGACCCTACGGTCGATGTTCTCGGCGTAGGCCGCGGCGAGGACGTCGGTATCGGAGCCGTGAAAGAGAATGAGCGGCGCAGACTGGTCGAGAAGGAAGGGGAGCACAGCCAAGGCCACCAAGAACGCAGTGGAAAGAATTCGCTCCTTGACCGTCTGGTAGGCAAACACGAACCCGAGACCGATCGCCGTCGAAGTCACGAGTCCGTATCCGACCGCCAGCGGACATAGGACGACGAGGAGGAGCAACAGCCAGAACTCTCCGCTGCCGAAAACGCCGGGTAGCCGGACCGACAGATCGTATGCGGGATATCGGAGGTACTTCATCAGCTGGGCCGCCGTGTAGCCGACGATAACGAAGAGGACGGCTGCCCCGACCGCCGCGATCACCCACGTCCAGAGCGTGACCGCGTTTCTGAAGGGTACGATCCAGCTTCGGAGGGTCGAGACCAGCGCCGTCGAGAGTTCGACCACCTGGGTCGCATCCTGGTCGAAGACCGTGAGCGCATACATCCAGTGTGCAGCCGGCAGGTCGGGAGCGAGCGTCGTCGCTGCCTCGGCCAAGTCCACGGCTTCGTCCGTTCGACCGGCGCTCTTGGCGATCTCGGCCTCGTGAATCAGGAGAGCGGCCGCCACCGGCACGTTTCGGAGGCCCAGAGTACGCTTGGCCTCGACGAGCTCGGCCAGAGCCAGATCCGCGGAGGCGGTGTCCGCCGTCATCAGGGCCAGAGAGCGTCGCTCGAGCGCGTCGCGGATGGCGACCTCGGTCACGATCTCGAGCTCCGAGCCCGGCGGTCCGGGAGCCGCCGGCGGCGGCGGGATGGCTTCCCCCGACCCCGCCACCGTCGTGGGGGCTCGAGCGCGGGGGGACAGCGACCCCACGCCCAGCGTATCTTCCGGCTGCAGCTCGTCGTCCACGTCGAGCTCGTCTTTCCGATCGACGTCGGTCCGCGAAGTGGGGTCGGTCGTATCGGACTCGGAGGGAAAGGCGTCGTCTTCGTCCACCGTGGGCAAGCCGTCCGCCTCATCCACGACCGGGACCCGGTACGGGTCGTCGTCCGGCCCCTCGAACTCCGATTCATCGAAGTCGGGGTCGAAGGGCTCCAGCCCGGAGTCCTGGGCCCAAGCTGGGCTCGTCAGCCCGAGGTACAGGGCCAAGACGAGACGACGCCGCATGATCGAACGAGGTACCAAAGCCCTACGGAGGCATCAAATTCGAGACCGAATCAAGGGAGGGTCCCGCGTGCACAAGCCACGAAGAGGCGGCGCAGGCGCGGATCGCATTCGATGGCCCGGGTTCTCGAGCGTGGGTCCTCGGCTTCATCGACCAGGGAGGTCCAGCTTCCGCGCCGAAGCGCGGCAAAGGCAGCCGCCAGGTCGCGAACGACTACGAGCGCCACCTGATCCGCGAGGTCCCGTCGATCGGTCCCCAAGACGTGCTCGACCACACACTGGGTCGCCACGAAGCGTCGTTCGGTCTCGGTCGCGTGGTCGAACCATGCCCGACCCAGTCGCACCTCGGCGTACTCGGGGTCGAAAACTACCGGATACCCCAGGGCGCGTCCGCGTCGAACGACGACCGCAGCCGTCGCGGGCGGAACTCCCTCCTGAATCTCCTCGAGGCTATCGATCCCCAGGTCTTCGAAGCGGTCCCGAGCCGACTCGGCGTCGGAACCGCAGAGGCGAGCCAGCCGCCGTCCGTCCCAGTCGCCGGGGCGGGCCGCCAGTCGACCGCGACCGCTGGCGATGAAGGATCGAAGAGCCAGCGGGCCATGAACCCCGAGCGACCCGTGGGTCTCCAGGCGCCCGAGGTCGAATGGATCCTGCTCGATGAGCTCGCGGATCCATCGGACCGCTTCGGCCGGCCGGTCCCGGTACGCGTCGACGAGCGCCGCGTGAAGGCGAGGGTCGGGACGGCGCTCCGCCATCTCTTCCAGCATGGCTCGAACCTTCGGGTCGGAGGTCACTCGCGCATCGAGGTCGGCCGCACGGCTCGTTACCCACAGGTCGACATCGACGCGATTGTCGGCCTCCTCCGCATAGGGTGCCAGGCCGGCGAGGACTGGCTCCAACAAGCCGAGTCCTCGTGCATGGGCCAGGACCCGAAGAACGTCAGCTGGCCGATCTCGCTGGTCGAAGACGCGAGCCCACGTCGAGAGCTCTTCGGGCGTGGGATCGGAGGCCGCGCTCAGTCCCCCTTCGAGTTCGAGGAGGTCGACTACGGCCTCGTGGTCACCGCGGAACCGAAGATATCCGATGAGGCGTGGCCGTAGGCTCGGAGGACACTCGGAGGAGCGAGCGACCCGAGCCAGGACACGGTCGACGCGCGCCGCATCGTTCGCAGCGTCGAGAAGCTCGACCGCCTCCACCCAGGCCTCCGGCCGATCCCCGAGCACGGCGGCCAACATGACGGCTTGCTGGACGCCCTGCGGTTCGTTTTCGACTTCGGCGATCGAGCGACGAAGGCTCCAGGCTCCTTCGATTTCCGGAGCGAGTTCCAGCGCCCGGGCGACGTTCGACGCTGCTTCGGCGATCGCCCCGCGGGACAGCAGGATCCGCGTCAGCTCGAGTTCGGTTCGCGCGAGCTCTCGGCGGTCGAGCTCCGGATCGAGACGCCGCTGAAGGACAGGCAACGCTCGCGCAAGATCGTCATCGCCACCGACATCGACGAGCCTTCGCCAAGGAGCCAGTGACTCCGGGTCGCGCTCCGCGGCCAACGCCAACCATCGACGCGCCTCCGACGGCTCACCGAGCGCCATGGCGATGCGCGCTCCGAGTAGCTCCAGCTCGCCCGCCGCCCATCCGGGTCCGCCGACCCGATGCAGCCGCTCGACCGCCCGACGAGCGGCGGTCCAGTTCTCCTGTCTGAACTCGAACCGCACGAGCTCGGCGAGCGCCGGCGCAAAGGCCGGGTGATGCCCGATGGAGCGGTGGAGCGCTTCGCGGACACGGTCCGGATCAGCGTCCCGTCGCGAGGCGTGAATCCGAGCCACTTCCAACCAGATGCGAGCCTGCTCCGCCGGCTCGATGGAGCCTCTCGCCCGAGCGGTCTCCAGCGCCGCCCAGTCGTCATAGCGCCCGGAAAGCCGCAGAGCAGCACGGGAGACACCGAGATCCGACGTACTCATCTCCGGGAGCTCCGATTCGACCGTTCCGGCTTCGGCGGCGTTGTCTTGAAGGTCTTCGCGCCGAGCCGCTTCTCGCAACCTGGTCGCGGCATCGCTTCGGCCGAGCGGCCGCTCGAGAATGCGGGCGGCGGCCACCCGGATCCGCCCGCGAGAAAAGCCAGCCCCGCGACTCGCGGCGGAAGACTCGAGCACGTCGAGCAGCGCCTCGGGCTGCGGGTGACTTCGGGCCCGCGCGACGAGAGAGTCGAGGATCAGGGCGGACTCGGGTCGCTCGATCAGCAGCTCCCGCCATAGCTCGAGCTCCTCGGCAGCATCGGAGTTCTCAGCCGCGAGGTGGGCCGCGTCCAGTCCGAAGGCGACGACGGCGGCGGGATTCGCGAGTTCGCGCGCTTGTCGCATGGCCTCGCGGGCCTGGCGTCCGGCCTCTCCTCGGTCGCCGAGAGCGAGGCAAGCTTCGATGAGACCCCGTCGTGAGTTCAGGTCAGCCGGCGAAGCCTCGACCGCCGCCCGCCAAGCGGCTCGAGCTCCTCGGCGGTCATCGAGCTCGACCGACCGGATGACGGCTACGCGGGAAAAGGCTGCCGCTCGCGTTTGGCCTTGCGATCCTCCGGCTACGCGAGCCCAGAGTTCGACCTCCGCATCGTAGCGATGGAGGCGCCGCAGAACGCGAACGCAGTGGTCGACGACCGTGCGCAGATGAGGCGCGGCCGTCGTTGGGACCGCTTGGCGAAGAATGCGAACGGCTCGAGCCGGGTCGCGCTCGACCCAGAGCGTGAACTGCCGGGTGGCAAGACTGGTTCGCTTGAGACTCGAATGCGTCTCCAGCAGACCGAGCTCGGCCTCGTCCATCCCCGCTCTCCGCGCCACCTGAAGGGCGCGAAAGGCAAGGTCGTCGTCGTCGAGGCCCAAGGAGAACGCCCTGCCGGCCAAGGTCAGCGCGGACGGAAAGTCACCGACATCTTCGTGGTGGACGAGCAGCATCAGCGCCGCTCGCTTGCGCTCCGTCGAAGAGCGAGCCTCGTCCATGACCGCTCGTTCGAGGACATCGACCCCGTGGTCGACGGTCCTGTGCTCCTGAAGCTCGCGCTCGAGGGCATCGAAGTCGAGCCCAGGCCCGTCCAGGCTCCTCTCCACCACCAGGCGCGCGCGCAGCGTCGGGTCGGGCAGCGCCTCGAGACAACGGTCGAGCTCAGCGGTGATGTTGCGGCGTTCACGGGTGTCCTCCGACCGGAGCAAGCGCTCCCAGAGCAGGCTGATCTTTTCGGGGGTTGGCGGCCCGGCTTCGATGGCGTGGACATAGCTCGTGACTTCGAAGGAGCCGGGGACGAGCCAGTTCGCGAGTCGGCCCCAGTCCAGCGCCCGAACGACGTCCCCGCTTTGGAGAGCGACCCTCGCGGCCAGGATGAGTCGCCGCGCTCGTCCTTCGAGCGACTCGACCCGAGCCGGCTCTGCGTTGACGAGTTCGCCGACCAGCGAAACCGCCTCGTCCTGCCGACCGAGAGAAGAAAGGGCGTGGACCAAGGCAAAGTGATCTTCGGCGGTATCCGCCGACTCGACCTCGAAGGCCGAAACCACCGCGTCGTGGCGCCCGGCCTGACGCCAGTCCTCCAACAGGTCACGTCGGCTGACAGGGTCGACCGCCGCCAGCCGCTCTCGAATGTCTCGGGCGTCCACGGGGCGACCGGACCGCTCGGCGAACTCCGCGAAAACGCGCAAGCGTCTCGCGCACGCAGCGAGGTCTTCGGCGGAACTCTGACCGAGCCGCCGACGCAGGCCATCCAGTGGGTCGGCGCAGGACTCTCCGAGAAAGTCTTTGCGCAGCCGCAGGGCTGCCCAGCACCGATCGAGTTCCTCGTCGAGGGCCGTGGACGTTGATCCACCTTCGACGCACGCCAACACGCCTGGCCAGTCGTCGTTCGCCGCACGGATCCGCGCCAGCTCCTGAGCGACGGCTCGAGATCGCGCCATGTGCGGCCGGAGTCGCTCGCTCGCCCCGTCCCAGTCACCGCGTCGCTCGTCGATCAGAGCTCGGCTCCACACCCAACGAAGGTCTGCAGGGTCGCCGGCGAGCACTCCATCGATCAGCTCGATGGCCGCCGCCGACTCGCCCGCCCCACTGAGGAGGTCGACCGCCTCGAGTTTGCCGTCCGCGTCCAGCTCTGGGCCCAGGCGCGAGATGTCCTCCTTCAGGCGGACAGCCTGGCCGCGCAGCCAGCGCACCCGGGTCACGAACAGCTGGAGGCCCGCCGCGCGCTCCGGCGGTTCCCGGGCGAGAAGTTCATCGATCTCGTCGTCTCGTCCGAGCCGACTCAACCACTCGATCCTCCGACGCTGAAGCGCTGGTTCACCATCGTTGACCCCAGGCCAAAGACGGAGGGCCTGTTCGAGGTCGCCTCGACGCGCCGCTTTCCGCGCGGCGGCCAGGCGCTCATCGGACCGGGCGGCGAAGAGGTCGGATTCCTCGGTGAAGGGCGCCGCTGGTTCCCGGTCGAGGGCCGACAGCGACTCTTCCGACACACCGCGGGCGCGCGCCAACGCCACGCGGCGCGACAGGAGTCGGTCCCGCGGAGCGCCCCGCGGAAGGTCATCGAGCACCGAAGCCAAGCGCGCTTCCTCGGCTTCCGGTCCGAGTGCCCCCGAACCCCGAAGAAAGGCGTTGGCCAGACGGTCGTCGGACCCGGCGTGAGGAAGAAGCGCACCGAGGGCAGCGAGCGTCGCGTCCAGGCGTCCAGGCGCCGAAGCCACCGCAACATCGACCGCTTGCGCGAGCGCCGCGGCCCGCGCCTCCTCGCTCAGATCTCGCGAATCTTCCGCTTGCTGGAGGAGCGCGTCGACCAGGTCCTCATCGGTCGCCCGTTGCGCCGCCCGCCGGACCCGGGCCTCGTGGGCCTCCGCGTGTCCGGGGTCGGCGAGCAAGGCCCGACGGATCGCCTCGTCGGCCCCGGTCGCATCGTCGAGCCAAGCCCGCAGATCGGCGGCCGATAGCCACGCGTCCGGTTGGTCCGTCGCCTCCGCGACCGCCGTCTGATGTCTCTCGGCCGCCGCCCAATCCCCGCAGCCTTCGAAGAGGCGAATCAAGCGTCTACGAATCGCGAGCTCTTCGTCCGGTTCCAGCGAGAGTCCCAGGACCAGCTCGAGGGGACGAGCCACCTCGGCCGGGGGCTCGGAGCCCGCTTCTCGCACGCGCGACAATTCGAGGAGCGCGGCCTTTTGCTCCTGCTCGGAGCGGGCGGTCTCGGGGCGGGCGAGCTCGACCCACGCCCTCTCGCGAAGGCGGTCGGACAAGCCCGCGGCTCCGATGACGAATCGTGCCGCCGAGCGGCGAAGGTCGGCGTCGGGCGCATCAAAATCGAGCAGACGGTCGGCCGACGTCTCCGCCTCCTCCCAGCGACTCAGCTCGGCGAGAGCGCGCAGCCTCACGTAGAGCAGCTGGGGCCGGTCGGCGTCGACCTGTTTCGCTTCCAGCATCGAGAAGACGTGCAGGATGCGTGGAGCATCGAACGCGTCGGCGTCCAAGACCGCCGACGCCCAAAGATGAACGACCTCGAGCGCGCCACCGACCGAATGGTCCAGTGCCCAAACCAGAGCCTCTTCCAATAGACGCGCCCGGACGTCCGGATCCGAGTGGAGATCGGACCGGGCGAGCCGGGCGTCGAGTCGAGCCGAAGGCTCGAGCATCGCGTCGTCACGAAGCGCGGCATCCCAGTCGATCGCTGTCGACCCGACCGTTTGGATCAACCGGTCGATACCCGACCGGCTGTGGTATCGAAGAACGCTGGAGACGACCCACGGCACGAGGTTGTCGACGTCCCCTGTAGGGCCGGTGAGCAGGACCGCGCCCAGCTCGGGTGATACGTGGACCGTTTCGGGTGCGGGGCCTTCGCGCAGGAGCGTTCCGTAGAGCAACCGCCCACGCTCGGTCACGGCCCCGGCGGGCCCGGCCGCAACGAGCCAAGTCCAGGCCCGCTCGGGCGCATCGGCGAGCCAAGCCGACCAGGCCGCCTCGACCCAGTCCTCATCATGACCGGCGCGCGCGCGAACCACGAGCAAGCCTTCGCGGCGGGGATCATGCTCGGCCAGTTCCGCCCACCAGTCGTCGAGTGCACCGGTGCCGAAGCGACTCGACAGCAGAGCCCACTCCCCGGCGGACGCCAAAGCCTCCCGAAGTCGGGCGAGGGCTTCCGGATGGTCAGGCTGCAGGTCCAACACCTGCTCACACAAGCGCACCGCTTCGTGGGGAGGGGTCTCGCCGTGCACCTGCGCGAGCAGCAACGCCGGGCGCTCATCCGGAGGCACCAGCCCCACGAGCAGCCCCGCCAAGCGACCCCGCTCGACGTGGGCGTCGCCCACCGCTTCGTACGCTCGGCGGAGCCGGTCGATGGCCTCCGTCGATCCGGCACGGGCGGCCCGCGCCCAAAGAGCCGGGCGCAGGTCGGAATCGGGGTCCAGGCGTTGGGCTAGCCCCATCCATTCGTCGGCCGCTTCTTCCGGCCAACGTTCGACCAGCACTTCGGTCGCCGTCAGGGCCCGACGCCCATCGGAGTCCTGCTCGAGGGCCGCATCACGCTCGCGGCGGAGCGCCTCCAGTCCGCAGTCCGCGGCGAGTTCCTGATATCGGTCTTGGCTGGCGAGCAAGCGGCTCAGTCCCTCGCGGGCGTCGACTCGCGCGGGGTCCAGAGCCAGAGCGGCCCGATATTCGCGTTCGGCCTGCTCGCCGTCACCCTCGCCCCATTCGTACACGCCGGCGATTTCGGTCAGCCAGCGGGCGCGATCTCCGTCATCGGTCGCAAGCTGCGCGCAGCGGTCGAAGGCGAAAAGGGCGCGATCGAACTCCTCGGCTTCGCTTCGGAGCCGACCGATCGAAGCCCAGACCTGTCGGGCGGGCCGCCGGGCTTCGTCGGGGAGGCCGAGGGCGTCGAGGTATGCGGCCAGGTGGGATGCCTCCTCTCCATCGAGCAGCTCGGCATCGTGCTCCATCCGGTCGCGATCGGCAGACTCGGCTCTGCCTTCCGCGAGGGCCCATACACGCATCAAGCGTACGGCGGCCCGCTGGAGCTCTTCGCGAGCCGCAGTCGCCGCCACGACGAGGCCGTCCTCGAGAGACTCTCCGAGACCCACCCGCTCTCGAACCGCTTCGACGGCCCCCTCCCACCCCGAGGGGTCATCGTTCTTCCCGAGGCTCGAACGAAGCTGGTGAGCTGCACGATGTTCGGGGTCGGCTTGGACCGCCCGGTCGAGGTAGGCGACGGCTTCGTCCGTCGCGCCGAGACCATGGGCGACCCGACCCGCTTCGTACCACTGACGCGATGCGACCCCGGGCTCGTCGGCCTGTTCGGCGCGATCGACATGAAGTTCGACGCGCTCCCGATGGCGCCCGAGCCGGGAAAGCATGCCCCCGAGCTCGTCGAGGAGGACAGCTCGACGCACGCCGGTGGCTCGGGCGGCGGATTGTCCCCAGACACCCACCGCCTCTTCGGGCCGGTCGAGTCCGAAAGCCAGAACGAGTCCGAGCTCGAGTCCCTCATCGACGCCCCCGGTGATCACGGCTCGCCGGGCGAGCAGATCGGCAACCGCCGAATCGTCGTCGACATCCCGGGCTCGCTCCAGCATGCGGTCCGCGGCTGCAACCGCCCGATTCCGATCATGGCGAACCAGCGAGAGCACCGCCTGGTCGTGATGCTCGGCGCTGGAGATCATGCCGATTCGAACCAGAGTCACGGCAGCTCGCTCGTGCAGGACGGCGGCCAAAGCCGCCTCGCCTTCGGTTTCCGCCCGTCGCGCCGCTTCGCCCAACCAGCGCCCTGCACCCGCGTGGTCGCCCAGCCGCTCCAAGATCTCGGCGAAGCGCCGGGTCACCCGAGAGCTGGCACTCGCTCGCCCCGAAGCTTCCGCCAATGCGATCCTCGCTCGCTCCACCTGACCGGATTCGATCCAGTCGTCGACTTGCTCGAGCAGTAGGTCGTCGCGGGCCTCCGGCCCCACGAGGTCGGCGAGCTGCGCTCGAAGCTCGTCCGCTTCCTCGTGCGCCGACCGCGACTCGGCGATGTCGAGAGCCAGGCGCAGGGCTTGGCGCAAGAACGCGACCTCGGTGGTTGGGCGCAGTGTTTGGACGGCCTGCGCTGCGTCGAGAGCGGCCTCCTCGTGCTCCTCGAGCTTCTCGTGAGCGATACGAGCCGCACTGAGGAAGTGGACCGCCCGGTCGACGGGACTCATGCCCGGCGCTCGGGCGCTCGCCCTGTCCAGCCGAACCAACGCATCGTACCGCTCCAGCTCGTGAAGGGCCTGGCGTAGCCGATCACGAACCTGCCGGGCCGTGGTCGAGCCCGGGTCGACGAGGTCGAGAAGTCGAGTCAAGAGCTCGACCGGTTGAGGTCCGGATGTCCCTTCGTCCCCCGCCTTCAAAATGAGCAGGCCGGCCTGCAGCCGAGCTTCCTTGGCCAGACCCGCATGATCCATGACCGCCTGAGACCATCGCATCGCCGTTTCCGGGTACCCTGCCGCCAGAGCAACCCGAGCGGCGACGAGCCAGGCCGGAGATGGGTGTTCGCTGTCGTCGACCGACGCCTCGGCGTCGGCCAGCGCGGCCCGGGGGCGACCGAGACCGAGCCAGGACTGCGCTCGGCGCAAGAGGAGGAGGCGCCGCGACTCTTCGGATGCAGAGCCGTCGAGCGCGCGATCGACGATGGCCCTCGCGCGGTCGAAATCGCGACGATCCAGGAGGATACGCGCCATCATCGCGGCCGCTTCATGGCGGACGGCCTCGTGTCGCCGGGCCTGCTCCAGCGCCCGAAGAGCCTCCTGCACGTCCCCGACGGCCTCGAGTGCGCGGGCTCGTTCGAGCTGGATGGGCCCCGCCCGGTCCGGTTCCAATCGCAGCAGCTCGCGTGCCGCTCGCTCCACCTCATCGACGTCACCGCGCCCTCGGGCCCACTCGGATCGTCGCCACCACAGCGCAGGCTCGTCGGGTGCCCGCGTCAAGGCCTCGTCGAGGAGGGCGCCGATCCGGTCGCGAGCCCGGTCGACCTCGACGATGGGCCGGAGCGCTTCGGCACCCTCGGACCAGCGCTCCTCGCCGAAGCGCAGCGCCGCGAGGTCGAGCGCAGCTTCCACCCGCGTGGCAGCATCGGCGGCACCGGCCAACCACTCGAGCACGCCGGGATCCCGCGGGTCGGCCTCCTGGGCCCGAAGCAGAAGCTGCTCCGCCTGACGCGGGTCGTGCAAAGTGAACGCTCGCGCCGCCGCGACCAGAGCGGCGGCCACCCCCCCGCCCCGGGCCGGTAGGTGCGTCGAGGAGCGACGCCAGAGCTCACGGGCTTGCTCTGCGTCCTCGGACGCGAGCGCTCGATCGATGGCCCGCGCGAGCACGTCTCCATCGGAAGGGTCGAGCGTGAGCGCCACATCGAGTGCCTCTTTGGCTTCCTCGTCTCGACCCGCTTCGAGCAGGAGGTCGGACAGCGCGACCGACCAGGGTCCGAGCCGCTTCGAACGCGCCTCGGCAAGTTGCCCGACGACCCGCTGAAGACGGCGGATCGCCCCCCCGGTGCGACCGGCCGCGGCCTCGGCCAGCGCGAGCTCGCCTTCGAGCGTGGGGTCGTCCGGAGCCTGAGCCAGGCCGTGGAGGAAGGCCTCCGCGGCCCGCGTGGGCTCGTTCATTCGGTCTCGAAGGAGTCGCCCCGCGTGCAGAGAAGCGTGAACCCGAGTCTCGACATCTTCGGCGACCTGCGCGAGCCGGAGAGCGACGCGAACGGCCGCAGGAACCCGGTCCACACGGGGAAGCAGGGCGGCCAGTTCATCGAGCACCAAGGTGTCGTTGGGCCGGAGGGCGAGACATTCTTCGAGGAGCACCGACCGCGGCCTCGACTCGAGCCCGTGGGCGGCATGCATCAGAGCCAGGCCGGCCGCGGATCGGCTGACCGGCTTCAGGAGGTGCGCGGCTCGCTCGTAGTCTCGACGGCTTGCGTCGAGGTCTCCGCCGTGACGGTGCTGCGCCCCGCGCACCAGAAGACCCGGGATCCAGTCCGGGTTGCTCCGGAGGCGTTGCGTCGCCATGTTCACGACCCTCGACCGCAGCTCCGGTACGCCCATGCCGAGTTCGAGGATCCGGTGCAGCAGCGCGGCGGGCCCTCCGTCTTCGTCGAGCGCACCGATCCAGCCGTCGAACGCTTCGGTCCATCGACCCCGCGAGAGCAAGCCGTCCACCCCCGCGCCCCGGTTCAAATCGACCTGTCGAGCCAGGGCCTCCGCGAACGCCGGACTCGATTCGCGGGGGGCGTCGGCCCGGACTGTGATGGTGACGCCGACCTCGTCAAAGTGCACTCGGACGCCGTACGTGCCGTCGTTCCGCAGTTCGTCGACGGGCACGGAAGCCAACATCGGCGTGAGGGCCCAGTGCGCGACATCGATGACGAAGCTGCTCGTTCCGACCGCTCGAATACCCGGGACCAACTGGGGAGCAACCCGGGCCGCCTGCCGAACGCACGCCTGACGAACCCGTTCCGCCGTACGGACGGTCGGTCCATCAGGCTGTCCGAAGACCCACGCGGGATCGAATACGACCTGAACCTCGGGTCCGTTTCCGGGGGCCGGGCCCGCAGTGACGGCAACGATGCTCGTCCAGACCCCCGGCCCCGTTCCGTCGGTGAGCTCGAGGTCGACGACGTCCTCGCGCGGGGTCAGACGCACCGAACCCAGCGAAGCGAGCCCGCGGCGCAGGCTCGACCAGCGGAGCTCGATGCGGAATCCCACCAGGCGATGCGGGCGGTTCCGTAGACTCTCGGGTTCGACCGTCGGGCCCCCCTTCGGGGGGTCGAGCGTCTCGTACTCGAGTTCAGACACGACCACGCCCGGAGCGACCTCCGATGGGTCGACGCATATGAACGTCCGTTCGTCCTCGAAGCGCAGCTTCGTTGCCAAGGCGCTCCCCGACCCCCCCGTCCCGCGGCGCGCCGGGCGGCCGGGGCCATGCATGGTCTTCCCATGGGACCGGGCCGGGAGCAAGGCGACGGGACCGGGCTCCCTGCTAAGATGGTGGCATGCGCGAACGCGACGCCCCCACCGAGGTGCTGGTCAAGCCACCGGAGTCCCAGGCCGAACGGGGCGCAAGTCTGGCACCCACCGTCTTCGCCGTCCTGTACATCGCCTCGATGGCCGGCGCGCTCTATGTCCTTCGCTACTTCGTCACCGACTTGATCCTCGCCATCCTGATCGTGAGCTTGTCGTATTCGAAGTACCGCCGACTTCGCGTCCGCGTGGGTCACAACGGCTGGCTGGCCGCCGGAATGATGACGGTATGGGTGCTGGTGCTCATCGCCATCCCGACCGGATTTCTCGTGGTGAGTCTCTCGAACGAGGCAGCCGTCGTTTACGAGATGACGAAGACGAGCTTCTCCCTCGAATCGGTCGAGAGG
Source organism: uncultured Myxococcales bacterium (assembly GCA_964473255.1). GTDB lineage: Bacteria > Myxococcota > Kuafuiibacteriia > Kuafuiibacteriales > Kuafuiibacteriaceae > Kuafuiihalomonas. Next base: position 15,382 of record CAYYOT010000022.1, on the reverse strand, counting down.
TTCCTGATGGGCGAAAGCTGGCTCGCGCACCAGATTCGAAACACTTCGGGAATGCTGGGCGTAACGCTCGACCGCGCCACCCTGCAGGGCTGGATCTCTCGTGGCGCATCGACGGTCGCGTTCGCGGTGTACGGGCAGATCAACGCCATCCTCGCCAACCTGCTGAGCCTCAGCATCCACTTCGGCATCATGATCGTCGCCGTCTTCTACCTCTATATCGACGGCATCCGCTTCAAGCAGTGGGTCTTCCGGCTTTCTCCGCTCCCCTACGAGCAAGAGGAGATCCTCGCCAGCAAGTTCTTGGCCGTCGGTCGAGCCATCCTCTTCGGGAACGGGATCGGTTCGCTCGTTCAGGGCGTGATCGGAGGCATCACGATGTGGCTGGTCGGGTTTGAGAGCGTCGTGCTCTGGACCCTCGTAATGACGATCTTCGCCTTTTTGCCCTTGATCGGCATCAGCTTCATCATCCTCCCCGCGAGCATATACCTGGCCTTGGAGGGTCGATATTTCACCACGGTCGTCTTCTTCATGTTCAACATGGGCCAAGCGCTGATCGTCGACAATCTAGTGAAGACACGTCTGATCGGCTCACAAATGCAGATGCACGACCTCGTCATCTTTCTCGCGATCGTGGGTGGTCTGTCGGTCTTCGGTGTGATCGGCCTTCTGTACGGACCCCTGATCCTGGCCGCCTTCATGGTGCTCAGCGAGCTCTTCGATCTGGACTACAAGCCGCGATTCAAGGTCCCGGTCACGAAGCTCAAGACCTGACGGCAACTCCGAGCGAACCCATCGCTGCGCTCCAGGCCTCGTGCTTCATTCCCACTCGATCGTCGCCGGAGGCTTGCTCGATATGTCGTAAACCACCCGGTTGATTCCGCGAACCTCGTTGATGACTCGATTCGAGATGCGGCCGAGCACGTCGTACGGCATCTTGAACCAGTCGGCGGTCATCCCGTCGACCGATGCCACGGCCCGCACGGCACAGGTGGCCTCATAGGTTCTCGTGTCTCCCATGACGCCCACGCTTCGGACCGGCAGCAGAGCGGCAAAGGCCTGCCAGATCGCGTCGTCGAGTCCTGCCTCGGTGATCTCCTCGCGCACGATGCGGTCGGCGGCACGAAGCGTCGCCAAGCGCTCGGGCGTGATTTCTCCGAGAATGCGGATCGCAAGGCCGGGGCCCGGAAATGGGTGCCGTCCCACGACCTCGTCGGGCAGACCCAGTTCCCGACCGAGAATGCGGACCTCGTCCTTGAAGAGCTCACGCAAGGGTTCGATCAGCTGAAGGTTCATGCGCGCGGGGAGCCCACCTACGTTGTGATGGCTCTTGATCGTGGCACTGGGGCCCTTGAAGGAGACCGACTCGATCACGTCCGGATACAGCGTGCCCTGAGCGAGCCAACGAGCGTTCGGACCGGCCTGACGCGAGGCCTCCTCGAAGACGTCGATGAAGACGCGCCCGATCGTCTTGCGTTTGGTCTCCGGGTCGGTGACGCCGACAAGCTCGCGCAAGAACTGGTCCGTCGCATCGACGTACTGCAGCTTCATGCCCAGCCGATCTCGGAACACACTCTTCACCTGTTCGGCCTCCCCGTGGCGAAGAAGGCCATTGTTCACGAACACCGGAATCAAGCGATCACCGATCGCCCGGTGAAGGAGAGCCGCGACCACCGACGAGTCGACGCCACCGGACAAGCCGCAGATGACCTGGTCCTGGCCGATGGCCTCGCGCACCTGCTGGACCTCGCTCTCGATGAAGCTTCCCATGGTCCAGTCGCCGTGGACGTGAGCGACCCGGAACAGAAAGTTGGCCAGGATGTCCGTCCCGCGCGTGGTATGGACGACTTCGGGATGAAACTGCAGTCCGTACAGGCGCCGTTCCTGGTGCGCAACGACGGCATTCGGACAGTTGTCACTGCTCCCCACGACTTCGAAGCCGGCGGGGAGTGACTCAACGGCATCACCATGGCTCATCCAGACCTGGAGCTGCTCGTCCGTGTCGAATCCGGCGAGGAGCGATGCGTCGGCCTGCAAACGCACCTCCGCCCGACCGTACTCGTGTCGGTCGGCTCGGACGACCCGCCCGCCGAGGAGGTGGCTCATCAGCTGCATCCCGTAGCAGATGCCGAGCACTGGAACGCCCAAGTCGAAGAGACGGGGGTCGATCCGCGGGGCCCCTTCCTCGTGCACCGAGCTGGGACCGCCCGAGAGGACGATGGCCTTGGCCCCGAACGCCTGAATATCCTCGAGGGCGCGGGTGCACGGCCAGATCTCTGAGTAGACACGCTGCTCCCGAATCCGTCGAGCGATCAACTGAGTGTACTGCGACCCAAAGTCGAGAACGAGGACGCGGTCGAAATCCCCCGGAACCGTCATTCGACCTGTGCGGCTACCACGCTCGGCGACCAATGCCGACCGGCTCGTGCGACGCGCGCAGCGCGCTCGCACTTACCCTGCCCCAAGATCGGCGCAGAGGAAGTCCATGACGGCATCCCAAGCCCGCACGAAGTCCCGGCGCCCGAACGGACTGCCGGAGGCCAGCCAGTCGTGGTGCGACGACGAGGGATCGGGGTCGGCGTAGTGCCCCAGGATGTCCAGGTGGTCGGCTCGGGCGGCGAATACGAGTTCACCGTGGAGCTGACTGAGCGTCGGCACGAGCCCATCGCTGGCGCGGCGATCCGGGAGACGCGGATAGTAGCGGAGATAGGCGACGCGGTCGCGGATGTCGATCACCGGTCGTAGGTCGCGTTCGTAGCGAATGGAGAGCCGATGGAGCAGACCGTAGAGGGCGTGACTGAGCTGGCCGTACGGCTCGGTTCCGACCTGGATCATGGTCGACAGTTCGGGCCGACGGCCCCAGGTCAAGACGCTGCCGTATCGGATTCCCCCCCGGTCGTTCATGGCCTCGTCCAAGACCGACATCGCCCGCGGGGTGAGCTGAGCGATGAAGCTCTGCTGATCCCCGGCCTCCTGAACGAACTCCCGAACCGCTCGACCCCGATCATCCCCAAAGTCAGCGAGAAACTGGTCGTAGAGTTCATCGAGGATCGTGCGACGAAAGCGCAGTATGTCGTCGACGCGGCCGAGCGCCATGAGCAGGCGGCCGGCTAGGCCGAGCGGAACCCGTCCGAATCGAACGCTGTACGCCAGCACGACGGACGTCGCCTGAAGGAGTCGCCGGCCAAAGACACCGCCGAGGGCCGAGGCGAGCGGGGTGCCTCGATGAGGCGTTGCCACCGTTACCACCGTCCGAACGCGGTCCGCGAGGCGCGGTTGAGCCACCGCGGCCACGCGACGAGCGTCCAGTCCACCCGAAGAATGACCGATCAGATGGATGGGACCCGTCCCCGGGCAGGCCGCTTCCACGGCGGCCGCGAGCAGGCGCGCCCTCCCCTCCAACGAAGTAGCTCTCGGCGCGGGTATCTTGCGGATGTGAGCATCGAGCCCGCGCCTGGGCAGGCCATCGGCGAGCACGCGACGTACGTGCGCGAAATACGGCAGCTCATGAAAGCGCCCGAGACCGAACAGTCCGGGCACCAGGATCACGTCATGGCGCACGCCAAGATGCTAGCCGTCTCGCCGTCGCGGGGCCACCGCCCGAATGTCGCCAACACTTGCCGCCTGGGGCTTTCGGCGCGAGGGGTGGTGCCGATGAGAACGTTCGAGCGTCGCCGTGACCTCGCGGTCACGATCGTCGGTGAACGCGTGAGCGTCAAAGAGATCGACGCCGTCCAGAGCGCCGTCACCGGCCCGGCCAAGGGAACAGTCCTGGGAACTCGCTCACTGTCACGTCCCACCGGACAGGCGGTCGAGGTCCGATGCTCGAGCGAAACCGAAGCCGACGTGCTGAGGTCGAAGCTCCCTCAGGACCCGGACGTAGGATTCGGATTCCGGGTGCCAGGCTCGTCCTTGAATCCTCCTCAGCTCCTGGTGATGGACGTCGACTCCACGCTCATCGAAGAGGAAGTCATCGACGAGCTGGCTCGCGAGGCGGGTCGGTTCGAGGAGGTCGCACGGGTCACCGCACGCGCGATGAATGGTGAACTCGATTTTCGTGGTGCATTGGAGGCCCGATGTCGCGCCCTCGCAGGACTGGAGGAGCACGTCTTCAGCCAGGTCCTGGGGCGCCTGCGGGTTCGGCCGGGTGCGGAGCGCCTCTTGTCGGCCCTGAAGGCGGTGGGATGTCGACGCTGTCTCGTGTCGGGCGGCTTTCAACAGACCGTCGGCCCGCTAGCCCAGCGGCTCGGGTTCGATGCCTTCCATGCCAACCAGCTCGAGGTCGTCGATGGGGTCCTCACCGGAAACGTGACGGGCCCGATCGTCGATGCAGAAGAAAAGGTCCGCTTCATGGAGGCTCAGCGGGCCGTCGTGGATTGCCCGAGGGAGCGCACGCTCGCCATCGGAGATGGCGCCAACGACCTCCCCATGATGAGAGCGGCGGGACTCGGCATCGCCGTGCTGCCCAAGCCCCTCGTTCGGGAGCAGGCTCCGGCGACGGTTCCCCTCGCCCGTCTGGATGCCGCGGCGTACCACCTGGGATGGAGCGACGACGACATCGATCGTTTCGCAGGGTGAGCGATCCTGCCCGCGCTACCGTGCGCGGTCGACGACACCGAAGACCGGCGCCTCATCGGCTGATTCGAGCAAATGCTCCTGAGCCTCGAGGGCCCCTTCCGACGTGACCGGCGGCGCGTACGATCCGTCGGGACGCAGAGTCCATGCGTTCCCTTCGTCTCGAAGGAAAAGGTCGAACTCCGAAATCACTCGGTCCCGCAGGATGGGATCCTCGATGGGAAAACACGTTTCGACTCGGCGGAGGAGGTTTCGGTCCATCCAGTCCGCGCTGGCCCCATAGACTTCGGGGTTGCCACCGTTCTCGAAAATATAGACCCGGCTGTGCTCGAGCAGCCGGCCCACGATGGAACGAACGCGGATGTTCTCCGAGAGGCCAGGCACGCCGGCCCGTAGACTGCAGGCTCCGCGCACGACCAGCTCGATGGGAACGCCGGCACGGGATGCCTCGTACAAGGCAAGGATGACCTTCTTCTCGATGAGTGCGTTCATCTTAGCTTTGATGCCCGACGGTCGACCGGCGCGCGCAGCCTCGGCCTCGGCTTCGATACGCGAAACGATGAAATCGCGGAGATGGAACGGAGCCTGAACGACCTTTCGTAGTTCGGGAACTCGCCCGAAGCTCGTGAGCTCGAGAAAGAGCGCTTGCAGGTCTCGGCCCAAGGCTTGGTCCGAGGATAGAAGACCATAGTCGGTGTACAGCCGCGCGGTCTTGGCGTGATAGTTGCCGGTTCCCAAGTGCACGTAACGCCGAATGCCCGAGTCCTCCCGGCGAACGATCAACAGCATCTTTGCGTGCGTCTTGAGCCCCACGACGCCGTACACGACCTGGGCGCCGGCCTCCTGCAGCCGCTCCGCGACCAGGATGTTGGCTGCCTCGTCGAAGCGGGCGAGAAGCTCGACGAGGACGGTGACTTCCTTTCCGTTGTTCGCAGCTTCTCCGAGAGCATTCACGAGTGCGGACCCCGAGTCCGTCCGATACAGTGTTTGTCGGATCGCCAAGACCCTGGGATCCCGAGCCGCTTGCTGCACCAGGTGAACGACCGGCGCGAACGACTGATACGGGTGATGGAGAAGCACGTCGTGCTTGCTCATCACTTCGAACATGTCCGCCTCGGAATCCAGGGCCGGAGGCAAGTATGGAGTGAACTCGGTGTGTTTCAGAGCCGGGAGCTCCACGGCGTCGACCAGCTCCATGAGTCGGGCCATGTTGACTGGTCCCCGGCACCGATACACGTCCTGCTCACCAAGACCGAACTGGTCCATGAGGATCCGCAGCGAGTCGAGGGGGACCCGGTAGTCTACTTCGAGCCGAACCTCCTCGCCGAATCGGCGACTGGGCAGCTCCTCCGCCACGGCCCGCATGAGGTCGTCATCCTCATGAAGCCTCAGATCGCTGTCCCGAGTTACACGGAACGGCCAAGCACCCTCGATCTCCATCCCGGGGAAGAGTTCGGAGTTGAACGCCCGCAGAATCGAAGCGAGGTAGACGAAGTCGTACGGATGCTCGCTGAGCTCCCCGGGCAGACGAAACAGGCGCGGTATCGCCCGGGGTGCGGGTACGACGGCCAGCCCCTTCGTCGCCCCAAAGGCGTCCTCACCCGATAGCTTGACCAGAACATGGAGGCACTTGTTGAGCACCCGGGGAAACGGGTGGGATGGGTCCAAACGGAGGGGACTCAACACCGGCAACACGTCTTCGCGAAAGTACGTATGCAGATGGTCGCGAATCTCCGGGCTCCATTCCGACAAGCGCAGCATGCGTACGCCTCGAGCATTCAGCTGAGGCATGAGGTCGTCGATCATCGTGTTGTGAATGGCGCTCTGCAGGTCGCGAGCCTCGGTGCCGATGGCGTCCAGCTGAGCCGCCGCCGACAAGCCGTCGGGACCGGTCGCCTTGGAGTCGAGGGCAACCTGCCGCTTCAACCCGGCAACGCGGACTTCGAAGAATTCGTCGAGATTGGAGCTCGCGATGCACAGGAATCGAAAGCGTTCCAAGAGCGGCAGACGCGTATCCAGCGCTTGAGCATAGACTCTGCGATGGAAGGCGAGCAGGCTGAGCTCCCGATTGTTGAAGGCCGAGGCATCCACGCCGAGGTTGTGGGCTACGCTCCGCCCGACGACAACCCCTCGGGGCCTCTCAGGTGGGCCAGCAACCGCTCCACGAGAGGCGCCTGGGCCGGGTGCAGCAGCCGCCGAGCCTCGTCAGCTTCGACATAGCGGATCTCATCGATCTCCGGGAAGGTGGCGAGCTTTCCAGAATGGCGAGGCCACTCCATCTCGAAGCCGTTGCTGCGGAGCTGGTCGACCGGGAGGTCGGCCTCGCCCGCGAACGCCAAGATGCGCTTCCCCCCTTTCAGACGCACTTCGCCGAGACCCGTGAGGGCTTGGGGGCAAGGCAGGCCGGTCTCTTCTTCGAACTCCCGGCGAGCAGCATCGAGCGGAGTCTCATCCACCTCGACCAGACCTTTGGGAATGGTCCATACCCCCTCCCGACGGCGGCGGTAAAAAGGACCCCCGGGATGAGCGACCAAGAACTCGGCTTCGACGGAGCACAACCGGTAGACGAGAACTCCGGCGCTGACGACCAAGATCCCCTCAGGCCTTGCGGCCCCCCGCTTGAGCCGCAGCGAGTCGCGCGATCGGCACGCGGAAGGGTGAGCACGACACATAATCGAGCCCGACGTCATAGAAGAACTGGATCGATCGGGGGTCCCCGCCGTGCTCGCCACAGACGCCGAGCTTGATGTCGCTCCGCGTGCTTCTTCCCTTCTCCGCGGCGAGCCGGACCAAAGCGCCGACACCGATGGTATCGACCGACTGGAAGGGATCCTCGGGGAGGGTCTTCTTTTCGACGTAGGCCCCCAAGAACTTGCCGGCATCATCGCGACTGAAACCGAACGTCATCTGCGTCAGATCGTTGGTGCCAAACGAGAAGAAGTCGGCCTCGGCGGCGATGTCGTCCGCGGTGATCGCGGCCCGAGGAATCTCGATCATCGTGCCGAGGAGATAATCCACCTTTCGATTCTGCTCCTGGAAGACTCGTTCAGCCGTAGCCTGAATGACGTTCTTCTGTTCCCGCAGTTCTTCGACGGTACTCACCAGCGGAACCATGATCTCGGGTCGGACTTCTCCGCCAGCCTTGGCGACCGCGACCGCTGCCTCGAGAATGGCGCGGGTCTGCATCTCGGTGATCTCGGGATACGTCATGCCCAATCGACACCCGCGGTGGCCCATCATCGGATTGACCTCGTGGAGGCGGTCGATCGCCGAAGCCACCGTCTCTTCGTCGAGCCCGAGGTCTTCGGCAACTTCACGTCGGTCCGCCTCGGTCTGAGGAAGGAACTCGTGAAGCGGCGGGTCGAGCAAGCGGATGGTCACCGGCCGGCCCTTCATGGCCTCGAAGATGCCCTGGAAGTCCTGCCGCTGGTAGGGCAGGAGCTTCTCCAGAGCCGCCCGTCTCGAGGCCTCGTCGCTTGCGAGGATCATCTCTCGCATGTGCAGGATCCGCCCCTCCTCGAAGAACATGTGCTCGGTCCGGCACAGGCCGATTCCCTCCGCACCGAACTCCAGGGCCTTCAGCGCATCGGCGGGCGTGTCTGCATTGGTCCGTACGCCCATGGTGCGCACATCGTCGACCCAACTCATGAATCGGATGAAGTCCTCACTCAGAGCCGGAGGTGCGAGCTCGCGCCGTCCCGAAACAACTTCGCCGGTGCTACCGTCGATCGAGATCCAGTCTCCGGCATTGATGGTCACTTCACCGTTCGTGAACGACTGAGTCCGGTAATTGATGACGATGTCGCCGCAGCCGGCCACGCACGGCTTACCCCATCCTCGGGCCACGACGGCTGCATGGGAGGTCATGCCGCCGCGGGCCGTCAAGATCCCTTGCGCGGCATGCATTCCACCGACGTCTTCGGGGCTCGTCTCGACGCGAACGAGGATGACTTCTCGACCCGCCTCTTTGGCCTTTTCCGCGTCTTCTGCGGAAAAGACGGCCTGACCCACGGCCGCGCCCGGCGAGGCCGGCAGACCGCGGCCGAGCACGCGGTCCTTGTACGTATCGCCCTCGGCGAACGCAGGATGTAGGAGCTGGTCCAGGTGTTCCGGTGACACCAACGCCAGCACCGCGGTCTTCTCATCGACGAGCTTTTCGTCGACCATGTTGACGGCGACCTTCAGGGCAGCCGCGCCGGTACGCTTACCACTTCGTGTCTGCAGCATGAAAAGCTCACCTTCCTGAATGGTGAACTCGATGTCCTGCATGTCTTTGTAGTGCTTTTCCAGGCGGTTCGTGGCGGCGACTAGCTGATCGTAGGCTGGGGGAAAAGTCTTCGCCATTTCGGAGATCGGCAGCGGCGTTCGAATGCCGGCCACTACGTCCTCGCCCTGTGCATTGATGAGGAACTCGCCGTAGAGCTCGTTGTCTCCGGTGGAAGGGTTGCGGGTGAAACAAACCCCGGTTCCGCTGCCGGTGCCCGTGTTGCCGAACACCATGGCCTGGACGTTGACGGCCGTACCGACGAGACCCGCGATCTTGTTGATTTGCCGATACTTGACGGCGCGCGCGCTGCCCCAGGAGCTGAAGACGGCATTGATGGCGAAGCGGAGCTGCTCTCGCGGATCGGACGGAAACATGTAGCCGGTCGCTTGGCGGTACACCGCCTTGTATCGATCGACGAGTTCGCGCAGATCGTCGGCGGTCAGCTCGACGTCTTCCGTGACCGCGCGTTCCTTCTTCAGGGCTTCGATCATCTCCTCGAAACGCTCGTGAGGAACGCCCATCACCACGTCGCCGAACATGTCGATGAAACGGCGATACGAGTCGTAGGCAAAGCGGTCATTCGCCGTCTTTTTCGCCATTCCCTCCACGACGTCATCGTTCATGCCCAAGTTGAGAACCGTATCCATCATGCCCGGCATGCTCACCGCGGCTCCGCTTCGGACCGACACCAAGAGCGGCTGATTGGCGTCGCCAAAGGTCGCCCCCATGGTCGACTCCAGATGCTCGATGCCGTGTTCAACTTCGGCCTCGAGCCCTTCCGGCCAAGCCTTGTCGTGCTGGTCGTAGTAGCGGCAGCATTCGGTGGTGATCGTGAAGCCCGGCGGAACGGGCAGTCCGATGGCACTCATCTCGGCGAGGTTCGCCCCTTTGCCGCCGAGGAGCTGACGAAGGGACCGGTCGCCGTCGGCGCGCCCTTTGCCAAAGAGGTAGACTTTCTTTTCGGTCGTGCTGGCCACGGCACCTGCATAGGTCCGGAAGAACCGCTGCTCAAGGCCCCGTCGGCTCGCGAAGGTCCGCCTTCAAAAGGCGCCCCCAAACCGCATCGTAAGGGTGCACGGTTTGCGCGGGACCGCGGGCGTCGACCAGAGGCCGACCTTCGTTGGCCCACTGGAAGATCCCCCCAGCAAGGTTGTGAACACGAAACCCTCGGTCCTTTAGTCGCGCACCCAGTCGGGCGCTTCGAAAGCCGACCGAGCAATAGACGATGACCGGCTTCGACGGGTCGAGACCGCGGACGCGGGCCGCGGTCGGCGAAACGTTTCGGGCGTTTCGGAGGTGACTGATCGCGTACTCACCGGGCTCGCGGACATCCAGCAGTTGGACACGGCCGATTCGGCCCGCCAGCGAGGACGTCGAAACCCAGGGGACCTCGTGCTGTTCGAGGTCCACGAGACGCGTCACGTCGAGGGGGTTTTTCGGGGTCGCGAGCGCGACGCCGATGAGCAATCCGGTGGCCAGGAGCATGGTCATCCACCGTGCTCTCCGCGCGCCTGTCGTCACTCGTCTCCGAGAAGGCCCTTCTTGAGTCCGCTGTTCGGGGGCTTCGGCCCGAGATAGACCCGAAAGAGGGCGTACTGAAGATCCTCGCCTTCGATGGTGCCCTTGGTCTGACCCTTGACGCTGACCGTAGTGCCTTTTCCGGGCACGTAGGAGTACGACATCTGCTCGCCGCTCTTGATGTCATCCATCCAGGAAACGAGCTGGTTCACTTTCGCTTCGATGGCCTTGTAGTCCTTGGCGCTCGCCTTGAGGCCCTTCTTCCAGGCATCGATCTGGTCATCCTTGCCCACATCACGCACGAACTGGAGCGTGATGTGCTTCGGGACGTCCCCCTTGAGAATCGAGGCCGGGTCGCTGGTCTTGGCCGGAATGTAGAGCCCAGCAACGTACACGTCGATCTTCAGGAAGGTCGCTTCACGCACCCCGAGCCCGTTGAGTACAAGCTTGTTGCCGTCGAGATTGTAGGAGTCCGGCAGCGTCACCCCGGCCTTGGTGGCCGCCAGAGCCGAACCGGCTCCCGCCAGCCCTGCCGTCAAAGCTGCAGCTAAAACGAATCGCATGCGCCGAAACCAGCACATGTGGACCGTCCAGTCACCCGGTCGGCGTGGGAGATCGACATCACTCGGTTGGGTTGGGGGCGCTCGGCCTCGAGAAGCGAGGCCGAGCGCAGCACGTACAGTTCAAAGCGCAGTGGTTCAGCGCAGTGCGTCAGGAGCCGACGCGGCCGCCGTTTTTGCGACGAAGAACGAGCGTGCAGTCACGGGGGATCGTGGTGCCGTCGAAGGGCTTCGGAAAGTTCGTCGCCGTCGGGTCACCGTTACCGGGGTGCTGGACGTTGGTGAAGGCCCAGCGATAGTTGGGCGTCGTGGTGAATCCGGTGATCTCATCGCTGACCACACCGACCAAGAGCCGCTGAGGGTCGGGGGGGTTCTTCGTCGTGTCGAAGACCACCAGCTGGTCCTGCAGACCATCCGGCTGCCCGCCATCCGTACCGATGAACAGACGACCCTCGTCGTCGGCCCAGGCCGCGTCGGGGTCGGTGAAGACGCCCGGCGTACCGCGGGTGGACGACGCGAGGATGTAGATCTCCCACGAGAAGCTCGTGCCCAGGTAGTCGTTGTCGTCGGTGGTCCGGATGATGTGCCCGTCGCCGTTGGGCGCCTCGGGGTTGGCCGCGTCCGGCGTCGTCCGGCGGCTGTTGTTGGTGAGCGTCCAGTAGACGTCCCCCTTGGTTCCGATGGTTGTCCACTCCGGCCGGTCCATCGGGGTCGCGCCCAGGATGTCCGACGCGATGCGCGCATTGATCAGCAGGTCGGCCTGGTCCGCGAACCGCGCGGACAGAGCCGGGTTGTCGATCGTCAGCTCGAGCCACTCTCCGGTTCCATCGTCGTTGAACTTCGCCACGTATAGCTTGCCGTCGTCGAGCGGGCTTTTGCCTTCAGCTATGTCGTGGCGCCACGCGCGATTCGACACGTACTTGTAGCAGTAGTCGAAGCGCTCGTCGTCGCCCATGTAGGCGGCAATGCGGCCGCTCTCGCTCTCGGCGATCGCGACCGCCTCGTGCTTGAAGCGTCCCATGGCGGTGCGCTTGGCCGGCTTCTTCGACGCGTCGAACGGGTCGATCTCGACGACCCAGCCGAAGCGCTTGTGCTCGTTGGCGTACTCGTCGTCCGAGAGGTCGAAGCGCTTGTCGAAGTTGAACCAACCGTAACCGAAGCCGAACTCGGAGAAGCCGTAGCGATCCTGCTCCGTCGTCGGCACGTAGCTGGCGTCGGTCCAACCGAAGTATCCGTTGAAGTTTTCTTCGCAGGTCAAGTACGTGCCCCAGGGCGTCGGGCCGGAGCCGCAGTTGTTGACCGTGCCCAACGGGATGTTGCCGTTTTCGTTCTGCAGCTGAGCCGAATCGGCCGCCGGGCCCGAAAAACAAACCGGCGTGTTCACGTGAATGCGACGGCTGTTAGCGCTGGGAATCACGTCCCAGTGACCACGGTAGTCGCGCTCGATGGCGACCACGGACACGCCGTGAACGTGCTGGGACAGGCGAACGTCTTCCAGGCTCTCCGGCGCGGGCTTACCGAGCACGTGCGGGTTGGTGCCGAACTCGTGGTTCACGCAGAGCATGCCGCGGCGATTGCTGAGGCGGTAGCCGAACCGTCGGAAACCCCGGAACTTCTCGTCCATCGGGAAGAACCACATGCCGTCATGGCCGATGCCGATCTGCAGCGCCGCCTCCTTCGAGGTGGGACGGGTGCTCGGGTCGCCCAGGTAGGGCGTGGTGGCCCCGGGCTCGATGGGCGTGCCCCAGGGAATGAGCACCTGGTACTCGTAATCCTTGGAGATGGTGATCGTGGTGTTGTCCATGCTGCCTTCGGCGATCGAAACCGGCGTGAAGTTCACGAGCGGCCTCTTCGTCCAGCCATTGCCACGGCCGTAGCTCGCCATGGCGGCCGGCGCGAGGAAGGTCGTCGCGGCTGCGGCCAGACCGCCTTGCACCACGCCTCGGCGCGACACGCGGGCTGCAAGAATTTCGTTGAAGGGCTGATTGCCCGAGTTGTTGCTGCCGACGTCCTCGTCGTGAATCTTGGGACGCTGGCCCATGTCGTTCGTCTTGGTTGTCACTCGTTTTCCCCTTAAAGAATGGAGCTATCGCTGCCGTCCATTTGCCGGTGGCGACGCCCGGCGAACCTAGGCGGGCAAGATGGCGCAAGGATGTCGTGGGATCGACATCACAACGCGAAGAAAATTCAGATAACATCCCGAAATCATTGCCATCCCCCTCCAGAGTAGGGCTATTTGGTATCAACGATGAAAGGACCGCTCGGGTGAACCAAACGCGCGCGGTCGAGCGACCACAGGCGCACACATTGCGCTCTATGTCGCTTCTGCATCGGTGATGAAAACGGGCCGAGGGGCCGCATCTCGGAGAAGCCTTCGAATCCAGGTCGGGCCGCGGTCGCGACGTGAAGCGTGCTAGGCCTTGGCGATGCGGCGCGGGTCCAAGCTCGTCCTCCTCCTGCTTCTTCAGACCCCAGGCCTCGCCAGCGCTCACGATTTCTGGGTGGAGCCCGAGGCCTTCGAGGCGTCACCGGACCGGCGCGTACGGGTCGACCTCAAGGTCGGATCCAAGAAGGACGTCAAGTCGCTCGAGTACAAGCCGGACCGCATCCTCCGCTTCGAGGGTCTGAGCGGCACGGTCACTCGATCGATCGACGGGACGAAAGGTCGAAAACCGGCCGGCATCTTCGACACGTCGAAGCTCCGAGCGGATGCGATACTCGTCTACCAGAGCAACCACGCCTACATCGAGCTTCCGGCCCAAGACTTCGAGCGCTATCTCGAGCACGAAGGGCTCATCGGGATCGCAACCCACCGCAGAACCATGGGCCAGTCGACCGCGGTCGGCCGCGAAAGCTATGCGCGCAGCTGCAAGGCTCTCCTCACCATCGGCGAGCCGGACGATGCGTGGAGACGCACGGTCGGTCTACCGCTCGAGATCACGCCGCTTGTCGACCCGCGACGACCGAACAAAGAGCTTCGCTTCGTGGTTCGCTGGCGGGAGGGCCCCCTGGTCGGCGCCCGGGTGGATCTAATGGCCCTGACCGATCTCGAGGTGGCGACGGCGACCACGGCGAATGAACGCGGGGAGGTCCGATTCCCGGCCGCCGAACCCGGTCGATACATGGTCGCAACAACGCACATGTTCGTAGCCCGACCGCCGGTGCGTGGAGACTGGGAGTCCGTCTGGAGCACGTTCGCGTTCGAGATCCGCGAATCACCCTCGGCACCTCGATGACCATCACGAGGTTTTCGCGCCTCACTTCACGGCGCTCGGAGCCGGGGGGACGAGTCGTAGAGGGCGCGGAACGTCATGCATCACCCGCGGTCATCGGGCGCCGTCGAGCACGGACTCGAGGAGCGGGTGCGGCGAGCGGCGATGCGTCGTGATCGCCACGAAGGCATCGACCAGCGAGGGAAGCTGTCGGTGCTCGACCAGATGGCCCGATGCGAGTTCGTCCTTGACGACGATGGGCGGGATGACGGCGAGCCCCTCGTGTAGCCGAGTCACCAATCGAAGCATGGCCATGTCGTCGACTTCGGCGACGATCTTGGGCCGTACTCCGAGGCGCGCCACCAGCGAATCGAAAGCGATGCGAATGCCCGACTGAATCGGGGGAACGACCAGCGGCTCTTCCGTCAATATGTCCTGCAGACTCTGTTCGGAAGAGACGGCCCCGGGCTGGCCGATCAAGCTGACCGGCTGCTCGTCGATCGTATGAACCAGCCAGGCGGAAGTCTCATCCCGGGCGGGCACGTAGTTGGAGAGCACGACGTCGAGGTCGTGAGTTTCGAGGCGCTGAAGGAGATCGACGATCGTGCCCGACTGTATGCGCAAGAAGGTCTGTGGTTGGTTCAAGAGCGGTCCGAGAAAGCCGATCTGAAAATTCCGCGACAGCGTCGCCAGCACACCGACCCGAAGGGTACGTCGAGCGCGCCATTCATCTTCATCCAGCGCGCCGATGAGCTCTTCGCCGAGCCCAAAGATCGCGTCGGCATAGTCCAGCGCAACCCGACCTGCAGACGTGAGCTCGAGGCCGCGACCCTTACGCTCGAAGAGCCGGGTTTCCAACGCGTCTTCGAGCTTCTTCAGCTGAACCGAAACGGCCGACTGGGTGACGTTCAGCTGACCGGCGGCCCGCGTGAGGTTGCCTTCGCGAGCGACGGCCCAGAAGTACTTGAGGTGGGGAAAGCTGAGGTGACGCACGGCTCGATCATCGACCATCGTTCGCTTTTGTTGAATTCTAGTAAGTAAATTATGAATTGGACCCAAGATCGGGGTCCGAGCTACCCCTCGTCCGGCTCGCAGAACCGAGCGCTGGGAGGGATTTCGACATGGAATTGGATTTAACCCTTATTGCTCTCCTAGGCCCTGCGGTCTGGGTCGTCGCCGGCGCTTTGCCACGGACAACGCCTTCACGCTGCCGCTCTCGACCACCGGCAGCGGCGGCATGGAGGCCTGCCTCG
>CAYYOT010000021.1:40453-66610 GCA_964473255.1 uncultured Myxococcales bacterium | reverse complement strand
CGCTGCGTCCATTGAGGCCAACCACCCGGAATGCTTCCTGATCGTGCTGCTCATCGACGAGCGGCCGGAGGAGGTCACCGACATGCAGCGCTCGGTGAAGGGGGAGGTTGTGTCCTCCACCTTTGACGAGCCCGCCTCGCGCCACGTGCAGGTGGCGGAAATGGTCATCGAAAAGGCCAAGCGACTGGTCGAGCACGGCCGAGACGTCGTGATCCTCTTGGACTCGATCACCCGCTTGGCCCGTGCCTACAACACGGTCATCCCGCCCTCGGGTAAAATTCTCTCCGGTGGTATCGACGCCAACGCTCTGCACAAGCCCAAGCGCTTCTTCGGAGCGGCCCGCAACATCGAAGAGGGAGGTTCGCTGACCATCATCGCCAGCGCTCTCGTCGACACCGGCAGCCGCATGGACGAGGTCATCTTTGAAGAGTTCAAGGGCACTGGCAACAGCGAGGTCCATCTCGACCGCAAGCTGATGGAGAAGCGCATCTTCCCGTGTTTGGACATCAACAAGTCGGCCACCCGGAAAGAGGAGCTGCTCCAGTCTCCGGACGTCCTCAATCGCGTGTGGATCCTTCGCCAGCTGCTCCACCCTCTGAATGTCATCGACTCGATGGAGTTCATGCTCTCGAAGCTCAAGCTGACGAAGAAGAATCAGGAGTTCCTGGACTCGATGAACAGCTGACGTCTCGGTGGGGCTGGAACCGTTTTGGCGCCAGCCCCGCCCCGTCGACCGCGCTCAGCGAACGATGGCCGACGGCCCGTCTGCGGAGCCAACGCGAAGCTCGGTCCCCGCCTCGTCATGGGGTCGACGGACAAAGCCTAAACCTAGGGCCAGCCCCCTCCGTTCCGACCACGCCGTGGAGGTGACTTCGCCGACCGGCCGTTCACCGCCGGGGAGCCAGAGCTCGGCCCCGGGCGACGGAGCCGCCGTCGCTTCGACCGGGAAGTCGAGACGCACGAGGAGGTGTTTGACGCCCCCTTTGGTACTCACCCGCGTGATGACCTCCTGGCCCACGTAACAGCCTTTACCGAGATCGATCGCGTAACCGAGCTGAGCCTCCAGTGGGATGACCTCTTCGTCGAGCTCGGAGCCGTCGGCCGCCACCCCAGACTCGATGCGGAGCGTCTCGAAAGCGGCTCGGTCGATCGCGACAGCACCGCCCTCGACGACGCGTTCGAGCGTCTCCGCCGCCCGGCCGGCGGGCACGTGCAGCTCGAAGCCAGGCTCCCGAAAACGAGAGTCGACCACGACCGTGACGTCGCCCCAGCGCACGTGCCGACCGTCGGCGAGGTCCGCCAGGTCCCCCCCGAACGCGCGCTCGATCGCCTCCGCGGCCTTGCGCCCGTACACGAACACGACGTCCCTTTCCGGGGTCTCGTCCATCAGCTCACAGTCGTCGGCCACCAGGTGTCCGCTCAAGGCGGATGCCACGCGTTCGGCCGCGGGCGCGCCGATGTCGAGGATCAGCGCGTCGTCCTCGGCTCTCACCCGGAGCAGTCCCTGGGTCCGACCCTTGTGAGTGGCCTTGACGGCCCATAGGCTCTGTCCGGACCGAAGCTTGTCGACGTCGTTGGACAGCATCCCGTTGAGAAATCGAACGCGGTCGGGGCCAACGACTCGAATGCTGTAGAGCCAGTCGTCGGTGAAGGCTCCGGCCTGATCTTGGAACACGTCGCTCATCTCGTCCTCACCAATTGCGCTGGATGCGATCAGGCGCCATCCCCGCCTGCACCAGCGCGTTCGTCACATCGGTCATCATCTCGTCGGTTCCACAGACGTAGGCGACCGCATCCGACACGTCGGGCGGATCGGCGGCAAATCGGTGGTGCACCCACGGGCGGGAAACGGAGCGATGGATGTCGATCCGGTCGAACGCCCATTCGGCAAACTCTCGTTCGAACGGGAATCCCGCGACGTCGCGAGCCCCGACGTAGAGTCGAACCCACCCGAAACGCGAGCGGTCCTCCCGTAGCTCCTGGATCAAGGGGCGAAGAGGCGCGAGTCCCGAGCCTATCGCGAACAGGAGCACGTCGCGTCCGTCGGCCGGCTCCAAGGTAAAGCCTCGGCCGACCGGCGGCTCGAGCTCGAGCCGTTGCCCAGGCTGCCAGCCCAGGGCCGCGACGGCGTCCTCGCCGAGGAGCACTTCCCAGGACGGGTCCCCCGGTCGGGAGCATAGGGCGAGGTAGACGGGCTCATCATCGGTGCGGCGAAACCGAAGGACCTGTCCCGGTGCGTGATACGCGCGGGCAAGCTCCGGCTCGACCGCGAGCGTGACGCGGGTATGCCTAGGGGTCTCGGCCACCATGGCTGTAACGGTCCCGCGTCCGGACATGGAGGCGCATCGCATCAGCGGGCCTTCGAAGGGTCAATTCCGAACCGCCGGGCGGTGGGCGACATGGACGGGGCAGGCTGCTAGGTTGCCGGCCGTGAAGCCGGGCCCCAAAGCGCCCATCGCCGTGTCGGTCGAGCTGATCCAAGACCTGTCCGAGCTCTCGTCGCCGGTCGAAGGCTATCTCCGGCGGCGGCGCTACCGGGCCCGCACCGTGCTGAGCGACGGCGTGCGCACGGAGCCCTACGTCGTCGACTGGGTCGAGAGGGAGCGCTCCCGCCGGGACGCCGCCGCGGTGGTCCTGTATGAGCCTGCGGCCTCGGGCCGCCCCTCGGAGGCCTGGGTCCTGTTGCGTCGCCAGGTTCGCTGGGCTTTCTATCAGATTCACGGAGAGAGCCTATGCCTGGAGCTCGTCGCGGGGCTGCAGGAGGGTAGCGAGCCCTGGACCGAGACGGCGCGCCGGGAGACTCGGGAGGAGGCCGGTATCGACTTGCCCGAGGCAGCGTTCGTATCGTTGGGGCCGCCGGTGATCCCGATCCCTGCCTCATTCGCCGAACAGATCGCGCTCTTGGCGGTGGAGGTTCCCGACCTCCTCCAGAGAGCGACGGCCGCCGTACCGGATGGCGACGGCTCACCGCTCGAAGAAGGAGCCGATCTTTGGGTCATGCGGTTGGATGCTGCCATCGAGCTGTGCGAGACCGAGCCCGGGAACGGACCCCACGGATTGTTCATCGCCGACGCGAAAACCGAGATCGGGCTCCGGCGCCTTCGGGCTCGATTGGACCGAGGATCCGCGCCATGAAGATCGCTCGCGTCACCCTCGTCAACAAGCGCTCGCAGGTCGATCGTCTGGCCGAAGATGCCTCCCCCGAAGGTGAACGACTGCGCCAGCTGGTCGAAGCCTACGACCCATCGGTTCGTCCGATGGTGGACTCCCACGCCGAACACATCGAGTCGGTGCGGTCGGTCCGCGAGACACTGCGTCGGCACGGCGTCGAGGTGGACGAGCGCAACTGGCTCCCCCGCGAGCCCATCAAGGACGTGGATCTGATCATCGCTGTCGGCGGCGATGGCATGGTCTTGGGTGTTTCTCACTGGGTCCACACCGACATCCCCCTCCTCGGCGTGAACTCGGCGCCGAGCGTCTCGGTCGGCTACCTTGCCGGCTGCACGGCGGACGGGCTCGGCGCCGTCCTCGAGGAGCTCCGAGCGGGAACGCTGGGTCCCCGAACCGTGCAGCGCCTTCAGGTTCAGGTCGGGGAGCGCATCGTCCCCGAGCCCGTTCTCAACGACGCGCTCTTCTGTACGAACAACCCAGCGATCATGTGCCGGTACCTTCTGGAGTGGCCCGACGGCGAAGAGCATCAGCGCAGCTCGGGCGTTTGGGTCGCGACGCCAGCGGGCTCCACCTGCGCCCTTTCGTCGGCAGGGGGCCCCGTGCTGCCCCTGACCGCGCGGCAGTTCGCGTTCCTGGTGCGGGAGCCGTATTGCCCGCCCGGCAGGGAAGCGGTGCGCTTGCGCAGCGCGGTCCTCGACCATCGTCAGACATTGCGGCTGGAGTGCCGGGTGAACGATGCGAGCGTCTTCTTGGACGGCTCCCACCGGCAGTACGGTATCGCCTACGGTGAAGTGGTCTCCTTTCGGCTCCACCCCGAGCCCCTGCGCTTGATCCGGCCGGCCAGCGAGCGAGCCGAGGCCGCGAGCCACGGCTGACCATCAGCGGACGGAGCGTCGAGCAACCTCCAGCCCCACCACCACGACCAACCCGGCAGCGATCTGGGACGGCAGGAGATGCTCGCCGAGGACCAGGGCCCCGAGAGTCGCGGCGAACACCGGCTGCAGGAGGAGGGTCACGCCGGCCAGACTCACGGGTACGCGCCGAAGCCCGTAAGCGATCAGCGACTGACCCGCTACGTGCCCGACCAGCGCGAGAGCGATCAGCCAGCCCCAGGCGAAGGAGTCGGGCAGAACGCGCTCTTCGAAGAGGACCACGAGACCGAGGCTGGTCGCCGATGCGGCCATGGAGGACACCGCCATCACGACGACCACGGTGTGGTGAGCTCGGACGCGTCGAATCGAGATGAGGTAGCTCGCATAGAAGACCGCGGTCGAGGTTGCCCATAGATTGCCCCGCAACGAAGCGCCGTGCGTTCCCGCTGGATCGATGCCGAGGAGACCGGCGACGCCCAGCAGCGCGAGCGCCGCCCCGACCGCGAACGCGGCCGATAGGCGCTCACCCATGACGAGCCAGCCCCACAGACCGACGAAGACGACCTGTAGGTTGGCGAGCAGCGTGGCGTGGGCGGCGGTCGTGAACTGAAACGAAACGTGCCAGGTGGCCAGGTCGAGCGCGAACAGGATGCCGGGTAGAATCAACCCACCGACGTACACTCTACGTGCCGCAGCGGCCCGGCGGATGGTCGGTCGACCGTGGGACCGACGACTCACGGCTACGAACAGCGTGAGGACGATGCCGGCCAGGAAGGTGCGCCAAAAAGCCGCAGCGATGGGACCGACGCCATCATCGGCCATGGCGAGCTTGGTGAAGATGGGGGCGAAGCCGATGGCCAGGGCACCGGCGACCAGCGGGGCCAAGCTCCTCGCTTCGATCGGCGGCACGGTCGAGACCCTGAAGCGCCGGGAACTCCGGGGCAATGGGCGAAGGCGCGTCGGGCCCGAGGCCAAGGCGTGCTACGCTGAAACCCGAGCGTCTTGGAACATGAGCTGGTTCGCCCTATTTTGGCTGATCGCAGGGATCCTGTTGATGGTGGCCGAGATCATCACGCCGGGATTCGTCGTGGTGTTCTTGGGCTTGGCCGCGGTCCTGGTCGGGCTGGCGGCGGGTCTCGGCATCATCGGCGGCTGGATGACCGCCATCGGCGTCTGGGTGGCCACCTCGGTCGGACTTGTCGTCGCACTCCGGGGTACGGCGAAGAAGCTATTGCCCGGCGAGAGCGAGCGGACGTCGACCGACGAGGACATCGATGCGCTCGGAACCGTCGTCGAGGTGATCGAAGACGTGGGCCCCTTCGAGTCGGGTCGCATTCGCTTTCGCGGGAGTACGTGGGCCGCTCAGTCGATTCAAGACAGAATTCCCGCCGGTCGGCGGGCGAGGATCCTCACCCGCGACAACCTGATCTGGATCGTTGAACCGGTCGCCGAGCTTTCGAGCTCGACGAGCGAAGGCTATAGGAGAGAGCCATAATGACCGCTTTGACCGTTCTCGTGCTTCTCGCGATTGTAATCATCGTAAAGACCGCGGTGATCGTACCCATGCGCGAGGCGTACATCGTCGAACGCTTGGGCAAGTTCCGAGCCGTACTAAGACCCGGATTCCACATCGTCATTCCTTTCATCGACCGAATCTCGTACCGGCAAGAAACCCGAGAACAGGTGATCGATGTCCCTGCCCAGATGTGCATCACTCGAGACAACATGCAGGTCATGGTGGACGGCCTCATCTACCTCAAGGTGATGGACGCCGAGCGAGCCAGCTACGGCATCGAGGACTATCGAAGGGCGAGCGTCAACCTGGCGCAGACCACCATGAGGTCCGAGGTAGGTAAGCTCGCTCTTCATCAAGCTTTTTCCGAGCGCGACTCTCTGAACGATGCGATCGTCAATGAAGTCGACCGCGCCTCGGATCCCTGGGGAATCAAAGTCTTGCGCTACGAAGTCAAAGACATCACTCCGTCGCGCCAGGTCATACACACGCTGGAGCGGCAGATGGAGGCGGAACGTGAGCGGCGAGCGGAAGTCACGATGGCCACCGCCGAAAAGGAGGCCACCATCCATCGGTCGGAAGGTTCTCGCCAGCAAGCGATCAATCTGTCGGAAGGCGCGAAGTCCAAGCGCATCAACGAAGCCCAGGGCCGAGCCAAGGAGATCACGCTGATCGCTGGGGCGACCGCTCGCGGGGTCGAGCGGGTCGCGGAGGCCCTATCCAAGCCGGGAGGCGACGTAGCTCGCAAGATGCGCCTCGTCGAGCAGTTCATCGACGAGTTCGGCCACATCACACGCACATCCAACATCTCGGTCGTGCCGGGGCGAATCGCCGAAGTGCAGAGCGTCGTTGCCGGACTGAGCGAGGTCAGCGAGCACATGCACAAGCCAAAAAGCCAGGGGAACGGAGGCCGTTAATGGACGATCTCAGCCAAGTATTCCGCATCTTCAATCTCATCGTATGGGGTGCGATGGGGCTCGCCCTCGTCGTCGAGTTCGTGCGCTCCATCCGTCTGGTCCCCACGAAGCGCGCCTTCGTCGTCGAACGCTTGGGCAAATATCACACGACCCTGCGTGCCGGCTTTCATGCCATGTTTCCCTTCGTCGACAAGGTCGTAGCCAAGCTCGACCTCCGCGAAGAGACCATCGACGTCCCGCCGCAGGAATGCTTCACCATGGATGAAGTCAAGGTCGAGGTGGATGGCGTCATGTACATCTCCGTCGTCGATCCGGTGAAGGCTACCTACGGCATCACCGACTATCGATTCGCAGCCATGCAGCTCGCCCAGACGACGACGCGAGCGGTGATCGGCAAAATCTCGCTCGACCGCACGTTCGAAGAACGAGAGCTCATCAGCTCGCGCGTGGTCGAAGTGCTGGAAGAAGCCGGCCAAGCCTGGGGAATCCGCGTACATCGATACGAGATCAAGAACATCACTCCTCCGCTGACGGTGCAGGACGCGATGGAGAAACAGGTGACGGCCGAGCGGAACCGGAAGGCGTTGGTGGCGCGAGCCGAAGGCGACAAGCAGAGCATGATCAATCGTTCCGAGGGCGACATGCAGGAGATGATCAATCGATCCGAAGGCGAGATGCAGCGCCGCATCAACGAGGCCGAGGGTCGAGCGCAAGAGATCTTGGCCATCGCCGAGGCGACCGCCGACTCGATCGCCAAGATCGCCGATGTGGTTCAGAAGCCAGGGGGTTCGGACGCCGTAGAGCTCCAGCTGGCCGAAAAGTACCTCACCCAGCTTCGGAGTCTGGCTCGCCCGGACGCCGATGTCCTGATTCCGCTGGACCTGGGCCGCGTCGAAGAGCTGCTCAGCAGCGTTCGCGTCGCTTCCCCGGAGGCGACGCGTCGTGCTTCGACCGCTTCGAACGGCGAGCATTCCGACGGATACTCGCCTACGGCGCCGTCGACGCCGGCGACGTGACCGGTCCGGTTCGTGCCTGAACCCAGCGCTGGACGTCGGCGATGAACGCGTCGTCCTGACCATCCTCCTCGAGCCAGTCGAGGCTGGTCCGCGCGAGTTCGACGGCGCGCGAACGGTCCTCATCCGTCCGCCAATACGCTTGCGCAGCCTGGAAGTAGAGCAGGCCGGTGAAGTAGGGCGCTTCGTCCCGAACCTGACTCAGCCGAAGGCCTTCCTGTAGCTCCTCGAGCGCCTCCTCGTTTCGGCCCATGCTCAGCAAGCAGCCGGCCAAGCCTCGAATTTGGTCCAATATCCGAGCGTGCTGAGGATCCGCATCCTTCAAGATGGCCTTGGCGCGACGGAGATAGGGTACCGCCGCATCACAGTCGCCCCGGTCCTGGAGGTTCGCGCCGCGCCGGCCGATCGCCGCCCCGGTGTCCGGATGTCGCGGTCCCAACGCCGCAGAGAAGCGCTCTACGGCCCGCGCGTGCAGCTCATCGGAAGCCTCATATCGGCCGAGCTTGCTCAGGCTGAGCGCTCGGCTCGTGAGGAGGCCCGCGACCTGATGAGAGTCGGGGCCGAATAGGCCGCGGTGGATCGACTCCGACTGCTCGTAGCACGAGACCGCGGCCTCGTAGGCCCGACTCCGAAAGTGAACGTTGCCCAACACCTGCCACGCACGTGCCGTCTGCGAGTGGGAATCGCCGAGCGTGCTGCGAGCGATACGTAGAGCTTCCTCTGCGGCCCGTTCGGCGCCGACCGGATCCCCCGAAAAGTCTTTCGCCCGCGAAAGCTCGGCCCAGAGCCGGCCGACGCGCGGATGATCGGGCCCGAGTTTGGCGGTGGCCGTGCGCAAGGACGCTTCGATGACCCGAGCGGCGCGACGGCGCAGCCCGAGCTGCTCGAGACAGCTCGCCAGGTCTTCCTCCACCCGAAGACGCTCGGCCAGCGATACCCGTGCAGCGTCCCGAGTGAGCGCCATGGCCTCCTCGCCCAGGGTTCGGCACTCCAAGAAGCGACCGCGGCGCAGCGCGAGTCGGGCGCGGGTCGATAGCACCGCTGCCCGACTACGAGCATCGTCTCCCAAGCGGACGAGGAGCGCTTCGGCCTGCTCCACGGCGCGGTCGGTCCGCTCGGCCGTATCTCGAGTTCCCTGATCGAGTCGGATCAGCTCGAGGTAGGCTCCGAGCCGCCGGCCGTCGTCGGCAGCCGCATCGGCATGGGCGATCGCCCGATGCCACGCCTCGGACGCCGGCTGGCGCTGGTCGAGCGCCGCGTGAAATCGAGCCAGCCAGTCGTAGGACTCCGCCGAGACGGCGGCAACGTCGAGTTCGTCGGCGCGACTTCGAGCATCGCCGGCCAGCCGCAATCCCTCTTCGACGAGACCGGCGGCATACCGTGCGCTCAGCTCGGAAAACGCTGCCTCCATCGCCTCGATCCGGGGCTGAAGGTCGGGATTCGATGCAGCCCGTGCGGAGCCGGTCGCGGCCATGCGGGTGCAGGGCCCTGGTTCCGGGAGACGTAGTACGGCGTCCGTCACCGCCTCGGGAGAGAACGGCGGTCGGGCCTTCAACAGCGAAACCAGGGAACCGAAGTCGGCCAGACGACGGTCGAGGCAGTGCATGCGCACGTCCAGCAATCGCTCCGACTGCTCCCCGCGCACGTTGGTCGCCTCGCAGACTTCGGTTCGCCAACGCAGCCAGTCCGCTGCATACCGATCGAGGCCTCCGGTCACCTCCCGCTGAATCTCTGACGACAGCCCGCGTCGAGCCATTGCTTCGGTGAGCGTAACCGCATCCTGGGTGCTCCAGACGCGGTTAACGCTGCTTTCGAATCCGTGACAGGGGCCCGGTCGAAGGTTGACGCCGAGCGCGACGAGACCGGCGACGCCGACGGCGCTCACGGTGAGAAAGCGCTCGATCGAACGGCGGCGTCGACCTCGCAGGCGGGTGAGTCGGGCGAGGAGCGGCTCCATCGAATCGAAGCGCTCGGTCGGGCTCATCGAAAGACCTCGCTCCAGGTCGCTCCGCAGAGGTGCCGGAATGCCTCGCCCCTTCAGCCAGGCGCGGATGGTCGCCGGATCGACCGCCACCGCATCGATGAGCGAACGGCGCCAAGGAGCGCGCTCGCCGAGAAGGGCTTCGGCCAAAGACAAACAGAAAGAGTACTGGTCGGCGCGTGAATCGACCTGCTCGGCACGGATCTGCTCGGGTGCCATGTAGGCCGGAGTGCCGATGATGCCTCCCGTCTTCGTCAGGGTCCCTCCGGAGAGCCCGGGCGTTTCGGGAACGGGGGTCTCGGCCGTCGGCGCCGCCACGGATGCGCTGCGGGCGACACCAAAATCCACGACGCGGACCCGTCCATCGGTACCGACCAGAACGTTGGCCGGCTTGAAATCCCGATGAACGATCCCGGCGCGGTGGGCCGCAAACAGCCCCTGCCCCGCCTGCTCGAACGTCTCGATGATGGCGTCGATCGACGGGTGCTGGGCGAGCCAGTCCCGGAGGCTGGAGCCTTCGACGTACTCCATCGTGATGAAGAGTCCGTCCTCGTACGCGGCGACGTCGTACACCGAAACGACGTTGGGATGCTGCAGCGATGCGATCGCTCGAGCCTCGCGCTTGAGCCGAATCGAGCGCGTAGAGGCGCCTTCGTCGTGTTGGCTGTGGAGAAGCTTTACGGCGAGGTTCCGTCCGAGCTCTCGGTCGAAGGCCCGGAACACCGTCCCGGCGCCCCCCTGGCCGAGAACATCGAGCAGGACGTACCGGTCGTTCAGAACCCGAGGTACGAACCAGTCGCCGGTGGCCCCTCGGCTTGGTGGACCTTCGGTCTGCCTCCCCATGTGCCGTCAAGCTGGAAGATTGCGGCGACTTCGACAAACACTTTTGGCGACGCCCCCCCCCCCGGGTCGTGCCGCGGGTTCACCGTCGACGATGCGGCCCTCGTCGTGTATCACACGCCTTCCCCGGACGGGGACAACCATGATCCCGGAGCTTCAGGAACTCGAACGCCGCTTCGAGGAAGTTACCCAGCAGATGTCCGACCCCGCGGTGGCTACCGACGCCCAGAAGCTCAAGGAGCTGGGTCGGGAGCGCTCGCGGCTGGAGGCCGTGGTCGACCTCTACCGGCGACTCCGCGGGGCCGAGTCCGACCTGGAAGGGGCGCGCCAGCTCCTCGACGGCAACGATGAAGACCTCCGCGAGATGGCGAAGGCGGAGGTCAAGGAACTGACGCCGGTGGTCGACGATCTTCGCACCCAGCTGCAGGTCGCGCTGCTCCCGCGAGACCCCATGGACGACAAGGGTGTCGTCCTGGAGATTCGCGCCGGCGCCGGCGGCGACGAAGCCGCCCTCTTCGCCGGTGAGCTGTTCGACCTCTACCAGCGTTTCGGCAGTCAGCACGGGTGGAAGTTTGAAGTCATGAGTACGAGCCCCGGCCCGGTGGGCGGCTTCAAGGAAGTGATATCGACCGTCGAAGGCGACGGAGTCTACGCACAGCTCAAGTTCGAAGCGGGGGTCCACCGAGTGCAGCGTGTTCCCGCCACCGAGAGCCAGGGCCGAATTCACACCTCGACGGTCACCGTGGCCGTGATGCCGGAGGCGGAGGAAGTCGACGTGCAGGTGGACCCCAATGACCTACGCATCGACGTGTTCAGGGCTGGGGGCCACGGTGGGCAGTCGGTCAACACGACCGACTCGGCGGTGCGCATCGTCCACCTTCCCACCCAAACTACGGTCATCTGTCAGGACGAGAAGTCACAGCACAAGAACAAAGCCAAGGCGATGAAGGTTCTCCGCGCTCGGCTCTTCGAGCTCGAGCGAGAGCGCGCAGCCAAAGAGCTGGGAGACCAGCGGCGCTCGATGGTGGGAACGGGTGACCGTTCCGAGAAGATTCGCACCTACAACTTCCCGCAGGACCGAGTCTCCGACCATCGCATCAATCTCACGCTGCACAATCTCCCGAAGATCATGCAAGGTGAGCTGACAAGCATCGTCAACGCCCTCCGAGCGAACGAACAAGCCGCGCTGCTCAAAGGTGAAGATGACGGCCGCTGAACGGGTCTGGCGAGTCCTCGACGTACTGAACTGGACGCGCGCTCATTTCGAAGAGCGAGGCCTGGAGACACCACGGCTCGATGCAGAGGTCTTGCTCGCTCACGTCATCGGCACGACTCGAGTCATGCTGTATGCGCGGCATGACCAACCGCTGACCCCGGAAGAGCGGGCCGAGTACCGTGACCTCGTGCAGCGACGCGCGGCCCGAGAACCGGTCGCGTACTTGCTCGCACACCGAGAGTTCTGGAGTCTCGATTTCGAGTGTCGGCCGGGAGTTCTGATTCCGCGACCTGACACCGAGACCCTGGTGGAAGCGGCCTTGGCCCGGTTACCGGCGAACGGCGCCGGGCCGGTCGCCGACGTGGGGACGGGGAGTGGGGCCGTCGCGGTCGCCCTGGCTCACGAGCGCCCAAACCTGAACGTGTGGGCAACCGATGTCTCGGCCGAGGCGGTCGAGCTTGCACGCGTCAATGTGGACCGTCACGAACTGACGTCGAGGGTGACCGTTGTCGAAGGACGCGGGCTCGCCGGCACCCCGGTGCCCCTGCAGATGGTGGTGGCCAACCTGCCGTACATTCCGACGTCGGACATTGCCGGCCTCATGCCCGACGTCCGCGACCATGAACCTCAAAGTGCTCTGGACGGCGGCCCGGACGGACTGTCGATCATCCGCGCCCTCGCGGCCGACGCACGTGACCGCCTGCAGCCCGACGGATTCCTACTACTGGAGGCTGGCCCGAACCAGGTCGAGGGCCTGGCGGAAGAGCTGAAGACTCTCGGCTACCGCGATTGCGGTTGGGGCTCGGATCTTGGCGAACGACCTCGAGTGGTGTGGGGGCGCGCCCCGAGCCGCTGAGGGCGTATCTGGTCCGAGCTTCAGGGCTGCCCGGAGATCTCGAACGTCCAGATGGTCTCGGCCGCGGAGATGCTCCGACGGCCCACGGCCTCACACTGCGTGCGGCCCGACCGAAGGACGGCAACGCGAACGTCGTAGGCGCCATAGGGCAGACTGCTGGTGACGGTACTCGACTGCACGTACGGAATGGCACGCGCCCAGACCTCGACCTGGTCCTCGTTCCAAAGCGAAACCTCGTAGCCGCTCGGCACCGGCTCGCGACACGCCTGCGCGACCTCCCAACCGACCGTCGCTTGACCGTGAGGAATCAGCGATACGGAAACCTCGACGTCCGTAGCGGGCATCGTAAAGCGAGTGCTTCCCCGGAATCGGTGGACACCGTCCGCCGAGAGGTCGAACCGGAGCTCCCGCCCCTCGGAGAATCGAAGCCCCGGCAGCACGATGGGCCGGGCAGCGCTACAGTCGACGTAGCGGTGCAGCAGCGGAGGACTCGGGCGGTCTTCGTCGACCAGTCGCACCAAGATCTCGTCGACCTCGGCTTCGTCGCAGTCTCGCGTGGTGATGTCTTGCTCCTCGCTCGAGAACTCCCAGTCGAGCTTCACTCGACCACCGACCGCCTGCAGGATCAGGCGCACCTCGTTGACGCCCGGCACGAGCAGGCGCGACTCGGAGGCCTGGTACCGCAGCTCGCCGGACGCGTCGACGGCGGACACGGTCAGTACGTGCTCCCCTGGAGGCAACGGACTCCGCTCTTCGAAGGCGTCGGTGAAGCACGGGAGGCGCTGCACCGCGAAGGTCCGCGCATTGGGAAGGCTCGGTGCCGGGACGATTTCATAGCTCCACGTGAGCGGGTCTTCGGAGTCGCACGCTCGCGGTGCGTCTTCGGGCAGGGCCCAGTGAAGGGCCAGGAACGCCAGCTGAGGCTGGAGCGTGACCGTCGTCGGCTCGGCTCCCTCCGCCGTGATCCGGTAGTCGAGCTCGGCCTCGTACAGGAGGCTGCGAACATTCGACACGACGCTGAAGGCACGCACCCGAAGGCGGTGGAGGCCCCGTCCGAGGAAGCTCAAGTCGAGCGGCTCGGACTGACACGGCACGCCTTCGACCTCGGTCGGTTCCCACGTCACCGTCTCTTCGTTGAAGCGGTCGACCCGGACATCTTCTACGAAGTGATCCTGATCGCAGGCCTGCGTGCCGTCGGGTCCATCGACCTGCAGGCTCAGCTCGGCCGGCCCGACCACGAGTTCCGTGGGCTCGGACCCGCAGGCGGTCGCCAAGCTCAGGGCAACGACGGCGACCCAGCATCTCACGACGGTCCATGATGGCGGTTTTTCGCGCATTCTTCCACTCGGGCCCGGCTCGGCCCTCCCCGAACGTCCTACCCGCCTCGACTCATCCCGGGTCCTCGGAGTTTGTCCAAGATCCCGGTTTTACAGTCCTACACCGGTCCGACGTCGCCTTTTTCGTCCGTCCGGCTGCGCCCCGCCGGTGGCCGTGATACCGACAGCGATCATGTCGGCCGACGGCCTGGAACTCGTGGTGACCACGCTCGGGCAGAACCCTGCGCCCGAAAATTCGGCGGCTCAAGTGGCCTCGGCCGCGACCGAGCTATCGTTAGTGGAAACGCTAACGAGCGCCGGGCCGATCGGTCTCGCGACCCTGCTGATCCTGGCCTTCTTTTCCGTCGTCAGCTGGGCGATCATCGCCCAGAAGTGGTGGCAGCTGTATCGCGCCAACCGGACCTCGGAGGCGTTCCTCACCGCCTTCTGGGACTCGAAGCGACTGGACCAGATGTATCAGCGGTCCGATGAGTACGCTTCTTCGCCGCTCTGTCAGATGTTTCGCTCGGGTTACGTGGAGCTTGCCCGACTCAAGAAGAAGACTGGCGACGACGACATCGGGGGGGGCATCGAAAACGTGGAGCGAGCTTTGCGTCGATCCCACCGCTCGGAGGTCACGGCCATGGAGAGCCTCACTTCTTTCTTGGCCACGGTGGGCAGCACGGCACCGTTCATTGGTCTGTTCGGCACCGTTTGGGGGATCATGAAGGCCTTTCGCGAGATCGGCCTGGCCGGAAGCGCCAATCTCGCGACCGTGGCCCCGGGCATCTCCGAGGCTCTGATCGCGACCGCGGCGGGCCTGGCGGCGGCCATCCCCGCTGTGATCGCCTACAACTACTTCGCGTCGAGAATCCGAGTCATCGAAGCCGAAATGGATGCGTTTTCTTCGGACTTTCTGAACATCGTGAAGCGTCATTTCTTCAAGTAGGAACGAGGTCGGGCGATGGGCATGAGCAGCGGAGGCGGCGACCGCCGTGCGATGAGCGAGATCAACGTGACGCCCCTGGTGGACGTCATGCTCGTCCTCTTGATCATTTTCATGGTGACCGCTCCCCTGATCTCGCAGGGGGTTGAGGTCGACCTTCCTCAAACACGGGCCGAACCCATGGCCGGCGATGAGAAGAAGCTGGTTCTCACCGTGACCAAGGACCGGCAGATCTTCATCGGGAGCAACGCCGAAAATCCCATACCGCACGACGTCCTGGAGGAACGGTTATCGGCCAACGCTCGCCTCCAGGCCGACCGCGAACTCTATCTCCACGCCGACCGCAGCCTCGACTACGGATTCGTCGTCGACATCATGGCCATCATCAAGCGGGCGGGAGTGGAGAAGCTGGGCATGGTGACGGACCCGATGACCGGGGAAGAGTAGATGCGAAGCTCGGCTCGCCCCCAGTCTCGCGCCGTCAATCAGCGCTTCATCGTCACGCTGGTCGGCTCCAGCCTCATCCACGCGGCCGGACTCGGTGCTGCCGTCTTCGCCCAGGCCCGTGCTCCTCGCCCGCCGGCCTTGGCCGACGCCATTCCGGTGCAGCTGGTCCGATTGGGGAAGCCGCGCGATCCGAAGCTGCTGCCGCGCAAGGTTGCCCCGCCGCCGCCGGGTCCGCGGAGCGCGGCCCCTCCGACTCCCCGGAGCGCGGTGCCAATCGAAGGCGACGGAACCCAGGACCGCGAGCCCAGCCTGTCCAAGGCCGCCGAGCGACTGCTCGCCTCGGGCTCCGAACTGACGCTCGATGAGGCCGTCGAACGGCTCGAAGAAGCCGAGGGCTCACCGCTCGGCGCACCGGAGGGGACGACGACGTCAGGGGAGATCGACCCCTATACCATGGAGGTTACCCGACGGCTTCAGGCCGCCTACACGATCCCGGTCACAGTCCCCGCCGCTCAGCGACCGTTCCTTTTCGCCGAAGTGATCTTGTATTTGAATCGCGACGGGTCCGTCCGAAGCTTCTCCTTCACCGAGCGGCACCAGAATGAGCAATTCATGCGCGCGCTCGAGGCCATGCTAAAGACGGTGAAGCTGCCGGCTCCCCCGCGCGAACGGGTCAAGGAGCTCACACGTGAAGGACTTCCCGTCCGCTTTCGTCCCTAAGACCATGTCCAAGTCCCGAACCCGCCCCCCTCACCTGGTCGCCGCGCTCGGCGCCTTCACGCTATGTCTCGCGGCCGGGACCGTCCGCGCCGAACCGCGTCGAATAATCGAAGTCACGAATCCCGAGTTCCGGGCGTTCCCGGTCGCCGTACCCAATGCCCGGTCGGCCGGAGCCGCGATGGCTGCCCCCGAAATCATCGCCCAGCTCCGGTGGGACCTCGACACATCGATCCTGTTTCGCATGCTGGACCCCAAGAGCTACATGGCCGACCACAAACGCGAGGGAATGACGGCGACCACCTATCGCTTCGAGGACTGGCTGAACGTGGGCGCCGAGGGCCTCGTCAAGGTGGCGGTCGAGTCCGGCCCCGAAAAGACTCAGGCCGTATTTCGATTCTTCGACGTCACCTCCGGCCGCAAGCTCCTGGAGCGAACTTACGATGCGCCCAATGAAGAAGCGCGCGAGCTGGCCCATCGCTTCGCCGACGAACTCATCTTGTACCTCACCGGTCGCCCCGGGATCTTTCAGACTGACATCACGGCCGTCCGGAAGACCCGGTCCGGACGCGAGGTGTGGGTCGTTTCCATGGACGGACGCCGAGCTCGACCGATCACCAAGAACGGGTCGATCAACATGCTTCCGGCCTGGTTTCCCGACGGTAAGCAGATCCTGTTCACTTCGATCCGCGACCACAACCCGAACATGTACCGGGTCCCCGCCGCCGGCGGTCGCGACGCAGTGCTGTCTCGCCGCCAAGGCCTGAACACCGGCGGGGCCGTCTCGCCGGACGGACAGCAGGTCGCTCTGACGCTCACCAAGGACGGCAACTCGGAGATCTACGTGATGAACGTGGACGGTTCCAATCTCGTGCGACTGACCAACGAATGGGCGATCGACTCCTCACCGACCTGGTCGCCCGACGGGAAGCGAATCGCTTTTGTTTCCTCGCGACACGGCGACCCTCACATCTTCGTCATGGATGCGAGCGGCGCAAACGTCCGTCGGATCACGGATCGCGGGAACTACAATCAGACACCGGACTGGTCGCCGCGCGGCGACCTGATCGCGTTCACCGCTCGAGACGAGCGGAACGTGTTCGATCTGTTCACGGTCGATCCCGAGACGAAGGTCATTCGACGCCTCACTCAAGATCAGGGGCACAACGAAGAGCCGTCCTTTTCTCCGGATGGGAACCACATCGCGTTCACTTCCACCCGTGAAGGCCGCTCCCAGCTTTGGATCATGGGCGTCGATGGATCGAATCAGCGGCGGCTGACCAAGGACGGCGGCTTCCTCACTCCGGACTGGTCACCGTATCTGGCATCGACGCCGCAGCAATGAACGACGTTCGAGCGGCCTTCGACATAGGCTCGAACACGGTGAAGCTCACCGTCAGCCGAATCGTCGCTGACCGCCTCGAATTGCTGCTCGAGCGAGCCGTGATCACTCGTCTTTCGGGAGGTCTTGAAGGCGCAATGCTCGATGACCAGGCCATCGACCGCACGATCGAAGCGCTGCGCGCAATGCTCGAGGAGGCGCGAGCATTGGGGGCCGAGCGTACCGCGGCGGTGGCGACCGCGGGCCTGCGTCGCGCAGGCGATCCAGAGAAATTCATCGAGCGCGCTCGGCGTGAGTTGGGTCTGGAGGTCCGTTTGATCGACGGCGTGACTGAAGCGGAGCTCGCCTTCTCGGGCTCGACGTCCGGACGGTTCGGACCTGGTGGTCTCGTGCTGGACATCGGCGGACGGAGCACGGAGATCGCCTTCGGACGCACCTCGGTCGAAGAGGCCATATCCCTCGACCTCGGGTGCATCACCCTGGCCACGACGCACCGCCTGACCGACGCCGCTGCGTGGTCGGCGGTCGAGACCGCGACCGACGACGCTGTGGGGCGCCTCCGCGCCGCGCCCGAGGTCCCGCACGACCTCGAGCTGATCGGCGGGTCGGGAACCGTCTTGGCTCTCGCCGGCCGGACCCGCGGGATCCAAGACATGGCGCGCCTACTCGAGGTCGCCGAGGACGCACCGCTCCTGCGGTCGGATGTCGAATGCCTGCTGCCGACGATGGCCGCTCAGTCCCGCGACGAGAGACGGTTTGGAACCGTGATTCCCGAAGGTCGAGCCGATGTGATCGTCGCCGGAGCCTGCATCCTCGTTGGCGCCTTTCGGCGCTTCGGTCGCGACGCCATCCACGTCACCCGTCGCGGACTTCGGCACGGCGTCCTCCTTCACGCCTAACGCGAATGTATTGCGTAAGCATCCGTGATCGCTAGATGTTCTCCGCAGAACCGGGCTCGTTCGAATGGTGCATTCGATGTAATCGGTGCGTCATGGTGAAGACTGTCGCGCTCGCGTCGCTCTTGATGTTGGTGATCGCCGGGTCGGTCGTCGCGGCCTTCCCAAAGGTCGAGTTCATCCTCGGTGGAGCGATGGTCAACTTCGGCTATCGTCTGCAGGATCGTCTGGCCAACTACGACTTCGTCCATGACGAATCGATCAGTCCCCAGGAGATTTGGGAAGAGCTGAAGCGTCAGAACGAGATGGCAGCGGCCGTTCGCGGCCTCGCACCCCGCACCGTGCAGAAACCGGTGGTGACCATCGTGGCCTGCATGGACGCGCGCATCGATACCAACGAGCTGGTAGGCGATACGCGCCGGTACTACTTCGTCGTTCGAACCGCGGGTTCAATCCTCTCGAATGCCGAGCAGGAGATGCTCGAGCTGGCGGTCATGAAGGGGGTTCGGGTCATCGTACTCACGAGCCATACCGACTGCGCCGCCGAGGCTGCGGCGAAACGCGACGACTTGGCTCACGAGTTCCCGGCGCTCACGTCACTCGTCGTCGAGCGTGAAAAGCGCATCCAACAGTTCTTGGCCCGCCCGCGCATTCGTGAAGCGATCGATTCCGGCAATCTCTTGGTGAAGCGCGCGCGAATCGATACCGAAACCGAGCGCTTTCTTCCGGACATTCCTTTCATACCGACGGCCACCATTTCCGGCCTGGACTGACGGCGAACCTCGGACCTCCGACCGCCTCGAACGGAGACCAGGCTCCGGCGGCAGGGCGAGCGGCCGTCGCCTCGACCGGGGGCCGCACACATGGCGCAGGCTGTGCGGGACGCGACGGTCGAGAGCAGCGGAGCGCCAGCCCTCGAAAAACCGAGTCTCGGACGGGAAGTCGCGTTTCGGTTTTCTGAATTCGTCGGCACCAGCGCAAGGACAGACGATTGGCACGAACCTCGCACCCCAAAGGATCATGATGCGCGCATCGAGAGTCATGATCCGCCCCGTCTTCCTCGCCGGAATTCCCCTCCTGCTCGCCGTGGGCTGCGCCGACGAGGACGGGAGCACCCTCGAGGTGGTGCAGGACAAAGTCGCACTGTCGCCGCTATCGACCTGTGCCGAAGTCGAGACGCACATCGAGGAACTTCTCATCGCCGAGATTACGACGCACTTCGAGCAGATGAAGTCCGGCGAATACTACTGGGGCTGGGGGATGCTCGAAGATGGTGACTTCTCCGCGCCCACGGCCGACGCAGGGGGTGCCGGACCGGCGCGCGACGCACCGAACGACTACTCGGACACCAACACGCAGGAGGCCGGCATCGACGAAGCCGACTTCGTGAAGACCAACGGGGTCCAGACGTTCGTTCTTTCGCAGCAGCGCCTGTATGCGACCCAGACCTGGCCTCCCGAAGAGCTCAGCACCCTGGGGTCCATCGAGCTGGCCGGATACCCCCGAGAGATGTTCCTGACCGACGGCGACCAGATCGTCGTGTTCGCGAACGACTGGCGCGAGGCTGACCGGGACTCCAGATACGGATGCTCGATGTACGGCTGCTGGGGCGGTGGTGAGAGTCTGACCCGGGTGACGGTGATCGACGCGAGCGGCGCGACCCTGCGCAAGCGGTATGAGGTCGTTCTGACCGGCTACTACAAGGACTCGCGACGGATCGACGACGCGGTGCGCATCGTGGTCGGCGAACCGATCCACCGCCCGGACCTGCAGTACTGGCTCGACGACGCCGGCCCGGACCGAGACCCTGCGATGTGGGCCAGCGCGCTCGATCGTCTACTCGAGGCGAACATCCGCAAGATCCGCGCTGCCGACCTCGCCGACTTCCTTCCTCAGGCGTCCCGCATCGGACCGGACGGCGATGAAGTCGTGCTCGAGCGCGACTGCGCCCGCTTCCATCGCCCGAATGCCCCGGTTCCATTGGGCCTCACGACTCTGGCCACGCTCGACGTCGAGTTTGGCACGCTCCACCGGACCTCGGTTTTTGGCGAGAGCCACGAGGCGTACGCATCGACCGAGACTCTCTATGTGATGAGCAATCACTGGTGGTGGCGGCCGACGGCGGGCCAGACGACGCACACGTACGTGCATGCCTTCGACCTGACGAGCGGCTTCCACGCCGATTATCGCGGCTCGTTCGGCGTCCCCGGCTATCTGCTCAACCAGTTCTCGATGGACGAGCACGACGCACACATCCGGATCGCAACCCACGTCGAAGAGTTCCGGTTCGACGAGCAGGGGCATTGGGTCGAGCCGCTCCGCACGAACCGAGTCACGGTCTTCAAGAAGGGGCCCAGCGGGTTCACGCAGACCGGTCGCACCGCCGACCTCGCCGAGGGCGAGCGCATCTTCTCGGCCCGCATGGAGGGGGACCGGGGCTTCGTGGTGACGTTTCGCCAGGTCGACCCGCTCTTCACCCTCGATCTTTCGGATCCGACGGACCCGCACGTGGTCGGTGAGCTCAAGGTTCCGGGCTTTTCGACCTACATTCACTTCCTGGACGACGACCACTTGCTCACCATCGGCGAGCACGTACCCGAGCCGGGCACGGTGGGCGGTCCGGAGCGAGGTCTGAAGCTTTCCGTCTTCGACGTCACCGACTTCGCGAACCCCACCGAGAAGTTCGTGGAATACATCGGAGCGGGCTACAGCGAGGCCCGCTGGGATCACAAGGCGTTCAACTACTTCCGGGCGCGCAAGACGCTCGGCATCCCGGTATCTCGTTGGACCGGCAACTGGCGAACCTTCGTCAGCGAGCTGCAGCTTTATGAAGTCGACGCCGACCGAGGTATCCGACGCCTCGGAGCCGTCGATTGCGCCCCCGTCTTCCCTCACGAGGACGAGTGGTATGGACGCTACAGCCACCACGTGCGTCGGAGCGTGATGGCCGACGACTACGCGTACGCCATCTCCGATGCCGGCATCGTGGCCGCCCCCATCGCCAACCCGAGTCGAACCATCGCCACCACGACCTTCCGCTGAGTCGCGTCCGCTCCATGTTTCAGCGGAGGACGATACGGAGTATGAGGTCCATCCAGCGGCCGTAGGGGGGCCAGAGGCGGCGTCCCGAGTTGCGGGCGCCGCGACGGAAGATCGGCTTCAGATGCGAGAACGTCTCGAAGCCGGATCGACCGTGGTAGGCGCCCATGCCGCTCGCGCCGACTCCACCGAAGGGAAGTCGCTCCTCCACGCAGTGCATGATCGTATCATTGACGGTCACTCCGCCGGATGAGGTGCGACCCAGGATCGTTTCGACCGTGTCTCGCTGTCGACTGTATACGTATAGCGCAAGCGGGGAGGGTCGTCGATTGACGTACTCGATCGCCTCGTCGAGAGAGTCATACGCCTTGATGGGGAGGACGGGCCCGAAGATCTCCTCCCGCATGATTCGCAGCTCGTCGGACGGATCCAGGATGAGGGTCGGTGGAAACTTCCGTACCTCCGAGTCGAAACGCTCGCCGGCGGGATTGATCGTCGTGACCTCACAGCCCGCGGTGCGCGCCTCCGCGACGAGATCCACGAGCCGTTCGCGCTGCCCATCGTCGAGGATCGACCCGTAGTCCGGGTTGTCCACGAGTCGCGGGAACATCTTCGACATCGCGGTTGCCATCGCATCACGAAAGGCGGTCTCACGACCGCGCGGGACGAGCGCATAGTCGGGGGCGAGACAGGTCTGACCAGCGTTGATGAGCTTTCCGAAGGCGATGCTCCCGGCATCCCGGGCCAACGACGACGGTTCGACTCGATCGGGACCCAGGATTAAAGGCGACTTGCCGCCGAGCTCCAGGGTGACCGGAACCAAGTTGCGAGCCGCCGCCGCCAAGACTTTGGCCCCGACTTCGCCCGAGCCCGTGAAGAGCAAGTGGTCGAAAGGAAGAGTACAAAAGGCTGCTCCGACCTCCATCCCACCCGTGACCACGGCGACACGATCGGACCCGAAGAGCGACTCGAGACGGTCGGCCAGCAGTGCCGACGTCGCAGGCGCCTTCTCCGACGGCTTGAGCATGACTCGATTGCCCGCGGCCAGAGCGCTCTGCAGCGGCGAAAGCGAGAGGTTCAGTGGATAGTTCCAAGGTGACACGATCCCGACGACCCCGCGGGGCAATGGACGAACCTCGGCTCGTGCGGGCCGAAAATACATCGAAACCGGGACCTTCCGCGGACGCATCCAGCGCCCGAGTCGCCGCTCGGAGTGGCGGACGGCCTCGACGACGGCGAATATCTCGGACAGCTTGATCTCCTGCTCGGAGCGAGAGTGGAAGTCTTCCTGCACCGCACGAACCAGCGCCGGGGTTTCGGCCAATACGAGCGCGCGGAGAGCCCGGAGATGCTCGCGGCGCTCCCGAAGACCGGGGATCGGTGCGCCGGCCTGAGCATCACGTTGGGCCTGGAATCGACCCTGTAGACTCGCCGTCACCGGTCGGTCCTATCATCATTCGGGCTCGGCCGGTCAGAGCACGAGTCGGACGGCGTGGGCTTGGCCGGGCCCCGAGGGTAGGCGAAGCGGCGTCAGCTCGACGGGCGTTGGACGCCCCACCCACCGGTGCACCTCCCGCTCGAGCCGGCGAGGTCCGGCGCCCCAAGGCATGCGAGGCAGGCGCAAAGACCGTCCGATGCTCGGTCGAAGCTGGCTCAACGACGAGACCCACCGAGGGACGACATCGAACATGATGCCGACGTCGTGGCGGTCGGACAGAGCTCGGAGAATGCGTCCGACGTCGGTCGAAGGCAGATACATGAACAGTCCTTGGGCCACGACGTAGGCGGGACCTCTACCGAGGTCCGGGATCCAAGCGAGGGTCGTTGCGCTCTCGGCGCGGTGAACGTGGCGCTCGTCGGGAGTCACGAGGTGGTTGCGGACGGCGATGACCTCGGGAAGGTCCACGGTCGTCCACCGACCATACCCGGCGACCCGATACCGCTGGGTTTCGAGGCCTTCCCCAAGGCTGACGACGTTTGCCCCCGGATGCTCTTCGAGAAACCTCTGAAGTGCGGCGTCGAAGACGCTGGCTCGCTCGGCAAAACTACGTCGCGGTCGCCCCACACCGCGCTTCAACTCTTCGGAGAGCATGTCTCGCCAGCGGACGGCCTCCGGATCCCGGATGAGTCCCCTCTCCGCGAAGGCCGCCCGGCTGTGCAGCGTCCATAGGGCTGTTCGAGCAACTCCCCGTAGTCTCGTCGACGTTGGTGAAATCGCGCTCAACTATCGGCCAACCGCAGCCCATTGAGTGGATTCGCTCCGTGCCAGCTTCCCCGCGTACCGAGAATGCGGAAACGCACGAAGAGCTCTTCCTCGAACCACTTCTCCCGGCGCGCCCGGAGCATGACTCTCCGATGGTGACCATCGGTGTACGCGAAGTTCTTGAGAGACTCGAAGTCCTCCCATACGGAGAAAGTCGTCAAGTGCGACACCGGCCACTCGCCCATCCCGATGGTAAAACGAACCGCCGACTGCTCGAGGCACATGTCGCTGACAGCAGGAACGCTACTCCAGAAGCTTCGTGCTCTCCACCAAGAGATGGAGGCGCGGGTCAATATTCCGACCGGAGGTTCGACCAGGCAGTGCCCGTAAGGAGTAAAGGGCTGCCTCTGGTCCCACCGGCCGCGACTGCGGACGGTCGAGAGATACAGTGTCCAATCTTCGGTCGCGTGGCTTCGATAGCCATCGAAGATCCGACTGCTTTCGATGTTTTCGCGCGCTGCATCCAAAGACGACCACGTGGCCAAAATGCAGTATGCACCCCAGTTCGGTGCGGGGTGGAAGCCGCGACGACGTCCGATACCCAGCAGTTTGAAGAACTCGAGCCCCGGAAGGCAACGCAGGGGTCGGCGCGCGAACCCCATGTGGCGGAACGCCCAGAACTGGTTCCAAAAGCCGTCGAACCGAAAGAACGAGACCGTCGTCACCTGCATCGAAACGCCGGTGTCATTGCAGACTCGTAGGCCTACGACAAGGTGCCGGACCGCGCTGGGCCCGCCTGAGGTACCGCGTCGCGATGCTCATCCCGATTTCCGGACGGGGGCGGCCGGCGTGGGGCTTCGACGCCCAGAAAACGCCCCGCCTTCACGGTACGCCCCACCTCGGGCCGTACTCGTCCTCGCTCGACCACGACCTGACCGTTGACCAGCACCGCCGTCACGGCGTCGGGATTCCTGCGGACGAGCCGCCTCACCCCACCCAGTGCGCTCACGGGCTCTTCGTGGACCTCGTCGAGGCGGTCGTCGAGTTGAGCGGGATCGACGACGACCACATCCGCCCTAGACCCTCGACAGAGCGTTCCTGCGTCGAGCTCGAACCACCGTGCGATTTCCGAGGTGAGGCGGCGTACGGCATGCTCGACCGTCATGAAGGGCCGGCCGCACATCGCGGCGTCGTTGACCTCCCGGAGCATGCGCAAGGGGAAGTTATAGAACGCCATGTTGCGCAAGTGGGCGCCTGCGTCCGAAAAGCCAATGAGGTTATCCGGAGACCGCATCAGCGCCTGCCGAGGCTCGGCTCGGTCATTGCCGACGACCGTGTGCCATCGAAGCCGAGCCCCGTACTCATCCACCATGTCGAGGAAGACGTCGGACTCGGGCGCGCCTCGCTCCGCGGCGATGTCGCGAAACGTGCGGCCGATGAACGCAGAATCGGGACAATCGACCACCGTCGCCCAGCCGAAGTTGCGATGAAACACTCGCGGCGAGAACACATTGGACCACTGGCGTCGAAAGCGGTTCCGGAATCCCGGATCGGCAAAGAGTTCGGCCCGCGCATCATGTGTCTGCGCATCCAGACCCTCCGCTCCGGCACCGAACTCTTCGAAAACCACATTCTCGAATCCGTCGGCCCAGATATCGAAGGGAACCGGAAGGAACTGAAACCGGAAACGAGCGCCGAACAGCCGATTGAAGAACCAGCCCAGAAGACGCAAGAGGCGCCACAGGGTACGGTTGCCGCGCAGGTCCATGATCGAGACCAAGCTCGTTCGAAGAGTGCGACGAAAGCCGAAGCCCATGCTGAGAGCGGCGTAGACGAGGAGTTCGTACCGCGTGGAGATGTTGGGGATGACCTGGAGGTTTCGGTTTCGCCTCCGAACATGGCCGGCCATGCGGCGCAGCTCTCGCCAGGAGGCATAGGTCGAAGGCAAGCATCGGCTCCGAAAACGGGAGCCTCCCATTTTGTCCCAGTAGAGCGTGTTCAGGGACAGGCCCAAGAAGCCGGCATCCAACCCCTCGATGATCGCCGCTTCCATGCCCGCCAGCTCTTCGGGGGACGGCTTCGCCTGCGCGTCCAGCGACCGTTCAAGCCCCATGACGTGCGCACGTATTGCGGAGTAGCCGACGAAGGAAGCGACGTTCGGCCCCAGAGGCAGCGCATCGAGATGCGCCGCGTACTCGGCGTGCGTGCTCCACGTCTTCCGGCTCGTGAGAATCGAAATCAAAGCTTCTCGAGGGATGGCTTCGACCCGCGTGAACATGTCGGCCAGGTCCACGGGATCACCGACGGCGGTACTCAGCGAGCAGCTCCCGAGGAATACCGTCGTCACGCCATGGCGCAGCGACTCGCGGAGGGCGGGGTCGACCTCGACCTCGGCATCGTAGTGCGTATGGATGTCGATGAAGCCCGGCAGGACCCAGCGCCCCTGCGCGTCGATGACCCGGTCACTGGCTCGAGTGAGGATCGGGCGGTCTGAAACCTCCGCGACCCGCCCCGCCGAGATGCGTAGATCCCTCGGACGGCCTGGGGCCCCCAGACCGTCGAAGTGCAGGCCTCCCCGGATGACCACGTCGGACATCCCGGACGCGCTTAGCATGATGGGCCCGCGCAAATGAACAGAGATTCGGGGCGCCGAGTCCGAGTCGAGTACGGGCCCCGGGGTACCGGAAGATCAAAGCCCGCTAGTCGCCGCCACCGCCCCGCCTATCGCGCCACTTTCGCCATTTGTCTCGCCACTTCTGCAGCTTCTCACGCCACTTGCTGCGCCTGCAGTCGTCGTCATCGCAGTCGTCGTCATCGGAATCGACGTCATCGAAGAGGTCGTAATCGGCGTCGGACGCGAGGACTGCGGCGG
>CAYYOT010000021.1:0-40443 GCA_964473255.1 uncultured Myxococcales bacterium | reverse complement strand
CGCTTTCTCAGTCGTTGTCCTTGCTTTCGTTGTCTTTTCATTCGTTGTCATCGCAGTCGTTGTCATCGCATTCGTCGTCTTCGAAGTCGTCGTCATCGTCATCGCAATCGCAATCGCAATCATCATGGCCGGCGTCTGGCATCCGTCCCGCGTCGACCGGAGATGCGTCGCGCTGGGAGCCAGCGTCGACCGGCGACCCACCGACGTCGCGCGCTTGGCTCGCATCGCGAATGACGCCGCCGTCACGCTGCATCGTCGCGTCCCGGGCGACACCGGCGTCAACACGCCCGGAGGCATCGCGACTCGGCGCCGCATCGGACGTTCTCGGGCCCGCATCGGCGCTCCCGATCGCATCACGCCGACCAGCATCATCAGCTCCCCGACCGAGCGTGGTGCCGCTCAAAGCCGAGCCGCTCGTGCTCGAATCATCGATCCCGCACGCCGCCAGCCCTACAGCCACGACTGCCAAGAACGTCACGAATCTATACATGTTCACCTCGACCCCTCGGGCGCCGAAGCTATCGAAGGCGAATCGGTCGTGCCAAGTACGCTGCGTT
Organism: uncultured Myxococcales bacterium; assembly: GCA_964473255.1. Classification (GTDB taxonomy): domain Bacteria; phylum Myxococcota; class Kuafuiibacteriia; order Kuafuiibacteriales; family Kuafuiibacteriaceae; genus Kuafuiihalomonas. The sequence continues at coordinate 39,886 of CAYYOT010000021.1, read as the reverse complement.
GGCTCGCCCCGACTCCGCACTACTGCCGGGGCGACGCCATCTGCGCGCCCCATAGCGAAGAGCAAACCCGAAGGTAGAGCCGAACGGTTCCCGGAACCGAGCGGTTCCGACCAGCCATGCGCATCGCTGGACGAGCGCCCGGTACTCAGGCCGCCGAGGGCTCGTCGAGAAGCTTCGCTGAATAGATGCCGCCCTGATTTCGTACTTTGGCCGCGATCTCCCAGAACTAATTCTTGTGCCGTTAGCTCTTCAAGACCTTGGGGTTCGGCGGCTACCGGAGGACGGCGGGCAGCCACCATCCGACGATGGTACCAGCGACGGCGGTCCCGACGACGAGCCCGCCATACACCACGAGCATACCCACGAGGGATGCACGTTCACGATCGGTTGTTGCCATGGCGGGGCGCACGCTAGCAGAAGCGAGGGAGTCCCGCACGTCTGGGTCGGGAGGAATGGTCGTGGCCGCGCAAAGACGGACGGAAATCAAACGCTTCATGCGAGCCCAGCCGCGACCCGAACGCCGGCTGAAGCTCCTGCTCCACGACGTGGAAGACCCCGTCAACGTGGGGAGCGCGTTCCGTATCGCCGATGCCCTTCACGCCGAGCAGGTTCTCCTGAGCGGCATCACGCCCCAGCCTCCGCACAAGCTCATCACCAAGGTCGGCCGAGCCAAAGACCGGCGAGTCGACTGGCGCTCCGTGGACGACCTCGAGGCGGAGTTCTCGGCGCTCGATGAGACCGGGTGGGTCACGACTGCGGTCGAGATCGCATCCGATGCCGAGCCGTATCACCTGGCTTCCTATGGTCCGAAGGTTTGCCTGGTCGTCGGCCACGAGGACCATGGACTGCCGGCCAAGGTCCTATCCCGATGCACACGCCGAGTATTCATTCCGATGTACGGAAAGGGTGCTTCTCTGAACGTGCACGTCGCGCTCGCGGTCACGGCGTTCCACGTTCTGCACGCTCCGCGCGCGCCCGACCTTCCCGCGGTCTGATCGCCCCTCAGGACGGAAAAGCGGAGCCGGGCTCGAGGCCGAGGCGACGCACGATGCGAGCCAGGGGACAGAAGCCGGTGAACGCGGCCTGGAACATGTTGAGGCCCACGAATGCCGTGAGCAGCAGCCATGCCGGATGCACGAGGTAGCCGAGCAGCAGGCTGGCCATGATGAGGAGGCCGGCGAAAGCGAAGACGAATCGGTCGACGTTCATATCGGTATTGAAATATTCACAAATAATCATATAGTCAACCCGATGAGTTCGGTTCCTCGCTCGAATCCTGCCCGACGCAAAAAGCTGGGGTCCCGGCGGCTGACGGAAGCCGGCTTCCAAGAGGTGGCGCGCAAGTTCAAGCTCCTGGGTGACCCTGCTCGCTTACGCGTGCTCTATCTCCTCAAGGACGGCCCGATGTCGGTCGGTGACATCGCGGATGCGGTCGGTTGCCCCCAGCCGACCGCATCCCGCCAGCTCGGTCGCCTCATGGACGGAGGCGTACTGCGACGGGAACAAGAGGGAACGGTGGTCTATTACTCGATCGCCGACCCATCGATCCTGACGCTGTGCGAGTCGGTCTGTGGCTCCATCGAGCGTCAGCTCCAGCAGCCTTCGACCCCGCTCTTCGAATGAAGGAGCCCCTATCCGGCCCGACTCCGTGCCATCTTACGATTGACTATGCATATACACGAATATATGCATTTCATGAAATGACGCCGTTTGCTACCGTCGGAGTGTGGCTGGCCTTGGCGGCCGCCGACCCGGCCCCCGATCAAGACACCGTCAAACAATGGTCCCTGGAGGAAGCGATCGCGTTCGCCCAAGAAAACAGCCCGGACGCAAAGTCAGCGCTCGAACGGATCAGGGTCGCTAATGCCGGCATCGAAGCCGTGGACGCGACTTTCAGCCCGGTCGTCGACGTGGGTGCTTCCTATTTCGGCACCAGCAACCCCGCTCAGACCTTCGCCGCCATCGTCAATCAGAGCTCCTTCGAGCAGGACATCGATTTCAACAATCTGGACGCCGTCGACGACCTCAATCTGCGCGCCACCTTCCAGGTGCCCATCTGGGTCGGAGGCAGCCGGTTCTCCGCACGCAAGGCAGCCCAGGCCGGTCGGGCCGCGTCGGAAGACCAGGCCGCCGCCATCCGCAACGCGCTCGGATTCATGGTCACCCAGGCCTACTTCAACGTCTCGAAGGCCCGAGGCTTCATGCGGGCCGCTCAGGCTGAAGTAGCGGCTTTCGAAGGCAGCGTACGCGTTGCTCGAGAGCGTTTCGACGGCGGCACCCTCCTCCGGCAGACCTTGCTCGACGTAGAGGTGCGGCTCGCTCGAGCCAAGGAGAGCCTGATCCGTTCGCGGAACGCCGAAGCCCTCGCCCTCGAGGCTCTCCGGAACGTCATGGGCCTCGAAGCGGGGCCGCTGCAGATAATCGAAGCAGAGGCCGACCTGCGACCTCCCGAGGGTGACGTCGGCATCGACGCCCGACACGAGCTCTCGGCCTTCGCGCACGAACTCGAACAACGTCAGTTCGAGGTCAAAGGCGCACGTAGCGGATATTGGCCGCGGATCGATGCCGTGGGCTCACTCTTGTTCAACCACGGTTTCGTAAATGACGGGAACACCGGCTCCTTCGTCGCCGGCCTCGTCGTGGGTTGGCGGATTTGGGATGGCTTTTCGACCCGGGCGAACGTGCGCCGGGCTGAGGCCGAAAGCGCAGTGATTCAACAGCGCTACCGAAAGCTCCGACAGGACATCAGTCTCGAGGCGGAGCAGGCCCGCATCCGTTTTGAAGATGCGCAGGAACGCTTGCGCGTCACCGAGCGAGAGATCGAGCTGGCCGAGGAGAGTGCAGAGCTCGCGCGCGCTCGGTTCGAGGAAGGACTGGCTCTCTCCAACGAGTTGATCGACGCCGAAACCGCGCTTACCGGAGCCCGGGTTCGACGCGCAGAGTCGGAAGCTAACCGATGGATCGCCGTGGCCGCCTATCGCAAGGCGCTCGGCCTTCCCATGACGACGGCAGGAGAATGACGATGAGAAGCATAGTGGTATTGCTGACGGCTGGGACGCTCGTGTCGGCCTGCGAAGCCGAGCACCCCCACCCGACGACCAGCGCCCCGCTGCCCACCGTAAACGTACGGGTGCAGACGATCGCCGCCCAGGGGCTACAGGGGACCCAGGAGGTGGTCGGCACCGTCCGGGCCAAGCTGCGGGCAACGCTCGAGGCCAAAGTCAGCGGACGCATCAGCCGCATGCCCGTGCGGCTCGGCGACCGGGTGAAGTCGGGGCAGCTCGTTGCCGAGCTCGACGTTGCCGAGGTCAAGGCCAAGTTCAGTCAGGCCGAGGCGGTCTATCACCAAGCCAAGACCGACCGCGACCGGTTCGAGCGCCTGCGCGCGAGAGACGCCGTCACACCCCAGGAGTTCGAAGCAACCAACGCTCGGTACGAGGTTGCGAAGGCGAATCTCCAGGAGGCACGAAGCATCCTCGACTACGCCAAAGTACGCGCGCCTTTCGCCGGACGGGTGACGCACAAGCTCGCCGACGTCGGTGACTTGGCCTCCCCCGGCCGCCCGCTCATCGAGATCGAAGATCCCACGAACCTACAGCTCGAGGTCGCGGTCCCAGAAGCACTGAGCCGTTTCGTCGGCATCGGCGCCCCGATTCCCGTGCGCATGGCTGGCGCGGCCGACCGGGTGGAGGCCACGGTCTCCGAGATCGCTCCCGCGGCGGACCCCAACAGCCGTACGCTCCTGGTGAAGCTGGACCTGCCCTCGTCTCCCGACCTCCGCGCGGGCCAGTTCGGTCGAGCCTCGATTCCGACCGGTCGCACCCAAGTTCTCCGTCTGCCCGAAAGAGCGATTCTGCGGCGCGGTTCCCTGGAGATCGTGTTCGTGGCCGATGAAGGCCGCGCCAAGCTGCGACTCGTGAAGACCGGCAAACGCTTCGATGACATGGTCGAGGTCGTGTCCGGGCTCGAGTCGGGCGAGTCGGTCGTGGTCGAGGGTGCAAGGTCTCTGGCCGATGGCCAACCGATCGAGGCGCGCTCATGAGCGAATCCAACGTTGGGTTCTCGGGCGGTGTTGCCCGCGCCTTCATCAACTCCAAGCTCACGCCTCTCGTCATCGTGACGTCGATCCTCCTCGGCCTCGCCGCCGTCGTATTGCTGCCCCGAGAGGAGGAGCCGCAAATCAAGGTACCGATGATCGACGTCATGGTGCGCATGCCGGGTTCCACGGCGAAGGAAGTGGAAGAGCGCGCGACGCGACCGATGGAGCAGCTTCTCTGGGAAGTCCCTGGCGTCGAATACGTCTATTCGATGTCCCGACCGGAGGAGTCGCTGGTCATCGTACGCTTCGAGGTAGGCTCCGAGCCGGAGGAGGCCCTGGTTCGACTGAATCACAAGCTCCAATCGAACTACGACCGCATCCCCCATGGCGTCTCGCCCCCGCTCATCAAACTCCGCTCCATCGACGATGTTCCCATACTGGCTCTCACGCTCAACAGTCACCGGTATGATCACCTAGAGCTCCGCCGCCTGGCGACCGAGGTCGAAGCGGCGCTCAAGCAGGTAACCAACGTCGCCGAAACCCAGGTCATCGGCGGGGCCCAGCGTACGGTCCGCGTCCTCGTCGACCCGGTCAAGCTCGCGGCTCGCAACCTCAGTCCCGCGGGCATCGTGCCCGTGCTCCAGCAGCACAACCGTCAGTATCGGGCCGGCGGCCTGACCACGAGCAACCAGGAAGTCATCATCGAGACCGGAGCCTTTCTCGAGACAGCAGAGGATGTGGGAAGCGTCGTCATCGGCGTCGTCGCGGGTCGTCCCGTCTACCTGCGTGAAGTCGCCGAAGTCGCCGACGGCGCCGAGGACCCGACTCAGTACGTCTTCTACGGGGACGGGGCTGCGGTCTCGGATCGCGCCGATCAGCGACCGGCCGTGACCATCACCTTGGCCAAACGCCCCGGCACGAACGCGGTCGTGGTCGCCGACGAAGTACTACGCAAGCTCGATGCCTTGAAGGGCTGGATCATCCCTGAGGACATCGATGTCGCCGTGACGCGGCACTACGGAGAAACAGCCTCCGAGAAGTCGAACGAGCTTCTCTTCCATATGGGGATCGCCGTGGTCAGCGTCTCGCTCTTGATCCTGCTGACCCTCGGCTGGCGGGAGTCCTGGATCGTGGCGTTGGCCATTCCGTCCACGCTCGCCCTCACACTGTTGGTCTTCTATTTGGCCGGCTTCACGCTCAACCGCATCACGCTCTTCGCCTTGATCTTTTCCATCGGCATTTTGGTCGACGACGCGATCGTGGTGGTCGAGAACATCGTCCGTCACGTGCGGCTCCCCGAGAACCGCGGTCGGCCGCGCTGGCAGGTTGCGATCGAAGCCGTCGATGAAGTGGGTAACCCAACCATTCTAGCGACCTTCACCGTTATCTTCGCAGTGGTTCCCATGGCCTTCGTCGGCGGATTGATGGGTCCCTACATGCGCCCGATTCCGATCGGGGCGAGCGCAGCCATGCTGTTCTCCTTGGCGATCGCGTTCATCGTCACACCATGGGCAGCCATCCGGCTGCTGAAGCCCGAGCAAAGCGGCGGCCACGACGACGAAGCTCCCCAGGACATCTTCACGCGCCTCTACCGGAAGTGGATGGGACCCTTGATCGACTCGTCGCGATGGCGTTGGGCATTCTTGACCCTCATCACCGTTCTGCTGCTGGGGTCGATGGGTTTGGTCGGCATCCAGTGGGTGAAAGTGAAGATGCTGCCGTTCGACAACAAGAGCGAGTTTCAGGTCATCTTGAACATGCCCGAGGGCAGCTCGCTGGAGCACACGGCGAGAGTGGCAAAAGACATGGCGGAGGTCATCCGTGACGAACCCGAAGTCCGCGACTACCAGATCTACGTCGGAACCTCGGCGCCGTATAACTTTAACGGACTCGTCCGGCACTACTTCATGCGCCAAGGGGCCAACGTAGCCGACATCCAGGTCAATCTTACGGCCAAGCACCACCGCTCGGCGCAAAGCCACGAGATCGCCAAGCGCGTACGTCCACGGATCGCCGAGATTGCAGATGCGTTCGACGCCCGCGTGGCCGTGGCGGAAGTCCCGCCCGGACCTCCGGTGCTGCAGACCCTGGTGGCCGAAGTGTATGGACCAACGTCCGAATCTCGCCAGGCTCTCGCTACCGAGGTTCGCGACATCTTCCAAAGCACGCCCGGTGTGGTCGACGTCGACTGGTACGTGGAGGCCGACCAAGAGCTCGCCCGCTTCGTCGTGGACAAGGAGAAGGCTGCGCTTCATGGAGTCAGCGCCGATACGATCTCCCGAACGCTGCGCATGGCGGTCGAGGGGATGTCGATCGATCTGGTGCACTCTCCGCACGACAAAGAGGACGTGAACCTGGTCCTCGAGGTTCCGCGGGCCATGAGGACGATCCCGGAAGATCTGCTCGGGATTCGCGTGCGCTCGGGAGACGCCAATGCGCTGCCCGAGCCAGCACCAGGGGCGCCGCCGCCGCTGGTTCCGCTGCGGGAGCTGGTGAGGATCGAGCGCAGCCTCGACGAGAAGACGATCCATCACAAAAACCTCATGCCCGTCTCCTACGTCATCGGTGACGTAGCAGGCGTCGTGGAGAGTCCGGTCTACGCCATCTTCGCCATGAACGAGCAGCTGGCTCACCTCGACGCTGCGAACTTTGGCGGGACCGTTGGGAGCGTCGGACTCTTCAATCTAAGCCAGCCCTTCGTCGACCGAGAACCGGCCATGAAATGGGACGGCGAATGGCACATCACGCTCGAGGTCTTTCGCGACCTAGGGCTCGCTTTTGGCGCGGTACTGGTCCTCATCTACATCCTGATGGTGGGCTGGTTCGGTTCGTTCGTGACGCCGCTGGTCGTCATGGTCGCCATTCCCTTCTCGCTCGTCGGCATTCTCCCAGCGCACGGCGCGATGGGCGCCTTCTTCACGGCGACGTCGATGATCGGCTTCATGGCCGGGGCCGGCATCGTCGTACGCAACTCGATCATCCTGGTCGACTTCATCGAATTGCGTTTACGCCAGGGGATGCCGATCGCCGAGGCGGTGGTCGATGCCGGAGCCGTCCGATTCCGCCCGATGCTGCTGACGGCAATGGCCGTAGTCGTCGGCGCCGGTGTCATCCTCTTCGACCCCATCTTCCAAGGTCTCGCCATTTCGCTCATGGCCGGTGAAATCGCATCCTTGTTGGTGAGCCGAATGGCGGTGCCCGTGCTCTACTACATGGTCTACAAGAATCGGCTTCCAGAGAAAGTAACCGCATCGAAGGCGATCGAACTACCGTCGGCTGCGGCGACTCACCCCTAAACACCGATTCACCTCGGATGAGCCGGGGTGGCGGACCCGGAACGCGCCGGGTCCGCCATGCTCGCTGAGGGGAGGCGTCAGTGGCGGCTACCGCAGCCGTCCGCGTCGCCAAGGGGATCACAGGCATAACCTAGCTCGGTCCAATCGAGGCCTTCGGCCCCATGACATGCCATGCAGCTTTCGACCGTGGCCCCGAGAGCCTCGCTGGCGGGGGCTACCTCATGATTGATACCAAGGTACATCTCGGTGTTCAGGAAGTCCCAGTCCGTAGGAGCGATCGTCTCTTGCGCACCGATCTGCCCGGCTTGTTGCGCACCTTGCGTCAGAGTCGTGGTCCAAAGGTCGCGGACACCTTCGGGTGTGTAATCGCCCGCGTCGGGAATCCCGGCCCAGAAGCCTCCCGGCCCAAAGAGGTCTGGAGCGATCAAGAAGCGCTCCGCGGTCTGGGCGGGCTGTCGGCCGGTCATGAGCTTGAACGGGAAGATCTTGGCATCATCGTCGATGTAGCCGGCGAGCGGCCGAGCAATGACGATCGGATTCTCCTCCGTACCCTCGCCTTCGACGAACCGCGATTCCAGCACCATGTGGTCCACTCGACCGTTGTGCCATCCGTATACGGGCTTCACGTTCTTCTCCCAGACGAAGTCACCCTTCATGAAGTCGTAGACGACGACTTCCGTTCCATCGGGAAGGGTATCCTTCTCGATGCCGTTCGTTCCACGAGTCTTGTTTCCGGCGGTGGCCCAGTTCCAGTCCATCTTCGTCGGCTGCTGGCGGCTGAAGGCCGGGATGTGGCACGTCTGACAGGCGACGTCCAAGGCGTGGTCGTCCAGGTTGGCGTCGTCGTGCGGCGCTTCGCTGTGGCAGTCTTCGCAAGCGAGTCGTCCTTGGGTCACCGGTGTGTGAACGCCTTGCCCCAGGGTCACATGATCTTCGTCTGCGTGGCAGTTGGCGCAGGTGAACCCGCGGCCCATGTGGACGTCGGACTCGAAGGTCGCCGAAGCTAGGGCCGAGCCGATGTCGCCCTTCTTCACGTTGTCGCCTCCGCCGGCCTTGAAGTGACAGTTGCCGCAGTTCTTGACCGTCGAGACGCCAACGCTCTGGGCTGCAAGCTGAAGGTCCACGGCGGGCTCGGGCTGGCCCCCGGTCTTCTTGGCTTTCGCGTACCCGGAGGCCGGATCGGCGTGACACACGAGGCAGTCCATCTTCGTGATGTCTTCGAAGTTGAAGCTCGAGTCCTTGTAGTCATAACCGGCGTGACACTGCGTGCACCGAGGCTCGATGGCCGGGACGGCGACGCAGAAGTTGTTGATGAGGTTGTTCTTCCCGATGTCGATGCGGCCTTCCTTGCCTTCCAGGTTCGGCGTGGGTCCGGTCCAGAGCCAGTGGGGGCTCTCGAGCATCTCGGCCGCTTCGTCCTCATGGCAGTCCAGGCAGGCGACCGTTACAGACGGTCCATCCGTGAACGGCCCCTGGAGGGCGGCAAACCGCGCGTGAAAACCGGCGCGAACGCACTGTCCGGCGTTGCAGGCTTCATCGCTGCCGCACGTGTCGACGCACTCGGCCGTTCCATCGACGAGACTGCAGATCTGGCATTCGCCGCACGCCGGGTCGCACTTCACTTCTTCGACTGGCGGAGGGGCGACGCAAAGGTTTTCCTCGCAGCTCGTGTTGGCTCCGCAGTTCTCCACGCAGGAAGCCGTCCCGCTGATGTCGCCGACCACGCAGGTTTCGCAGGCGCCACAGACGGGATCGCACGTGATCTCTTCGGGAGCCTTACACAGCCCCATCTCGCACATCAGACCTTCGTCACACAGATACTCACAGGTGGCGGTCTCGCCTTCGATCCTGCAGGCCTGGCAGTTGTCGGGCGAGCACGAGGGGTCGCAGCTGGGTGGGGCTGGCGCAGCGTCGGCCGAGCCGCCGCCACCGGCATCCGGCCGAACGACGGTTCCGCTTCCGTCGTCGCTACTGCAGGCCCCGAGCAGCGTTAGTGCGCCCACGGCCAATGACAAAGTGGACTGATTGAAAATGCTTCTCATGACACCCTTCCTCAGCAGCGCGGGCGAAGGCGCCCCGCCTGGCGCCAGCAGAAGCAAGGCACGAGCCATCGTGGATCGCCCGCCAAGCACGGGACTTCGGCGGACCATGTTGCACGGCCGCGCAACCTTCCGTTGCTCGCACAACCGTTCGTTGCATGCAGTCTTTACGTCGTGATTCCAAAGACTTAAGATTTCGGAGTGATTAAACCGCACGACGCGAGTTTGGAGAGTTTCGTGGCGGCTTCCGGCCAGTCGGAGCGCGACTTCTGGCTTGGAGTTCAAGACGCCATGACCGAAGCCCTCGTGTTTGTCAGTCCGGACCGCCGCTTGGTCCACGCGAACGCGCGAGCGCGCGAGGTGCTCGCTCTCGATCCCGAGGACGCGATCGGACGGAGCTGCACCGAGGTCTTGGATTGCCCGCAATGCGAGTGCCGCTGTCGGCTCTACGAGACCGGAGTCATCGACGACGTCGAGGTGACCATCTACACGCCAGAGCCAAGAGTCTTTCGTAAGAACGGGCGGCTCGTCCGCGACTCGAAAGGCCGAGTCATTGGAGGCATCGAGGCGTTTCGCGACGTGACCCGCGAGGTACGCGACCGAGACGAACTCAAGGAACGGGACCACCAGCTGCTGCAGGAACGACGGTGCACCGACACCCTGCTCGAAAGCGTCTCCGAAGGCGTCGTCACTTTGGATGGCGACCTGCGCATCCGTGACTTCTCCGAGTCGATGACGCGCCTCACCGGCTTGATGAAGAGCGAAGCGTTCGGCCGCACCTTCTTCGATATCTTCAGCTCCGAAGAGGTCGGCCACCAGCCATCTATCGAGGAGCTCCCCGCCCGAAAGATTGAAGCAACGGTCCGGACCAGCAGTGGAGAGGTCACGCGCGTCCGCATCGCCTTTCTTCCGCTTCGTTACGGCAGCGAAGAGTTGATGGCGCTCGTCCGCCCGGCCGACACCGATCGACCTGAAGCCAGCAGTATCGAGCGGCAGTACGGTTTCCAGGGGATGATCTCGAGGTCACCCAAGATGCTATCTTTGTTTCGGCTGTTGGAGAACGTCGCCGACAGCGACGCGTCCGTCCTCGTCGAGGGCGAGAGTGGAGCAGGCAAAGAGCTCGTAGCCCGAGCAATTCATAGTTTGGGGTCACGCCGGCGGCAGCCCTTTTATGCGGTCAACTGCGCGACCTTCACCGGAAGCCTGTTGTTGTCCGAACTATTCGGGCACGAACGAGGCGCGTTCACCGGCGCCGTCAAGACCCAGCGCGGAAAGCTCGAGCTCGCCGAGGGCGGAACGCTTCTGTTGGACGAGGTGACCGAGATCCCGATCCAGCACCAGGCACTTCTCCTCCGCGTCCTCGAGAGTCGTCGCTTCGAACGACTCGGCGGCTCGGCGTCGACACCGTTTTCTGCGCGCGTGATCGCGGCGGCGAACCGCTCGCTCCAAGAAGCCATCGCCGACCGCCAGTTCCGAAGTGACCTCTTCTTCCGCTTGAGCGTCGTCCCACTCCGCGTCCCTCCACTGCGAGAGCGTCCCGAAGACATCGAGCTCCTACTCGAGTACTTCCTGATCAATGCCGAACGTCCGGGTCGCCCGGCACCCAAGCTGCTCTCCCCGACGGTCTTGAGCGTCCTGGAGGCCTATCCTTGGCCGGGTAACGTGCGTGAGCTCAAGAACCTGGTCGAGTATTTCTGCTTCCTGTGTGAAGACGAGGTTCGCCTCGAGCACCTGCCGCGCCACATCTTGGAACGCGGCACCGAGTCGACGAAAGCCTCGCCCGTCTCGGCTGAACGTCGAGTCATCGGCGCCGACGAACGGCAGCGGATCCTCCAGGCCCTGCGCGAGGCACGATTCAAGAAAGCAAAGGCCGCAGAACTTCTCGGCATCGATCGCACGACCCTTTGGCGCAAGATGCGCCGCCTCGGCATCGACGGATAGCCCCCTCGTACCGCGAGCGACCAACCGTCGTGGGTTTGCGGAAGTGGGACTCAGCCTTGATGGAGTTCGAGGCCGCGAGCTACGACCGAGAGCTCGCGCTGGGGCTCGGTGACCTGGCGAGACGGCTCGTCGGTTCCGGCGACCCGGTCATCCTCGAAGTGCTGCGCGGTCTCGACGTCGAGCGTCTCGACGTCGAGGGTTCCTTCGACGACGGCGCGGAGGCCGGGTGCCTTCCGGGGGACGAAGAAGCCGTAGCCTTTCGCCGTCACGCGAACGCGGGTCGTTCCGGCATCGTCGGTGACGACCATCCAGCAGCCCTTCTTCGTACAGACGCTGTCGACGCGGCCTTCGATCTTGACCGTCTTCCCCTCGAGCTCCACCGCTCGCTCGTCGGCGGCCAGCACCGAAATTGCCGCTTGCGAGCTCAGGGGCTGCCCCCGCCGGACCACGCCGTCGGCATCGACGTGGTCGCGGTCCTCGGGCACCACCCCCCGCGGAGCGGCGACCTCCGAAGACGCCTCGGTCGGGGCCGCGGGCGTGGGGGGCGAGCCCGAATCCGCCGACGGGCGACACGCGAGGACGCACAGGCACGCAAGCGCTGCCGCCCAGGTCGATGTGCTCATGGCGCCCAGCATACGCCGGCCGGCCGAGAATTCCAGCGACTCTGGACCTCGCGCAGCCCTTCGCCTAGGCCTGCCTCATGGGCCGCCCCGATCCTCACTCCTTTGCCGACGATGGCCAGCCCGACATCCGCCACCTCGACCTGGAGCTGCGCGTGGACTTCGAGGAACAGGTTCTGCACGGAATCGCCACCTTCGAGCTAACCGATGCCCCGGATGCCTACGTCGACTTGGACACGAAGGACCTGGCCCTGCGGTCGATCATCGACGACTCCGGCGATTCCGTTCGTTTCGAATTGGGAGAGGACGACCCGGTTCTCGGCCGCCGGCTCCGCCTGTACTCGACCCGCCCCCGCATTTCGATCGAATACCGGACCTCTCCGGACGCGACCGCTCTTCAGTGGTTGAGCGCCGCGCAGACGGCCGCCCGAACTCATCCCTTCGTTTTCACTCAGTGCCAAGCGATCCATGCCCGCTCGATCGTGCCGTGCCAGGACAGTCCTCGCATTCGGTTCACCTTCGACGCACGGTTGACGGTGCCGAAAGAGGTCCGGGGCGTCTTCGCCGCAGCTCCGGGCGAGGCGCGGGAGGTGGACGGTCAGACCGAGTTCACCTTTCGCATGCCGCAACCGATCCCGTCCTACCTGCTGGCGTTCGCGGCTGGAGACCTCCGTTCGGAGGCGGTCGGGCCTCGCTCCATCGTGTACGCCGAGGAGCCGCTGTTGAACCAGGCGGCATCCGATTTCGGCGAAGTGGAGCGGATGATCGAGACCGCAGAGTCCCTGTTCGGCCCCTATGCCTGGGATCGCTTCGATCTGCTGGTCATGCCCCCCTCTTTTCCGTACGGCGGGATGGAGAATCCGCGACTCACCTTCCTGACGCCGACCCTCCTCACCGGAGACCGATCGCTGGTGAACGTCGTCGCGCACGAGCTCGCCCACGCATGGACCGGAAATCTCGTCACCAACGCCAGCGCTGAGCACTTCTGGCTCAACGAAGGCTTCACCGTCTACGCCGAGCGTCGGATCATCGAGGCCCTCCAGGGGCCGAAACAAGCGTCCCTGCAGGCGGCGGTCGGTCGACGGGATCTCCATCGAGATCTGAACCGGCTCACCAACGTCGATCCCCAGCTCACGGCGCTGAGAACGCACCTCGAAGGACGCGACCCCGACCAGGTCTTCTCCAGCATTCCCTACGAGAAGGGATATCTGTTCCTCCTCCAGCTGGAAGAGACGGTGGGACGGGCCGCCTTCGACGCGTTCCTGAGGGCCTACATCGACGAGCACCGGTTTCGGTCCATCACGACCGAACAGTTCGTGACGTTCCTCGATGAAAAGCTTCCCCAGGCGCGCGAGCGCGTCGACATCGATGCGTGGATCGCTGCCCCGGGGCTGCCCGCACTGATACGTGAGCCTCGGGTCGCGGACCTCGACCGACTGGAGGCTCTGGCCGAGGCCATCGGACGCAATGAGCGTCCCGCCGACGGATTGGCGGAGCTCAGCAGCATGGAATGGCAAGTCGTGTTGTCGCTGCTGCCGACGACCATCGATGCAGAGCAGTGTCGCTGGCTAAACGAGGCCTTCCAGCTCGGTACATCGACCAACTCCGAAATCCGGGCCGAGTGGTTGGCCCGGGCCGCGGCGTCCGACGTCAAGTCCGCTGACCCGGCCATCCGCGAGGCCCTGAGCACTTGGGGCCGGATGAAGTACCTGCGCCCGCTCTACGCGGGTCTCTTGGCTCGTGGGCCGGACGGTCGGGCCCTGGCCGAGGATATCTACGCGGCCGCCTGGGAAGGCTACCATCCCGTCGCCCGCGCGATGGTGGCCGACCTTCTGGAAGCCGGCGCACCCTCGTGATGCGCCTGGCTGTCCACCCGTCCCAGTATCCCGGACCCGTCCGCGCTCGGCTCGAGAAGGGCCTTCGCGAGCTCCGCCTGCCCGGCCGATTCCTGTACGATTCGTGGGCCCAGGCCAACCGCTGGCTGGCCTACCACGGTGCGTATAGTCCCTCCCGCATCGATTCCTCGACGGAGGCCGCCTACGATGCTGCCTACGAGGCAGCGCTCGACGGCATGACGCCTGGGTTTCGCCACGTCAGCCTCGGCTGCGGTGGGGGCACCAAGGACCACCGCCTATTGAGCGCTGCTCGACCGAACGTCGGAACGTACATGCCGATCGACACGAGCCCGACCCTCGTCGTCGAGAGCGCGCTCCGAAATCGAACCCTCGTCTCCGCGGTGGATCCGTGGGTCATGGACCTGGAGGAAGCACTCTCGCCGGAGGCCTTCGGCTCCCATGAAGAGCCACGGCTGTTCACGGCCTTTGGGATGGTTCCCAACTTCGAGCTCGCCGACTTCGGAGATCGCTTGAGACGCTGGCTCCGCACCGGCGACCGGATCGCGATATCCTTCAACCTCTCACCGGGCCCGCAGCCTGAGGCGGCTCCTCGGATCGTGCCCCAGTATGACAACGCGCCGGGCCGAGCGTGGATGACCGGAGCGTTGTCCGAGCTCGGCCTGTCGGTGGGCGCCTACGAGCTGCGATTCGAGGCGCGCACGCTCGGCACCGACGGCGAGACCTGGCAGGTCGTCGCTTGGGCGGATCCGCACAGCGGCCAGGCCTTCCAGCTCCCCCATCAGCGCATCGAGTGGCCCGCGGGTCGGCCGCTGCGCGTCCTCATTTCGAATCGGCTCACCGCCCGAGCGGCCCGGGCAGCACTCGAGGCATGGGATCTCGCCATCGAGTGGGAAAGGGTCGACGCGCTCGAAGAAGAAGGGGTCTGGGTGGCTCGCCGGGTCTAGGCCGATGCTCGTGAACGCCCACCCGGCGGTTCGACCGGAAGGCCGTTGGGCATGTGCATAGGGTTGAAGAGACCCGGACGCCGGTGATGGTTGGCGTGATAGTAGATGCCGAAGAAGACTCGATTTCCGACCCAGTACACACCGTGATCCAGGTTCACGGGACGGAAGTCTTGGTCTTTCGAGAACCCATTGTGCGTGCACCAGTTGAAGTGGATGACGTGCAGGCCGCCCAGCAGCGCGGACGGTACGAAGAGGAAGAAGAATCCCGCCGGCCCCCAAAAGAGATACCAGGAGTACAGGAGAAGCATCCCTACGGCGAAGCTCACGTACGCCCGTACACGCTCGTAGCGTCGGTTCTCCGCCGTGTCGCCGAACGAATCGAAGTACGCGTTCTGTAGCTGCACCTCGACGTTCACGATGGTGTTGAGCGCGAACTTCCAAAAGCTCGGGATGACCGGGTGCGGGTCTTTCTCGACGTCATCCGAATAGATGTGGTGGCGCTGGTGGACGACCTCCCAGGAGGCGAACCGAGTGAGAACGAAGACGCCGCACAGCTCTCCCACCAAGCGATTGATCGGCTTCGGCCAGCTCTTGTGGGTGGCGTTGTGAATGAACAGATGAGCCGTGATCTGGGCGTAGATGAGGACCGGGAGCAAGAGGAGCAGCCACGGGTTCCACTCGGCGAAGAGCCCCGGCCACTCGCCATAGACCATGAGGGCGATGGCCGCGAGGATGAAAACCGCGTAGGTCCCGTCGTACCAGAGGTAGAAATGCCGGTTCCGTCGGAACTGCTTGTAGGGAAGCGAGTTCAGGGTTGCGATCATGGCGCTCACGAAAGTCAGAATTCCCAGGGGCGAGAGGTGCGCTACCTCAATTTGGGAGCATGGTAAACGAACTCGTCGCCGTTGGCCAAACCGGTCGCGGCGCTGCTGGGTGCGAACCGAGTTACGCAGTCCGAACCGAGTTACGCAGTCGGTTGGGCGGGCCAGTCGAGCTGACGACAAGCCTGCAGGCCTGCATGCATGCCGAGGGCCTACATGATCGGCTTGAAGCCTCCGCGCAACGCTGGTAGCTCAAGCGCCATGAGCGGGGCCGAACGGGGCCTGTTGAGGCACCCGGCCGAAAAGCGACAGGTCGGCATCATCGCCGTGTACATGTTCCTTCTGTTCGGCATGTATTTCGTGCCGGCCATGCGCAACCCGGTCTGCCTGCTGGCGGCCGGCTACTTCAGCTTCTTGAACGCCGTCGTTATCCACAATCACCTGCACCAAGGCATCTTTCACTCCAGGCACCTGAACGACGCCTTCAAGCTGGCCCTGAGCTTTGGGAATCTCTACCCCGCCTCCGCCAATACGCCCTCTCACAACCTCGTACATCACCACTTCGAGGACGACGGCCGGCCGGACTGGGCAGCCCCGGAGAACGTGAACTTTCGCTGGAATCTGCTGAACCTGATCCACTTTCCCAACGTGGCCGGCCCCAACACGTTCGCCGGCGTGCAGCGGTGGGCCGCGGTAGCCGGTCGGGAGGCGTTCCGTCGCCAGTACAGACGGGAAACGATCTTCGCTTTCGGGCTGACCGGAGTCCTGGCAGTTTTCGACTTCTGGACGACGCTCTTCTTCATCGTCCTCCCTCAGCTTTGGGGTGCGCGCGGCATCCTGCGCATCAACCTCATCCAGCACGACCGATGCGACGTCTCGAGCGAGTGGAATCACTCCCGAAACTTCGTTGGCCGATGGTTCAACTGGATCATGTGCAACAACGGCTACCACACGATCCATCACAACCGGGCCGGCCTGCACTGGTCGGTTCTGCACGAGGCGCACGAGCGCGAAGTCAAACCTCGGATCGATCCGAGCCTCGATGAACCCAGCATGGTCGGCTTCCTGATGCGCACCTATGTCCTGCATTTCTTGCGCCCCGAGCCGCTGAACGTAGCGGCCGCGGAGCAAGGCCAAGCAAGCTCCTTGGCTCCGCGAGCCGACCGGCTGGCCCAGGCTGAAGCTTCCGCCGGGCCGTAGCGTGATCCCATATACCTGGCTGGGAGCCCTCGCGCTGGCCATCTTCTGGACAAACGTATTGCTGATCGTCTCGGTCGCCTGGCTGCGGGCCACCTGGATACGCCGAAACAGATGGCCACCGCGCTTCGACGGGTCAGCCGAGGGCCACGGCTACGTTCGGGCTCGATTGGTCGCGGGTCGCGGACCGAAGAGCGCGGTAGCTCGCCATCGCGTCGAGCAAAGGGGGCGCCGATGGAGTGCCCGCAGCGCGACCGTGGGCTGGCACGACCGTGCGTACGACGGTGAAGTCTTCGGGGGCGAGGCCGAGTGGGACGGTGGAAGACTCACCATCCGACCCGACCCAGCGAACGACGTGTGGCCTTCGCGCGAACACCAAGAGGCACTGGCGCGCTGCCCCGACCGCGATCGATTCGACGCGGTCTACGCCGAGGCGACGAAAGCAAAAGGCTTCTTTCGGAACATCGAAGTCACTCTCAAGCCCGACGACATCGTCTTCGTCGCCGGAGACTTCTCCCGCAACGGCGACCACTGGACGGTGGGGGCTGGCGGTTCGTACCCACTCGTCTTCAGCGAAATCGACCCTCGCCGATGGGCACGAGCCGCCGTGACTCGGCTCCAGACCTTCTCCCTCGGGGTTGTCGCCCTCGCGGGAGCGATCACGGCCCTCTGTCTCACGCCGCCCCTCTTCGGCGCCATCTCGACCGCCGGAGGAGCCTTGGCCCTGCTATTCTTCCTTCTGGTCCAACCGGCTGGAACCTGGATCCGAGACCTGACGCTCGAACCGAGTCGTCGACCCCTGCAGGGTATCTGGACGGCTTGAGCGTCAGGCGCCCTGCCCGACGATGGCCATCAGCTCTGGTTCGCGTATGAGGCGCGGCGTTCCCGCACCGCCGTGTGCGCATGCAAAGCGCGCCGCCGTCTGGCCCCACTGCAGAGACCGATCCGCATCGAACCCGGACAGAATCCGAGCCACGAGATAGCCGACCGCCAGACTATCGCCGGCACCGTTCGTATTGACGACCGGAGCTTCCATTCGGGCCGGCGGAGCCTCACGGTAGCCAGCACCGGGCGTCAGGAGCGATGCGCCCCGCGCGCCCCGGCCGAGAACGATCTCGGCCTGCGGGTTCTTGTTCGCGAGCGCTTCGGCGAGCCGTCGTGCGTCATCGGCCTGAACGGCCGAAGCAAAGATGATGTCGGCGGCTTCGATGAAGTCCCGACGATACGGGTCGTCGGGCGACGGCACGTCCTGCAGGTCGACGGCGATCGTAAGGCCCGCGGCTCGGGCCGGCGCCAGGAGCCGCCGACACCAGTTCGCCAAGTGAACGTGGACCAGCCGTGCGCCGGCCAGAAAGGCCACGCACCTATCGAGGTCGGGCTCCAGCTCGAGGTGAGACTTCCCGTCGTAGAACGTGTTGCGGGTTCCGTCGGGGCGCATCAGATTGATGCTGCGGCTGGTGCCCGCTGGATCCGTGAACAGAAGGAGTTCGACCCCCGCGCGATCCAACGCGCCCTCGATCCACCGGCCCAAGGGATCATCGCCGACATACCCGACGAATCCCACGCGGCGACCGAGGCTGGCGTAGCCCAGCGAGCTGTAGCCCCCCGCCTGCCCGATCCCGTCCTCGTTGTCCGTGAATGCCGCCTCGACCGTGGCCAGCTGCGCGGGGATGAAGTCGACGGGTAGAGCAACGTTGGTATCGATCCCGACATTACCAGCTACGACCACCTCGAGCGACGGCACGGCTTCAGCCTAGATTCCAGCCGCCGGAAACGACGATGTTCGTGCCCGAGACGTAGCTCGCCTCGGGCGAAAGGAGAAACGCGACCGCCGCCTCGATATCCGAAAACGAGCCCGTTCGCCCGGCCGGGATCGCCTCCCCGGGTTCCCCGACACTGTTCTCCAAGAAACCGGGTGACACCATGTTCACCGTGATGCCGGCCGGGGTCAGGACCTGCGCCCACGTGCGGGTCAAGACGTGAACGCCTAGCTTTGCGATGTGATACGGGGTCGCCTGCCGGCGAGCCTCGATTCGGTCGGCACCCGAGTCGCCGATGTTGATCACCCGCGATGGCGCCGATGCCTCGAGCCGAGGTCGCAGGCGCCGAACGAGGTCGAATCCCGCGGTACACGTGGCGCGGAAGACCCGATCGAACACCTGATCGTCGATGTCTTCGAGCATCTGCTCGGTATAGATCCCCAAGTTGTTGACGAGTACGCGCAACGATGCCCCGTGATCGTCGATGGTGCGGGCCAGCCGCGCTCGTTCTTCGGACAGCGTAAGGTCTGCGCGAAGAGGGACGATCGCCGAGCCAAACTCGTCCTCGAGTCGCTGCACGGCCTCGCTGGAAGAACGGTAGTGCGCAAACACCGTGAATCCCCGCGCCGCGAGAAAGCGCGACAGCGATGCTCCCAAGCCGCTGCTGGAAGCGGTCACCAGGGCGGCATCGGTCATGGACGGTACATCTCCATGGCCGTGAGGACCCGCTTCAACGCGGCGACCTCGTGCGTACGGATGACGTGGGTTCCGCCCAGCAGCGCCCACACGGCGAAGAACGGCTCGGCCGACCGCCGAAAGTTCGGGCCGAAGGCTTCCGGTGCATGCGGCACGATGTTGAAGACAGGCTTGTTCAACTCCCACATGCGAAACGCGTTGAGAAACGTGTCGAACTGATAGGTCACGCGCTGCCGGGAATCCTCGAGGTTCTTGTAGTAGAAGCCGAGTCCAGGGTCGACGAAGCAATTGGTGACGCCATGGCGTTCCGCGGTATCGAGGAGGTCTCGAAAGTAGTCGACGAGCTTTGGGACCATGTCTTCCGCAATGTCCAGGTTGCCGACGTCCCGGACGGTCTCGCCTTGAACATAGCAGAGGATGACGGCCGCCCCGTAGTGCGAGGCCAGGTCGAATACGGCCGGCGCCTCGCGCATTCCCGTGAGATTGAAGATCCGAGCGCCCGCTTTGGCGCACTGCTCCAGCACCTCCGGGTGGTAGCTCTCGACCGAAACCACCGCCCCCCGGCGGGCGAGCGGCTCGACCACCGGCAGGAGCGCATCGAGCTGGGCCGTCACGTCCTTGCGCTCGGCGTCGGGCAGCGTGGATTCGGCCCCGATATCGAGGATCGTCGCCCCTTCCTCCATCAGCTTGATGCCTCGCTCGATGGCTTCGGCGGACGTCCGGGCGATCGACTCTTGGTACCAGGAGTCCGTTGAAAGGTTGATGACGCCCACCAGGTAGCGACTGTGGTCGAAGTCGAAATCGACGTCTCCGATCCGAAAGCCGGGAATGCGGTGGTCGAGGGCGTCTCCGTAGCGGCTCTGGATACGCCGAACAACGCTGTAGTCGAGCACCGTCAGATCCCATCATCCGAGCCCACCAGATGTCCTTCGATTTCGACTTCCGGACGGCGCGGGAAAAGACTTGGCGGGACCGAGCCAGGCGTCTAACGGACACCGACGTGTCTGAGCTCTCGGCCCGCATCGACGCCTTCGCCGAACGGCTCCGACCGCACTATCGGCGCTTTCTTCAGGACAAGGAAGGCCAGGCGCTGCTGACCGCCCACAGCCACCAAGCCTGGCCGGATGTCGCCCGTGAAGCACAGCTGCGCGCTTTCGATGACGCGGCCCGCTGGATGGACGACAAGTGGGGGGTCGTTTTCGAGGAGGTCGTTCCCGATTTCGCCGCGCTGACGTGTGCTCGCTTGGGGTCGAGCCGCCCGGACGACCTGGCCTTCGCACCCAACACGCACGAGCTCGTCTACCGACTGCTCTCGTGTTTTGCCCCCGATGCGCGCGTCGTGACCACCGACGGAGAGTTTCATTCTCTTCGACGGCAGCTGGTTCGGTCCGCCGAAGACGGACTGCGCGTTTCCTGGGTCGACACCCACGAGCCCGCCAGCCTCGTCCGCCGCTTGCTCGCCGCCGTCGATCGAGAACGGACCGACCTGGTTGCGGTATCGCAGGTGTTCTTCGCAACCGCGCGCGTCTTCACGGATCTCGACGCGTTGCTCGAAGGCCTGGCCGAGCGCGGAGTCCCGGTCCTGGTGGACGTTTACCATTCATTCAACGCCCTTTCTCTGGCCATCGACCGGTGGCCGGGCACCGTCTTCGTGACCGGCGGCGGCTACAAGTACGCCCAATCGGGAGAGGGCTGCTGCTGGCTGCAGCTCCCGGCGGCGGCGACCGATTTCTCACCCCGGCATACCGGATGGTTCGCCGACTTCGACGGCTTGGAGGCAGCGGCGGATACCGTGTCCTACGGGCCGGGCCGCCACCGTTTTCTGGGCGCCACCTTCGATCCGACGTCGCTGTACCGAAGCCGCGCCGTCCTATCGTGGATGGACGCCGAAGGCCTCACGCCCACCGTCCTGCGCGAGGCGTCCTTGGACCGTACGCAGCTGCTGATCGAAGGGTACGACGAGCTCGCCTTGGCTGCCCGGGGCCTGGGGTTGGCCACGCCCCGAGACCCGGAGGCGCGCGGCGGTTTCGTGAGCTTTCGACGGCCCGACGCCCGCCAGCTGAAGGAGCGTCTGCGAGAGCGGGGCGTACGTACCGACGCGCGCGCGGACCTCCTCCGTTTCGGTCCCGCGCCCTACACCGAGTCGCGGGAGATTCGCCAAGGTCTGCAGGTCCTCTCGGAAATCCTGTAGCCTTGGGGAACATTGGCTTGCCCGCGCGCCAGGCTCGGGTGACGTCGAGTCGGAATCATGACCACGGGTGACTGGGTCCTCGGCATCGACCTCGGTACCACGAACACGGCTGCCGTAGCCTTCGGACCGGACCGTCCCGGGCCTTTGTCGATCCTACACGGCCGCCAGCAACCCGTCCTCCCTTCGGTCGTATCGTTCAAGAATCCCGACCTTCCGCTCGTCGGCTGGCTGGCGAAGGACATGCTGCTCACGGACCCGCTCACCACCATCCATGGGTGGAAGCGCTTTCTCGGGCGCCGCGAACAAAGCGAGTATGTGAACCGATACCGCGACCGCTTCCCCTATCGCGTCCACGAGGACCCGAACAAACGCCTGGGCGCGGTCGTCTACGGGCGCGTCGTGCCCTTCCTGGAGGTCGCTCGACTCGTTCTGGACCAGGTTCGACGACAAGCCGCGGCGGCACTTCGCGCCGACGTCCGGCGATGCGTGATCTCCGTGCCCGCTCATTTCGGACAGGGTCAGCGCGACGCCATACGAGAAGCGGGAGCCGCCGCCGGCCTCGACGTCCTGCGGCTCGTCAACGAGCCGACGGCCGCCGCCATCGCCTTCGCCATGAACCACAATCTGGACAGTCGAGCCCTGGTCTTCGACCTGGGAGGCGGAACCTTCGATTCGACGGTCCTGGAGCTGACCGACAACATCTTCGACGTCAAAGCGTCCGGCGGAGACAGCTTCCTGGGCGGAGTTGATTTCGATCGCGCCATCATGGAGCGCATCGTCAAGCACTGCCAGGACGACTACCGCGTCGATCCCAGCGAAGAGCCGGTCGTCGCTCAGCGGATCCTCAACGCCGCGGAGGCCGCCAAGTGCACGCTGTCCACCGAGACCGAGGCCAAGATCGACGTACCGATGGTCGGCATCGACCGCCGAGGGCGCTCATTCGATCTCCGCTACACGATGAGTCGACGCGAGTTCGAGAGTCTCACGGCTCCCTTGGTCGAGCGATGCATCGGCATCGTCGAAAAGGCCATCCAGTCTGCGGGCATGGAGACCGAACAGCTCGACCATGTGGTCGTGATCGGTGGTCAGTCGCGTATGCCGCTGGTCCGGCGACGGATCGCGGAGGCACTGGGTAAAACGCCCCTGACCCACCTCGACCCGGATACCTGTGTCGCCCACGGGGCCGCGCTCGTGGCGCGCAGCGAGACCGACCTGGCGGGCGCGGTGCTGCTGGATGTCTTGTCGGTGCCCGTGGGAGTGGTCTTCCCCGGCGGTCAGACGCAGTTCGTCTTCGGCACGAACGAGGCCTTACCGGCGACGCGTCGCATTCCGGTGCCCATCCCTCAGCCGGGGAACAGTCTATCCATGGGTCTTTGGCAGGGGGTGGACATCACCTCTTCGGAACGTCAGGTCCTGGGAATCATTACCGTTCCTGGCCATCACTTCCTGGCGGGGACCGACTTCGGCCTGGAGCTGCGGCTCGACGAGAATCTGAGCCTAACCGCTCACTTCGTATCGTCGGTCGAGCGGACGCATATGGTCTTGGCTCCCCCACGAGGGTGAGCCGACGGTCACCGCCTCTGCCCTTGGATACGGGCTCGCGGAATCATGCCGGTCTTCTCCAGGCGCTTTCGCGCCTCCTGCTGCAGGAGAGGATGAACGCGCTTTTGGCCGACGAAGACCGCGAGCAGCTGCGGGCTGATGCCCTCGAGTTCCTTGAGCGCCTTGCGCATTCCCGGCAGGCGCTTGCGGTGCGCCTCGGCGAAGGCGCGAGCTCGCCAGATCTGGATCTTCAGGTCTTGATACTGCGATTCTTCGGGATCGTACTTATCGAGAAGCTCCGAAGCCTCGATCGGATTGCCCGAGCGAGCCCACGCCTCGGCAACGACACTGGCGAGGTTGGCCCGGGTCTTGGCATCCGGCGCTTTGGTCAGTTCGACCACTTCGGCGAGCTCGCGAGCTGCCTTCACCTCTCCGAGGTTCAGGTGAATCATCGCTCGGGTAGCCCGGACCTGGTTCGCGATCATCTTCTGGGTCTTGTCGAGGTTTGCGCGCTCCAGCGTGACCAGAGCGGCCCTCGGGTCGTCGTTCATCTGGAGCTGGGCCATCGTGAGGATGGCTGCGGCGTCCCCCTTATCGACTCGCCCTTCGAGCTTCCCCATGCGCTGCGCCCGCTCGGCCGGGTCCAGGCCGGCCGCAGCGGCCAGATCGCCGAGCTCCTGAGATTTCACGAGATTTCGGCGTACCAGGACGGCGACGACCGCGACCGCGATGGTCAAGCTGCCGGCCACGAATAGAGGTATCGTCGACTCGAGGCCCGACCACAGGGCGACGCAGACCAGCCATATGACGACGAGTGCGATACCGGTCACGCGAGCCGCGGTCCGTAGTTGGCGCGAAACCTGAGCCATGGCGTCGGTGCGGGCGCCTTCGGCGTTGGTCAGCTGCGCCAGGTCCTCTTGAAGTCTTCGACGATGTTTGGACGAACCGGCCACCGGAGGCCGGGACCTACCCCAACCGCCCAGACCCTCCCAAGTGTTTTCGCAGCGGGACATTGGCGCCGCGGGCACGGGTGCGGATAATGCTGGCGGGTGAGCGGCCTGCTCGAAAGCCTGTGGGGCGCCTGGTCCAGCACCAAACCGGACCCGGGTCCTCTGTTAGAGGTTCTCCTCATGGTGGCCCTCGCCGACGGCGACATCGGCCCGGATGAATGGGATCGAATCGGACGGGCCGTCCGAGACTTCCCCGACCTTCAGGGCCTCGACTGGGACGAAGTGGTCCACGCGGCCGAAGTTCTCGCGGAAGAGGCCCCCCTCTTCTTCGATGCCCGGGCGCGGGTCGTCGAGCAGCTGCAGGACAGGCCCCGACAGCTACTCGCGCTCTCCATCGCTGCCCGGGTGATCGGGGGCAGCCGTCCGCTCACCGAGGAAGAACGCGTGGTGCTGGCCAGCCTCGCGGTCGCCTTCGGAATCGAGGACGGAGACGTCGAAGAGCTGGTGGAGCAGCGCAGCCCGCTCCATCCGGGCACTGAAGACTTGGGCATCACGCGCTGCGCATTCAACGGACCGTCCGCCGCCCCGCAAGACATCTGGTCCGCTCTGCAGCAGGCGCAGGACGACGAGCGGCGGATGCTCCTCTTCAAGCTGACCGCAGCCCGACGAGTGATGTGGACTCTCACCGGGGAGGAGCCGCCGAGCCTCATCAAGCTCGGCGAGCTGATCGGATTCGGTTCGGAGCGTTTCCGACTCGATGCTCTGATCGAGTACGACGCTCGGCGACTGATCTGTCGCTTCCTCGCTCCGGGGGAGGCGTTACATCGAAGCGAACACGCGGTCTTGCAGACCATTCTGTCACGGCTTCCCGAAACCGCCGAAGTATTGGTCGCACACCAGGGTCCCCTGTCCCCGGAGGACGATTCTTTTCTTCGGGAGCGGGATCCGAGTCGGCTGCGAGTGCTGCGTATCCCCGACGAGGTTCGGGCAGGTTAGCTGGAGGCTCGGTAAAACTCTGGCGGCCTCGGTAAGATCAAGACGTCAAGTCCGGAGGCCGACTTGTTCGCCGTCACAGCGGCCGTTAGCCGAGTCGTCATGGACGAGGTCGAGCCGCCGGATGTGGAGGTGTGTCGGGACGAGCGCGGCTTCTACTGGCGGGTCGAACGAAGCGAAGAAACCCGGTCCGAGTATTACGCCAGCCGCGACGAAGCGTGGCAGGCGGCCCGTCGGTGGCAGCTCCAGGAGCGCCGGCGCCGAGTGGGGAGGAGCCGAACGCCTCGGCCCAAAGAGCCTCCCCCCGGATCCTGAGTCCTCCGGCCGTCAGCGTTTCCACGGGGGAGCGACCAGGCGTCGCTTGCCGTCGTGGGACAGCAGGAGGCCGTCACGTCCGTCCTCGAAGTTGCGGTCCCAGAGCCGACACGTGACTTGCTTGTGCGCTTGATCCAGCCCTTCACAATAGTTGGTCTTCACGCAGCGGCGCACCTGTTGACCCGCTCCCGAGCGCACTTTCGCGAACCAATCGGGGTCGGCCAGGCTCTGGCGCGCCGAGCCGATGATGTCGGCGTCACCTCGCTGCAGAGCACCCTCCGCAAGAGCGAACGTGCTCAACCCGCCGGCAGCAACCACGGGGACCTCGAAACCTGCGCCGCGGACGGCCCGTCGAACCTCCCGGATCAGGGGAAGGTTGCGGCCGAAGGGCCCCCGGCCCGAAGCATAGACGGTCGGCATACATTCGTGACCCGAGGGCCCAGTATACGGGTAGACGGCCCATCCGACCCTCGGCTGCTTCGCGTCTTCGAAGCGTCCACCTTTGCTGAGCGAAAGGTAATCGACCCCGGCCCGGGCAAAGCGGACGCCGAAGTCCGCGGCATCTTCGACTCGCGATCCGCCGGTGATGACTTCATCGGTGAGAAAGCGAACGCCGACGGCCGTCTTCCCGGACACGGAGGCTCGGACCGCCCCACAGACCTCGGCCGGGAGCCGAAAACGTCCGTCGATGGTTCCGCCGTAGCCGTCGGAACGCGTGTTGGTCTTCGAAAGGAAGGAGGCGAGCGTATAGGCGTGGGCACAGTGCAGTTCGACGCCGTCAAAGCCCGCCGCTTCGGCGCGACGAGCCGCAGCAGCGAAGATGCCCGGCAGGACTCGCGGTAGCTCGGCCACGTGCGGCAGGTGCATGTCCGTGACCCGCTCTCGATACCCACGCTCGAGGTCATCCAGCTGCCGCGGCGTCAAGGCCCGCGGCCAGAGCTCGGGTCCGCCGTCGAGGAGGTGCTGCCGGAACTCGCTTTCCGGGCTCCGGATCCACGGCTGGTCGCCCACCACGTCTCGAACCCGCGAACGCAGCGCATCGTCCACTTCAAGGAAGCGACGGAAGTACTTCTCGGCCGGAGGACGGCGTTTGACCATGAGGAAATCGATGAGCTGAATGAACAGCCGGGTCCGGCCCCCGCTCGCCTCTTGCACCACGTCGACCAACCGGCTCAGTCCCTCCAGGAAACGGTCATGGCCAATCCGCAGCAAGGGACCGCTGGGCACGTCGCGAACCCCCGTCGCTTCGACGACGATCGCCCCGGGCTGCCCCGCGGCGAATCGCGCGTACCAGGCCAGCAGCTCGGGCGTGACCGATCCCTCCTCGGCGGCCCGCCAGGGCACCATCGCCGGCACCCAGGTACGCTCCACCAGGCGGATCGGCCCCACATCGATCGGCTGAAAGAGCATCGCGTCGCCGGCTTCGGCGGCGGTCGGCCAGCCGGGGTCCGGCAGCGGATGCTTCGTCCGCTTGGTTCTCGTCACCGACATGCCAGGTCGTCCTCGGCCGTCACGGCCTCGACCAGCGCCCGCGCGAAGCCCCGCCCGATCAGGTCTGCCGCCGACCGCCGGGGATGGACGAGATCTTCGGAGTTCATCGCTTGAGCGCGCACCCATCGCGCCACTGAGCCGGTGCCTCCCATGGCCTCGAACAGATCCCAGAAGCCGCACCCGTGGTCGATGGCGACCTGGCGCATTCGATCGCGAACCTCGTCGATTGCGGGCTTACCCACGATCCGGCCATCGACCCTGCGGCCCGCATCCATCGGCGACACCAGGAGGCATGATGCGCCGGGAAGCGCCGCCTGCAGGACGGTTACGACCCGGCGAAACTGTCGGTCGACGCGTTCGATAGTCCACCATCCCTTTCGGATCTTGTGCGCGTCGTTGCCGCCCAAGAGCAACACGACCAGGCTGTAGTCCCGAAGTCGTAGATGCTCGACGAAGCTTCGTCGATCCAACTGCAGATACACGCGCGCCTCGGCCCCCACGGGTCCGACGGCATCCACCTGGACTCCAGCCTGCGCGCGCTCGAACGAAAGGCCCACCACGCGCAGGCCCGGGTCCTTCGTCATGACCGTCAGTCTTCCGGACCCCGGCGGCGGGCGAAGCCGCCACTCCACCAGTCGAGGCGTCGCCGGCAGAGAGAGCGAAACGGTCCCCGTGTGAACGCGGGCCGGCGCGTTACCGGACTCGATGTAAAGACGTACCCACGTATCCGTCGGGCGAACTCGGTAGGACGAGGATGCCGGCCCCGCCGAGACCAAGGCGTTGCCAGTCAGGCCGTACGCGCGACCGACCCCTCGGGCCTCGACCACGCGCTCTCGCCGAAAGCCGCTTCGCCTCAGCCGTCGCCCTCCGAATCGAAGCGACTGGTCGGGCTGGACCAGGCCTCGACCGGCCTCCCCCCAGCACGATTGTAGGCGGTGCCGAATCATGGACGTGATGTAATCGGCAGCCACGTGTGAATCACCGAGGACACCGATCCGCACCGTCGACGACGTCCGAAGGTCGGTCCGAAGCCCATCGAGTGCGCGAACCTCACACCCCGCGGGGCCCGCCTTCCGACACGGTTCTTCGACGGCCCGAGCTTCGAATCCCGTCGCCTTCGCGATCTCGTCCAGACGGACATCATCGATGGGTTCGTAGGATTCCGCCGACGGGACGAGCAATGCGAACACGAGCGCGGTGCCTAGGGTTATCATCGGCCTGCGCGGTTCCGTCGCTCTCGGCGCTCTAGTAGAGTCGAAACCCGCGCGTGGACAAGCCGCAGTCCAGAGGAGCTTCGGAATCGCTGATCGGGCCGGTTCGGAAGTTCGGTCGCTACACGCTCATCAAGAAGCTCGCGACCGGCGGCATGGCCGAGATCTGGCTCGCCCGCCAACGAGGCCTGGCCGGCTTCAACCGGTTCGTCGTCATCAAGAAGATCCTGAGCCATCTGTCCGAGCAACAAACGTTCGTCGACATGTTCCTGGACGAGGCGCGGACCAGCGCCCAGTTGAACCACCCCAACGTCGTCCAGATCTACGACTTGGGCAAGGAGGGCGACGCGTACTTCATCGCGATGGAGTTCATCGCCGGGGAGAATCTGTCCGCGATCGCTTGGCGTGGCATGAACCGCGGGCTGCCCCTGTCGGCGGCCTTCGCCGCCCGAGTCATCGCCGATGCCTGTAAGGCGCTGCACTACGCCCATCACCTGCGAGGCAGCGACGGCCGTCCCCTGGAGATCGTTCATCGCGACGTCTCTCCTCAGAACATCCTCGTGACCTACGATGGAGAGGTCAAAGTCGTCGACTTCGGCATCGCCAAGGCTGCGACCAAGAGCGAACAGACCAAGACCGGAATGCTGAAAGGCAAGTTCAGCTACATGAGCCCCGAACAGTGCATGGGTGCTCAGGTCGACATGCGGTCCGACATCTTTGCCCTGGGCATTCTCCTCTACGAACTGTGTACCGGGCGGCGACTCTTCAAGCACGAGTCTGAACTGATGATCCTGGAGATGATCACGAAACGAGCCATCGCGCCGGTACGCCAGGTCGCTCCCGAAGTACCGCTCGAGCTCGAGCGCATCGTGATGAAGGCGCTGAAAAAGGATGTGGCCGAGCGTCATCAAACCGCGCAGGGGCTCCAGGCCGAGCTCGAGGCTTTCCTGAGAACCCACGAAGAACCGACGACGAACGCCGACGTCGCTCGCTATCTGAAGCGACTCTTCGCCGACCGAATCGAGGAGAAGCGACGCCTCCGCGAACTGGCAAGTCGCGACGACTTCGAAGAGCGATTCGGCGTGGAAGCCGATGACGACGAGGCCCGTCCGCGACGCGTGGTTCATGGTCCCTCTCCTTCCCAGATCATGGTCTCCGGGGTGAGTCCTCCGTCGCAGACGCGAAGCGCCGGCGCCGAGTCGTCGCTGCTGGCCGCTTCTTCGTCGGCGACCCGCGGAAGCATGTACGGGACCTACGGTGGGTCGTATCCAGAGTCGTCGTCCTGGCTCACGCGCTTAGTGATTTTGGGGGCACTCGTCGTGATCGGCGTGGCGGGTACGATCCTCGTCAGTCACCGGAGCCCGGAGCCGTCGTCTTCCAAAGCGCCGCTGCCTTCCTGGAATCAAGCCGCTCTCCAGCCCAAGCCCCCTCTGCGCACCGGCGAGGTAACGATCGACAGCGTGCCCGCTGGCGCTACGATCGTGCTCGACGGCAAACCCATGCCGCTCGGCGACGGAACCAATGCCCGCACGCCTTCCGATGTTGGACCGCTCGTATTCGGTCGAAGCTATGAGCTCGAGCTCCGCCTGAAGGACCACCGCCCGTTCAGGCAGACGATCGACATGAGCGAGGAGACGGCGGGCCAGCGGCTCGTTCCCACGCTCGAGGCCTTCCCTGGACGGTTGATGATCGTGGCGGAAGGGCCGAGCCGAGAAGCGGTCAGACTCTTCGTCGATGACCAAGAGGTCGGACGCGGTCCGTCATTTACCCAGGAGCTCCCGGCCCACGCGAGTGTGCGGGTGCGCGCCGAACTGCCGGACATGGTGTGTGCGGCCGAACCGCCGGAAGTCCGAATTCAGCCGAACCGCGATGCGATGGTGGCCGTCCGCTGCAAGAGACATCTTCAAAAGCGTCGAACGACCGCCAAGAGTTCGCGGCGGCCCCGTCCCGTGCGAGCGGTCGCCGACCCGCCGCCCAAGCCTCGGGGCTGCGCATCCAACCCCGACCTGCCCCCTGGCTTCGTCACCATCGATACCCGACCGTACTCGGAGATCTTCTGGGGGGAGCGACGCCTAGGGGAGACGCCGCTCGCTCGAGTCCGACTGCCGGCCGGCTGCGTGGAGCTCGAGGCCCGAAGCGGCGAACTCACGAAGACGTTCAAGGTGGCGGTCGAACCCAACGGAATCTCGACCTACCGCTTCAAACTGGAGTGATCGGGCACCGCAGACGTCCTTGACGGCCCTGGGCGGCCTGTGTATCAAGCCCGTCCCACAGGCGCGTAGCTCAGGGGTAGAGCGCTACCTTGACATGGTAGAGGTCCGTGGTTCGAAGACACTCGCGCCTATCATCGTCCACAGGCGACTCGGCGATGTCCAAAATCCAAATTCTCCTGCGCATCGACGAGCGAACGATGGAGCCCGCGGACTTCGAGCGCCGAGTCCGCCACCACATCGTCCCTCGTCTTCTCCGATTCGAGCCCGAGCAACTGCAAGTGACGTGGACCGCAGAGGTACCTCCGAGCGTTACGTTTTTTCCCTTCGAGCGGAATCGCTGCGCGCTCTTCAGCATTTGGCAGCGCCCGGGAGACGAGACTTCAGCCGCGGAATTGAAAGGCGCGCTCGATGCGCCGCCGGAGGCCTCGTGCGCCGGCTACCTGGTCGAGTCAGCCACGCCGGTGGCCTATGACCGAGCTTGGCCGGACGGCGAGGTGACGCCCGGTACAGGGATTCTCACGCTCTTCCGAAAGCGACCCGACCTCGACGATGCCGAATTCATCGAGCGCTGGCACGGAGGTCACACCCCCCTGTCATTGCGGATTCATCCCCTTTGGTCCTACGTGCGAAATCGCGTCCTGAAGCCTTGGATCGAGGGCTCTCCGCCGCTGGATGGGATCGTCGAGGAGTTCTGTCGAAACCGATCCGACCTGCTCAACCCGGCTCGCTTCTTTGGCGGCTGGACCGTAATGCCCTTGAACATGGCGAAAGTCGCCATCGACATCCGGAGGTTCATCGACCTCTCCTCGATGGAGGTTTACCTGGTTCGAGAGCTTCACGTCCGTACCGCGCATCGGACCAGATCGAACTCGGTCTGAATTCGTCTACAGTAGAACTGGTGACGGACCGGTTCGACCATCGTCGCGCGGCGGAGATCTTGGAACGAGCGGCCGAGCTACAGCTCGAGGCGCGCGAAGCCTCCTCGGACTCCTATTCGATCGCCGACCTCGAGCAAGCGGCAGCCGTGGCAGGTATCGACGGAGCCCTCGTCCGACGAGCGGCTGCCGAACTGGAAGGCCAGCAGCGGGACTGCCGCTCCTCGTGGTTTCTGGGTGGGCCCAGCGCCCTGCATCTGGAGGCGAGCGCCGATGTTTCGCTCACCGTCGAGGACCAGCAGTCCGTGAGTGGTCAGGCCGTCGACCTGGCGACCGAGCACCTCGGCGAGTTCGGGAGCACGGAGCAGTCGGGGGGAGGATTCCGCTGGACCACCGATGCTCGAGACGTGGCCGCGCACAACAACAACCTCACCGCACGCCGGATTCGAGTGAGCATTTCGCCGCGCGGGCCCCTCACCAAGATCCAGGTCGAGGAACGATTCTCGCCGCTGGTCGGTGGCCTGTTCGGAGGTATCTGGGGCGGGGTTGTCGGAGGCACCGTGGCCCTCCCCCTCCTTCCGGTCGTCCTCGGCGGACTGCCGTGGCTCGTACCCGTCGTTGTGCTCGGCTGGATGGGCCTGGGCTACATGCTCGTCCGGCGATTCTACGCGCGGACCGTCGCTCGGCGACGGCAACAGCTGCAGCAACTGCTCGGACGCCTGGAGGACCTCGTGCGCGGAGCCTGAGGCGCAGTCAGGGCTTCCATCCAGCCGCCTCGGCCAACTCGTAGGCGGTGACCAAGTGCTTGAGTCGACCGATGACGTTGGCGCGAGCCGAGCGTTCGGCCCGCCGGTCGCCCGGCACCTTCCCATAGGCGCTCAGAATCAGGCGCCGTTCTTCCGCTTTGAGCTGGGCGTCCTCTTCGACCGAATCATCTTTGAGTCGATCCCACACGGCATCCAGTGCCTCCCAATCGAGGGAGCGCAGGCACTGATAGTCTTCGGCCGTCCAGCGTGCGAGCTTGTTGCGCGTTCGGGCGGGCTTGGAGCGAGGCTTGGCCTTGATTCGAGCCGCGGGTTCGGACGCCGAAAGCAGCCCTTCGACCGCGGCCACGATCGCGTTTGCCTTTTCTTCGCTGATGGTCCTCCCCGTTCGGACATACGAATCGATGCCTTTCACGAGAGCCTCTTTCAGCTCCCGAGAGCTGTCGGGGGGCGGCGGAAAATCGAACTTCATCGATCGGAGACCCATGCGTGGCGCCTACTCTCTCCGTTGCGTTCCGTCAAAAGGCAGCCCCGGTCGCAGGTCGGTAAAATCCGGTCCTGGTCACGACCGCCAGCGCTTGCCCGGGGATCCGGATTTCATCATGCTCCGACCCAGATGTTGGTGAGCCATGTTCGTGGATCTGTTGCGTTCATAGCCGTCCTGGCGGCCGCCTGCTCCGATGATGGCTCATCGAGCACGGGCCAGCCCGACGCGCGCATCGGACTCGACGCCGGCCCTCGTCCGGACGTGGGGGACCGTGACGCCGGTCCCGCCGACACCGCACCGGATGCCGGCGACCTCATACCCGGTCGAGTGGAATGCGACCCACTCATGCCGTCGTACTGCGCGCTGCCCTGGCCTTCGAACATGTATCTGAATCCCAATGCCGGCGGTCCCAACATGTTGTCCTTCCTCCCCGGCGCTCTCCCCGCCAATCGGGAGGACGTCATCATCGATGAGAACCGCTTCGTCATTCACAACGGCTATAGCCCGGAAACGCCGATCATCGTCCTGTTCCCCGACTTGGACATTTCGTCGATGGCGACCGAAGTCGACCTGGGACCGAGTATGGCCGCGAATGCTCCCATCCAACTTTTCAAGTTCGACGGCATCTTTGCTTCTCGCGTGCCCTACTACGTCGACCAGGACGAGCTGGAACCGGATCCGATGGAGCGCCTCACGTTCGTCCGTCCGGCGGAAGTCCTCGAAGCGGGCGCCCGCTACATCGTCGCTTTTCGCGATCTCGTGGACCGCTCGGGCAACGCGTATGAACCATCTTTCGCCTTCACGCTCCTCGCCAACCGCCAGACGACCGGTACACGTCTCGAGGAACGTCAGCGTCGCTTCGACGACCTCTTCTCCATCCTGGAACAGGAAGGCGTCTTTCGGGAGGAGCTGGTCCTGGCCTGGGACTTCAACGTCGCCGACGGTGAGCGCCTTTCATTTCGGGTGGAGCGCCTGCGCGAAAGCTACGACCGCGTCGTGAGCGAGAACGGTATCAACTATACGATCACGTCGACGGTCATCAGCGACGACCCGGAGATCTTGGCTCGATTCGAAGGGGAATTTCAGGCTCCTTGGTTCCTTCGCCCCGAGCAGATCAACGGTCGAATGGGCGAAGTCCTCAATGCTCCCGACTCGTCGAATCCCGAACCCGTCGGCGTTCGCGCCGTTCCCTTTTCCATCCTCGCTCCCCGCGAGTCCGAGTTCCAACGGCAGGATCCTCCGCCATCACTGCTGGTTCAGGTTGGGCACCCGTATCTCTCCGGCCGAAGAGTCATCGAGGATCCGGAATACGTGACGATGGCCAACGATCGACGCTGGATCTTGATCGCGACCGACTGGTTGGGATTCAGCCAGGAGGACGGCGACGACATCGAGGCCGCCTCTGAGGACGTCAACCAGCTCCAGTTCGTGGTCGACCGCCGGCTTCAGGCTCTCGTCAATCAGTGGATGCTATCGGAGGTGATCATCGACTTCTTCGACCGAAGCGCTCTGCGAGGCTTCATGAATCACGTGCCCGGCCGCGTCTTCTTTTATGGCTTCGATGCGTCGGTCTCGGTCGCCCCAGCGCTCCTCGGAACCAGCCAACGTCTCGAGCGTGGGGCGCTGGTTGCAGGGAGCTTCGATCTCGCGACGGCAGGCACCCGCTCCGAGCGCGTCAGTGATCTGCTTCGGGGGCCTGCACCTTCCTTGATCACGGCATATGGTACTTCGGTCGAAGCCTGGCTCGCGCTGGCCTCGGCCCAAATGCTCCTCGACTACACCGCCTCGTCGCTCTTCTTCGGTCGTTTGGCGGGCGGTCACGGCCCATTCTCTCCCACCCGTGTGCTCTTGACCGGGGTCAAGGGGGACCGTCAGAGCCCGGTACCGCCGCTGGAAAGAATCGTCCGAACATCGACCCTCGGCGTCGTCCTCCTGGAGAACTTCCCCGAGGGACGCGTCGTCGACGGCGTGACCCCGGCCGCCTATCCGTATGAAGGAAGTGGCTGGGTCATGTTCGACGTCGGCGCCGACTTTCCCACTCCCGGCGGCCGCCCACCGCCGGCGGAGGGCCCCGATCCGCACGATGCGCTCCAGAGCATCCCCGAACATCAGGATCTGGTTCGACGCTTCTTCGACGAAGGTCGGATCGAGGACGTATGCGGAGATCAGCCCTGCCGGTTCGACGACTGAGGCTCAACGGAGCTCGGACTTCAAGAAGTCTTTGACCTCGGCCCACGCTTTCGACGCAGCGTCGTGGTCGTAAACCGCGTTCGACGGGTTCGCGAAGGCGTGGTCGGCGTCGTACGTATGAAGCTCGTGGGTCACTCCCACTTTCGTCAGTGCAGCATCGAGAGCCTGCACTTTGGCGGGAGGGATGCTCTTGTCCCGGTCGGCATAGATCAGGAGCATGTTCGCCTCGATGCGCCCGAGCTCCTCTTCGTCGAGGACTGGAAAGCCATAGTAAACGACGGCCGCCGCGAGCTCCGGATCCGCGATCGCCAGGCGCAATGAATAGCCGCCGCCGAAGCACCAGCCGATCGAGGCGACCTTCGGAGCCTGAATTGCCGCGTCTTCGGACAGGTAGCGGCGGGCTGCGTCCAAGATGGCGAGAGCCTGCTCTTGGTCGACACCCTTCATCAGTTCCATGGCGCCGTCCGGCTCGGTCGCGACCTCGCCCCCATAGAGGTCGACGGCCAGTGCCGCATACCCCTCCGCCGCCAGGCGATCCGACCAGTGCTTCACGTTGTCATTCAGGCCCCACCACTCGTGGATGACCACGATGCCAGGGACGGGTGCGTCGACCCCCGCCGGACGACTCAGATACGCTCGGGCCCCGCCGACTTCTATCATCGTACCTTCGAGCTTGGGCGGCTCGTCCTTGGTGTGCTGGTGCAGGGCCTTGAACTCCTCCTCACTGATCGAGCCCGTCATGGCGGGAGCCGAGCCGGGACTCGCGGCCGGTGACCCGGCGGGCTTCGCCGGCGGCGTCGGGTTCGGCTTGGCCGGTGGCGTGGGATTGGGGTCGGTCGGCGGCGTGGGCTTCGTACACGATACGAGAAGCGCGGACGCCAAAAGCAAGGCTGTTCGTCTCATGGGAACAGCGGTACCGGTGAACCGGGCAAAGAGTCGAGCCCTCAGTCGCCCACCATCTCATCGAGCCGGCGACGCAGGCGCTCGAGTACTGCACCGTAGCGGCGCCGCTCCTCCAGCATGCACTCCAGAAGATGCAGCGCGACATCGACACCTTCGTGATTCACCCCGAGCTCGTGATGGATGATCCAACCAACCCGGGCGCGCTCGGCATCGTCCGAGGAATACTCGCCGCGCTCGTCGCAGCGGACGATCTGCTCGGACTCGAGCCAGACCAGGAAGTCTTCTTCGACCCCGAGGAGGGTCACGATCTCTCGTCGAGACAGCTTGCTCATGACCACTCCCTAAATCCGCAGTCCGGAGCGCACCGGCTCCTCGTACCGCTCTTCCAGCGTATCGACCGCGGCCCGAGCCGTTGTATCCTCCGCCGGGGCCGGGGGGAGCCGCACATCGAGCGTGACCATCAGATCGCCGCGGGTCTTGCCGTCGGGGGCCCAGCCTCCTTTCCCCTTGAGGCGAAGCTTGGTCCCACTTTGCGAGCCACCGGGGACGGTGAGCTTGACCGGCCCCTCGAGCGTCGGAACTTCGATTCGCCCTCCGACCATGGCTTCCTTGATGGTTACTGGGACCTTCAAGAGAAGGTCGGTTCCGTCGCGCTGGAGGAGCGAATGAGGCTTAACCCGAATTTCAATGAGGAGGTCACCCGATGGCCCGCCGTCGCTGCCTGGCGCACCCCGACCTCGCAGCCGGAGCGTCTGACCGTCTTTGACTCCGGGCGGAATTCGAACCGACGTCTTGGTCGATTCCTCCGACCCACCGGTCGTCATGCTGAAGGCGGTTTCGGTTCCTTTGACCGCATCCAGAAAATCGACGGTCATCTCGGTCCTGATATCCGGACCGCGCCGCGGCACGCGTATGTCCTGTCCCCGAAATCCACCGCCGCCACGCCGCGCGCCGCGACCAAAGAGGTCTCCGAACATCTCTCCCAAGTCGAACTCGAAGTCCTCCGGTCCACCGGCGCCGAACGGCGAACCACCGGTCGTCGCTTGCTGCTCCTGCCAGGCCCGATAGGCCCGCGCCTTCTCGGGATCGAAGCCCGGCGACGCGGCCTGATGGCCAAACTCATCGAATAGTTTGCGCTTGTCGGGGTCTTCGAGAAGTTCGTAGGCCGCGCTGATCTCCTTGAACCGGTTCTCCGCCGCCGAGTCCCCCGGGTTCACATCGGGATGATTCTTGCGAGCCAGGCGCTTGTACGCCTTCTTGATTTCGTCCTGGCTCGCCTTCGACGTCAGGCCGAGGACTTCGTAGGGGTCTTTCTCATCACTCATGACCGCTGCTGCTGCTCCGTCATCTCGAAAACCGCGAGCAGGAAGGTAAAGACCATCGCCGTTTCCCGCAATCGCTCGAAGCGGCCCGCCGCCCCCCCGTGCCCGGCCTCCATGTTCGTCTTGAGCAGCAGAGGGGTGTCGTCGACGGCCCGCTCGCGCAGGCGCGCTACCCATTTGGCGGGCTCCCAATAGGTGACCCGCGGGTCCGCCAGCCCCGCCGTCGCCAGGATGGCCGGCCGGGGGCGCCTCTCGACGTTGTCGTAGGGCGAGTACTCACGAATGTAGGCGTAGGCAGCCTCGTCCTGGGCAGGATTGCCCCACTCGGGCCACTCGGGCGGGGTCAAGGGTAGCGTCTCGTCGGACATGGTGTTGAGCACGTCGACGAAGGGCACTTCAGCCAGGATCGCGCCGAATAGTTCCGGATACTCATTCGCGACGACGCCCATCAGCATGCCGCCGGCCGAGCCTCCTTGCGCGGCGATCCGACCGGGCCGAGCATAGCCGCGCGCGACCAGGTGTTCGGCGGCGGCGGCGAAGTCGGAAAACGTGTTGCGCTTCTTCATTCGCTTGCCTTCGGTGTACCACCGGTAACCCTTTTCCATGCCGCCGCGGATGTGGGCGATGGCATAGACGAAGCCGCGGTCCACCAGGCTCAGTCGTGCCGTACCAAAAGCGGCCGGCATCGACAGCCCGTATGCGCCGTAACCGTACAGCAGCACCGGTCCCGTGCTGTCGAGCTGCGTGGACCTGAGCCGTAGAATCGTGATGGGCACGAGCTCTCCGTCCGTGGCCCGAGCGTGCTCCCGCGTCACCACGTAGCGGTCTGGATCGTGGCCGGTGGGCACTTCCTGCTCCTTGCGCAGGCGACGCTCGCGCGTGTCCATGTCGTAGTCGAACACTTGGGCCGGAGTCGTCATGGAGCTGTAGCTGAAACGCAGCCGACTCGATTCGTACTCGTAGCTTCCATGAGTGCCCAAGCTATAGGCCTCCTCGGGAAAGTCGATGACGTACTCGTTCCCGGGGTCGGCGAAAGGACGAACCACGATTCGCGGCAGGGCATCGACCATTTCCAGGCGCACGAGAAAATCGCGATAAACGGACAGTGAACGGATCAATCGACCGGGCTCGTGGGCCACGACATCCCGCCAATGACGTCCCTCCTCATCGGCTTCGACGATCTTGAAGTCTTCGGCATCATCCGCATTCGTCAGAATCAGAAGACGGTCGCCGTGGTGGCTCACATCGTACTCGACGCCGGGCGTTCGCTCCCGCACGACTCGTGCTTCCAGCGTGGGTTGAGCGGCTGGGACGAGGCGAGCCTCCGACGTCTCGTGGTCGTGACTATCGATCACGATGTACTTGTTCGACTCGGTCTTGGCGACTCCGACGAAGAATCCCGGATCTGGTTCCTCGTAGACGAGAACATCGGTGGCAGGGTCGGACCCGATCTCGTGACGGAAGACCTTCGACGGCCGATGATTGTCGTCGAGAACCGTATAGAACAGGTGCTCGCCGTCGTTGGACCACTCGAAGCTACCACTCGTGCGTTCGATGACGTCCTCGAGATCCCGGCCCGAACCCAGGTCCCTCACTCGCAGCGAATACAGCTCGGAACCCTTCGTGTCCGTCGCGTACGCGAGCCGGCGGTGGTCCGGTGAGTGCTCCCATCCGGCAAGCTGCCAAAATGCCAACCCCTCGGCCTCGCGGTCGCCGTGCAACAAGACCTGCGCGGCTCCTCCCGAAGATGGCTCTCGGCAACAGATGGGGTGCTGTCCCCCTACCTCGTAGCGAACGAAATAGGCCCAGGCTCCGTCCGGCGACGGGACGGTCGAATCATCTTCCTTGATGCGTCCCTTCATCTCTTGGAACACAGCCTCTTGGAGGTCGGCATGGGGGGCCATGAACGCCTCGGTGTAGCGGTTTTCGGCCTCGAGGTGCTCGCACACCGCGCCGTCGAGGACCGACGGGTCTCGCATCACCTCCTGCCAGTTGTCCACGCGCAGCCAGGCGTAAGGGTCTTCTCGGGTCTCGCCGTGGAGCGTCACGGTGTGGGGGCGCTCGGGCGCCAGGGGGCCTCGCATCCGACGACGCTAGCATCGGACCGACGGCCGGTCCCTCCAATTCGTTGACCCGTTTCCGGGGCTTGGACCATGGTTCGCCCGTCCATGACCGAGACCGTCCGCTACACACCCCGCCACCATGTCCGCATCGTGACGGCCGCTTCTCTGTTCGACGGTCACGATGCCGCCATCAATCTGATGCGTCGCATGATGCAGGCGTCGGGCGCGGAGGTCATCCATCTCGGTCACAACCGCTCGGTGGCCGAGATCGTCGATTGCGCCATTCAAGAAGATGCCCAAGGTATCGCGGTTACGTCCTACCAGGGCGGCCACCTCGAGTACTTCAAGTACATGCATGACCTCCTCCAGGAGCGAGAAGCGCCCATCAAGATCTTCGGCGGCGGCGGAGGCACGATCCTCCCCCAGGAGATCGAAGAACTTCATGGCCATGGCATTACCCGCATCTATAGCCCCGACGATGGGCGTTCTCTCGGGCTTCAGGGAATGATCAACGACGTGATCCGTCGCTGCGATTTTCCCACGCGCGTGGAGCCGGTGGACAATCTCATCGAGCAACTACCCAGCAAGGATCCCCGGATCATCGCCCAAACGATCAGCGCTTTCGAAAACGACCCCCAGCAAGGGGAGCGGCTTCATCCGCGACTCAAGAAGATGATCGGTGAGAACGGCCCTCCCGTTCTGGGCATCACCGGCACCGGTGGCGCCGGCAAATCATCGCTCGTCGACGAGATAATCCGTCGTTTCCTCATGGAGTACGAGAACAGGACGTTGGGCATCATCTCCGTCGACCCATCCAAGCGACGAACCGGCGGGGCTCTTCTCGGTGATCGCATCCGGATGAACTCGGTGCATCACCCACGGGCCTTCATGCGTTCGCTGGCGACCCGCCAGTCGAACCTGGCTCTGAGCCGCTACGTTCAGGAGTCGATCGACGTCTTGAAGGCAGCGGGCTTCGACCTGGTCATCGTCGAGACTTCGGGGATCGGGCAGTCGGATACGGAGATCGTAGAGCACTCGGACGTCACGCTTTACGTCATGACTTCCGAGTACGGCGCGGCAACTCAACTCGAGAAGATCGACATGCTCGATTTCGCCGACCTGATCGCGATCAACAAGTTCGACAAGCGCGGGTCTCTGGACGCCCTG
>CAYYOT010000020.1:0-67332 GCA_964473255.1 uncultured Myxococcales bacterium | reverse complement strand
GTAGGTCGAGCCCCAAGCCCCGATGACGCCCAAGAGCACCGCGACCAGAAGGGGCAGTCCGCGGGGAGTCTCCTGGGGCTCGGTCTGCTCGCGCTCGAGTGCGGCCCGATTCAGTTCGTTCAAGGCATGTCCTTTCGCAAGTCTTCTCTCGATATGTCGTAGGTGTGGTCGAGCGCGATGAGGTACGCGACGAGGTCGAGGGCCTCTCGTTTGGCGACGACCGTCCCCGATTCGGGTCCCCAAGGCTGGGGTACGGTGACCGTCACCGCGCCGGGCGACGGCTCATCCACGACCTCGAACAGAAACGGGAATGCGGGCATGATGCTTTCCGACTCGACGGCTCGCGGCTGGTACAGATGCAGTAGATGCCAGGTCTGCGAAGGCTGTCGAGCTCCGATATTGAAGAGATCTGGCCCCGTCCGCATCGTTCCCAAGAGATGAGGATAGTCGTTGGTGTAGTCGCCAGGAATGCTCGGGCGGCCCCAGCCCCGGGCACGGTCCGGCGCCTGACTCGGTGCCCGCGGCTGTTGACTGTGACAGTACACGCAGCCCAGACCCACGTACTGATCTCGCCCTCGAAGCTGCGACTCGGTGTAGGGCTTCAAACCCCGCGGGCTGGGGGCATCGCGCAGCTGTAGGTACGGAGCGAGGACCAGCGCGAAGCAGGCGAAGAGCAGGATCACAGCCGCACCGACGATGACACCCAAGGCTTCGCTCGAGAGCATGCGCTTCATGCAGCCTCCGCCTGCAGCCAGGGAGAAGGACCTCGCCGCTGCTCGCGCCGGTAGGGGGAGACCAAGAGCAGGCAAT
The DNA here is from genome assembly GCA_964473255.1 of uncultured Myxococcales bacterium. Taxonomy (GTDB): domain Bacteria; phylum Myxococcota; class Kuafuiibacteriia; order Kuafuiibacteriales; family Kuafuiibacteriaceae; genus Kuafuiihalomonas. The sequence continues at coordinate 66,522 of CAYYOT010000020.1, read as the reverse complement.
GAACGGCGAAGACGAGATGCCCCAGAGTCATGAGTGAGCCGCCGATAGTTCGCGCCACCAGGTAAGGCTTTGTGACCGTGACCGACTCGATGAAAGGTATCGATTCATCGAGCATCGCGGCGCCCTGGAGCAGGCCACCGACGGACAAGAAGATGAAGTAGACGCCGAAGCCCAAGAGGATCAGCCCCAAGTGAACGTCGATCAAGCGCTTCGACGGCCACTCCGTCCCCGTTAGCCGCGGTAGATAGAAGTACATCGCCCCGAAGAAGATGAAGCTCGCGAACCCATATGCGCCGGCGTGAGCGTGCGCCACGGTGTAGTGGGTGAAGTGGGTCAGCGTATTGACGGAGCGGAGCGACGTCAGTGAGCCTTGCAGGCTGACGAGCGTGTACATCATGGCTCCGGACACGACGAAGCGCAGGACCGGGGAATGGCGCAGCGCGCGAAAACGCCCCGCTACGGTCAGATGGTGATTCACGGCCACGGCGACGACCGGCACAACCATCGCCACGCTGGTGACGATCGACAGCGTGACGACCCACGTCGGGACGGGGCCCCCGATCAAATGGTGGACGCCGACCTGACTGTAAAAGAGCGCCAAGGCCCAAAACCCCAGAAGAGAGAGCTGATAGCTGTAGATGGGTCGCCCTACGATCTTCGGAATCAGATAGTAGGCCGCAGCCAGGGCGAGCGGCGTGAACCAGAGGCCCAAAACGTTATGGGCGAACCACCAGTTCACCAGAGCGTGCTCCACTCCGAAGTGGACCCCGGGGAGGTTTGCAAACAGGAACAGCAGCGGGAACCAGACCAAGGCTGCGGCGATGTACCAGGTCGAGACATAGAGATGCTCGACGTTGCGCTGTCGGAGCGTCAGCAAGAGCGGTACGCCGGCTAGCCCTCCAGCGACGACGAAGAGGCCGTCGAGCTGCCAGGGAAACTCGAGCCACTCGATCCCGTCGCTCCAGCCGCCAAGCAGCGCTCCCACGCCCAGAACCATGCCAACGTTCCAGACGATGCTGCCCGCGACCGCGAACTCACCACCCCGCAGCGGAGTTCGCAGCGTTCGTGGCAAGAGCCAGAGCGCGGTCCCGATACCGGCCATGCTCAGCCAACCGTAGGCGACCACGTTCAGGTGGACGGGCCGAAGGCGACCAAAAGTAAGGGCTGGCTGCTCGACGAGCCAGTCCGGATAGTTGAACTTGAGTGACGCCATCAGACCGGCCACGGAGCCGAGGAGAAGCCAAAATATCGCCGAGCCGGTGAACAACAGGACGGGCCAACGGGACGATGCGTCCGCGATGCTACGCTGCCGCAGCTGCTCGTCGCTCACGGCGATCTCTTGGTGGGAAGCGACGGATCGCTGAAGCGATTCGAGATCCGCGGTCGGATCCTCGACCCGGCCCTCCTCGCCAGGGCGGAAGATGACCCGTGCCCCCTTATCGAGGTCGGCGAACTGCGCCCGAGCGATGGCCCATATGAGAGCCAAGAGCCCCAGCACCGCGACGGTGAAGCTGACCGCCAGCAGCTGAGCGATGGTCGGTGTCATACGACGGCCTAGGGTAGACAGCTGACTCGGCAAGTCGACCGAAGGTCGACAGAACGTCGTTGCGATCGCTCCGCACGAACAAACGTTCATCTTTCGCCCAATCGAAGTGCATCACGGGGAAGCTTGCGTTGTGGCCGGCGCAACTCCACCATGCGAAGGAGGTGGACGTACGACTGAAACGAGTGCACGAGTCGGCTTCGCCCGAAGATGGACAGCGGATCCTCGTGGACCGTCTGTGGCCTCAGCGCCCGCGACCCAGACCACAACAACGCCGTCGTTCTCTAGGCGTTCCTCGAAGAGCGGGCGCCCTGAGCGGGCGGCCCGAGTGAATGATCAGAGTCCGTCTACGCGGATCTCGACGGCGACCTTTTCGCCAGAGCGCTTTCGATGGATTCGGTCGAACACGTCGCCGCCCGTTTCACGTATGGCGCGCACGTGGGCATCTGTCTCCACGGGGTTGGGTTCAGCCTCGAGGTCGGTGATGGTGAGACCCGCAAAAGCGGAAGGCTCGTACCCCATGGGACCTGGTCCTGGTGGACTCGGATACGGTCGAAGGCATCCTTGCGCATGAGAGCGGGGGATAGCGAAAGCGCTGCGACATGGCTACGTGAGAACGACGGGAGTTCAACCATGTGCGTCGTTCAACTCGTCGGGAATACGATGTAGAGCACGGCCGGGGAAAGACCGTGCTTTCGTTGTTGGGGGCTGCATTCGTCGCCGCTGCGCTGGGCCAGGCTGCGCTGCGACAGCTGAACCTGTTGTCGCTCAGCCTCGCGGCGTTTTTGGCATGTCTCGCCTTGGCGGCTGGGGCGAACCGGACGTCCGCAGGCGCGGCGCCCGATGCACCACGACCCGCACTTTCATGGCGACCCCCGCGGCCCTGGATAGCTTGGCTGGGGGCGATCGCCGCGGTCCTCTGCGCGACCGCGGTGACCGGAGACGCGCCGCCGATGCTCCAGCTGGGACTGTGGGGGCTGTCGATCGGAGGATGGGTCCTAGCGTGGGTCCGCACCGACCGAACTCCGAGTGCGGACGCTGCTCATTCGCATGCAAGTCGAATCGAAGGCACGGACCGTCTCCTCCTCAGCACGACGTTTTTGATCGCGCTCCTGGCTCGAACCATCCACCTCGAGCACATTCCTGGCGGACTGTACGGAGACGAAGCCGTGCTGGGCCTGCGCGTCCGCGACATCATCGCGGGCGAGGGCTACGAACCGTTTGGCCCGGGGATCGCCGGGACACCGGCTACGTGGGTCTGGGTCCAAGCAGCGGCTTCGGCGCTCTTCGATTCGACTCTGGTGGTCCTTCGCGCCACGAGCGCCGTCGGAGCATCCGTCTCGGTCGTGCCAGTCTATCTTCTTTTGCGACCGGAGCTCGGGCGAACCGGCGCCACCGCCGGCGCCCTGCTGCTCGCCGTATCGCCGATGCACGTCCACGCCTCCCGCATTGCAGTCCTGGAAGCCTGGATTCTCACCGTCTTCCCGTGCGCCGTCGTATGTCTCTATCGAGCACTGGAAAAGGGTCGAGCGATGTCTTGGGTCGGGGTCGGACTCTTCGTCGGCTTCGGGACGCTCCTCGGAAGTAAGGCCGTCCTGCTTCCGCCCTTGCTGGCGGGAATCACGCTGGTCTGGATGGTTGCCCGGCGCAGACTGGTCTCGCCGCTCGGCATCGCCCTGTCGATCGTTTCGGCGTTGATCGTCGTTCTGCCGCTCCTCGTAGGGATGTCTTCGAGCGAGATTTGGTACGCACTCTTCGGGCACTCGATGCGTTGGCTCGAAGGCGCGAACGTCGTCGCTTGGCCCGATCGTGTCGCGCTCGTCGCGCGCATCTTCTTGGATGCGACGGAGCGCAGTCCCTTTTCTCCCTGGCCGAACGCCGACTTCGTGAGGCCCGTCGAAAGCGTTCTCTTCTTGGTTGGTCTGGGCTTGTGTCTCGGGCGACCCTCAGGCGGTCTGGAAGCAACGCTCTTGGGCTGGCTGGCCGCAGGCCTCGCTCTGGCGCTCGTCGATCCGGTCCCCAATCAGCTCTATCACCTGGTCGACGTCCTCCCTCTACCAAGCATCTTCGGCGGAGTGGCCTTGGCGGCCCTAACCGGAGCCACTCGACGCGCGCGCTGGCCATCTCCCGTCCGTACGGCTCTCTTGGCATCGGCCTTGACCGCCGCAGTCGTGACGAGTGTGCGCGGCTATTACGTCTCGGGGCTCGGTCGCTGGCAGGGTGCCTCGGTCGCTGCGATGGGTCGGGCCCTCGGTGAGTTTGGACCTGGCCGCCGGGTCGTCGTCGTCAGCCGGCCGATGAGCTGGGATCTCATCAGCGCGTGGAAATACCAAGCCCCAGGGATCTACGCGCACGAACGCTGGACGAAGCCGCCGACCGACGGTCGATGGTTCACGCCCGACGGCCGCGACGTCGTCTTCATCGTCGATGGCCAAAGGGCGGGGATGCTGCCGCTCATTCGGAAGCACTATCCGGGGGGCATGCTTCGAGAATACACCGGGTTCTCGGGCACACTCTTCGCGCTGGCCTACGTGCTGCCGGCGAGCCTCGCCGATCGTTGACCGAGCCGTGGGAGGACCGGCGGTCGTGGCACGGCAAGAATCGAACTAGCTCTGCATGAGTCGAGCGATGCCAGCGCGGATGCGAGCCACGTTGGGCAGCGCTTTGGCTTCGCGTTCCCGCTCGTAGGGGAGGGTCGACTCCAGGCAGACTCGTCCGAAGTGCGGTTTGAGCCCGGCTTCCAGAGCGGTCGCCGCCAGCTCACCGGACATTCCACACTCCCGATAGTCTTCGTCGACGACGAGGAGTCGACCCGTCTTCTCGACCGAGGTGGCGACGGTCTCGATGTCGAGCGGTCTCACCGACCGAAGGTCGATGACCTCACAGCTGACGTCGCTCAGCGTATCCGCGGCCTCGATAGCCCGATGCGCTCCCACGCCGATCGAGCAGATGGTCACGTCCGAACCCGCACGGCGGACGACGGCTCGGCCGAATGGTATGGGGTCGTCGCTCGGATCCACCAGGCCGCGCGCGCCCGCGGCCGGCACGTCGAAGGTAACGGTGTCTCGACCGCAGCGGCCCAGGAATTCCAACCACTCTTCGGACAGGAGCTTGGGCTCCATCAAAACCACGGGACCTTCCGCGGCCAAAGCTGTCGTCGTCAGTCCGTAGGCGTCGTTGGGTGTCGAAGGAACGACGACCGTCAGTCCTGGGATCGAGGCCAGCATCCCCCATAGCGACTGCCCATGCTGCGACCCATCCCCGTATCCGGCGCCGCACGGAGCGCGGATGAGGACGGGACAGGTCCACGTTCCTCCGGAGAACGCTTCGAGCTTTGCCATGTGATTGAGAACGGCGTCGAGAGCGACAGCCAGAAAATCCACCATGTACAGCTCGGCGACGGGCCGAAGACCTGCCATCGCAGCCCCCGCTGCGACACCGAGGAAAGAGGACTCCGAAATCGGCGTCGCCAAGACCCGTTCCGGACCGAAGCGCGCGAACAACGAAGGTCGAAGGAGGGGCGCGTCCTCTCCCATCAGCACGATGGTCGCATCGCGGGACATTGCGTCTTCGATGGCCGCGTCGATCGCTCGGCCAAAGGTCAGCTCAAGCATGAGTCGCCTCCCGCTCGGGCTCTTCCAGCGCCGCTCGAACCGCATCAAGAACCTCGGCCCGGACTTCCCGATCGATGCGCGTAGGGTCTTCGTTCGCGGCCCGCAAGGCCTTGGCTGCCCGGCTGAGGGGGTCCCTCCGGCTGTCCCGCGTCGTACCCATCCGCGCTTGGGCCAAGGTGCTCATCATCTTTGCCATGCTGGCCGCTTTGGCCGCGGCGCCTCCACCACCCGATTGCATTGCCGCCGACACGACGCGGCCAAGCGTCTCCTGCGCGGAGCTTCCGGTGAGGTGACGAGCTTGGTCGAGGAGGGGGTCGCCGAGGAAGTGCCCATCGATCCGCGGGCAGGTCGCATGGAGAAAGCCGGGACCTCGCCCCCGGCGGCTCTCGTCGATGAGACGACCGGCGACCGCGTGCACGGCTTCGACGTCGGTGCCGTCCACTCCCTCGACGCGCCAGCCGAACGCAGCGACGCGGTCAACGAGCCGTCCGCTCGTCACCGTACCCGCTCGTGTCGTGATGGCCCATCCGTTGTCGATGCATACGACGACGAGAGGCAGTCGCCAGGCCGCCGCGAGGTTGAGGGTCTCGAGGAGCATCCCTTGATTCATGGCTCCGTCGCCGGTGAGAGCTAGACCGACGGCGCCCTTTCTCATCCGCTTGCCGGACAGGGCGAAACCAGCAGCAACCGGAACCGAGGCCCCGACGATCCCAGAGGTTGCAACCAGATGCTCCCGCGAGAACACATGCATGTGGCCCCCCTGACCGCGACCCAGTCCATCCCGACGCCCCAGAAACTCTCGCAGCATGGGGACCAGAGGAATGCCGCGAGCGACCAACGCCGGCGTACAGCGATGTGTGAGTGCGAGGCCATCTCCGCTTCGGAGATGACTAACGGCCCCCGCAGCGACGGCTTCTTCGCCCGTACCGGCGTGCATCTCGCCGGAGATTTTTCCTTGCTGCCAAAGATCAGCGACAGCGTTCTCGAACGCTCGCGACCGCGCCATATGACGGTAGAGACGGGGTAGGTCCATGAACAACCTCCACCCGAGACTCTAGCCCCTCGAGATCGAGAAAATACAGCCATCCACTCAGTATCGCCGCCGTTTTGCGCGCATGATTGTCGTAAATGCGTTCGAGTCCAGCGAACGTTCGCGGCGCGGCGCCGGGCGTTGTTTCCGCACCGCTTCAGAGGATGATTTCTTCGGCTTCCAGCACGCGCTCGAGAAGGTCTTCCATCTGCATGCGGGCCTGGCCGGTGCCGCGACGCAGCGTACGATGAAGGACTTCATCCTGAGGGCTTCGGTGCTCGCAGTTGGCGCTATACTGCTCGAAGGCGACCAGCTGCTCGATGAGCTGAGCGAGGTGCGTGGGACACTCGCAGTCGACGGTCGACGTGATGGACCGGAGGCGGAATAGCTGGCGCTCGTCGTAGGCCGGCGGCCGGGGCTCGGGCGGCTCATCCCACGACGCCCCGCGTCGGGCTGGAGCACCGCTTTCGACCTGCTCGAGGACCAGACGCTTGAGAGCCGCGAGCTGAACCGGCGCTCGGACGAGGCGCGCCCCTGCATCGGCGAGATCTTCGAGGAGCGTGCTCGAAGCGAAGTGATACAGGACTACGACGACGTCCGCCCCCGTAGCTTCGATGCATCGTTCTAGATTGGCCTCGGGCTCCGGCCCCAGCAAAGAAAGCTCCACGATCATGACGTCGATCGATGAAGCGGCGGACGCAGCCTTCAGGAAGGGCGCGAGCTCGTGTTCGTCGATACCCACGTCCCACGCACCGAACTCGGGTGCATGAAGCTCGAACGCCGAACTCAGACTTCCGTGGAGCAGGCCAACCCGCAGCGAAGGAGGCTTCCGGACACGTGTAGAGACCGGTATCCGACGAATACGGTCCTGCAAGACCGACGTCGAAAGCCCAGCAACCGAGGAGATGGCGTCACCCCGCGACACGAGAGCCTTGAGAAGCTGAAGCCGCTCGACATCCTCGTCGGCGTAGAGCCGCCCACCTCCAGGAGAGCGATGGGGCTGGACCGCCTGATGTCGACGTTCCCACGTGCGGATCGTGTTCGCGGGTAAGCCTGTCAGCTGGGCAACGGCCCCGATGCGGTAGACCGGCTCGTCGCGAGGTCGTGGTTCGAGAGGGTCTTCCGCCATGGTGGCGACCATGTTCAAAAATTGTTCTAAAAATCCAGAGCAAGCAGCAAAAGTGGAGATGAGTATATTTTGAACTGATTTTATTTGCCCAAGACTCAAGTTGGAGGCAGGAACCTGCTCAATGCCTGTTCAGAAAGGCACGAAAGGATAGGGAAATGCCTGAGCTATCAAGTGGTCAATACCAACTCGTTTACAACATGCTCTCTCTCAGCATCGCCGCGATGCTGGGCTCGTTCGCGTTCTTCGTCATGGCGAGGAACCAGCTGGCGCCGAAGTACCGCCCGGCGCTGATCATGTCGGCGCTGGTCGTCGGCATCGCCGGCTATCATTACCTCCGCATCTTCAACAGCTGGGAAGCAGCCTACGAGCTGTCGGCCGCCGGGACGTACGTCAGTTCCGGGAAGCCATTCAACGACGCCTATCGGTACGTCGACTGGCTCCTCACGGTGCCGCTCTTGGTCGCGGAACTCGTCGCCGTGCTGGCTCTCGAGTCGCGCCTCCGCAATAGTCTGATGACGAAGCTGGTTCTCGCGTCGACGGCGATGATCGCCCTCGGCTACCCCGGGGAAATCGCCGACGACATGACCACCCGAAACGTCTGGGGCCTGCTCTCGACGGTTCCGTTCATCTACATCGTCTACGTCCTGTGGACACAGCTGGCGAAGGCCGCACAGAACAACTCGGCTCGGACTCGCGGGCTCCTCCGCAATACGCAGCTCCTGCTGTTGGCGACCTGGGGCTTTTATCCCATCGCCTATCTTCTGCCCATCTACGGCATCGTGAGCCCTGGAGCGGCCACCGAGGTCGCGCTTCAGGTCGGCTACAGCATCGCCGACATCTTGGCGAAGTGCGGGTACGGAGTGCTCATCTACCAGATCGCACGATCGAAAATGGAAAATGAGGGCGTTACGGAAAGCGGCGCTCCTCTGGTCCAGCCCAGCTCGGTCCAGGCGTGAACCACGATGGCGCGCAACGGCCGAAACCCGGACGATGTCCGAGGACAGTTCCGTTCCACCGGCACCGTACTCGCCGGTCTGGGCGTACTCGGACTCGTCATTGGGGCGGCGTCGCGCCTTCTAGCGTTCGACCTGGCGATGGCGGAGGCCGAGTCCTTCGCCGCGACGGGTGCCGTACTTCTCGTCGTCGGCATGCTCACCCGGAGCGCCGGCGGTGAGGAGTGAGACTCGAGCCATGGCGAAGACTTTCGACGTCGTCATCACGGGGGCGGGTCTTTCGGGGCTCGCCCTCGCCCATCGCCTGACCCAGAAGGTACCGGATCTATCGCTCGCGATCGTCGACCCCGAGTTCGACCGCGAGCCGAGCAAGACCTGGTGCTTCTGGGGACAGGCGCCGCAGTGGGTAGAGCCTTACGTGGAGCGAACTTGGACGCGCATGCGCGTGACCGACGGCTCCCGAACCGCGGAGGGTCAGCTTCGACGAAATCCGTACCACCTGGTTCGTGCCTCGACGTTCACGTCAGGAGTCATCGAACGCTTGCAGGCCTGCCGCAACATCACCTGGGTCAAGGCCCCAGCCCTGAGCGTGCAGGATGGTACCGAGCTCGCGACGGTGGCTCTGCCCAACGGGCACCTTCGCGCGCCCTGGGTCTTCCAGAGTCATCGTGGGCGTCCCACCGCGGCGCCGCTGTACCAGCACTTCGGCGGATGGGAGGTCGAGACCGACGCCGACGCGTTCGACTCGCAAACGCCAACCTTGATGGACTTCGTGCCTGCGCGACCGCAAGCCGTCGGCTTCTACTATGTTCTTCCCCTGACGAGCCGGCGGGCCCTCGTCGAGTACACGGAGATTTCGGGACGACCGGGCCTTCGCAGCTACTACGACGCCGCTGTCCGGCGCTATCTCGACCGTCACGTGTCCGGGAGTTGGAGGCGAGTACGTCGGGAGTACGGGCTTCTACCGATGGATGCGCGTCCGGTTTCGGCCCGCTCCGGCCGGCGGGTGTTCAATCTCGGTCGAGCCGCCGGCATGACGAAGCCGAGCACTGGCTACACCTTCTTGCGAACGCTGAACCAGGTCGAGCATCTGGCGGATGCGCTCCTGCGGAACGGTGAGCCGACAGTCTTACCGCAATCGTCGATGCGGTTTCGGTTCTACGACCGGCTGTTTCTTCAGGTCTTGCGGGAAAGACCGCAGCTCGGCCCGGATCTCTTCTATAGGCTCTTTCGATTCGGCGGCTTCGACCGGGTCTTCGACTTCCTCTCCGAGTCGACGTCTCTTTGGGGCGAGCTTCCTCTCATCGCATCTCTGCCAGCCGCCCCTTTCTTGAACACGCTACTGAGCTCACCTCGCCGTCTTCCCCCGCGAGCAGCGACGCTACGACTTCGAGGTATGGGTTGACCCAACGATTCGCAGTGGCTCGGGCCGGGCTCGTCCTCGCACTGGTGAGCGTCGAGGTCGGGTTCGCGCCAGGCTTCACCGTGTTCCATCAACTTCTCGCTGCACTGCTGTTCCTGAGTCTCGGCCTCCCGCACGGGGCGCTCGACGACTGGATGTGGCGGCGTTCGCTTCCGAACGCGTCGCGTTCCACCTTCTTCATCGGATATCTCGCCTTCGCCGGACTGTTCGCGGCCGTGTGGGCGCTCGTACCCGCCGGTGCCCTCACCTTGTTCCTGCTGGCGTCTGTGATGCACTTCGGGACGACGCACGCGCCGGAACCCATGAGGGGCCGCGATTTCTTACGTGTCTCCAATGGGCTCTTGGTGGTCGGTCTCCCGCTGGTGTGTCACGAGACGTTGGCCCAGCCGGTCCTGGAAGCGATGACGGGGCGCGTTCTCAGCGTCCCGGATGGCTGGAGCGGACCGATGGCGACGGCGCTCGTGGTCCAGAATCTGATCGCTTTGGCGGTCGCCCATGGCCCCACCGCCAAGCGCACCCTACCTCCGCTCGTAGAGTCTACGGTGCTGATCGCGTCATTCGTCATCTTGCATCCACTTCTCTCCTTCACGCTCTATTTCACGCTGTGGCATGCCGTTGCTCACCTTCGGGAGATGAAGGACCGCTTTGCTCGCCGAGATGAGACGTGGCTACACCTTCTTCAAGAGGCGGGCCCCTTCGCATCGGCGGCCGTTCTCGGACTGCTAGGCCTGGTCGGGCTGAGCTGGTCCTTCGCGAACGGCGCCCTGACCATCGAGCGAGCAGCGGCAATCGGTCTGGTCGTCACGAGCATCCTGACCGCACCCCACGCGGTGGCGGTCAGCCTATCGCGCCGGGCAGCGACGCCGGGGCGAGCGTGATGAAAAATCGTGTATCTTCGCCGGCTGGTCGGAGGCTAAACTGTCTTCGTGAACCTGAAGTCTTTGATTCTTCTGAAGGGCGTGACAGCGATTGCGGTGACCGGATGTTCGGATGAGGCGACGGATCCGACGCCCTGGTTCACCGACGGAATCGACTCGGTCTTCATCGAGGTCGACTACGCGACGGGTGCCGAGCCATACACGGGTGAGGCCGGTCAACTCGGTGACCTCTGGAGCATCTTCGGAGACAACGCCGCGCGCCTCTTCGGCGCGGCCAAGACGATCGAATATCCGAACCGCCTGGAGGAAATGGAGGAGCTCACCGACATCGGCGGTGCTTCGTTTTCGGTCGACGACATCCTCGACATTGCGGATGCGCATCGAGACCAGCTGAGTTCCGGGTCGACCGCGACTTTCTACTTCGCTTGGCTCGACGGCTTCTTTCGTGATGGTGGCAGCATCAACGAGAACGTCATCGGCGTATCCATCGGGGATACCGGCGTGGTCGCGATGTTCAAGCCCGTCATCGAGTCCATCAGCCTTCCCGGCGGGAGCGGCGTCCTCGAGCGGTTCGCCGAGCAAACCACGCTGGTTCACGAGTTCGGCCACGCGGTGGGGCTCGTGAACAACGGCGTGCCCCTCACCTCCGATCACCACGATGCGGAAAACGGGGCACACTGCACCAATCGTGATTGCGTCATGTATTGGGCCAACGAGGGGGTTCGTGACCTCATCCCGTTCGTGCAGACGTTCATTGCATCCGGGTCAACCGTCGTCTTCGGCTCGGAGTGCCTCGAGGACGTCGACGCACTGACCCGCTCCTGAGGTCGCGCTTCCTTCCAGGGGATAGGTCAAGGCAGTCGCGCCAGGCCGGTGAGGTGCTGGGAATTTCCTGCAGCGACGGCATGCGTATCGGTCCCGCCCCATCGATACCCGAACACCAAGAGCGGAATCCCGAGAGGAGCATACCGCAGGACTTCGCCGACGCCCGGGTAGATCGGCACCACAAAGCTGACGTCACCATAGAGCTCGTCGCCGAAGATCCGGATGCCGTAGAGGACGGCCCATATCTTTGCGTTGTCGTCTTCGAACTCGGAGCTCAGCGGCTTGTACAGCTCGATGTTCAGGCGTATGGCGCGCGAAACCCGAGCGCTGAAGCCGACGCTGGGGAGGCCCAGCCAAAAGCTAGTCGTCTCAGTCTCGCCATAGGTCGCTCCACCAAAAAACGGCGCGGAGGCATTCACGAAAAGCTTCTCGGTTCCGAAGGTCGCGAGGGGACCCCCGCCCCCAAATCCGACGCCCACGCCGGACTCGATATATGTGCCGACGGCGCCGCCCGTGCCGAAGAGGCCCAAGTGCACGACATCGGTGATCCTCCCCCCGATGCGAAGACGCGGCAGGGCCGCGTAGCCGCCGACGGGAATCACGGTCATGAACCCGACTTCGATGTTCTTGGTTACGGCTCCGTCGATCGTCTGCACGCCGAGATTGTAGGCCCCCCAGGACACCTGGTCTTTTTGGGCCGCATGATTGCGGTCGGCCCGTACACGACCCGATTGGGCTCGGACGCTCGCGCTGCGCCGGCGAGCTCCACGGCTTCGCCCGCTTGGCTGACCCGCGGGAGCAAGGCCGCGGCAAACACGAGGGACCAACGATGCAGAGTCTTCATGCCAGACGCCGGTCCAGCGTGCCTTCAGCGGGAAGGAATGCGCAACCCACGGTCGGTACCCGAGCTGCTCGAACAGATCGGGCGACTGCTTGAGGTAGCGGCCCCTACTCGTCTCGCGGAACCATGCGGCCGACACCCGCTCGTCGCTTTGGAGCCGCGAATCGCAGTCCGACTCCTCCTTTTTTGGATTCGATTTCAAGGGCTCATCGGAGCATCGACGCAACGTGGTTTCGTCACAAGTGTGACGCCGCATGGCGAGAATCGAGTTGGTACTCACTCCGAAGCGTCACGATCGCCAAGCGTTACGGAGCGTCAAAGATCCGTTAGTACGTCCGAGTAGCTTACTTTCCCCAATTGTAGTCGGGCCGGCAGCCGTAATTGAGTGCCATGTCATGGGGACGGGGAAAGCACGTGAGTGTACGTAGTCGTTTCGCGCTGGTCGTATCGACGCTGTGCTCGTTGTCGATTTCCAGCGTTGCGCAGAGTCGTCCGCTCGAAGACCGCAGCCTGAGTGCCGCGTTCGTCCGCGCCGTTCAGCGCTTCGCGGACGAAAGATACGATTTCGCGGACTCCGCGTCGGGCGCTCTCGAGGCCCAAGGTCCGCACGGAGCCGGCTCTGTGGTCTTCGACACCGCGGGGCGAGTCACGCTACGCCGATCGGAGGCCTCGCCGGGCCAGCCGCTGGCCGTCGCATTCGGGGGTCTTTCTGGCCATGCCGCGAAAGCCGTTGCCTATCAGGTCGAGGGAAACGAGATTCGAGCGGAGCACACGTGGGGCCGGTCCTGGTGGCGTTGGGGGCCGCTCGGGCTGCAGTTCGGCTTCGTCGTCGATGAGGCGCCTCCTGGGGCGTCGGTCCTGACCTATGGAGTCGCTCTTCTGGGCGCCCACCGCACTGTCACCGTCTCCGGCGCGGCCCTTCGTCTGACCGATGACAGCCGGTCCTCGTGGCGCGTCGCGCAGCTCTACGCCGAAGATGCTCGCGGGCGGTCTCTCCCTGCTTGGCTGCGGCCATCGTCTCGCGGCTTCGACGTCGTCGTCGACGTTACGGACGCCGACTTTCCCGTCGAGGTCGATCCCGTGTTCTCCGAAGAGCAGAAGCTCACCACCGGCGATGGCCGCGTGAACGACGAGTTCGGTCTTTCGATCGCGCTCGACCAGGACACCGCCGTCATTGGCGCCCCGCTGGATGACACGATCGCCGGTCCGGATAGCGGCTCGGCCTATGTCTTCGAGCGCTCGAATGCACGATGGACGGAGGTCCAGAAGCTGGAAGCGAGCAACTCGAACGCCGGAGACGAGTTCGGCGCGAGCGTCGATCTCGACGGTGGCCGGCTGATCGTAGGCGCACCGCAGGGCGACACGAGTACCGTCTTCGATTCGGGCTCCGCGTACATCTTCGAGCGGTCGATGGGAACCTGGAGCGAACGCAGCATCCTCGATCGGGGAACTCTCGCCGCATCGGGCGAGGAGTTCGGCCACAGTGTTACGATTCTGGGGGATGACGCCTTCGTCGGCGCTCCTCTCGGTTCGACCGTCGTCTTTGGCGGCGGCCAGCTCGCCACCGGGGTCGCAGTCAGTTTCACTCGGTCAATCAGTGGCTGGAGCCGACGCCTCACGTTCGTTCCTCCGAATATTAGCGCGAGCCTGGTCGGCATCCGTTTCGGTCACGCGGTGGCCTTGGGTTCCGGGTTCGTCGCCATCGCCGCAAACGAACAGGATACCGCGGCGGGGAGCGACGTTGGTACGGTGCACGTATGGGAAGAAGATTGTACGACCAGCTGCAGCTGGATCTTCGACGAGACCATCGAGGCCAGCAACGGCACCGCCTTCGACCGCTTTGGCACCTCGCTGGCCGTGAACAGCTCGACCATCGCCGTCGGGGCGCCCGGTTGGGACACGCTGACCGCTTTTGATGCCGGCTCGGGCTACGTCTTCGAAGACGTCGGCGGCACCTATACAGAGATTGCCCAGGTCGAAGCAGACGACGGTGGTCAGTTTGACCAGGCGGGCAGCAGCATCGCCATCACTCGCGAACGCGTCGTGCTCGGAGCACCGGGAGACGACACGATGGCCGGAGCCAACGCCGGGTCGGCCTATGTCTTCGAGGACGGTCCCGGAGGATGGTCGCAATCCCAGAAGCTCGAGGCGAGCGACGGCACGGCCGGAGCACTCTTTGGAAGTGCGGTTTCGACGGATGGGGACCTGGTCGTCGTCGGTAGCCGCCTCGCCGACTCGTCGGCCCTCTCCAACGTCGGGGCCGCCTATGCCTTCACTTCGAGTCCCCCCATGGCGCCCAATCGAGTGCCCCTCTCGGGCGCAGCCCTCATTCTATCGACGGCCCTCGTGATGGTTGGTCGTCGCCAGATCCGCCGCCCCCCCACCAAGGAGTCTCAACGATGAATTCAACTCTGAACCTTCGCGTCGCGAGCCTCGCGGTTGCGGGCGCCCTCCTCGTCAGCCTGCCCGGCTGCACGGGCCGACGGTCGAGCGGTTCCACGGAAACCGGGGAACCGGAGCTTCCGCCCATCGAGCCGAAACAGAGCAGAGACCTTCGCATCGAGCAGCCTCCGGCGCGTCCGATCGCCCCGGCGGCCCGAGGTCCCGAGCGAGTGAGGCGGCAATGAAAAACCTGATGATGCGCCTTTCATCCCCTTTGGCCTTGGGCATGATGCTCGCCTCCTCCCCGGCTTGGGGTCAAAGCAGCGTGATCGATCCCTACTCGGCGGTGGGAAAGCCGAGTCAGCGAGAGATGGGCTACGGCATCGACGACGTTGCGCGGGTCGACCCCTTCACCGGGCGGCTCCAGATTCAGCACGTCGACGCGACCATCGAAGGCGTCGGTCCGACCATCGCCCTGACCCGGTACTACAACTCGATCGAGAAGCTCCCCGCGGCCGGTGGGCCGATCCTCCCGTCTCGGACCAACATGGCCAACGGCTGGCAGTTCCATCCCCCGTACATCGAGTTCGGACGGGCGCTGTCCGCTTGCGGAGTCTTCCTGCCTCAGCCGCAGAACGCCGACATCCCCATCATGACGCTGTCCGACGGTCAGCGCCACGCGTTCTACGTTCCCAAGGCCTGCGCCCTCGGCTCGAGCTGCGCGACGCCGTCCACGAGCCCCGTGGCCAACAACCACGACTACATTTCTTCGAGCCTTTGGGTGGCCGACTGCGTCACCGGCGGCTTCGAGGTTCACGACCCCGCAGGCAACACCTACAAGTTCACCCGGAACGGGGTGGTCAGCTTCTCGGGGTTGACGCAAAACTTCGGCTACCAGCTCGAGGAAATCGAAGATCCGTCGGGCAACACGATCGCGTTCAACTACCAGGCATCACCGGTATCGGGCGCGCCCGACGAGCTCACGTCCATCTTGGCCAGCGACGGCCGAGAGATGACGTTCACGTATACGAGCTTTTCGGGCGGACGCCGCAGCCTGACGAAGGCCGAAGCCAAGTTCAGCGGCAGTGTCCGCGAGACCTGGGACTACTTCTACTCGGGCGTTCCCAACAACGCGACGTACTCTCAGCTCGACCGGGTCGAGGGCCCGGAAGGACTCGAGTGGAGCTACACGTACGTTTCCGTCGGCCCGAACCCAACGCCCAACCTCGCCACGTCGAATCTGGAGACCATCACAGCCCCCTACGGAGCGACGAAGACGTTCGAATACACGCAGAAGAGCAATCCCGCGCTACCGGGCATAGGCCCGTCGGTCGCGGTCAGCAAGGTCACGCTCACGGGCCCCGACCTGCTGGATGCGGAGTGGGAGTACTCGTATTCGGTCGACCCCCTGAGCTGGACCGACACCACCACGATCGAGACGCCGATCAGCACCGAGGTCCACGAGTTCACCGGCGAACGCGTATCCCTCCTCAACCCGCCCTTCAACGCGTACGCGACCGGCTACCTGCGCAACAAGAAGATCTTCGAGAAGGGAACGACATCGGGAAATGCGCTCGAAGAAGAGACCATCTGGTGGAGCGTCTACTCTATCAGCGACCAGCTCGTGCCCACGCGCTACAACCCGTCGCTCCTCGAGTATCCGACGACGACCTTGCTCTTCAGCCGAACGATCACCCGAGATGGTCGTAACTACACGACCGTCAACGAGTACGACGAAGACCATCTGCAGGTCACCCGCGTCCTCGAGCGTTTGGACGACGCCGGAACCAATCCCAGCCTCAACGGCGCCGCCCCCCCGGCGCTTCCAGACGCCGAGTTCGTCCGCACGACGAAGATGGAATACGACATGGACTACGTGAACTGGCGGGTGCGCACGACCAGGCGCGAGCTCGTTGATCTAACGGTCGAGTATGGCTCTCTGGGGACCTTCGATGCGGGCTCTGACGGCACGGTCATGACCTATGACTCGAACGGCCGGCTCGACTCCATGACCGCGCTGGGTAAAACCGTTACATACGACTACAAGGCGAACGGCCTCCTCGATTCATATGAAATCCCCGGGGACGGCGGGGAGTACGTGGTCCAGTCGTACGATGTCCACGTTCCGACCGAGATCACATCGACCGGCCGGGGATCGACGGTCGAGCAGACGATCGACTCCGCAGGATACGTCGCCTCCTATACCGACGCCGAAGGGAACACGACAACGTTCTCATATGACGATCTTGGCCGACCAACCTCGATCGATCCGCCGCGGGGGTCGGACAACCCAACGACGATGACTTACTCTTTTTCAACTCGGCAGCGAACCGAGACCAGGGGCACGAAGCAAACGACCGTGGATCTCGACGGCCTAGGCCGAGAGATCCTTCGAACCGTCTCGGTTGGCGGGAGCAGTATCATCGTCAAGACCGAGTACGACGAGGCGGGCCGTGTCGTCTTCAAGTCGGACCCAAGCAGCTCGGCGCTTTCGGGCAGGTGTGTCGCGGCGGGAACCTTGGACTGTAGCTCATCCTGCGAGGGCATCTGCACAGCCTATGACACGCTCGGCCGACCAACGATGAGCGCCTATACCGGCGACGGCTCGGCCACGAGCTACGAGTATCTCGATGAAGACGTCGAGCGAACGACCAACGATCTTGGACAGACCACGACCTACTACATGGAGCGGTTCGGCGATCCCGAGGAACGACGAATCAAGAGAATCGAGCAAGAAGAAGGCGTGATCACCGATATCGAACTCTACCGTGAGGGCACACCGGCAACGATCACTTCAGCGGGCGCAGATATCGTCCAAGATGTGAACCGATTCATCACGCGCGACGAGCGCGGGCTGGTCATCGCGGAACGTCACCCGGAGGAGGGACTTCGACGCAACGTCTACGACACCTCGGGTCGACTATCCGAATCTTGGATCGAATTCGAGAGCTCTAGCCAATTGGTTCGGACCGCCACCATCAGCTACGAGTATGATGCTGCCGACCGGCTCATTTCTCACGGACCCGGTAATCCTGGAGATCCGCGACGGGTCACCGCAACCTACGACCTCATGGACCGCTACTTGAGCATCTCGAACGCGAGCGGAACCCGAAGGCTGGACTACGATGCCAACGGCAATATCACGTCGGAAGAGCTCGAAATGGACGGGCGAACGTGGACGGTCGTGCGAGGCTATGACGGAAACGATGCCCTCAACCTCATCATCTACCCGTCCGGTCGTTCGGTTTCGTTGAGTCCGGATGGATTCGGGCGCCCGACCCGAGTCGGATCGTATGTCTCATCCGTCCGATACAACGCCAACGGCACGTTGGACTCCGTCACGTACGGAAATGGCGATACGATCAACTTCACTCCCGATACGTCCAAGCCCGCGCTCGTTGGCGCGATCTCATCGGGTTCCGTCATCGACCTCTCGTACGACTACGATGGTCTGGGCAACGTCACGTCGATTTCCGACGGTATCGATTCTGACCATTCGATCGACCTGCGGTACGACGATCTCAATCGACTAACTTGGGCCGACGGCGGCTTCGGGACGATCGAGTACGACTACAACACCAAGAATGCTCGAACCGAGAAGCGACGCGACGGCGCCGAGCACGAGTACACCTACGGCTATGACGATAGCGCCGGCGCGGGTCTCTTCTTCTTTCACCGTCTTCAAGAAGTGAAGACGGAAGAATGGACCGCCGATCTTCGCTACGACAATCGCGGGTACGTGCGGGAGCTATCGGTGCGCGGCCTACGGGCTCGTACCCGATTCCGATTCGACAGCGACTGGATGGGTCGTCCTACGCTCTTGGAGCGCGAGGAGAGAACCGCAAACCAAGATCCGCGACTACCGACGTTCACCGAGTACCTCGATTACTTCAGTAGCAAGCGATACCAATACGACGGCAACGGATATCGCGTCCGTGAAGACGACAATCGCATCTACTTTTATGACGCAACCGGGGTCCTTCTGTACCATGAAGACGGATATGCGCGGACGGCTACAGACCACATCCATCTCGGTCGGCTCGGCGTGGCCGAGGTTGAAGTCGACTGCAAGAACGCGGATGCCAGCCGACCACACTGTTCGAGCACCGATCTGCCACCGAGCATTCATCTGCTGCAGCCCAAAGACTTCGACGTCATCGATGGTCTCAGTCCGCCTAGCTTTGAGGCCGTGGCCATCGACGGGACGGATGGGGACATCTCGGCCGACATCGAATGGTATCTGGCCGAGGAGGAGATCCTTCGTCCTGTGGATCGTCCCGGCGAGCCGATCCTGGTCGGAACCGGCCGCGACCTGGACCTCGGTTGTCAGCTCTCGGTCGGCTTCCATCGTCTGGAGCTCCACGTTTCCGATTCCGCCCAGCAAGAGACGACCCGGAGCGTCCGTTTCTCCGTGGACCGTGGTCGCGTCAACACGCCGCCGAAGTTGGTGGGTGCCGGGCGGACCGGCATCGAGCTGCGGCCGGGCCAGACCTTCAGCTTCGGACCCGTTTCGGACTTCTTCGTCGATCCGGATGGCGATCCGCTGACGGTCAGTCGCACCGACACCACCGAGCTGCCCGAGTGGCTCGACGTCACCGACGGCGTCATCTCGGGAACGGTCCCCACCGATATCTACCAGGTGGCCTATGCCCTCGAGTTCGTGGCTGCTGACTGCGGCGAGTCGAGCCCACCGCTTCGCGTGACCGTCACCATGAAGCAGGGCACGCGGGTTCGTCTGGTCGGCGGACCAAACAACGACACGCTGGTCGGAACTCCCAGCAACGATACATTTCTTCCATCCGGCGGGGTCGACACGATGATCGGCGGCGCCGGAAATGACATCTACATCTTCGACGACACCGCACAGGGCGCTATCGAAGACGAAAGTGGGTACGACACCGTCATCTTCGAAGGCGTCGACCCTGACCGCGCCTATGCGAGACGCTCCGGCGATAATCTCAGCGTGACGTTCGAGAATCCGCTCCGGCGCCCACTTACGGTATACCTGGCTTCCGAGATCGAGGAGTTCTGGTTCACGTATCCCGACGAGAACACCGTCCACGTGCTGACCGAGGCGGACCTCGTCGTGCGAAAAGTCGGGACGAGCGCGAACAACATCATCGACGGCTTCCTGAACGCACCAACCGTATTTCTCGGGCACGAGGGTGACGACTCGCTGCGTGGCTCGAACGACGACGACCGCTACGTCATTCGCTCAGATTGGGGCACGGAGAACATTCAAGACGATGGAGGTGATGATGTCATCGAGCTCCGAGGCGGCCCGGCCGGATTCTTCATCCGAAACTGGGGCGGTCAAGGTATTGGAATGCAGATTTTTAGTTCGACCACCGGAGCCGTTTTGGCTCAGTTTGGCGGACAGAACTGCGCCCTTCAGCCCCCCGGCGCCAATCACTGCGGACTCAACAGTCTGGGCAAGGAGATCGAGACGATCGAGTACTCGACCGGAAGCACGCTCTCACTCGCCGGCATGCGCATTCAAGCCATGATACCAACCGATGGACCAGACGAGATCCAAGGCACCTTCCCCAGTGAGACGATAGAAGGATTGGAAGGGGACGACATCCTGCGCGGTGCCTGCGGCCGGGATCTCATCTATGGTGATGAAGGGGAAGACACTCTTTCGTTCGAGAACTGTCAGATCGCCACGAATGCTCCCGAGTACTGGGGCGGCCCAGGTGACGATGAACTTCAAGGAGGCTCGGACAGCGACTGGTACCATTTCGATATCGGCGACGGCGTCGACACGATCTCCAGCGAGATGTGCTTCATCAACAATGCGACCTGCGCACTCGTGGGAACCGTCAACGTGTGTGACCGCTGCGACCCGGGTGAGGACGACCGGCTCATCTTTGCTTCCGGGATTGACGATACCGATTTGGAGTTCCGTCGCGTCGGCGATGACCTCGAGATCACGGTCGGCACTGCAGGCGACATGGTCATAGTCACCGGCTGGTTCGACCCGTCATTCTCGTTCGTCATTTTCGGAGTTCAGCTTGATTTCGAAGTTCCGGGCTATCGAAAGCTCAACGCCGTGGAGTGTGATGATTCGAGTGGGGGACGACTGACACTCGACGCCGCTGATGTGGAAAGCCGGTTGGTGCCCTGATGCTACACAGCAGCATGAACGGAGGCCGAACGATGAAGTTTTGGACGCAGCTCTTGCTACTTGTTTTCGGGGCAGGCTCGGTTGGTGTAGCGCCACGTATCGCCCGAGCGGATGAGACCGTAACCTATCTCTACAATGATGCCTCCGGCACCCCCGTCGTTGCCGCAGATGCGACCGGCGGAGTGCTGTGGCGGCGGCACTTCACGCCCTTCGGCGAAGAAGACTCGAGTGAAGGCACATCGGTCGAGCGACTGGCCCGCACCCGTCGTGGATTCACGGGCCACGTCTATGACCGAGACACTGGGCTCGTCTACATGGGCTCTCGGTACTACCACCCCGGCTTCGGGACCTTCTTTGGCCCAGACTCAGCTCCCGTCAACCCTGGCGTCCCCGCCAGTCTGAACCGTTACGCCTATGGCAACCAGAACCCCTACAGCTACATGGATGAGAACGGAGACCTCCCGTTCGTCATCCCGGTCGCCATCTGGGCGGTCGGAGCTGCGTGGACTGCCTACGACACGTATCAGGCATACCAAAGCGGAGGTGTGGCCGAGGTAGCCCAAAGCTTGGCCGTCGATGCAGCCGTCACGCTCGTTGCCGGAGGCGTCGGAAAGGTCGCTGCCAAAGTCGCCAAGCCTCTCATCAAGGCCGGCAAAGGCAAGATCGACGACGCCTGGCGCGCCGTAAAGGCCAGAATGAACAAGCCGAAGGCTACGGCATGTAAAGGCAACGCTTGCCTAGACCCATGCCCACTCTCCTTCATCAACGGCACGCTCGTCAGCACGGCGCCAGGGACCCATCGATCTATTGAGACCCTCGAGGTCGGCCAGCGCGTGGTCACTGCGGTTGATCGCTCATCTCGCGAGTCTGAATGGTGGGTTGAGATGCACGGAGTGCCCGGATCGTCGGCGGAGGGCACTACAATCCGGGGTCTTCGTTCGTCTGAATGGATGCGTCTGCATAACGTATCTAGAGTTGGTCAATGGCTAACTTTTGAGTCCGCGGCGGAGGGCCATGCGAATCCCGAACGGCATCACCTGGTTCTTCGGGCAATCGAGCCCGTACCGGCAACGACTCGTCGTCCAGAAGTATTCAACCGGCTCACGAATCGAACGATGCAAGCTCGGCGCATGTACTTCGAGGGCAAACAAGAAGCCATCTCGACTGATGCTGATCACGAGCTCTTCTCTCATGACCGGGGCGCGTGGACCTCTGTCGACGACCTCAATGTTGGTGAGAAAGTCGTGGGCCTGGAAGGTCTCGAGACGGTCGCCGCTATCGACGCCGTTGAGTCGGGTGGCTCGTATGAGACCTATGGCACCCATTCAGCTCCATATCCACTCGTTGCGGACTCGAAACTCCCGATAAGGACTGGCCTGCCTAACTGGGCCCACGGCGGTTCGGAGACAGCAGTAGGCGACGGATATGTGCGCATCGTTCTTCGCTCGGAGACGGAAGCAACCCGGCCCAGCGCTGACGTGTTGGAGATGACCATTCTGCGGCCGGCCGAATGGGCCCTCGCGCGGGGGCTGAGAGACCCTGGCGACAAGATAGACCTACAGAATCCGGAGATCGGTGCCTCCAGTTCATTCGTGGCCCTAGCCATTGACCCGGCGGAGATTCCTGCAAGCGGGCCAGGCCAGGTCATACTCGGCACGTATCGACATGTGAGCGGTGATGTTTACGGGGTTTCGTTCGTCGGGGGAGGTGAGCCGCTTCGAGGCACTGGGTCCCATCCGCTGTTCTCGCTGGACCGCGATGATTGGGTTCGGGTTCGGGACTTGCAGGTCGGTGAGCGACTCCAGACGGCGGAGGGCGCGGTCACCGTCGAGGCGCTGGAGAAGGTTCGTGGGGTTCACCGGGTCTACAACCTGGAGGTTGAGGGGGACCACGAGTACCTCGTCGGTGAGGCGGAGGTACGGGCGCACAATACGTGTGCGGGAACAGGCAAGTATTCTTCGGTGGGCGGCCACCATGTCCACGCGAAAGCCGGTTTCAAGGGGCACGCTACATACTCGAAGTCAAAGGGCTTTGCCATAGGCCAGGACTACATGAAGTCTCGCGGGTGGAGCCATGCTGACATGACGCGAAAGCAGCGGGAACTGTTTGACCAACTAGCAGCCGGTGGAGGACCAAATACGCTGAAGGAACACTCGCGTATCGCTGTGGAGTCCCTCATCGCCGGCGGTGCATCACGAGCGGAAGCTCGTTCGCTTGTCGCAGAGTCGCTGAGGAATCTTCGAGCACAGGGAGTTCGAGCGCCGTCCCATATACCGTGGAACTGAGGTGGCAATGTCGAACGCAGCACTGGATACTCTTGGTGAAATACTTATTAGAGCTGTTCGAGACGAGTCTATCGATAGCGTGCGAATGATTCTATCTGGAACAATGAAGGGAAGCACCGCTCAGGAAATTCGGGAGGCGCTAGGGCAACTCGATTCTGACGAAATGGATGCTGTGAGCAGCATCGTGCCTGGCATCGTTGACCAGGTGATGCACAACCTACTCGCCGCCGTGGAAGATAGTGACCGGGTGGATTTTCTCATTAGGAATGGAGAGGAGGTTCGGGCATCCGAGGAGAGTGACGGGCTTCCCGGTGAGCTCTACGGTGCCCGGGGTTGGATCAAGCGCTTCAGTCGACTGTAGTATCATACTGGGTTCTTAGAAGTGCCGACACATCCACAAGTGCGGATTAGAAAGGCAGGCGAGCCGGTCAATTCCCTTTCGCGATCCGAGCCATCCGGGGCTACGTTCACCACCGCGTGGCCACCCAGGTTCCCGATGACGTCGTCGAACTTCGTCAGGAAGCGGCTTGGTAGGGCGCTGGAACCACCAACAATCCCCTTGCACCCGCAGGTCCCGTCATACACCGTCGTTCGTGCTCGTATCCTGTTCCCCCTCTAGTCTCGGGCCACCTTTACGACGAGAGAGGCATGGTATTGAGCCTCTCATCCATCGGTTCCCCACGTACGGATACAGTCGACTTTGGGCGTGGCTGCGATTTCCCGAATGCGTCAAAGTGAACTGAAAGACCGCCTACAGGGTCTTGAAGCTCAAGGGCTGGTTCGTCACCTTTTTCAAGCAAGCGCAGCAGGCCATCGAGGGATGGATCCGCATCTACAACGAGGAGCGACCGCACCAGGCTTTGCGCTATCGAAGCCCGGTGGCGTGCCGCTCAGAGAAAGCGCTCTTGATGGATTGAAATCGGGGAAGCACGACAGGCCGACACCCTGCCCTACTTGGAACGCAGATTTGCCTGCTTCCTCCTCGGAGGCCGCATCGGATGCACGGCCCAGGTGCTCGGTAGAGGCGACCCCTAGGTCTACGGGGAAGATGCCGCACCTCACAAGATGGGGTGAAACAGTGAGTTTCGTGCGTTAGACGGAGCGCGATGGCTCGTCCGAGTTTATGGAGGCATCGAAGCCGCCGGTGGGCGGCATAAAGGAGAAACCATATGAAGGCTCAATTGCTCAACCGAATCGTACCTCTCGCCGTCGTCGGCGGCCTGGCCGTGGCCAGCCCCGCCGCCGCCGCGACCTACAAGATCGACCCCGATCACACCTACGTGGTGTTCAAGGTGACCCACCTCGGCATCGCCAACTCGTATGGAATGTTCCGGAAAACGACCGGCACCTACGACCCGGACGCGGGCAAGCTCGACGTCACAATCGATGCGGACAGCGTCTACACCGCGAACAAGAAGCGCGACGACCACCTTCGAGGTCCTGATTTTTTCAACGTGAAGCAGTTTCCGACGATCACCTTCAAGAGCAAGAAGGTGAAGAAGAGCGGCGACAAGGCCATGATCACCGGCGACCTCACGATCAAGGGCAAAACCAAGTCGGTGGAGCTGGTCATGAAGAAGGTTGGCGAGGGCAAGGATCCCTGGGGTAACTTCCGCACCGGGTACGAGGGCACGTTGACCGTCAACCGAATGGACTTCGGCGTCGACTACATGCCCGATGGGCTTTCGAAGGACATCACCCTGACCCTGTCCGTCGAGGGCATCCGCAAGTAATCATGCAGACCGCACTCCTCCTCTCGGTGTTGGCCCCCGCACTCGGGGCAGCTTTGCTCTTGGTGTTGGGCCCGGGCCGCGGGGAGGTGCGGAGTGCCAAGAGCCTCGTGGCTCTGACCTTCATCGCACCTCTCGGGGCCGTGGCGGCCTATGTTCCCGTCCGCGGTTTTCCGGGCCTACCTCCCTCGGATGCGAGCGTGTGGGCGCTGTGGATGGGCTTCGTCGCCGCGGCCGAGGTTATCGCGGAACGTGTTCTTCCTCCTGCTGGTCGCTGGGCGAGTCGGTCCATCGTCGCGCTCTTGACGATCTTCCTCATCGTCCGACCTCTCGTCGGCAGCATTTGGCCGGCGATGACCTCGACCCTCGTCCTGGTCGGTTCGATGGCCGTCGTCGTGGCGCTCTGGGAGCTCCTCGGACGACGCGCCGAGAGCATGCCGGGTCCTGCGGTCCCGCTGGCCATGGCCGGACTCTCGGCCGGAACCGCCACCGTCCTCGGCGTGTCGGGCACGGCTCTTCTGGCCCAGACCGCGGGAGGGCTCGCGGGCGCTTGGGGCGTCGTCATGTTGTTCGCGCTGTGGCGCACCGAGCTGACCTCGGACAGCGCTGTCGGTCCGACGGTCGTCGTTCTGAGCGGCCTCGTCGTCGGTGGATTCAACTATGCGGACCTCGGCTGGTGGAGCGTGGTCTTCATGGCGGCCGCGGCGTTCGCCGTGGCCCTCGTCCGCCTGCCGGCGGGCATCGCTTCGGGTTGGCGAGCGGCGATCGGCCTCGGCGTCGTGGTGGCCCTCTTCAGTGGCGCCGCCATCGCCGCCTCAGTCGTGCCCCAGCTGACTCCGGAGACGAGTGAGGGTGAGGCCGAGTCCGACGGGTACGACGACGACTACGGCTACTGACCACCGGGGTCGCCCACCCTTTGAAGCTGTGATCGGCGCGCCGGATGCTCCGTCTCCTCCGGGACACGCCAGCCTCATCCCTCGCGTGTGGCGACGCGCATCGATCAGGCGGGCTTCCTGAAGTCGGTTTGAAAGCGACCAGCATTAGATCGCTCGGCCTCGTGTTCGTCTCCCCGCCCGAAGGCTGCAGGAAAGGGCTTGGGAAGCTGAATCGCGCGCTGGATCGCCGGGCGGGCATCGAGTCGATCGAACCACCACCGCTGGAGATTGACGAGCGGGCTCGGCGATGCGCTGAAAGTACATCGCCTGCCCCATCATCGGTCCAACTCCGGCCACCTGGAACATGATCCACTGCATCGCCCGGGACCGACCTTTCGGGTCCGAAGGCAGAAAGCACTCATACTTTTCAGCGAGGTACCAGAGCACTGCCCCAGACTCGAAGACGACGAAGTCGTCGTTGCCGCGGTCGACAATGGTGGGGATGCGACCATTCGGATTCAATGCGACATACCATTCCGCCTTCTGCTCCCGAGTAGAGAAGTCAATGGGTCGAAGGTCGTACGGCACGCCCGCCTCTTAGAAAAGATGAGCGGTTTCCACCCGTTCATCGTAGCCGCGGTGAGAACCTGAATGTCGGGACGATCGGACACGCGCTGATGGTAGCCGGCGTCGCCCGGGGACCAAGCCCTATCACCCCATTTCGGCTCCCGGCCCCTCCGATCTGCGGTTGACCAATCCAAGGTCGAACGCTACTCAACGCCCGCCGTTCGGACGACGGCCGCCATGCGGGAATCTGGCTACGGAAGTCGACAGGGACCGGCTACGCTCGAGCATCTCGCTGAAATTCGGGTCCTGGCCCCCGTCTCGATCATCGTGCCCACGTATAAAGAGCGCGAAGCGCTCCCGGCTCTCGTCGAACGCGTAGCCCGTCTCAAGGCGTCCCACCAACTCGAGCTGGAGCTTCTGATCTTGGACGACAATAGCCAAGACGGCACCGAGGAGTGGGTAGCCGAGCAGGCGCCGGGGTGGGTTCATCTACATGTTCGAACTTCCAATCGCGGGCTCAGCCCCTCGGTCGTCGATGGTTTGGAGAAGGCCCGCTTTCCCGTTCTGGTCGTCATGGACGCCGACCTCTCCCATCCGCCAGAGAAGATCCCGGACATGGTCCTCGCGCTGGAGACTGGACAGGAGTTCGTGATCGGATCCCGCTATGTTCCCGGGGGCTCGACCGACGACGACTGGGGTTTCGGCCGCTGGCTGAACAGCAAGGTAGCGACGGCATTGGCCCGTCCTTTCACTGATGCCAAAGACCCAATGGCCGGATTCTTCGCCATGCGGAAGTCAGACTTCGAGCGCGCCGACCAGCTCAATCCCATCGGGTACAAAATCGGGCTCGAGCTCATCGTCAAGTGTCACATCGAGAACGTGGGCGAGGTTCCGATTCACTTTTCGGATCGGGTCGCCGGCGAGAGCAAGCTGTCCTTCAGGGAGCAGCTCAACTACCTCATCCACCTCCGTCGCCTGTACATCTACAAGTACGCAACGTGGAGTGCCGCAGTTCAGTTCGGACTGGTGGGACTGTCTGGGGTCTTCGTCAATTTGGCGGTCGTCACGCTGCTGCTGATGGCAGGCCTGTCGAGCTTCATTGCCCTGGCCGGCGGGATCGTCGTCAGCGTCATTACGAACTTCCTCTTCAACCGACGCTTCACGTTTCAGTACGCTCGGGACGGAAACGTTTGGAAGCAGTTCGTGGGATTCTGTCTGGCTTCTTCGGTCGGCGCTGCGATTCAGTTCGGCGTCGCTTCGGCGGTCCTCTTGGCCTATCCGAAGGTGCTTCCGCAAGTCGCGGCCCTGTTCGGCATCGCCGCCGGCATGCTGATCAATTTCACGGTGAATCGCTACTTCGTCTTCAAGGCGAAGCGCTAGCCCTCCGGCTAGGCGTCGGCCGATGACGGCATGACCGCCTCGAACAGGAGGCTCAGGGCGACCGTTATCCCGCAGCCCACGACGTTGAACCAGAGAAAGCCCAGATCCGTGGCGACAAAGCAGACCAGCACGGCGGCTTCAGCGATGACTGCGGCCCAGAAGACGGCGCGCGCCCCAACGAACTTGAGGAAGAACGCGACGACGAAGAGCCCGAGCACCGTGCCGTAAAACAGCGACCCCAAGATGTTCACGGCTTCGATGAGGTTGTCGACAAGATTGGCGAACGTTGCGAACGAAACTGCCACCAGCCCCCAGAAGACCGTGAACAACTTGGATACGCGAAGGTAGTGACCATCGAGGGCGTGAGGACGCAGCAGCGTTCGATAGAAGTCGACGGTCGCCGTCGCGCCGAGCGCCGAAAGCTCGCTCGCAGTCGAGGACATCGCAGCCGAAAGAATGACCGCGATCAGCAGACCGACCAGTCCGACGGGCAAGCCCTTCAGGATGAAGGATATGAAGATGAAGTCCGAATCTTCGAGCTCAGCGCGTGGAACGGCCGACTCTACGACCGTCTTCGCTTCGCCGCGGAGAGCATCGACCCGCTCATGGGCCAACCGGAGGGCGGACCGCCGCTCGAGCGTGGGCGCTTCCAGATAGGCATCGGCCCGAGCTCGCCGTTCTTCGTGGGCCTCGAGATAGGCGCGCTCGACGTCCGCCAACTGGGGTGCGGCCGAACTCTCGCGCGTCTTCTCCAGCGCCGGACCATTGAAGAAGACGGGCGGCGCATGAAAGATATGGACGGCAAACAGAAGCACTCCGATGTACAGAATGATGAACTGCATCGGAATCTTGAAGAAGCCATTGAACAGAAGGCCCAGACGAATCTGCGTGACGGAGCGACCAGAAAGATAGCGCTGAACCTGAGACTGATCCGTCCCGAAGTACGACAGGGCCAAAAAGAATCCCCCCGAAATGCCCGACCAGAAGTTATATCGATCGTTGAGGTCGAACTCGAAGCTGATGGGGTTCATCCGATCGAGTGCCCCCGCTAGTCGGGTGACGCCCCCCAGCCCGACCCCCGCCGGCAGGGTCTGATACATCACTCCGGCCGCGATCATCATGCCGGTCATGATGACGATCATCTGTTGTTTCTGCGTCTGACTCACCGCCTTCGAACCGCCGACTACGGTGTAGACGATGACGAGCACTCCGATCCCGAGGTTCGTGATACCCAGCGGCCAGCCGAGGATGGTGGAGAGAACGATGGCCGGAGCGTAAATGGTGATTCC
Organism: uncultured Myxococcales bacterium; assembly: GCA_964473255.1. Taxonomy (GTDB): domain Bacteria; phylum Myxococcota; class Kuafuiibacteriia; order Kuafuiibacteriales; family Kuafuiibacteriaceae; genus Kuafuiihalomonas. The sequence goes on along the minus strand of CAYYOT010000020.1, from coordinate 37,651 downwards.
GGCAGCCAACCCGCGCTGGATGAGAAACAAGAGTGCCCCGAACACCCGAACCCTGCGATCGAAGCGATGCTCCAGGTACTCGTAGGCAGTGTATACTTTCAGCCGGAAGTATATGGGTACGAAAACCGCGGAGATGACGATCATGGCCAGCGGCAGTCCGAAGTAGAACTGCACGAAGCGCATGCCGTCCTGATACGCTTGCCCCGGCGTGGACAAAAACGTGATCGCGCTGGCCTGGGTCGCCATCACCGAAAGACCGATCGTCGCCCAGCCCAGCTCGTTGTCGCCACGCAGGTAGCCGGCGGTGGTCGAGACGTTCCGCGTCTTCACCACTCCATAAATCACAATGGCAGCGATGGTCGTCGCGCCCACCACCCAGTCGAGCAGGCTCATGAGGCCCAGCGTTCCAGCGCCCAGAACAAGGCGCACTCGAGCACCAAACACAGGACCAGCGCCCAATATAGGTTGGCCCACGAGCCCAAAATGGGCGGCCGCTCGTCAGACTCGGGCGGCGTCATGACTCGGGTTGAAGAAGATTGGCCAGCAGCCGATAAGCGCCGGGCACGCCCGCTGGAAGCTGACGAAAGAACGAGAGACCGGTGTAGACGACCGTACCGCGTCCGTAGCGTTTGACGAGCAGAGCCCCTCTCTCCGGCGACCCTGCCGGGTCGGCCATCTCGACCACGGGCACATAGTCCTCGTCCCAGGACTCGGCGAAATATAGCCCCCGCTCCTGCACCCAGCCGGCCCAGTCGCTCCCATCGATCCGGTTTGGCGTCTGCAGGACCGGGTGTGAGGGCTCAAGAATACGAACCTCGGCGGTCTCGTCTGTCACCCGCCCTCGACCGAGCTTCAGTGTGCCCGGGCCAACGTCGTACTCGAGTCCATCGAACCAGCTGTTGGTGTTGTACTGAATAACCAACCTTCCCCCTTGCTCGACCCATCGGAAGATCCGCTCTCTCGCCTCGACCAGACGCGGTCGAACGTTGAAAGCACGAATCCCGAGAAGCAGCACGTCGGTGTCCGTCAAGTCGAGCTCCTTGAGGTCGGCATCGGTCCAGGCGCGGACTCTCAGGCCAGCCTCTGCCATCAGCTCGGCCACGCGGTCGCCCGCTCCCGGAACGTAAGCCACGCGAGCGCTGGTCAGCTTCAGATCGAGCGGAACCCAGCGGACGTGCGACGGGCGAACGACCAAGGCTCTTTCGATGTGAGGATGAGCCACCACGTCGAGCCTGGACGCCGGCGTCGTCTGGCCTTCGCGAACGACATGAGGCCTCAAGACAAAGGGCGATGCATCGGGCTTTGGGGGGGCGACCCGGACGGTAACCTGACGCCTTTGGCCTCGCTCGCGGGGCGCCTCGACCGAGCTGGGCTGCACTTTCCATCCGGCCGGAGCGTCGAACGCGATCCGGGTCCTAGGGGCGGCTCCATGCGCATGGAGCTCGAACGTGACCGCAGCTTCCCGTCCACGCGGCAACAGACGCACCGACTCCGCCGGAGTCACAGTCACCAGCGGCAACCGAGCAAGCTGGGAGAGGTGCTCTCCGCTCGAGGGATCGACCCACTGATGCAGGACGGGCACGGTTTCTGAAAACGAACCCTTCGGCGTCTGGAGGACGAAGGTTACGGTGATCGGGTCGGGGCCTCGGGAAAGGATGACCGTATTTCGATCCGGGGCAACGTAGGCTCCAGGGGTCGAGACCTCGGTCAACCAGGGACTCGCCGTCGGGGAACCATCCGTCATGCGGACTGCGACCTCCTGGGTCCACGGCTCGCCGACGGAGAGCGCGGCAGCTACGGGCACTGGTTCCGACTCGTCGACGGCGTAGGAACGAAGCACGATCCGGGGATGACGGCGGCTCGTCACTTCGAGCCGTATCGGGACCATCTCCCCGGGAGCAACGCCGTCGACCTCCGTAGTCGCTCGAATGAAGACACCGCTCGCGGCGAGCGCCACCCGCGTCAGACGCTCACGCGCGTCTTTGACGCGCGGCACGTCCGGCAAGCGCTCCAGCTCGGCGACCGTTTCGTGGGCGGACGCCAAAAAATCGAGCGAGCCCAGTTGGGCCTCGCGGAGTCGACGAAGGCACTTGTCGACGGCCTTGGATTTTTTGAATCGGCTCCAGCCGGGGGGCACCCCTTCCAGGAGGTCGGCCTTGGCCTCGTCTCCCCAGACGTTGCTGAAAGCCTCCGTGCGCGGGCGGCGGTCACCGGCGCTACCGAAGGCTTGGCTTCGGTGGCGACTTCGGCTGCGTGCGGCAATCTCGCCGACCGACTCACCCAGACGGGCATCGAACGCATTGACCTCCATCTCGAAGTCGGTGTCGGGATCCCGTCCCCGCCACGTCGGAACGTTGACGATCAGACGTTTCACCGTCCAGGGGTCGAGACCGCTGCCGTCCGGGCGAGCCGCCGCCTCGACCGCCCGGCGAGCGATCGCGGCCGAAGCGAGATGATGACCGTGGGTTCGACCGGTCTCTCGAAAGCGCGTGACCACCACGTCCGGCCGAAACGTACGGATGACGTGGACGGCGTCGGCCACCACGGCGTCGGCATCCCATACTTCAAGCGTTTCGCTCGAACTCTTCGAGTAGCCGAAGTCACGAGCTCGGGTGAAGAATTGGCGGGCCCCGTCCACCGAGCGTGCACTAAGGAGCTCACCCGTACGCAGCACACCCAGCAGATCGCTCTGCTCGGTTCCGATTCGATTTTGGCCGCCCGAGCCCCGAGTCAGCGACAGGTACGCCACTTCGACCCTGCGGATTCGGGTGAGATAGGCGATCAGTCGGGTGTTTTCGTCGTCGGGATGGGCGGCAACGTAGAGCACACGCGTCGTGTTCGCCAGCTGGTCAAGCGCGTGCTCGGCTTCCGAGGGCGTCAACGCGGTCAAGGCGGCCAGCAGAACCACAGGGCTCACGACGCAGCTCTTCTGGCAGCGACCGAACGGTACAGCTCTTCATAACGATCGACGATGGGGTCGGCTCGAAATCGCTCCCGCGCGTCGGTGATGGCCGCGAGACTCAGTCGCTCGCGAAGTCCCGGCTCGACCAGCACCCGCTCGAGTGCCTGACCTAGGCCGTCGAGGTCACCCACCGGCAGGAGGAATCCGTTCTTGTCGTGTTGGACAACGCTCATGAGTCCCCCAACCCGCGTTGCCACAACCGGAACTCCCGCCGCCAGAGCTTCCAAGGCCGCGAGCCCAAAACTTTCGGTCTCACTCGGCATGATGAAGACGTCCGCGTGGCCGAGCAGGGGCGCGACCCTGCGGCGCTCTCCGATGAAGGCCACGCGATGGGCGATCCCGAGAGCCTCGGCTCGACCCTGGGCCGGGCCGCGCTCGGGACCATCCCCGATGACCACCAGGCGCGCCGCCGTCGACCCTCGGGCCAGGGCCTCGACCGCGTCGTGGATCCGCTTGATGGGGCGAAGGTTCGAAACGTGGATGACGACCGGGCCCTTTCGAGCGTTCGGCTCGAAGTACCGGTCGAACACCGACCGGTCGCGCTGCTCGGGAGGCCGAAAGACCTCGACATCGACGAAGTTGGGGATCTCATGCAGCAGCGAGTCGTCGTCCAGCTCCAAGAAGAGCCGAGCGTCGCGAGCGAGGCTGGCCGAGGGAACGGTGACCGCATCGCTGACCTCCACGCAAAACCGAGTCATCGGCTGATGGGAGCGCGCGCGGCCGACGCGCGTGACGTCGGTTCCGTGCAGAGTTGTGACGATCGCCGGTCCAGGCGCGGGCGCTGCTTGCTGCGCGAGCACGGCCGCGGCGGCATGCGGCACCGCGTAGTGGGCGTGGACGACGTCCAGTCCGGGCGATTCGCTGAGTCGTAGGAGCTCCGAAGCCAAAGCGACCGTATACGGGGGGTGCTCGAGCACCGGGTACGTCGCCAACTCGACGGGCTGCATCTGCACGCCAGTGATGGCCGGAAGCGATGGCGGGCGCCCGGTCGCGACCATATGCACTTCATGCCCTCGCTCGGCCAGCGCGTGCGCCAGAAGCGCCGCAACCCGTCCGCTTCCGCCCTGACTCGGAAAACACACCGAAGCGATGCGAAGCCTTCCCTTCACGGCGACCCTCGCTCGAACAAGGTGCGAGGGGCGCCCGATGGGGTGCGCAAGAGCGCCAGCGGATCCCGGGTTCCGATCGTAAGCTCCGTGGTGAAGGCTTCACCATAGTCGGCTCCGATGAGCGCCCCATGAAAACGGTCCCGCGCCTCGAGCGCGCGGCGGCTCGCCGACGTCGCGACGAGCGTGGAGCCCTGGGGGTCGCCCACCTGGCTGACGTGCTGGTCGATGGCCTCCTGCTTCCGACCATAGACCTCGCTCACGTCGACGACGAAGTCGGGGCGGTCGGTGTGCCGCATCATGTAGCATGCCCAAGCAGTCGGGCGATGGGCCGGTCCGTCGCCGAAACGGGCGAGCCCGGCCAAGAAGAGCGCGCGACGAGTAAGATGATGAGCCGCCTCGTGGTCGGGGTGACGGGCCCGCGCTGGCGGCAGGAGCACGAACTCTGGAGTGTATCGGCGGACCGCATCGACCACCCGACGGACGGAGCTCGTCGGATGATCGTCGCCCCCCCAAGGATCGAGCCCCGCGTCCGGAAGCTCTAGATTTTCGCGCTTTGCGAGTCCGAGCACCGCAGCTGCACGCTCTGCTTCGTCGGCGCGGATTTCGGGAGTTCCTCGAGTCGCACGCTCACCGCGAGTCAGGTCGACGACGACGGTCTCGACACCCGCGTCGGCGAGCCGGAGCAGCGTACCTCCGCAGAACAACTCCACGTCATCGGGATGAGGCCCGATGGCCAGGGCAGTGCGTACAGGCAGGCTCATATCTCGACGTCCCGAACCTGGGGGTCGTCCAGGTCGAGCACGGCCTCAACCCGTCCGACCACGTACTCCATTCCAAAACGAGCAAAGAACGGGATCGGTCCCAATATTCGCTCTTGAGGTCGTCCCGCCGGTCGCAAGAACGTGGTGAGCCGCTCGGCCGCCGCCAGCCGATCGCGGTCACGGCGCTGACGAATGCGCTCATATTTGGCGATCAGTCGTTCTCGGGCTCGATGCACCTGTCGCTCGAAAGCGCGCTGCGGCCCATCCATGTCGCCCCCGAGACCTCGAACACGGTTCAATAGCGGTCGCTGAGCCTCATCGAGCTCACGGCGAAGCGCCCCGGGGCTGGCCCCGGGGGGGCGGTCCATGCGACGGAGCGTATCGTCGACCGATGGTCCGACGGCGTCCGGGGTGAGGTCCCAGCGCTTCAGGAGCCGCTGGGTCCAAGGCTCCAGGACTCGTAATCGAGGACGAGGCACGACCATCGAAGGGCGAATGCCGCCCAAGCGGTAGAGTGGCTGAATCTGAGCAAGATAGCTCACCTCTCCTGGCCCGCCCACATAGGCCGCCGCCGGGAGGAGCGTGTCCTGGAGAAGCGGACGGAGCAGGGCGGAGGTGGAAAAACACTCAGGCCGGGCGTCGAGCCGATGGAGCAGCTCGACCGGGTCCACCGGTGACCCTCGCCCGGGAAGGCGCCATCCCTCCACCCCGGGGCGAGGCCGGAACCGCGGACCGAGTTCGCCATTCGGATGAAAGAAGCTGAGCGCCTCCGGACGAACCGGAACCTGAGCCCCGAAGCCGGCGGACGCCAACTCGTCGCTGCGCTGAAGGAGGGCATCCTCGATGGCTTCGCAACTCTCGAGCGCGAACCGGTGGGTCTTCACCGCCTCGGCGCGGACGAGAGGATGCCGTGGGTCGAAGATCAACAGCCCGCGCGCGGCACAGACTTCCGACAAGAAGCCGGCGAACGCGGTGGTCCAGGACCGTCCTGGAACATAGTGTCGCCGGAGCCGCTCGGCTTCTTCGTCGGCCCAGGCCGCATCGCCGAACGAAGCACAGAGACGGTCGCACATCGCGCCGACCGCGTCGGGTAAGGACCTCACCCCCATGCTGACCCGGCCCTCTCCCTGCGGTTCGTCGAGGTGCGACTCGCGGAGCTCTCCCCCCGACTCGAACCACCAACACGATGCGACTTCGTGAAAATCGTGGTCTTCGCTCTGGAGCCAGAACACCGGCACCACGGGGACGCCCGACTCAGCCGACAGGCGCTTGGCCCATTCGATCGCGGCCAAGGCTTTCACAAGGGTGTACCACGGCCCCAAGAACAAACCGGGCTGCTGACCCGTGACCACGACGGCGGCACCCGTGGCCAGCTGATCCAGGTGGGTTTGGACCGAAGGGCTGCGGACCGGATTCAGGTCCTGCAGTGCAGATACGATGGCGGGTTCGAGTCGACGAGATGCCGCTCGTGTACGCTCCTGACGGACCTGCTCATCGCGCCACTCGGCCGGCAGGAGGCGTTCGGCTCCCGCGTCTCGGCGGAACCAGGCGGGTCCGAGTCGGCGGCGGATGTTGGCAGCAGGTCGGGCGAGCAATGGGTCCACGAACGGCCAACGGCGTCTCACTACCCTTTCGCGATGCGAAACGGCACGGCGACCTTTTCCCAGTAGACGACGACGGAGCCATCCTCGACGGCGATGGTCAGCTCTTCGGTGTGGCTGTGCTCTTTGGGCGCGACCCTCACCGTCAAAACGTCTTTCTTCGGATCCCGACGGTAGGCTCCCCACTGGACGGCCTGGCTATTGAAGATGATGTCCCAACCCTTCTTGGTCGGTCGCGTGAAGAGGGCATAACTCCCCGCGGGCAGCTTCTTCCCTTCGACCTTCACCGGCTGCGCGAAGGTAATGGTCGTCGCTTCGTCGGAGCCCGTGCGCCAAACCTTGTCATACGGAACCAGGTTGCCCCAGACTTTGCGCTGCTTCACCTTGGGCCGCCCGTAGGTGACGACGACGTTCACTCCGTCGACCGTGCCCTTGGCGATGCCGTTCTTGCTCTTTCGGTCCGCATCCGAGCCGCGCTCGGGCACCGTGGGAGCGCTCGGTTTCGAAGACTGAGCCAGGGCCGGCGATGCCCAGACGAGTGCGATGAGCGGAGCAGCGATTGACGCGCGCATGGCTCGTGGCATCACGACCGCGCGGCGGGGGCAACGATTACCGACCTCATCAAGACCGTCGGCCGCCCGCCGCGGGCGAATCGCTTCAGCCGAGCACGGGAGCCGTTTCCCTCCAGGCTGGAATCTCGTCGAGACGAGCCAGGTACGCCTGAATGTTGGGAAAGTCGGCGAGGGGGATCTGTGCAGGGCTCGCGTACGTCAGGGTCGAACCCACCGAGAAATCGGCGATCGTGACATGGCCGCCCACGAGGTAGTCCCGACCTTCGAGGTGCGAGTTCAATACCGTCGCATGAGTTGCAAAGTCTTCGAGCCCATGCCGCACAGCGTCGGGGTCCGCGGGACCCTGGCCGAGCATGCCTTTGAGCATGTTCTCCCACACGAGCTTAGCGCAAGCCGGACCGAAGTGAGCGAGCTCCCAAAACTGCCACCGAAGGATGTCGTAGCGGGCGCCGGACTTCGGCCACAGCTTCTCGGAGTTCGCCCGGGTGCACTGGTACCCCATGATCGCGTTGGACTCCCAGAGCACCGTGTCGCCGTCCTCGAGTACGGGCACTTTTCCGTTGGGGTTCAGAGCGAGGAACTCGGGCTTTCGCTGTTCACCTTTGGCCAAGTCCACCAGGACCGCTTCCGCTCCGTCATCGACGAAACGCGAGACGGCAAGGACCTTCCGGCAGTTTGAAGAGGCGGGATTCACGTAAAGTTTCATGGCAATTTCCTTTCGTATTCGAGGCCAAACGACCTCCGTGCGTTGGACGCCGCGAATCCGGGACAGGTGCCAACAATCCGAGATGAAAGGGGTTTTTTACAGCTTGGGACCCGATGCGCCGGCGGCTAGAAGGGCGAAATGACCACCAGCGGCGTCGCATCCACCCAAACCCTCCCCGCGGCCCAACGTGGTGATGCCGAAGCCTTCGGCCGACTCATGAAGCCCGAGATCCCGCGACTCCGCCGTATGCTCCGGCGGTTCACCATGGATCCGGACGACGTCGACGATATCCTGCAGGCTACCTTGCTGAAAGCCCACTCTGCCATCGACCGGTATCGAGGAGACTCCAGCCTGTCGACCTGGCTTCACACCATTGCCGTCCGCCAAGCTCTCGACCACCTCCGGGCCAAAAGGCGGTATCGGGCTGGGGCTTTGATTCACGCTCAGGATCAGTGCATCGCCAACGGCGACGCCGACGTCGTCCGGGCCGAGCTTTCGACTCCCGACTTCGTCTTCGACGTGTACGAACACATCAGCTACTGCTTTTCGTGCGTGAGCCGAACGCTCGACCCCGACCTTCAGGCGCCTTTGATTCTACGCGACGTCCTGGAACAGACGAACGACGAAGGGGCCCGGACTCTGGGAGTCACGAAATCGGTGTTTCGGCATCGACTGGCTCAGGCGCGCACCACGATGACGGATCGTTTCGAGTCACTTTGCGCTCTCGTCAACAAGAATGGCGTTTGCTACCAGTGCGAAGGCCTCCGCAACTCGGTGCCCGACGAAACCAAGCGCGGGCGGAGCAGCGTCGGAATCCTCGACGGGGATGGTACCCGGTCCAAGTACGAAGACCGCTTGAGGATCGTGCGGGATGCCGACCCTGATGCGGGCCGGACCCAGCGATTCCATGACCTCCTGGCCCGGCAGCTCGACAAAGTGGAGCAGACTCGGACCGACGACTCCGACGAGATTCGCGCCGCCGTCACCGATTGCGGCGCCTAGCGCGCCGAGCGACTGCGGGGACCGACTTCCACGGGCACGCTGCGGATCCGAGGCGCATCGTTGATCAGCTCGGCCACCGAGCGCCGGAGCATGTCCTCCACGATGGTCGAGGCGGCTTCGGCTACGGCATCATAGTCGCCCTTCGGCAGGGTTCGGGTTGCATCGTCGCCCCATGACCAAAGCAGTTCCCCATCGACGAACCGTATCAGCTGTAAATCGATGGCAACCCGAGCTTTCCAATCGTCGCCGTCGGCGACGAGCTCGATGGCACGCAACTGACCGCCGAGTGTGTAGTCCGGTCGACCATCGGCCAACTGGCGACTCACGGTCTCGAAGAGGCCGCTATGAGAGAGCGTGTCGGCGTAAATGTCACTGACCATCCGGTTCGGTCGTACCGCCCAGCCGTGAGAGGCGCTGTACCGGAGAACGTACGGCGACTGTCTAACGACCAGCTTGAAGTTGTCGTAGACGGTCTCGGGGCTGAGGTCCTGCACGTAGAGTCGACCACCGACCTCATCGCTGACCGGGGCGGCCAGCGTCGCCGACTCGACGCGAAGGACGTAATACCTTCGCTGAACCGAGCGAGCCGACAAGCAGCCTCCAACCAAAACGAGCGTGAGCACAACGAGCGCCAGGGAACGCATCATTCCGTTTGATCCGTTCCCCGCAGGAGCAAGCTGGGATCCTGCGCAATCATACGAGAGAATTCGCGAAGCTCCTCCGTCGTCTCTCGAACCGCCTTCAATGACAGCACGATGTCTTGCCGTCCGGCCCGAACGATCAAGTCGACTTCATCGAGCACGTCGGTCATCCGTCCGAGGGCCTCCTCGGCATTCCGAAACGCCTCACCGAGCTGCACCCGCGCAAGCTCCTGGTCGAAGCGACTCAGGATGCGCTCGACCGACTCCACCGAACTCTGCACCTTCTGCTCATCCACTGAGGAAAGGAGGGACGCGGTACGGTCCAGCGAGGTTCGCAGCGACTTGATGGCGGCCACGATGTCCGGGCGAGCCCGAGCGAGCAGAATGCGGGCTTGGTTGGAAACTCCGGTCACGGCATCGCCCGTCTCTTCGACCTTTTCCAGCGCGGTCCGCGCGGGCTCGCGAAGCTCGGTGATCGTCGCGTCGGCGTTCTTGGCCAAGGAATTCAGACTGTCGAGGAGGTCTTCGACGCGCCTCTGGTTGGCGGGCGAGACGAAGCCGATCAGATTTTCGGCGATCCGCTCGACCTTTTCCGCGATGGCTTCCGCATCGCCCGAGATTCGCTGCACGAATGAAGACCCGGCGGGGATCTGACTGCCGGGCTTGAGAATGGGTTGCCGCGGGTCGCCGGGGACGAGGTTGACCGTCTTGAGCCCCGTGATGCCGCTCAGCTCCATCACGGCCTCCGTCCCCTCGTGAAGAATGGTTCCGGGCCACAAAGCCAGCGTGATCTCGATGGCCGACGGATCGTCCGGAGACACCTTCATATCGGTGACCGCTCCGACTCGCAGCCCCTGATACCGAACGGCCGAGCCATTCTCGAGACCGGTGACGTTCGCGTGGTACTGGACGGTGTAGAGGTCCTGATCGTCGAAGAGGCTCAATCCAATGACGAAAGCGATCGAGCCCGCGAGAAGAAGGACGCCCCCGGCGATGAACGCTCCGAGCCGGACTTTTTGCGCCTTGGTCAGCGTCACGAAGCAACGTCCTCTTCGAGGGAGTCCAGCACCGACCGTCGGCGGGAATCCGCCTGCCGGGGACCTTGAAAGAAAGCCTCCACCGCCGGGTGAGAGCTCTCCATCACGTCCGAGATGACGCCGTCGGCCACCACGTGTCCTTGATGCAGCATGATGGCCTTTTCGGCAATGCGTCGGATGCTCGCGAGCTCGTGGCTCACGACGACCAGCGTCATTCCAAAGCTGCGGACCAGGCTCAGCAAGAGATGGTCAAGATGGGCGGCAGTGATCGGGTCCAAACCGGCCCCCGGTTCGTCACAGAACAAGACCTCGGGGTCGAGAGCCATCGCTCGGGCCAGACCGGCTCGCTTCTTCATACCTCCCGAGATCTCGGACGGCAGGAGGTGGCCCGCATCGCCGAGGTTCACGAGCTCGAGCTTCATGCGGACGATCTCATCGACGATCTCGGACGGAAGATCGGTACTTTCCTGAAGAGGCAGCGCAACGTTGTCATGAACGCTCAGCGAATTGAGGAGAGCACTGCCCTGAAACAGCATACCCGTCCGCCGAAGGACGGCTTGTCGCTCCGGCTCGTCGGCTTCGAAAAGGTCGACACCCAGTAGTTCGACCGAACCATGATACGGAACGTTCAGCCCGATCATGTGCTTGAGCAGGGTGGTCTTACCCGAGCCCGAGCCGCCGAGGATCAACCGAACTTCCCCCTGAGCGATGTCGAGGTTCACGTGCTGCAGGATGACGCGATCGCCATAGCGCGCCTCGAGATCTCGTATCTTCACCGCGGGCTCGGGCACATCGACCTCAGAAGTAGAAGATGAAGCTGGCCACGGCGTCAGCGGCAATGACGGCCACGATCCCGACGACCACGCTCAACGTCGTACTGCGACCCACGGCGTCCGGACCGCCGCGCGTGGAAAATCCGACCGCGGCGGCAACGGCGACGATGATATGTGCGAACACCACGCTCTTGATGATCCCGGTCACCAGGTCCTTGAGGACCAGCGCCTGCTCCAGCCGAATGAAGAAGGGTACCGCGGCAACTTCGAGGGCGGTCGTCGCCACCGCGAACGCCCCGAGAATACCCGCGGCGTTGGCAAAGACGGTTAGGAGCGGCTGCGTGATGGTCATGGCCAGAAGCTTCGGCACGACCAAGAAGCGCACGGGGTTGATGCCCATGGTCTTGAGCGCGTCGACCTCTTCGGTCACGACCATGGTGCCGACCTCGGCGCTGATCGCCGAACCGGATCGCCCCGTGACGACGATGGCCGCCATCAGGGGGCCGATCTCGCGGGTCAGCGCGATCGCCGCGAGGTCGACGACATAGAGATTGGCGCCGAATTGCCGCAGCTGCGCCGCGCTCTGCAGGGCGAGCGTCGCCCCCAACAGGAAGGAGATGAGTCCCACGACACCGGTGGCCTGAGAACCGATCAGGTACATCTGATTGAGAACTTCCTGAAACCGCAGGCGGTAGGGCCGAAGCAGATCGGCGACGGTGAACCACGCGAGGTCGGCCGAAACCACGAGAAACCCGAGTCCGGTCTCGTACCCGGAAGCACCCTGGTCCCCCAGACCCTCCAGAAAGCCGGGTGGCGGGGCGGGCCGCGGAGGCGCCCCGAGTTCGGGAAAGAGCGCCAACGTACTCCGCACTTCGTCGTTGGCCCCTTCCAGATGAAGGCTGTGGCCGGTCGCGCGAAGGCGCCGAGCGAGTCGGCTGAGAAGCGCCACGCCCGAGCTATCGATGCGCGTCACCAAAGACAGGTCGAGATGGAGATCCTCGCGCGCCGCGACCAGCGGCTCCAGCTCCGCGACCAAGCTCGGGATGCGGTCGCGGTTCAGCTCTCCCTCGAGTCTGCGCTCCCTCATCGACGGGCGACAGGTACTCCATCGACGGGTCCGGGACCACCCGACGCGGGTCGGTTCATGTCGGTGATGGTCGCTGCGACCAGAATTGGGACTCAATTCCCGTCCCTGGTACGCTTTCGCGCATCATGGCCGAGTCGACGGGCGGAGCCGAGGACCATGCCTTGCCCTACGCCGCGATGGCCGTGGCCATCGCATGCATCGCAGTCTTCATCGCGGGACCGAGCAAGAGCGACCCCGGTGCCGCGTCCTCGCAGGTCCGCGAGGCCGTGGACCTATGGAATTCGCAAGCCGGACTGACGCTTCCCGACGGGCTCGAGGGCTTCGTCAGCCAGGCCGACCTTCGTCGCCATCCCGACGGACCCAAGGCCGATGCGGCGAGCCGAAACGAGGCGCAGCGGGAGCTCGAAAGCCGAGCCAAAGATGCGCTCATCGCCGTACGTGCCTCTCCCCACAACGCCTGGGCATTGATCCCGGCCCGGGGCGCGCTGCAAGTCGGTTGGCTGACCGCCCCGCTCGCCTTCGCGAGCCTGTACTCGCTGGTGATCGGCCTGATCTTCTTGGTTCCGGGCGCGCGCCTGGAGATGGAAGTCGGGTGGCGAGCGTGGTTGGGACTGTGGCTCACCAGCGGCTGGGTCGGAGCCGCGGTAATCATGTCGACGGGAACGGAGCGCCCGTATTTCGGCGGGGCTTGCGCCGCGGCCGCGATCGTTGGTGCCGCGATGGAGCGATACGGGACGACGCAAGTGTTCCGCCTTCCCGGATACGCGTGGGGTCTCCTGTGGTTCGTTTACGAACTCGCTCAGCTCCTGGTGACGGGTCGATTCAGCCGAGTGGAATTCCTGGTTCACACCCTCGCCTTCGGCGTCGGCTGGGCGTTCTCTTTCGCCCTCGAGTGGCGAGCGACCGGCGGCCGGATCCCCGGCTTTCGCCTAGCCCAGGGAGGAGCCGGCGTTGCGGCGTCGGTGGCCGCGGCCATCGTCTTCGCCGCCCTGACCACGCGGCCCACACAGGCGACCGCCGCCCCGGTCAAACTCATCACGTTCCCGCCTGCCGCCACCGTGCTCGTCGACCAGCACCCGGTCGGAACGTCACCTCTCGAGCTCGATGACCTGGTTCAAGGGAGGGTCTACCGGATCGACGTAGCCCTGGAAGATCATTTCGCGACGCCCTCCTATCGCTACATCGAGGGATCAAAATCGGGCGCTTCGGTGCAGATTCGACTGCACCCGCGGATCGAGTTCGTCGTGGAGAGCGTTCCCGCCGGCGCGTCGGTCCGGCTGGACGGCCGCATCCTCGGTCAGGCTCCGCTGCGGCTGCCCCCAATGCGCCCGGGCCAGACCGCACGGCTGGAGGTCGAGGCTACCGACCATCTGAGTCAGTCCCTCGAAGTGACCGCGGAGGAGAGCCAAACCCTGCGCTTCGAGCTCGAACCGGCTTTGTTCGTCGAGGTCTTGGCCGAGCCATCGCCGGCAAACGTGACCATCGATGGCGAGTTCGTGGCCAGCACTCCAGCAGACCGGGTCCGGGTCCCATCCCGGAGGCGGTTTCTTTTGGGCGTCGAGCGAGCAGGGTATCGGACGGTGCGCAAGCGACTCGACGGTCGACGCATCGAGGACGGCAGAACCTTCCTCTTCGAGCTGAAGCCCATACCGGTGGCCAAGCTCCCCCTGACTCCAGAAGAGCGGGCGGAAGTCCGGCGCCTCGAGGGTGAACGACGAGCGCTGGAGGGCCGGCTGGCGCGTACGTTGCGCGTGCAGAAGAAGGCCGAGACTCGCCTCGGCCGAAGCGGCGAATCGAAGAGCGACGTATATCAGCGGGCGCGGCTCGACTCCGTCCTCGAAGCATCCGCGGACCGCATCGCCGAGCTCGAGATCGAGATCGGCGAGGTGCTCGACGAGCTGAACGGTATCCGCGAGAGCGCCACCGCACGTATGCGCTGATCCTCAGCGCTGCGCTTGTTTGGCCACGGCTTCAGCCGCCTTCTTGGCGGCCTCGGCGTCGCCCAGATACTCCACCGAACGGACGCCGAGACCATCATCGAGATCATAGCGGCGCGGAATTCCGGTCGGGATGTTGAGCTGGGTGATCTCGTCTTCGGGAATGTTCTCCAGATACTTTACCAGCGCTCGCAAGCTGTTGCCGTGCGCGACGACCAGCACGTTCTTGCCCGCGATCAGGTCGGGGGCAATCGCGTCGTTCCAGTAGGGAAGCACGCGCTCCAGGGTCAGCTTGAGCGACTCGGTATCGGGTAAGAGCCGCGGATCGAGGCCGCGGTAGCGCCGGTCCTGCCGCGGGTGCCTCGGATCGGTGGCGTCGAGCGGAGGAGGTGGAATGTCGTAGCTCCGCCGCCAGATGTGGACCTGCTCGTCGCCGTGCTTTTTTGCCGTCTCGGCTTTGGCCAGTCCGGTGAGACCGCCGTAGAAGCGCTCGTTGAGGCGCCACGACCGGTGGACCGGTACCCACGCTTGATCCAGACCTTCGAGAACCAGCCATAGGGTTCGGATCGCTCGCTTTAGAACCGACGTGTACGCGACGTCGAATTCGAGGCCGGTATCCGCGAGATCCTGGGCGCCACGGCGCGCCTCGTCCTCGCCCTGAGCGGTCAGGTCGACGTCCACCCAGCCCGTAAATCGGTTTTCCAGATTCCACGTGCTCTGCCCGTGGCGAATCATAACAAGTGTGCCTGCCATGGGGTGACGCTAGCTGCTCGGGAGGCCGTGGAGAAGCGGGCAGCGCTCAGCGGTGAGGAACGAGCCGGCAGACTTCAGAAGACGCAGAGGTCGACAGGAACGCACCAGCCGGTCCAGCAGCCCCGCTCGATGCTGGGGTGCCAGTCGTCCCCCGGACACGTCGGGGGCGCTTTTTCGCAGACCGTCGGATCGAAGCAGATCGCCATCGCGTTCGGTCGGCAGGCAGCAAAGCCGTAGCAGAGGCAGTCCGGACCCGGGAAGCAGTCGCACAGCTCGGAGAAGTCCTCGTATTCGGGATGGCAGCCGCGTTCGGCTCGGCAGTCGTCTTCGTCGCTCACCGTCACGCAGGCCGGACACGCCGGCCGCGGACAGGGAGGCGGGGGTTCATCTGGCCCGAGGCATGCGGCGAAGTAATCGGCCGTGCAGTTCGAGCAGTAGGTGGGCTGACAGCGGTCCGCGGCCGCGAGGCACGCTTCCTCGTCGAGCGACCGACAGGGAAGTGGCCGAGACGCGTCCGGTTGGCCTCCTCCAGCGTCGGGTTCCATCGCCCTGGCATCGGGTTCCACCGCCCTGGCGTCGGGGCGTCCAACCACGGCATCAGGCTGGGCATCCGGCCGACCCGGAGCATCGGCCGCTCCGGCGTCGTCCGTAGCGCCCAGCGTCTGCGTTGGCGGCCGACCGCAGGCGACCGACGCGAACGCCAGCAGGAGCACGCACCATCGGAATGTCATCGTGGGACACTTTGCAGACCGCGGGCCAACCCGACCGGCGAGCATTCTGACCCGATCCCTCAGCTTTTCGGGTGTGCGTCTCCGATCACTCGTCGGGGACCTGGTGAGACCGAAGCTTCTCCCACAGGTTCTTGCGAGAGATGCCGAGCAGCTCGGCGGCTTTGGACTTCTTCCCCTCGGCCACCTCGAGGGCCCGCATCAAGTACGTCCGCTCGAAGGCTTTGACCGCCTCCTGCAGGGACGTGAGATCGTCGTCGGATGCCACGGGCGAGTGCCCGTGGACCGAGGCCGAAGCCTCCCCATTGCGGGTCATCGCCTGCCCCCCGGACACGGCTTCGGGAAGATGAGAGACCTCGATTGGCTCGCCGCGACTCAGCACCACCGCACGATGAATCGCATGCTCCAGTTCCCGTACGTTGCCGGGAAACGGATAATCCGTGAGCGCGGCGAAGGCTCGCGGAGAGACACTCGGCGGCTGCCGCCCGGGCCGGGTATACTTGTGAAGAAAGTGCTCCACGAGCATGGGCAGGTCGGTTCGTCGGTCGCGAAGCGGCGGGATGTGCAGATCCAGGACATTGAGACGGTAGTAGAGGTCCTCGCGGAAACGGCCATCGGCCAGTCGTTCCTTGAGGTCGCGATGCGTGGCGGAGACGACGCGAACGTCGGCCTGAACGCTGCGATTGGTGCCCAGAGGTTCGAATATGCCGTCCTGCAGGACCCGAAGGAGCTTGGCTTGCGCGGTCAACGGAATCTCTGCGATCTCGTCGAGGAAGAGCGTGCCGCCGGCGG
Source organism: uncultured Myxococcales bacterium (assembly GCA_964473255.1). Taxonomy (GTDB): domain Bacteria; phylum Myxococcota; class Kuafuiibacteriia; order Kuafuiibacteriales; family Kuafuiibacteriaceae; genus Kuafuiihalomonas. The sequence goes on along the minus strand of CAYYOT010000020.1, from coordinate 21,190 downwards.
CCGCCTGGAAGCGGCCTTCGCGCGCCTGGTGGGCTCCAGTGAAAGCTCCCCGCTCATGCCCGAAGAGCTCGGCCTCGAGTAGCGTCTCGGGGAAGGCCGCACAGTTGACGGCGACGAACGGTCCATCTCGACGCGGGCTGAGCTGGTGCACGGTCCGGGCGACGAGCTCTTTGCCCGTCCCACTCTCGCCCATGATCAGGACGGGCGCTTCACTGTCGGCGACCGTCTCGACGACGCTGAGGAGTCGCACCATCGCCGGCGCATCGCCAACGATGAGCCGGCTGGGGTCGCGGTTGTCGAGCTCCCGGCGCGCCGCTTCCAGTTCGGACTCGAGTGCGCGTCGTTCCTCGAGGCGACCGATCCGCACGAGCAGCTCTTCGACGTCGAAGGGTTTCGTCAAATAGTCGAGCGCCCCATCTTTCATGGCCGCGACGGCGTCGTCGATCTCGCCGTAGGCGGTCATGAGAATGACGTCCACCGATGGGTGCTCCCCGCGAACCCGCTGAAAGAGGGTGATTCCGTCCATCCGCGGCATACGGATGTCGGTGAGGAGGAGGTCGATGTGTTCGTCGACCAAGACCTCCCACGCGTCGGCACCATCCTTGGCCGTGCGGAGGGTGTGACCCGCTTCCTCGAGCGCGTCACTCACGCTGAGGCGGATGGTCGGCTCGTCGTCGGCGAGGAGGATCTTCATCGGACCGCACTCCGCGCGATGGCCTTGGGGAGAGTCAGCCGAGCGGTCGTACCCTTCCCCGGCTGCGAGTCGAAATCCAGGGCGCCACCGTGCGCAGTGGCGACGCTCATCGTGACCGCCAGTCCTAGCCCCGTACCCTCACCTTCGGACTTGGTGGAGAAGAAGGGATCGCAGGCTCGCTTCAGGACTTCCTCCGTCATCCCCGACCCGTGGTCCTGAACGCAGACCGTGATCATGCCCTCCTTCGACGGCCGGAGCGTCACCTCGACTTCGGCATCGCGGGGAGATGCCTGGATGGCGTTGAGCAGCAGGTTCATGATGGCCTGCATGGCCTGGCTCTTATCGACGAACAGGCGCGTCTCGGCGAGGTCCTCACCGATGTGCAGGCTGATGTTCTTCTTCCGGGCGATGGGAGCCACCAGCTTCCAGCACCGGTCCACCAGGTCGGAAGCGTAGTAGTTCTTGGGATCGGACGGGCGCTGACGGGCGTAGTCGAGGAGACTGCGAACCGTCTGCTGAATGCGCTCGAGTCCTTCCTCGACGGTGTCGAAGTACGCAGCCGCGCGGTCCGGCTTGAGCTTTCCTCCGCGCAGCGCCCGCACGCACGCCATCACCCCGGCCAAGGGGTTGTTGATCTCGTGAGCTACGCCCGCCGACAGGAACCCGATCGAGGACAGCTTCTCCGTGTGCACGAGCTTGGCCTGTTCCTCACGGATGCGTCGATTGGCCGCTTCCAGCTGTTCGAGCGCACGCTGGAGCTCTTCGGCGTGCTGTCGGTCTTGTTCCCGCGCGATCGCGAGTTCGCGAACCGTGCGCTCCAGGGAGGCCTGGGCGAGCTTCCGCTCGGTGATTTCGGTCCGGACCGCGATGTACTCCTGTGGTCGACCGTCTCCGTCGAGGACCGGGACGATCGTCGTTGATACCCAGTAGAAGCTCCCGTCCTTCGCTCGATTTCGGATGTCCCCCCGCCAGATCTGACCTTTGCCGATCGTACGCCACAGGTTTCGAAAGAACTCCTTGGGGTGGTACCCGCTGTTCACGACCCGATGATCCAATCCGAGGATCTCGGACCGACCGTACTGGGACACCTCGCAGAAGCGATCGTTGACGTAGGTGATACGGCCACGCTGGTCGGTCACGGCGACGATCGCCGAGGTATCCAGCGCGACGCGGTACACCTCGAGTTGCTGCTCCGGGGTGACGGAGAGCGACGGGCTGCTGTTATCGAGCGCCTCCATGTTCGTAACGGTCCGACCAGCTACGTTACCGGACTGTAACTAAACCGTCCGCGAATACGCCTGATGCCCGCCATCGACATACGCATCGAAGATCCGTGCCACATTTCTGGGAAAAACCCGACCTAACTCGGTCAGGACGAGTCGGTCTCCTTCGATCTCGACCAGCGGGACGATGTCCGGGTCCCTCAGGCGACGCGACTCAGCCGCGAAGTGTTGCCGCTCGGCCTCTCCCCACGGTGCCTCGGCCTGACACATCAGGCTCGTGATCATGTCGCCTCGACGAACGTCCTCCTCGCTCCGCGCCCAGCCACGCGCGGGGCGCAAACGACCGGAATCCACTTCGTCGGCGTACGCCGCGAGCGTCGCATGGTTTTGGAAGAGACTCCCGCCGACATCGCTGATCGCGCTCATCCCGAAGGCCAGATTGTCGCGGCCCGAGAACGGCGTGTAGCCCTGGAAGTTCCGACCGAGGCGGCCCTCGGCAGCCGCCACCGCCAAGTCGTCATCCGGTCGCGCGAAGTGGTCCATACCGACCGCGACATAGCCACTTGAAGACAATCGCTCGTAGGCGAAGCGAAGCAGCTCCAGCTTCTTGGCTCCGGTTGGCCGCTCCCACTTGAGCAGCGATCGCTGGTTCGGTCGCTGATCGGGCAGGAAGGCGAAGCCGTAGATCGCCAGACGGTCCGGCGACATCTCGACGATCTCATCGATCGTGCGATCCCACGACTCCAGATCCTGTCCGGGAAGCCCATAGATGAGGTCGAAGTTGACGCTGGTGAAGCCGGCGGTTCGGGCGTCCTGGAGCCGGTCCCGAAGGAGCTGCTGCTGTCCGGGGCGACCGACGATGTCGAGCACGCGCGGGTGGAGGTCCTGGACGCCGAACGAGATTCGGCGATAACCGAGCGAAACCAGGGTCTCGAGCTGCTCGGGTACCACCATGGCCGGGTCCACCTCGAGCGACAGCTCCGCGTCCGGCAACCGCGGAAAGCGTTCCAGCACGGTCCGGGTGAGCCGCGTGAGTTCACTCGAGCTCAGGAAGGTGGGCGTACCGCCGCCCAGGTGGAGATTCGAAACCCGAGGAGTCTCCATCTCGTCCGCCGTCAGCTCGACTTCGCGCAGGAGGCGATCGACATAGGAGACGCCCTTCGCCCGGTCGCGGGCGATCACGACGTTGCATCCGCAGTAGCGGCATCGCCGCTCGCAGAACGGGATGTGGGCGTAGATCGAGATCGGCTGATCTGGAGCGACCGTTGCCAGGGCCTGCGCCCGATTCCTCGCCGAGAAATCGGCGGTCCAGTGAGGAACCGTCGGGTAGCTGGTGTACCGCGGAGCGGAGATGTCGAAACGGCTCACCAAGTCATCGGAGACCTCGGGAAAACGGGGACGGACGGCGGCGATCACGAGGAATCACCAAGCAGGCTTCGTGCCAGTCCACGCGGGGTGTTCCCATCCGGGTCGCACGGATGAGCGTTACGATCTCGAAGCGGGCCGCACGGCCTCGACGAAATCACCGACGGGCCCCGTATTCAGGACGTGATCCGGGGTGAGCCCGGCCCGGCGGGCCGCGGTGACGCCGTGCTCGAGGTCGGCCAGGCGTGCCACCGAGTGGGCGTCGGGTGCGATCACGATCGGCACGCCGATGTCCACGGCCAGGCGAAGCCCCTCGCGGTCCAAGTCCAAACGATGCGGGTCACCGTTCAGCTCGACCCAGCCCGACGCATCCCGCAGCGCCTCCAGGCAGGCGGGGAGGTCGCACTCGACCGGACGACGACGCAGGAGAATGCCAGCGCGCGGATGGCCCCATCCCACGACCGTCGGGCCCGACACCGCCGTCCGGATCCGGGCTGTCATGCGATCGGCCGGTTGACGAAACCGCGAGTGCAGACTGGCGATGACGACGTCGAGCTCCTTCAGAACGTCCGGGGGATGATCGAGTCGTCCATCGGCGTGGATGTCGCTTTCGGTTCCTTTGAGGATGCGCACGCGACTGGCCCGCTGCGCCTCCTCGATGGCGCTCTGCTGCGCACGTAAGCGCTCGATCTCGACCCCGTGGGCGTAGGTCGCGGAGGGCGAGTGGTCGGTGATGGCGATGTAGTCGAGGCCGAGCGCTTCGGCGCCGTCGGCCATCTCCAGCACGGTGTTTCGGCCGTCGGAGTCCACGGTGTGAGTGTGTATGGCGCCCCGAATATCCCGGAGCGTGACCAATGCCTGGCCGTCCCAAGCGGGGGCTCCGGCTTCCCGAAGCTCCGGGGGAATCGTTTGCAGGCCGATGGCCCGATAGACGTCGCCCTCGGTCGCTCCCCCGGACGGAGGCCAGGCCGCGCCGCTCTGCGAGGCCCGGGCTTCGAGCATCCGCCAGTGCCCATCATCGGCCGTCGTCCGCACCCACTCGAGGCCAAAGGACCGCGGTTCCGCATGATGGACGCGGGCCTTGATGCCCTCGGGAAGGCGAAGACTCCAAGGTGGACCACCGGTCGCCGATGGGGGCAGCGCCGCGCGCACGTCCTCGGCGCGCCCTCCGGCGACGAGCAGGTCGACCGCCTCCACGAGCGGCACGCCGCGACGTACGGGTCCCGTCCACACCACCGTCTCGACGCCGACCACCCCTTCCAGACGGTCGATGAGCGGTCGACACCAGGCCATGGCCTCGGACCGCAGCACCTGCCCGTCTTCCTCCTTGGCGTGCTTCAGAGCGGAGAGGAGACTCCGTTCCAACGTCGGACCCATGCCCTTCACGGTCCGGACACGTCCCTGCGTGCACGCCGATTCGAGGTCGTCGAGAGTCTGAACGTCGAGCTCGCGCTGGAGGGTCCGAAGCCGAGTGCCGCCCAGACCCGGAAGACGAGCCATGCGCACCACGTCTCGAGGAAAGCCGTCTCGCAGCTTGCGCTGCAGACTCGATCGCCCCGTCAAGTGGAGCTCCGCCACCGTGCGCTCGATCGACGAACCAATCCCGGTGAGCTCCTGCAGCCGACCGTCTTCGACGAGTTCGGGAATCCGCTCCGCGTGCTCCTCGACGACGGCCGCTGCTCGCTCGTAGGCCTGGACCTTGTAGCGCGGTTCACCTCGCAGACGAAGCAGCCAGCCGATCTCCCTGAGCGCTGAAGCGATCGCGTCCACGCCCGCACGATGAGCCATGCGCCGGCGCCGGACCAGCTTCTTCAGCGAACGACGAAGGCGCTTCGCGGGAAGACCTCGAGACTCGGCGCCAGCTCGATGGAGGGACCCGCACTCCCGAGAGCACCGGCCTCGAACCGCCAGCGCTCGACGACGTCCTCCCCGGAGTCGGGGACGAGCAGGAGGCGCGTCGTCGCGTCGAATGCGGTCTGTCCGAGCTCGAAAGGGCCGTTCGACTGAGAGACCAGCGTCGCCGAGTCGGACGCCAGGTCGATCAGGTACAGCTCATCGCCGGTCCCGGCGACGAAGTCGCCGAAGGCCACACCCACCGCGAACCCCGAGCTCAGCGGGACGACGTTGTTGACCGCCACCGGGTCGTTGGCGCCGGGCTCCCACCGCTCCTCGAGGGTGAGGTCGTCTCCATCGAAGGACAGCTCGTACAGGCCCGCCGACCCGAAGACATCGGGACCGAATCCGACCCCCTGGCACGCCACGAGGACCCGGTCCGTCGTTCCGGGCACCCGCCGGATCTTGCCGCAGTTGAGGCGTCCGTCCGGGAGCGCAAAGGAGCCGACGCTCCCGGAGGCCGGGTCGACGATCGCGATGGTCCCCCGTGCACCGATGACCGAGAAGTCGGGGAGAAAGGCGAGACGCGTAAGGGCGACGAGGACGCGGTCGTCGATGAAGACCATGAGTTCGGGACGTGCGGGAACATCGGTTCCGTCGACGACGGTGTCGAACTGGGAAAGATCGATCCGCTCGTCGTTGGGCGCCATGGACCGGGGGTCGAAGCCCCAAAGGTCGGTCCCCCGGTCCGCCGGGGGACCATCGGGATTCGGTCCGTAGCGACTCACCCAGGCGCGCGCCGCCGACTCGAACACGACATCCTGAGGATTGGCCGCGTAGCTCGGGTCGCCCTTCGTCTGCACCTGACCGCGGATGAGGCCTTCGGGAACGCCGACCCGAGTGACGACGTCCGTCCCGAAGCGATCGATGACGGTCAAGCTGCCATCGGGACCGGACCCCAACGCGACGACGACGTCGCCGGACAGCGGAGCCACCAGCCCCGGTGACGCGGTGCCCGAGGTCAGCCACTGGTCGTCGAGCGCCATGCCCTCTCCGTCCAGCACCGAAATCACGCTGCTGGAAAACTCGGTATCGGTCGATACCACGGCGAAGACCGGTGGCTCCGGCAAAGGCTCCAGCCGGGGCTGGTCGGTGCTGCCCTGGTCGTCGCCGCATGCTGCAGCGAGCGTCAGAGCCATGAGAAAGAATACGCTGCGAACTACCATGTTTGTCTCACTTGAAGCCCGATCTCGAATCGACGACCGGGGACGGGAAAGCTGAGAATGTCGGAAACACCGGGATTCAAAGCCTGGTTGAAGAGGTCGTAGACGCGGCCGTAGAGAGCCACCCGCTCCCCGAGGAGGTCGGCCTCCAGCCCCACGTCGAACGTCGTGAACGGGTCGATCTCGACGAGCGCGGCACTGCCCAGCGTCACCGATGAGCGATGCGTGACCGCGCCGACGAATCGCAGATCGTCGACGACCGAAAAGGGACCGGTCGCCACGGTGAAGTCACCATACGCAAGCCAGCGGGCGCGAAACGGCAGCTGTGTGCCGGCTTCGTCGTCGGCGTCTTGACCGGTCAGGTTGCCCGTGACGCGAAGGTGCTCGGTGAACGAGGCCCGCAGTCCGGTTTCGATCCCCAAGATCCGACCCGATGCCGTGTTCGCCGACCGGAACGTGAATTGACTGGTTCGCTGAAGACGAACGAGGTCGTCCAGCCAGGTCCCGAACGCCGTGACTTCCAGGGCCAACTCGAACGCCGCGCTGCTCCAGGAGGCCAGCACGCCCATGTCGGCCGCATGTCCGACCTCGGGTTCGAGTGCGGGATTCGGTACGAAGACGGCCCGATCTCCGAAGAGCTCGAGGAACGTCGGATACCGCTGCCCGTAGCTCCACGAAGCGCGGAACGCCAGACCGCGGAGCACATCGAGCCGCGTAGCGATCCGGGTCGAAGGATCCCCACGGCGGCTGTCGACCTCGAGCGTTGAGCCGTCACCCCGAAGCCCCGTCCCTTCGGTCTGGGTCGCTTGTCCACGCACCCAAGCCCGAAGCTCCCAGTAGCGCTCGCCCCAGGCGTGGTGGCCGAACAGTTCGAGGGTGCCGGTCTGGCTGCTGCGACGCCCCGGGGGGAGCTGGCTCGAGCTCAGCTCGTTTTCGGAAGTCAGCCGATCCCAGCGGGCAACGCCGACGAAACTCATATCGAGCCAAGACAGGAGCGCGTAGCGGGCGGCGGTCCGCAGCTGGAAGGCCCAGGCCTCGGTCGTCGTCTGGTCCGCGACCAGTCCGATCTCAGGTCCGAGGTCTTCGAAGCGGTCGTAGTCGAGACCCACACCGGTCGCCGCCTGCAAGGTGAGAGGACGGCCGGCGGCCAGGACGCGGGCCGTGTAGCCGGCGCTGCCGAAGACGTACGAGCGCTCGCGGCGGGCTTCCTCCGCGTTCACCACTCCGGAGCCAGGCTCTCCGCCCTGACGATGCACGGCGAGCAGCACCGTCTGAAGCTTTCCGGGACCGACATCGAAGTCCGATGCCTGGGTGCCTGAAACCTGGGTTGCGTCGGCGTTTCGGCGACGCAAGACCCGGTCGTCGCCATCGACCAGCGGGGTCGGGTCGAAGACGAAGGGGTAGTCACCCGCGGTTGTCGTGAAGCCTCCCGAAGCGACGACCGCGACTCCGGACCTTCGCTCTTCGACCTCGAAGCCGGCGAAAGCGGTCTCGTACGAACCTCCTCCACCCTCCACGCGAGCGGTCGAGCTCGACGTGCCGACTTGGCGCGGAACGAATCGAACGACCCCGCCGATCGCCGAGCTGCTCAGCCACGCCGGTGCCCCACCGCGAAAGACCTCGACGCGATCGAACGCTGCCAACGGCAGTATGCTCAGGTCGAAGGCCCCCGTACTCGGACCCGAGATCTCCAGGTCGCCGACGAAGACCGAAGTCTGCGTCGTGTCCGCCCCCCGAATGGACACTCCGATGAAGGCGTAGGGACCTCCGGTCCGCTGCACCTGCAGACCGGGTATCGTCCGCAGCGTGATCCCGGCGTCCTGGAAGACCGAGAGTCGATCCGGGAGCTCGCGCGCAGACGCGGCCGCCGTACCGTCGGCGGCCAGATCGACGCGCGATGCCGTGACCCGGGCGACATCGACCGGAACCCCGGGTTCGGCGCTGGCGGCCGCCAGCATGAGGCTCATGCACAAAACGCCCATATCCCTCCGGCATCGCGGAGGTGGACGAGTCGAGGCGGCAGACCCCTGCCCTTATTCGAAACCTCGACCAAGCCGCCATCCCCGAGGCGCCGGGCTCTTGAAACCTTCGGGTAGGTCTCCGGACTGACGGCTTGCCCGTCGCGCGGGCGGCTCCGTCGCCTTCCCAGGCCCGGCGCTCCGTCGCCGGAGCATCCGAACCCAGTGGCTTCGTGACGGAGCACGAGCCGATCACCGTGGCGGGTCCGTGCCGGAATCGCACCGGCTTCCCTGAGGCGCACGCGCCTCGACCCGAGGTTCGTCGCGACGCGTAAGGTTCCGCCGATGCAAAGTCAACCGATCCGCCCAGGGCCGCACTCGGCTCGAATGTGTTAGGCGGACGTTTCGCATGGCTCTCTCTCGCGGCCAGCTCCGATTTCGGACGATCGCCATGGTCGGGGTTTCGATGTTGGTCGTGGCCGGCACGCTGTTGGCTGGCCGCGGAAGCCTCGACGACCCACGGTGGGGCGCCACCTTTCTCGAGCTCCGATCGTATCGCGCCGCATCGGCCTTCCTCGTTGGAGCGTCACTGTCCGGCGCCGGAGTCCTGGCGCAAGGTCTCTTTCGCAATCCCTTGGCGTCGCCGTCGGTCCTCGGTGCAACCGCCGGGGCGAGCCTCGGTGGGCAAGTTGCCTTGCTCCTTTTCGGAGAGCTCGTGACGTGGAACATCATGTCGCCCGAACTGTGGGTCCCACTGGGGACGTTCGTCGGAGCCTGGGGCGCGCTGCTCGTGGTCCTGAGCTTCGCCCGTCGAAGTTCAGACCTGCTCAGCCTACTGCTGGTGGGTTTCGTCCTTTCGGCCCTCTTTTTGAGCCTGGGGAGCCTCGTCGTCACGCTCGCTCAGGAACGGTGGCTCGTCGGTCGCGCCATCGTGTCGTTCGCATTGGGCAGCGTCGGCGGAAACGGCGCCTTGCAGATCGGTCTTGCGCTGCCTGCGGTCGTCGGCGGGCTGGCCATGGCGGCCCTCTGGGCCCGGGTGCTCGACCTGCTCGCGACCGGACCGGACGAGGCCCGGTCCTTGGGCTTGGACGTCGACCAGGCGACGCGCTGGGTCGTGGTCTGGATATCGATGCTCGTCGCGGGCGCGGTCGCGCTCGGAGGAAACATTGGGTTCGTGGGTCTGATCGTCCCCCACGCGGCCCGGCGATTCGTCGGCCCTGACCATCGCTGGCTCCTCCCGGCCGCTGCGCTCGGCGGCGGGGTGTTCGTGGCGACGTGCGACGCCGCGGTACGCCTTCTTCCGTCCAGCACCGAGGTACCGCTCGGCGTGTTGACCGGCCTCGTCGGCGCCCCCGTCTTCCTGTGGATCCTGCAAGACGTTCAGCGAAGTGGAAGGCTGGCTTGATGCTGACGGCCGAAGGCGTGACGGTCCACCTGGGTTCGGCGGAAGTCCTGCACGACGTGGACATTCGTCTGGCGCCCCACGAGATCGTCGGGATCATGGGTCCCAACGGGGCCGGAAAGAGCACCCTGATCCGCACGCTGGTCGGCCTCACGCCCTTCGCGGGGTCGGTCACCGTCGACGGCCGAGAATTGTCGCGCCTCTCGATCGCCGACCGCAGCCGGCGACTGGGCTACGTGCCCCAGCGTTCGGAGCTGAGGACAGGTCAGAGCGTCGAAGGGGTCGTGGGCATGGGGCGTTTCTCCCATCGCGGCCCGCTTGCCAGCTGGACGGCCGAGGATAGACGGCAGGTCCGCACCGCATTGACCGCGTGCGACCTCGACCACCTGAGAGCCCGCTCGTTCGTCACCCTCTCCGAAGGGGAGCGTCGACGGGTCTTGATGGCGCGAGCGCTCGCATCGGGCGCTCGCTGCTTGCTTTTGGACGAGCCGACCGCCGCTCTCGATGTCGCTCACGTCATCGACCTGTTCGACCGACTCACCGAGCTCCGCACCCGGGGCTACGCGATCGCGGTGGTGCTGCACGATCTCAACGAAGCCTTCCGTCTCGTGGACCGAGGCGTCGTCCTGAAGGCCGGACGCGTCGCCGTGTCCGGCCTCAGGGACGAGATCTTCCATCCGGACACGATCCGCCGTGTCTTCGACGTAGACATCGTCTTCAACGGGGCTTTCGCGTTCCGTCGTGCCGAGGCGAGCCCGTGACCCTCTCCACGCTCAACTGGCTCGGTATCTGCGGCATCGTGCTCGTCACTGCCGCCGTCGCCGGCCTACCACCGAGGCCCCGAGGAGACGGCCCTAGCGGGGCGCCGCCAACGCCTTCCCAAGATCTTCGGCGGATCGCATCCTTGTCCACCCGAGCGGACCAGATCTTGATTCGGATCCTTCCCCGCCATCGACTGGCCGCCGTGACGGCCGCCAGTCAGCGAACCGACCCGGTCCGATTCGATGGGCTGGCCGCCATCGCCGAGATCGATGATCTAGAGGCGATCCTCTCCCTGGACCCCGACCTGGTCGTAGTGAACGGCTTTTTCGATCCTCGACGCATCGCGCGACTCCGCGAGGCCGGGCTCACCGTCTTGGACCTGGGGCCGCTCGACGACGCGGCCGGGTTCGTCGAGGATGCGCTTCATCTGGGTCGGGTGGTCGGGCTCCCGGACGTTACGCGGCGGTGGATACGCACCTTCGAGGAGCGCCTCGTTCAGATTTCTGCCGACATTCCCGAGGTGTCCCGTCCTTCGGCCCTGGTCCTGACGGCCTACGGCGGTCAGCTGTACAGCGCCGGTCGCGGAACCAGCTACCACGACGTCTTGACGTTCGGAGGTGTTCGCAACGCGGCGAGCGACCTCTCGGGCTGGCCCACGCTGGACGCGGAAGCGGTCCTCGGCTTGGAGCCCGAGTACGTGGTCACGGAATCGGGAATGGGAACGACCATCTGTCGACGTCCCGGCCTTTCGAGCCTGCCGGCTTGCCAGGACCCCTCCCGCATCGTCGAGATTCCGACCGACCTCCTCGGCGATCCGGGGCTGGGCATCGCCGAGGCTGCCGCCGAAGTTCGCCGACAGGTTCACGGAGCCCCGCCGGCGTTGCCTCGCGACTGAAACGCCGAACGTCGCCGACGACTCGATGCGGCTCGTGCATCATGGGGCGGCATGGGGACCATGAACTGGCTGTCCGGGAGAAGCTTCGACCGCCGGTCCGAGCTGCGGACCGATCCCCAGGCGGTGGAGCGCCTTCTGACCGGGCCCGCGGCTCGCATCGTCGCCGTCAGCCATGGACGGGTGCTGACGGCCACGGAAGACGACGCGCCCGTTCCGCTGTACCTAAAGGCCCTCGACATCAAAGACCTGGGTGAGCGCGACTGGGTGTTTCTCGGCGGGCATGCGGGCCACGACTATTTCGCCGTCGAGATCGACGAACCGTCCGACCTCGTGTCCTCGCCCGAGGCGAAGTTTTCGGACCTTCGCCGAACCGGCCCACTGCTCGAAGCGGACGACGCCGCGATCCTGGGCTACGCGCGCGCCATGACCCACTGGCACCGACGCTCGCAGTTTTGCTCGATGTGCGGTCGACCCAGCCGTCGCGCCGACGGTGGGCATCGTCGGATCTGCACCGACGATGCTTGTGCGAGCGAGCAACATCCGCGAACCGACAGCGCGGTGATCGTCCTCGTGCACCACGAAGACGAGTGTCTGCTCGCCCGCAGCCCGCACTTTCCCCCGGGGATGCTTTCGACCTTGGCCGGGTTCGTGGAGCCCGGCGAGAGCCTCGAAGACTGCGTGATCCGGGAGGTCAAGGAAGAGGTCGGAGTCGAGCTGACGGACGTCGCCTATCATTCATCACAGCCGTGGCCCTTTCCACAGTCCCTCATGGTCGGCTTTCACGCCCGAGCGCTGAGCAAGTCTCTGCAGGTCGACCCGACCGAGATCGAAGAGGCTCGCTGGGTCCATCGCTCGATGCTCGCTGACGAGTCCGCCTGGGGAGACTTCACCGTCCCGCCTCGCTTCGCGATCGCTCGCCGGCTGATCGAAGCCTGGCTGGCATCTTTTTGAACTAGGATACGTTCGCGGCCAGTGCCGCCTGCAGATCGAGAAAGTTGGCGTCCTGGGAGAACCGCGAAGTGAAAGAGACGTGTAGCTGAGAGCGCGTCCCCACGAGGAGGAAATAGTACGGCAGCGTAAGCTCCCAAGGGTGGCAGGAGATCACCGTCGGGATCTCGGCCAACGAAACCGGACGACGTCCCACGGGGAGGCTGCTGATCAGCACGTCGATCTGCTTCCGATAGTACGAAACCACCCGGGCGAAGGCTCCGTCGGGCATGCGGCGCAGCGCATAGGCCTGGGCCGCCGACCGTCCCCAGGCCAGCATGGGGTTCTTGGTCTGCTTGGTCAGCTGCTCGACGACGGCGGTCAGGGAGCCGCGGCGAACCTGGCACAGAAAGACCCCATACTTGTTTCGACCCTTCAGGAAAGGAAAGTACGCGGTCAGACCGACGTTCAGTCGTTCCCGATCCGGATGCCGCCGAAACACTTCCTGGGTTACGAGCGCGCTGGTGACGAGGTTGAAAGAACCCCGCGTCTGCTGCCGTGCGCCCCGGACCTCTTTCGCTTCCCAGATCGCAAGACCACGGGTGAGCGGCGAATCCGGTGCCTGCCGACGGAGGCGTCCTCGCCATACGAGCCGGCGAGCGGCGGAGGGCAGAGCCAGGATCTCGGGGACGAACGGGGGCGGGCTCGGCACCTCGCGGTAGGGGATCAGCGGGGGATTCGGGTCGAACATACCCCGGAGGGCGTTCCACATGCCGACTCCGTCCGTTTGCATGTGGTTCCACACGACACGGATCCGCCCCTCGAGCTCCAGATCGAGGTACAACCCGCGGCGCGGCCGAAGGAGGCGCTCGGCCGGCATGTCCGGCTCCTCCGTGAAGGTGAGCCGGTCGCCGTGGAAGCTGGCCTCTTCCCGCAAGAGTTTCGTCGCCTCCGGGTCGGCGGCCATATGGTCCCGAAGACGCTCGACGAAAGCCTCTTTGAACCGATCGCTGGCCTCGGGCGCGACGTGGAGGGCCAGGTCCATATTCGATGCTTCCCAGTCACGCTTGCCGTACAGGGCCATATAGCGGTCTTCGGGGCCCTCGAGGCGGCGGAGCAGGTAATCGCGGGCCGCGAGGAGGCCCCCTCCGGTGAGCATGGCGATCGAAGGGAGTAGCAGCGGGTCAGGCACGGCTGGGTGTGGGTGAGACTGCCTCACTCGTCGCTTCCGGGCCAACAGGTAATCCCTGCCTTGCGGGGATTCGTTGAGCCCTGGTCCCCACGTCGTCTAGGGTTACGCGGTGGACGTGACGTCGCTTCGCGAACGTTTCGTGGCTGCTCAACTTCGCGGGGACCGCCGGGAGGGACTTCGTCTCCTTCTCGATGAGGGCCTCGGCGAAGGTCTTTCTGTGCCGGAGCTGCACTTGGGCGTCATCCGCGAGGCCCAGCGCGAAGTGGGAAGGCTCTGGGAGTCGAATCAGATAACCGTGGCCGGCGAGCACGTGGCCACGTCGATCGCGGAGCTCGGTCTGGCCCAGCTCTACCCCCACCTTCCGAGACAGCCGGACGCGAGATGCTCGGTGGTCTTGGGGTGTGTTCAGGGAGAGGGTCACGACTTTGCGGCTCGAATGGTGTGCGACCTGATGGAGATGGCGGGGATCTCGGTGATGTACCTCGGCGCCAACGTACCTCACGACAATCTGGTGTCGACACTTCGCGACCGCCAAGCCGATGCCCTCGCGCTTTCGGTCACGCTAACCTCGCTCCTCGGTTCTCTCGAGGAAGCGGTCCGCACCGTTCGCGCATCGTTCGGTCCGACCTTCCCGATCTACGCCGGCGGCTTGGCTTTGGAGTCGAGGGATCAGTCGTGGGTGGATCGCATCGGTCTTTCCGGTGCCGCCCGCGGGCCGGACGAGGTCACGACGGTCGTCATCGAGCAGCTGGTGGGGGCGATGCGTCCCCCGGAGTCGGCCCGTGCTGGATAAGCGTGACGATCTCGCCGAGCTCCGGCGCGAGTTCGTGCTGGTCTGCGGGCCCGAGGGCCACGTCTTGGAGGCCGATCGGTGTGCTGAAGAACTGGTCGAGCTGAAGGGAGGCGATGAGCTCCATCGACGCTTGGTCGAAGGATCGACCGCCAAGCTCAACGAGTTCCTCCGGCGAGCGGAACACGGGCCGACCGGCGAGTGGGAGCTCGCGCTCGCCGTGAACGGCGCCCCAATCGCCGTCCGACTCCGTGGCATGCCTCGACAGGATGGGCGATTGCTGATCGTCGGTAGCCCCGTCCCCCCCGACCTTGATCGCGCCCTCACGCAGGTACGGGAAGGCATGCAGGAGCTAGCCCACCTCCATCGTCGATCGGAGTCCCAGCAGGCGGAGCTCCGACGCCAAAACGGCGAGCTGAAGCGCTTGAATCACGAGCTGGAAGACTCGGCTCGGGGCATGATGGCGCTGCACGACGAGGTCGAAGAGAAGGCGGAGTCATTGATGCAGATGGCCGAGGTCAAGGCTCGCCTGGTCAGTAATGTCTCGCACGAGTTTCGAACACCGCTGAACTCGATCTTGGGACTCACGCGCATTCTCCTCGATGAAGAGGACGGGCCCCTGTCCGAGGAGCAGAAGAAGCAGCTCAACTTCATCTTGCGCTCGGCCACGAGCCTCACCGAGTTGGCCGACGACGTCCTCGACCTCACGAAGCTCGAGTCGGGGAAGATGACCTTGCGCCTTTCGAGCTTCCGGGTGGACGACCTCTTCAGTGCGCTTCGCGGGATGTTCCGACCGCTGGCCACGAATCCCGACGTTCGGTTGGAGTTCGTACCTCCGCCGGACGACCTGCCGGTCGTCGAAACCGACGAAAACAAGCTCGCTCAGATCCTCAAGAATCTCGTCACCAACGCGCTCAAGTTCACGGTGAAGGGCCACGTCCGCATCGTGGCCGAACAGCGCGGCACCGCGGTTCACTTCACGGTGGAGGACTCGGGCATCGGCATTCCCGCCGGCGAGATCGAGCGCATCTTCGATGAGTTTCATCGGGTTTCGCATCCCATCCAGGAAACCGTGAAGGGCACGGGGCTGGGCCTACCGCTCTGCCGAAAGCTCGCCGACATGCTCGAGGGTCGGATCCGCGTCACCAGCACGGAGGGCCAAGGCTCGAGCTTCGTGTTGGAGATCCCGATGGTTCATAGCGAGGCGCAGATGATGCGCGAGCTCGAGTCCGAGGCCGAGAATCTCGACCCCTCTCGCTCGCCGATCCTGGTGGTCGAAGACGACCGTCAAACCTTGTTTCTCTACGAGCGGTATCTTCGCAACTCGGGATTTCAGGTCGTCCCCGCTCGCACCGTAGCCGGCGCGCGCGAAGCGCTGACCCGGCTTCGCCCCTCGGCCATCGTCCTCGATGTCATGCTCGAGGGCGACTCTACCTGGACCTTCCTCCAAGAGTTGAAATCGGAGGCTGCGACCCGCGACATCCCGGTCCTCGTCGTGACCGTGATGAATGGCGAACACCAGGCGCGAGCCTTGGGAGCCGACGAATTCTTCGTGAAGCCCCTCAACGAGGAGCAGCTCCGGCGAAGGCTGGAGCGATTGGCTCGCGTCCGAGGCCCGGTCGAGCGAGTCCTGGTCATCGACGATGACGAAGTCGCACGCTATCTGGTCCGAAAAATGCTGGCCGATGATTCCTTGCGCATCATCGAAGCCCGGACGGCCGCGGAAGGTATCTCCGCCGCTCGACGCGAGCGACCGCACGTCATTCTGCTCGACTTCATCCTACAGTCGGAGACCGCTTTCGACGTGCTCGACGAGCTGAAGGTCGACCCCCAGACCCGCAACATCCCGGTCCTGATCCAAACTTCGAAAGACCTGACGGACGACGAACGTCGTCGGTTGGCCAAGGATACGGCGTCGATCATTCCCAAGAGAAATCTCAGTCGGGAAGTGGCCATGGCCCGGATTCGCGAGGCGTTGATGCAGTCCGAGGTCGGCAGACCCCATATGCGGAAGCCCTGATTTCGATGGATCTGCCTCAGCAGTTCGTCCTCAACGTCAACGACGAAGAAGCCGCTCGGTACGTCGTCACGCGAATCCTTCAGCGGGAGGGGTTTTGGGTGCGCGAGGCGGCCACCGGAGCCGAAGCCCTCGCCATGGCCCGCGAGGGTGCAGCCCTGGTCGTGCTCGACGTCAAGCTTCCGGATCTCAGCGGATTGGAGGTCTGTCGGATCCTCAAATCCGACTCCGCCACCGCGTCGATCCCGGTGCTGCAGACGTCGGCGACGTTCATAAGCTCGGAGCGAAAGATCGAAGGCCTGGAGAGCGGCGCGGACGGCTACCTCGCTCAGCCGTTGGAGCCGCTCGAGCTGGTGGCCACCGTCAATGCTCTCTTGCGAGCCCGTGAGGCCGAAGACGCTCTGCGCCAAGCAGCTCAGGACTGGCAGCGAACCTTCGACGCCCTCGGCGATGCGGTCGCCGTCGCATCCGGTGGAGGTCGTCTGCTCCGCATGAATCCCGCGATGCGCAAGCTCCTACGTCTCGGTCCCGACGATCATCTCGACACCGCGGCCGAGCGCCTGGAGGAGCTGCTGCCCGGCCGGCTGCGTTCGGCGGCCGCCGGACTCGGGCGCCAGGGGCACCTCTCCGGCGAAGTGCAGCACCGCGATCGGCACTATCGATACGTGCTCGACCCGATCCCTTCGCCGTCGCCCAACGCCGAGCGCTGGGTGGTGGTGGTCTCGGACCGGACCGGTCAGTGGATCTTGCAGGAGGAGCAGCGTCGTCGAGCTCAGGAGCTCAGCGAGGACGCACGGCGCAAAGACGAGTTCTTGGCCATGCTCGCCCACGAGCTTCGAAACCCCCTGCACGCGATTTCGACGGCCCTTCAGCTTCAGGAGCGCATCGGCTCCCGCGACGAAGCGTCCGTCAAGCTGCGGGGGGGGCTGCGGCGTCAGGTCTCCCACCTATCCCGGCTGGTCGATGACCTGCTCGACGTTTCTCGGATGACCCGAGGAAAAGTGACCCTCGAGCGTCGTCGCGCGAACCTCGTCGAAATCCTCGAACACGCGGTCGGCGTCGTGCGGTCTCAAGCCGACGAACGCGCGCAGACCATCGCGGTTCAGCTCGCGGAAACCGGCGTCCTCGTCAACGTCGACCCGGTTCGTATCGAGCAGGGTCTCACCAACGTTCTGATGAATGCGGTCCGATATTCTCCACCGGAAACGCGGATCGACGTCGAGCTGTCCACCCAAGGCGACCAGGGGGTCCGGATCTCGGTTCGAGACCAGGGAAGAGGCATCGAAGCCCATCGCCTCGAATCGGTTTTCGAGCTCTTCGAACAAGCCGACCAGTCACTGGCCCGGTCGGAAGGCGGACTGGGTATCGGCCTGACCGTCGCCCGCAGCCTCATCGAGTTCCACGACGGCCGGATCTGGGCGGAAAGCGACGGGCTCGGTCACGGGAGTCGGTTCGTCATCGAGCTGCCGAGGCTGGTGGATACCGCCGAGTCTCTCGCGGTCGAAGTGAAGCACTCCGACGGCCAGGCCCCCCGGCTTCGGATCGCCCTCATCGAGGACAATCGCGACGCGGCGACCGCACTGGGCGCCCTGCTCGAGGATCTTGGTCACGCGGTGGACATCGCCTACGACGGTCCGGCGGGTCTGAATCTGATTCAGAGCCAGGCGCCGGATGTGGCCTTGGTCGATATCGGGCTACCGGGCATGGATGGGTATCGACTCGTCGAAAGCCTCGACGCCTCTGTTTACCGCCCCTACCTCATCGCCGTCTCGGGCTACGGCCAGCCTCGCGACGTCGAACGCGCTCGAGCCTCCGGATTCGATGCTCATCTGGTGAAGCCGGTCGACCTCGACAATCTGCAAGAACTCCTCGCCAACCGGTCGAACCGCGCCCCTGACGCGGCGCAGAAAACCCGTGGCGACGGGCTCAGGATCGAGTAGCCTTCACGCGGATGCTGCGCCCTTCGATCTTGGCCAAGATCCATATGGCGACCGTCACGGCAGCCCACCCCGACTACATGGGTTCGATCACCATCGATCGCGCCATCCTCGACGCGGTGGGCATGCGGGTGAACGACTGGGTGGTCGTGGCGAACTGCCGAAGCGGCCTGCGGCTCGAGACCTATGTATTCGAAGCCCCGGCCGGGTCGCGGCGCATCGAGCTGAACGGCGCGGCCGCCCGTGACTTCGAGCCCGGCGATCGGGTGATCATCTTGCATCCTGCCTTCATGACCGACGAGGAGTATCGCCGCACCCGGCCGTCGGTGGCACTCATGAACGAGGACAACACGGTCAAGGAGCTGGTCCGATACGAACCGGACGCCTGACCCGCAGCTTCGGGGGCACTCAGGCGGCAAAGCCATTGGACGAACCGCTTCCGGGAGGGTAGGCGGAGAACCGGATGACGGCCGCGGCTCAAACGCTCCGGGGTGTTCCCGAAGCCTACAAGGGAACGAGCCCGCCGATGGACAAGCTGAGGGTCCATCGGCTCATGACGGAAGCCCGAGCGCTCGAAGAGCGTCTCATCAAGATGGCCAAGTCGAGCGACGGCTTCTTCTGGATCGGAGGTCCTGGCGAGGAGGCCTTCAACATCCCGCTGGGCCTGCTGACGAAAAAGGGCCAGGGGCTCGATTACGATTACCTCCATCTCCACTACCGAAGCTCGGCCATCCTCTTGGCCATGGGGATGGAACCGAAGGACGCCATCCGCCAGATGGCCTCCAAGGCTACCGACCCCTTCTCCGGGGGCCGGAACTTCATCAATCACTTGGCGGTCTACGACTGGAACGTGGTGCCCGGTACGTCGACCATCGAAACGCAGTACTCGGTGGCTCCCGGCACGGCGCTGGCGCAGCTTCAGCATGGCGGGAATGCGATCACGATCGTGAACGGCGGAGACGCCGGGAGCGCCGAGGGCGACTTCGCAACCTGTCTGAACTGGTCCAGCCGGCCGGGACGTGAGCTTCCCATCCTCATCATCGTCGTCAACAATCGCTGGGGCATCTCCACCGCTTTCGACGAAGTGCACGGCGACCGCATCATCGCCTTCCGTGGCGAGCCATTCGGCATTCGATGGGATGTCGTGGATGGGAACGACCCCGTGGCTTCCTGGACCAAGCTCTCGGAAGTGATGAGCTACGTGCGCACCGAGCGAAAGCCCTTCGTGCTCGAGGCCTACACCTCTCGACTGCACGGTCATTCATCGTCGTCGGGGGCGGCCCGGGTGGAAGACGAGCGTGACTGCATCCGCGAGTTCGAGGACCAGCTCATTTCCGAGGGCCTCATCGATCGGGCGGCGTGCGACAATCTGCGCGATGAGTTCGCTGCGACCATGACCGAGCTCTTGAAGGAGGTCCGCAGCGAGCCGGACCCAGACCCATCGACGATCTTCGACCACACGTTTGCCGAGGACTGACCACGTGGCCACCATCGCACAAGCAATCCGCATGGCCCTCCACAAGGGCGAGACCGAACTCGGAGTGACGGACATCTTCGGGGAAGACGTGGGACCGCCGCTCGGAGGCGTCTTCACTTGTACCCAAGGCCTCGAGACAGCGTGGAATTCGCCGCTCGACGAGCGCGGTATCGTGGGCACGTCCTTCGGGCTGGCCTTGGCCGGAAAACGGAACGTCGCCGAGGTCCAATTCTGCGACTACATCTTCAACACGATCGATCTTCTCAAGCTGATCGGCAACTGTCGCTGGTCGTCGAACGGCCAGTTCAGCGTCCCCTTGGTCATCATGACTCCGGTCGGCTCGGGCATTCACGGCTCGCTCTATCACTCGCATTCCTTCGACGCGATGATGACGCACATCGGCGGTTGGAAGGTGGTCCTTCCGTCGACGCCGGTCGACTGCTACGGCCTGTTGATTTCGGCCATCAAGGATCCGAATCCGGTGATGTTCCTCTACCCGAAGGCGCTGATCCGGATTCCGGGGACGGAGAAGATACCGGGCGAGCCGGACGAAGCTCGCGCTCTCTCCAAGATGATCGACGCCCCGGTGGGCGCCGCGCGGGAGGGCTGGAAACCGAGCTGGCCGGACGTCCCTGATTTCGAGATTCCGATCGGGCCGGCCAAGCTCCTGCGGACGGGGACCGACGTGACCGTCGTGACCTACGGAAGAACCGCTCCGCTCTGCCTGGCTGCCGCCGACAGGCTCGAAGAAGAGGGTGTTTCCGCTGAGGTGATCGACCTGCGCACACTTCATCCGTACGACTGGACGGCGATCGAGGCCTCGGTCCGCAAAACCCGGCGCTTCCTGCAGGTGAACGAAGACACCGAGATCACGAACTTCGGCGAGCACTTGATCCGCCGGGTGACCGAGGAGCTCTTCTACGACCTGGAGGCTCCCCCGAAACTGCTGGCCGGAGTCGCGACGCCCGGCATCGGGCTGGCGTGGAACCTGGAGCGCAATCAGGTTCCCCAGGGCGACGGGATCGAAGAGGCGATACGAGACCTCGCGGCCCAGTTCGCGTGAGCTGAGGGACCGTGTTCGAGACGCGTACCTTCCGCCTCTTCCACGTGGAGCGGCCCAGTCCCACCGACGTCTTGGGCTGGATCGAGGCGGGCCGCGCCCAGCTTCACGTACCGCTGTCTCATCGCGGCTTGAGGATCGGTCCATTCGTCTGGAACCTCGACACCAGCGCGGTCGTGGACCTCGCCATCGACGGCGGCACCATCGATCCCGCGTCCTCCCACGGGCGCCTCGAACCACCGGTCCGGCTGCCTTTGGGTCTCGAGGTTCAGCGCATTCGTATCTCTCCGGACGGCGACATGCTTTTGGGTATACCGGGCCTGCCGGACGTCAACCTGACCTCCGTGATTCCGTGGCTCCCTCGAGTGCCCTCTCGCCTCCCAGGCAAGCTGACGGACTTTGCCAGGAAAGCCGCGCATCTGCCAGGGATCAGCA
>CAYYOT010000019.1:0-68955 GCA_964473255.1 uncultured Myxococcales bacterium | reverse complement strand
GGTGCAGGTGCATCGCGATCCGGGCTTCGTCGATGAACATCTTCACGAAGTCCTGATCCTGGGTGAAGTTGGCGTGGATCAGCTTTACCGCGACCAGGCGCTGAAATCCCATGGCGCCGACGGCGCGCGCCAGGAACACTTCGGCCATACCACCCGACGCGATCTTGTTGATGATCTGGTACCGGCCTAGTTGCGGGAACTCTGAAGGAGGGGAGGCCGTCATCGATTCACCCGCCCAGGGCCGTCAAGGAGCGACCTGCGCCAGCAACGCATCGTAGACGTGGGCCGGGTTGCGGGGCAAGACCGGGTTCGCGGTCTCGGCGAATTGCCCGAACGTCCGGTCTCCGACCACCCGACCGGCCGAGGTCATCTCTCCCATGCGCCGGTCGCGGCGTCATGGTATCGGGCGGCGGTGCGTCTGCCCATTCCTTCGCTTCGGCAGGATCTGGAAGCCCGATTTCGGTCGGACGGGACGGTCGACGTCCGCGACCCGCGGCTCCTTCAGATCTTCACGCTCGACGCTGACGACTATCGGTTGGCTCAGCGTTTCGACGGGCGAACCGCCGAAGCGGTCGCTTCGGCGTTGGGCAACGGCGTGACGCCGGGCCAGGTCGTCGAGGTCGCGGAGGAGCTCGATGAGCTGAGTCTGCTCGATACACCCGAAGCACGGGCCCGAGAGCCCGATCGGTCGAACCTGACGCCCTATGGTCAGACGTCGGCCACGCGGCGTCGACTCCGCGTGTTGCCCGAACCGTACGGCGAGCCGCGCTGGGGATGCCAAGCGTGCGGCGCCTGCTGCCATGGCCTCACCGTGGAGGTGAGCCGGGCCGAGGAAGCGAGGATCGATCCATCGCTCTACCCGGACATTCTGCAGGGGGAGCCTTTCGCCGAATGGAGCTTCGTCGATCCCGACCAGCCGGCTCGGCGAGTACTCCGCCAGGTGGATGAACGCCGGGGAGCCTGTATCTTCTTGGACGAAGGGGGACTTTGTTCCGTCCACGCCCGACAAGGGATGGAGGCGAAGCCGGACGCCTGTCAGATCTTTCCCCACGTCGTCATGCATGTTCCCGGTGGACCTCCGCGCCTGACACTCCGTCTCAACTGCGAGTCGATGCACGAAACGCACGAATCGGGACCGACGACCCGCTCCCAGATCCCCGACGTCGTGCGCATCCTGAAGACCCACCCTGCGATCACGGCACCTCGCGAAGTCGAGTGGTTCGGTGAGACCATCGCCTTCCGGGAGTACGACGCCTACGTTCAGCGTGCCATCGACCATCTCGAGACATCCGATGATGTCGGTCTCGCCTTGCAGGCGATAGACGACGAACTGTGTGAGCGTCGAGCCCGCCGGGCTCGCCGGGGCTTCGGCCGGCGGCTTCCGGCCTACCTGAAAGCGGAGCGATCCGGGCCGGCGCCGGTAGAGGAAGGAGGCTACGGCCAGCACGTCCAACGCCTCAAACGCTGGCCGGAGGCGCTGGCGGCGATGGCCGCTGGTCGCCGACCGCCTCGAGTCTCGGCGCCGGTGGGCCGGTTCCTCACCCGTCAGCTCACGCAGGCGCTGTACGGACTCGGACCGCTCCATTGGCCTGATGCGGGCTTTGGCCTTACGGGTTTCGTTTTGGCCGGAGAGGCCATTCTCCATGCCGTTGGGCCGCGGGGGCGACTGAAGACGGCCAACACGGCGTTCTCCGTATTCACCGCCCCCCTCCTCGAGACCACGCACCACGCGTGGCCCATGCTGGAAGCGATCGACGAAGAGTATGTCGAGTGCCTAAAGGAGGAGCTGTAGTGCCGCAGCTTTCCCGACGCGCAGCCGCCATTCCTTCGTCGCCGATCCGGCGCCTGGTTCCACTGGCCGATGGGGCCCGCCGCCGCGGCGTCCGCGTCTTGTCGCTCAACATCGGACAGCCCGACGTGCCGACGCCGCGGGGCATGATCGAAGCCTACCGGAAGTACGACGACGAGGTGCTCGCCTATGGGCCGTCCGAAGGGCTCCCCGAGCTTCGGGACAAGGTCGCAGCCTACTATCGGCGACTCGGTCACGACGTGGCGTCGGACAACGTCCAGGTCACCTTCGGCGGGAGCGAAGCCGTCCAGTTCGCTCTCGCGGCCATCTGTGACCCGGGAGATCAGGTTCTCGTCAGCGAGCCTTTCTACGCCAACTACGCGGGCTTCGCCGCGGCCAGCGGCGTCGACGTCGTTCCGGTGCCCGCTCACGTCGAGGATGGATTTCGACTGCCGCCGAGCGACGCCTTTTCGAAGCGCGTGACGGACCGAACGCGGGCCCTCATCGTGTGCTCGCCGGGCAACCCTACGGGAACGGTCTATTCGAAAGATGAGATGGAGCGGGTGGGACGCCTGGCGGAGGAGCACGACCTCTTCATCATCTCCGATGAAGTCTACCGTGAGTTTGCCTACGACGGGGTAACGGTAACGAGCGCGCTTTCGCTTCGGGGGGCGGATGACCGGGTCGTCGTCATCGATAGCGTCTCCAAGCGGTTTTCCGCGTGCGGGGCGCGCGTGGGATTCGTCGTCTCTCGGCAGCCGGACCTGCTCGCCGCATTCACGCGGCTCTGCTACGCGCGCCTCTGTCCGGCCACCGTCGACCAGCTGGCTGCCATTGCTGCTTTCGACACTCCGGCGTCGTACTTCGAGGAAGTGGTGGCGGAGTACACACGACGTCGGAACGTCCTCGTCGAGGGACTGAACAGCATCGAAGGTGTTTCGACGTATCGACCGGAAGGGGCCTTCTACACGGTCGCCCGGTTCGACGTGTCCGACATCGACGCCTTCGCGGCCTGGCTGCTGCAAAACTATGAGTGGGACGGTGAGACCGTGATGATGGCTCCCGCGACCGGCTTCTACGGGACGCCAGGGGCGGGGAACCAGGAGGCGCGCATCGCCTACGTCCTCGAAGAGGCTGCCCTGCTGCGGGCCGTCGAGATCCTCAGGAACGGCCTCGAGGCGTTTCGCTCCCGCTCGCTCGCTTGAGCGAGGGTCGGGCTGCGTCTAGGGTTCGGTCATGGAGTCCGCCACCATCCTGGTGGTCGAAAACGATCCGGCAACGCGAGAGCTGGTCGAGGCGTTTCTTACCCAGCAGGGGCTTCGCGTCCTTTCCGAAGGAGAAGGCGAGTGGGCGCTCGGCGTCGTCGAGGCCGAGGAGATCGATCTCGTCGTCTTGGACTCACGGCTGTCGGACCTCAGCGGCATCGAGGTCTTGAAACGCCTGCGGTCGGCCGGACAGACCGCTCAGCTGCCGGTCGTACTCATGGGTGCTCCCTACGCCGAGCCCCCGCCGGACCTCGCCGAGCTGGCGCCGGTAACGTTTCTGCGAAAGCCGGTCGATCTCGAGGCGGTGCAGGACGCGGTTCGATCGAACCTGCGACCGCGGCAACCGCGCCCCGTGGTCGACCACGACGCCCCCGGACGAGGTCCGATACCATCGCATGGCGACCTCGCCCTCACGCCTTTCGCCCGTCTGGTGGGTCGGCTGTCCGAACGGAAGGCTCGCGGCGCCCTGCTTCTCCAAAAGAGCGTCATCAAGAAGGTCGTGTTCTTCGACGATGGCCGACCGATCTTCGTGCAAAGCAACCTGCTCTCCGAATCGCTCGGGCAAGTCATGCTGCAGGAGCGGCTGGTGGCCGAGGACGAGCTGGAGATGGCGCTCTCCGAAAAGCGTCGAACCGGCCGCCCGCTGGGCGACGTCCTGGTCGGCAACGGCACGATTTCCGAGCATAACTTGGCCTTTGCGCTCGAGCGTCAGATGGAGCGAAAGCTCTTCGATCTCTTTTCGTGGCTCGAGGGAACCTATCGCTATCGGCCGAGCGCGCGGTACTCCGGGCCCCGCGTGACGCTTCCGTTCGGCGCGGTCGGCCTGGTGTACGAAGGCGCTGCCCGCACGATGTCCACCGACCGAATCGAGCGGGACCTCGCGCCGGAGCGGCACCGCGTGGTTCGCGCGACGCGCCCGAACCGCGTGCGGGACGCGGTCTTGGCACTCGAGCCCGGGGCGGGGTCTCTCGTCGACCGGCTCGACGGGACGGAGACCCTGGAGGCGCTGTTTTTGGACAAGGAGCTCGGGCGAGCGGAAGCCGTGCAGCTCGTGTATGCGCTGGTCGTGACCGGGCAGGTCGCGCTCTCCGAGCCGGGTCCACCGGTCTTATCCGATGCTCTGCGGGAGCAGGTCCGGGCACGGCTGGACGCCGAAATGCGTCGCATCGAGTCAGCGCAGCATGCGGGGAGCTCCACCCTGCCGCGGGCCCGTGTTCGACCGCTTCGTCCGGATGAAGCCGAAGTGCTCCGACGCGAGCTCGAAGCGCAGGAAGGAACGCTGACCGACAAGACGTATTTCGAAGTCCTGGGTGTCGAGCGCGATGCGACCGAAGACCAGATTCGCAGTGCCTATCGGCGGTGCGGCCGCGACCTCGACCCTGGGCGCTTGTTCGAAGGCAAGAACGCTCCCGGACTCCTTCGGCGCGCCGAGTCCAATCATCTGCGAGCGGTCCGCGCCTTCCAGGTGCTCATCGAACCCGCGGCGCGCCGGCGCTACGAAGCGTGGACCGAGACCGCAACCGAGCAACGGTTGATGCCGCTACGGATCGATGATGGTGTCCAAGGCGCCTGGAACCTACTCGGCAGCGGTCAGGTGACGGAGGCCGAGCAAGCGCTCTTCGAGATGACCCGCGTCGATCCCGGCGAGCCGTACCTCCGCGCCGCCCACGCCTACGTCAAGGCCATGGCGGACGGGAACCTAGACGACGCGCTGGCGACGATCGCCGGGCTGACCGTGGGGCCCTCGCCGGACCCCGACATCCTTCTATTGCGAGGGCAGCTCCTGCAGAGCGCTGGGCGAGACGAAGAAGCGGAGGAGACCTATCGGGAAGTCCTGGAGCTCGAGTGCAGCCCGGAGGCGCTTCGTGCGGTTGCGAGCCTGGACCGCGGCGATCCGCCGCGTTCGATGGTCGAGCGATTGTCCGAGCAAGCGCGCGCGCTGTTCGGACGTCCGTCGGATTGAGTCAGCCTTCCGGTGTCGGCTGCGCGCTGGCTGGCTGGGCCAACAGCCACTGAACGATCCGCTTGGCATCACCGGGGGCGAACTGCATGAAGCTCGCGCCGACCCGCCACCGACCGTCGTCGAGCATGCGCTGCCAGACCATGCGGGCGCTGACCTTGAGGATCTCGACTTCTTTTCCGCGGGGGATGTAGAGAAGCACCCGACACTTTTCGTCGTCTTCGAGGGGCTCTTCGAGCTCGAGGCAAATACCGCTGGGGCTGATGTTCAGGCTTTGGGCCTCCAGGCCCTGCTGGCCGCGCTCGACCTCGACCCGGATCTGGGTCGGCTTTCGAACGTAGCGCTTCTTGAGCGAGACCTTCTTGGGAGAGGCATCGACGTATGTCGGGATGGGTTGAACATTCATGAGTTTTTGGGGCAACTCCGTGACACGGGTGTGTCTGGGGAGCGCGAGGCCCGGGAATCTAAGTCCCTCCCCCGAGACTTGCAAGTCCCCGACCCGGATTTTACGGATTTACCCCACACACGAACGCGACCTTCGTCCTCCAGCCGCGGGCTCAGTCCTCCAGCCGACTCTGGTGAAACCCCAATAACCTCCGAGCCAGCGTCTTGTAGCCTCGGTGGGCACGAACCCGGGCCGCACCCTCCTTGATGCCGAGAGCTTCGGCGACCTCGGCCATACTTCGACCTTCCAACTTGTGCATCCGGACGACGTCCCGTGCGGAAGCCGGCAGGGCGTCGACGGCGGCACGGACTGCAGCGATGACTTCGCGTTCGTCCTCTTCATTCCATTCCGGAGCGTCCGGAGCCGGCAGAACCCGAAGGAGCTCTTCGTCCAGGGACCGAGGACGGTTCTTATCGCGGCGGAGACTGTCCACCGCGACATGGCGCGCGATCGTGACGACCCAGGGAAGCACGGCCGCGTCGCGCCGGAAGCGATGGCGGTTCGTGTGGATCTTGATGAGCGTCACCTGAAGAGCATCATCGACCCGGGCTGGCTCGCGGAGCCAGCGCCGAAGGGTTCGACGGATCGGAGATTCGATCGCGCCGTACAGCGCGTCGAAAGCCGACTCGTCGCCATCGATGTACGCCAGCATCAGCGCTTCGAGATCGACTGGATCGTCGGTGCCCAAGCCATGTTCGGTCTGCCTCGGGGCCTCGCGCAGGGCAACCCTGCAGCGGCCCAGCCATCCGCTCAACCGGGGCTTCTCGGTGGACCGGGTCCCGGGGTCGTCGATAGCTTCCCTCATGGTCAGCGACCCGAGACGCTCTTCCCGCGCCGCCGTGCTCGCGGTCGCCCTGGCCACGGTCGTCCTCTGGCAGTTCGAGTGGGGGCGCATGGCGCTTTACCCGTTCACCCTGCTGGCGACCTACGCTCACGAGATGGGCCATGGACTCACCGCCGTCGTCGTCGGAGGGAACTTCGAGCGTCTTCTGCTCTTCCCGGACGGGTCCGGCTCCGCGCTCACCCGCACCGCCCCCAGCGCACTGAACCGAGCGCTGGTGGCGGCCGGGGGCCTGGTCGGGCCGTCGCTCGTGGGTGGAGTGTGGCTTGCGGCCACACGGGTGGAGCGCGGCGCTCGGTGGCTTCTCTTGCTGGCCGCGCTCGTGGGCCTGGGGAGTCTCGTCTTGGTGGTTCGCAATCCCTTCGGATTCGGCTTCATCGCCGCCGCGAGCGCGGTCCTGATTGTGGTCGTTCGGTTTCGTCCCTCCTGGAGCGCGTGGACCTCCCGGGTCCTGGCCGTGCAGATGGCGCTCTCCGTGTTTCGGGACGTCGACTACATGTTTGCGAACGAAGCGGTGGTCGGCGGCGTGGTCCGGCCATCGGACGCGGCGCAGATCGCCGACGCCCTCTTGCTGCCCTATTGGTTTTGGGGCGGCCTGTGCGCCATCGTCGCCTTCGCTTCGGTCGCCCTGGGATCGTGGGTCGCCGTCGGCGGGCGCGTCCGGGGACGAACCCGTGATTCGTCGCCCTCGAGGCGGAGCGCGTGACTGCGGACGTGTGCTAACGTCATACCGTCTTGCGAGCCGCCCGACTGGGCCATTACGACCTGCTGGTCCGTTTGGCCGCTGGCGGAGCGGCCAACGTCTTCTTGGTCCGCGACCGCCAAGCTCGGCATCCCGGGCGGCTGCTTGCCTTGAAGGTGCTGCAGCCCTCGCTCGCGGATAACAAGGAGTTCCTCCGCATGTTCTTCGCGGAGGCGCGGATCGCGGCCAAGCTCCGGCATCGGAACATCGTGGCCATCGCCGGCTTCGGCCAGGTCGACGGGGTCCACTGCTTGGCGATGGAGTACGTTTTCGGCGCGAGCCTGTCGCAGGCGCTCCGGGCGTCGGCTCGAGCACGACGCCCGCTGTCCGTGGGTGCCCTGCTCAGCATCACGGCGAGCGTCTGCGATGCGCTCGACTACGCGCACCGGTGCGAAGACGACGGTCGGTCGCTGGGCATCGTCCACCGCGACGTAACGCCGCAAAACATCCTGATCGGATTCAACGGAGTCCCGAAGCTGACCGATTTCGGGATCGCCAAAGCGACGGGGCGGGGTTGGGAGACGCAGGCCGGGATCGTCAAGGGCAAGTTCTCCTACATGTCTCCGGAACAGGCGCTCGGCGGTACCGTGGACCGCCGCAGCGATATCTTCGGCGTGGGGATCGTCTTGTGGGAGGCTTTGACGGGTCAGGATCTCTTCAAGGGGTCGACCCCGATGGAGGTGCTGGCCGCGGTGCGCAGCCAAGCGATTGCGGCGCCGAGCAAGGTCGTCGACGGCTTGACGGCCGTCGTCGACCCGATCGTTTCGACCGCACTCGAGCGTTCGCCCAAGAAGCGGTTTGCGTCAGCGGCGGAGATGGCGTCGGCCATTCGGCAGCTGATCGACGAGGCCGGTGCTCGCATCGACGATCAGGCGATCTCGAAGGAGCTGGCGGCGATCTACGGAGAGCAGATCGGCCGCTGCGCGCTGGCCCTGCGGGCGGCGATGGCCGGACGGCAGGACCTGGGTTCGCTCGCCGAGCTACTCGGGGCTCAGACTCTCGACGGTCGCCATCTTCCGCGGGTGGACCGGCGGCTCCAGAACCCCGACCCGCTGGGGCTTCAACCGCAGCTGAGCCAGGACCTGGACCCGCGGTCCTTCGCCTCTTGGGACGAGAGCACCGCGATGAACGTGCCGACCGATGACCTGCTGAGCCTCATCTCCGCCGACGAAGCCACCGAGGGTCAGATGCCCGCCGAGTTCGCTCAGCGTTTCGGTCCCGCCCTGGATACGCGTTCCGATGAGGTGATCGTCCCCGATGCCCGTTCGGTGGGGGATGAGCTGCGCCCGCGCCCTCTTTCGGCCGACGACGACGAGGCTTCGCCGCTGGACGTACCGCAGATGGCGTACGGCGCCGATGCGGTTCTCTCGCCGTCGATGCCCGAACGTCCGATCCTACGCGCGCCCTCGCTCGATCTGGAAGAGTCCAACACGCCTCGGCCCGCGCTGGAGTTCGCGCTCACGCCCGAGGAGGTCGATTTCGCGGCCAAGACGCCCGCGCCTCCGCCGCCGACCAACCAGGATCCGGAGCGCGCGACGACCGACGAAGCGTGGGACCGCGCACCGCCGCACGGCGCACGTGCACCGGTCGTCTCCCCTTCGTCGATCGCCGCGCCGGCCATGACGCCGACGACGTCGGCGGATCCGCCCCCGTCCGACCTCGATTTCCGCATGCCGCCGTCCGGACTGCGCCTGTCTCCGGCCGCGGCCGTCCTCTGGGCGGCGCTGCTCGTGGGGCTGGGTCTGGGGCTCGGCTATATCGTCTTCGCGCCCTGAGCTGCCGGGGACGGGTCAGACGCCCAACCCAATCAGCCGCAGTAAGAGGCGAACCAGCATCCACGGATCGCTGATGATCCGGCCGTACGTCAGGTACGCGGCGATGAAAGCCACGGTGAAGAGCGTGGAAAAGATGATCGTGGACGCGAGCCCGAACTGCACCGCGGCCAGAGCGGCGGCCCGCCGCGTCGGGATCTGGTAGACCACGCGAAGCGTCCATACGGGAACGGCGACGAGGAGCAGCGGAGCGACCGGAATGCTCCACCATACGGCCTCCATCATGAGCCAGCGCAAAACCCAGAGGAGGGCGGCACTCACGAGGGTGTATGCAAGTGCGTTGTCCCAGGCGTTTTCCGCCTTTGGTGCGACGAGGCGTACGCTCCCGCGGAGCGTCAGCGACCAAACGACGGCGAGGAAGGTGACGGTCAGGGCCGCTGCAGTCGACAGGCTCACGGACGGGAGCCTGCCGGATCATTCAGCGATTGGCGAGCTCCGCCGTCCCCACCGACGGGTCATCGGGGACATCCCATCCGCAGGTGCGCCCGGAGTTTTCCTTCTCGAGCCACTTCAGAAGCGGGTCGAAATACTCGACCAGTGCGGAGCCGTCCATCTGTCGGCTGCCGGTGATGGCCTCGAGAGCATCGGGCCACGGCCGGCTCGCCCCCAGCTCGAGCATGGCTCTCAGCCGGTCGCCCGCCGCCTCGCTCCCGTAGATCGAGCAGGTGTGCAGCGGGCCTTCGTGCCCCTTGGCTTCGCAGAGCGCTTTGTGAAACTGAAATTGCAGGATCCGGGCGAGGAAGTACCGCGTGTAGGGAACGTTCGATGGAATGTGATACTTGGCGCCGGGGTCGAAGTCGTCTTCGGTTCGCCTCACCGGGGGCGCGATGCCCTGATATTCGGCCCTCATCTTCCACCAGGCCTGATTGAGTTCGGTCGGGGCGATCTCTCCGGAGAAGACCTTCCACCGCCACTCGTCGATCAGCTTGCCGAAGGGCAGAAAGGCGATCTTGTCGAGCGCGGTCTTCATCTGCAGGTTGATGAGAGCCTGGTCGGAGCGGGACACGTTGTTCAGGATCCCCAGCTGCTTCAGGTATCCGGGCGTCACCGACAAGGCGAGCGTATCGCCGATCCCTTCGTGAAAGCCGTCGTGGGCTCCGCTCTGAAAGAGGACGGGCAGCTCGTAGTAGTACAGGTAGTAGTAGTTGTGTCCGAGCTCGTGATGGATGGTGATGAAGTCTTCCTCGTTCGGCCGGATGCACATCTTGATGCGAATGTCGCCCGCGCTGGTGACGTCCCAGGCGCTGGCGTGGCACACGACGTCGCGGTCACTGGGCTGAACGAACATCGAGCGTTCCCAGAAGGTCTCGGGCAGCTTGTCGAGGCCCAATGAGGTGAAAAAGCCCTCACCGAGCTTCACCATCTTGATCGCGTCCAGCTTCTTGCGCTCGAGGGCCCCGGTGACGTTCAGGTCGCCCTTGGCCTTCGGGTACGGCGTCACCAGGGGATAGATGTTCGCCCATTCCTGAGCCCACATGTTCCCCAGCAGGTGAGCCGGGATCAGGCCCTCGGGGTCGACCTTGTCCTTTCCGTACCTTCGGGCGAGCTTCGCCCGAACGTAGCAGTGGAGCGCTTCGTACAATGGCTTCACGTCGTCCCACAGCCGCCTGGCTTCGGCCTCGAACGCGTCGGGCTCCATGTCGTAGCCGGACCGCCACAGCTCTCCGAGTGACGTGAAGCCGATCTCGCTGGCGCCTTCGTTGGCCAAGGCGACGAACTGGTTGTACATGGGTCGCATCGGCGGGGAGATCGTCCGCCAACCCTGCCAGGCATCGAGAAGCTCGTCGTAGTTTCGGCTTTCGCCGATCGTCTTGGACAGTTCGCCCAGGTCGCGGCAGTCGTCGCCTTTACAGTACCTTCCCTTTCCGTAGAGGCTCTCCATTCTCGAGGCGAGCTCCGCCAGGCGAGCGCGTTTGGTGGCGTCGCTCGGCGCGGGGAGACTGCTCGAGACCTTGAGCAGCTTCAGCTGCCGAGCGGTCACTTCGTCGAGCTTCAGTCCATCGAACTTCGTCGCGGCGGCGATCGCTTCGCTGGTATACGCCAAGACCTTCTCGTGAGCTTCGGCGGCCAGGATCTCGGTGTCGTGCGTGATGTACGTGGCCTTCACCCACTCGGCCCGGGCCCATTCCGTCCAGAGCTTCTTGAGGTCGTCGTTCAGCTCCCCGACGAACGCTTTCGCGTCGTCCGCGGTCGGCGACGCCGGTACGCCGGGGACACCGTGCGCGGAGGGCGCGGGTGGGGCAGGCGGAGGCGTGGCAGCTTCGCTGGCGGTCGGTTCCGGAGCCGAGGCGCAGGCAACCAACACGAGCCAAAGGCTGGAGCTCGTTCGAATCATGGCGCCGGAAGCTAGCAGGCGGGCGTGCCGGCGTCACATACTCAAAATTGGCGCGCATTCATGACCGATCTTCCGATTGACGACGTTCTCGGCGATGTGGCCGGCCTCCTGGGATCATCGCCCGGTCTGGTGGTCGTCGCCCCCCCGGGTGCGGGCAAGACGACACGACTCCCGCCGGCCATCGCCCGCCTCACGCCGAATCAGGAAGTCTGGGTGCTCGAGCCCCGTCGCTTGGCGGCGCGTTGGGCGGCTGTCCGCATGGCGGCGGAGATGGGCGAGGACGTCGGGCAGACCGTCGGGTATCAGGTGAGGTTCGACAGGCGCTTGAGCTCCGAGACCCGGATCCGCGTCGTAACCGAGGGCATTCTCACCCGACGGATCATCGACGACCCGTTTCTCGACGGGGTCGCGGCGGTCGTCATCGACGAGTTCCACGAGCGGTCGGTGGACGCCGATCTCGCGCTGGCGCTCTTGCGCGAGTCGCAGACCACGGTTCGACCCGACCTCCGCGTCGTGGTCATGTCGGCGACCATCGACCCCGAGCCGGTCCGCACGTTTCTCGGCGACTGTCCCGTCATCCGCTCGGAGGGCCGAGCGCATCGGGTCGCGATCGAGTACCGGCCGCCCGACGAGCGCCGGCGCCTGGAGGAGGAGGTCGCCGCCGCCGTGCGCGGTGAGCTTCGTCGCGCCGACTCCGGCGATATTCTCGTTTTCCTGCCGGGCATGCGCGAGATCCAGCGGACGGCCGAGCGGCTTCGGACCGCGGACGCCGACGTGCGGGTCCTGCACGGGTCGCTCAGCTTGACCGAACAGGAGGCTGCGTTGACCCCTTCGGCGCTCCGCCGGGTCGTGCTCTCCACCAACGTTGCGGAGTCCTCGCTCACGGTGGAGGGCGTCAAAACGGTGGTCGACTCGGGCTTGGAACGGCGCGCCGAGTACGATCCGGGTCTCGGCGTCGACCGTCTTCAGCTCGCGCCCATCGGACGGTTCTCGGCCGATCAGCGGGCCGGCCGCGCCGGACGCACCCAGCCCGGGCGAGCGGTGCGGCTGTGGTCCGACAAGACCCACGCCCTGCGCTCCGACGCCCCGCCTCCGGAGATCGCTCGGGTCGACGCCGCTCCGGTCGTGTTGAGCGTGCTGTCCTATGCCGCCGCCGACCCTCTCCGGTTCGGTTGGTTCGAGGCCCCGGCTGCGTCCCGCCTCCGCGCCGCCCTCGCACTGCTCCGCCGGCTCGGAGCCATCGAGCAAGGCGGCTTCGCGCTGACGGCTCGAGGACGAACGCTGGCTCGTTTGCCCCTTCATCCGCGATGGGGCGTCTTCGTCCTCGCGGCGGCGGAGCTCGGAGCGACGGAGTGCGGTCTCGACATCGCCGCTCTGGCGGAGAGCCGCGAATCCGCGGGCAGTGAAGGGCGAGGCCGGGCTCGGGTCGGGCTCAGCGATCTCTTGGAGCTTCGCGAGCGCGGCCTCTCCGCCCCCGCTCGCCGGTCACGGAAACAGCTTGCTCGTGTGCTTCGCGCGGCCGGGCCGAGCAAGCAGCCGACACCCGAGGTCTCCGAAGAGCAGGCCATCCTGCGGGCGACCTGGGCCGCTTTTCCCGACCGGCTGGGGCGGGTGGACGACGGTCGACGGGTGTCCATGGCGGGAGGCTCGGCCGAGCTGTCCGAGGACTCCGTGGTGTCCGAGTCGAAGCTGATCGCCGCGGTTCGGATCGACGAACGCCGCGGCCGTCGGGTCGTGCGCTGGGCCAGCCACGTCGAGGTCGATTGGATAGACCCGGTCGTCCACGGACTCGAACGCTTCGTGGGTTGGACCTACCTGCACGACGAGGCGCGGGTCGCCCCGGTCGAGGAGCTGAGAATGGGCGACCTCATCGTCCAGCGAAAGTCGGCTCGGGAGCGACCGACCACCGATCCGGGCGAGGTCTTGGCCGAAGTGGTCCGCCGTGATCTCGACCGAGCGCTTCCCCGATCCGCGGCTCTGGATCGCCTGGTCGCTCGATACCGCTTCGCTCGAGACCACGTCTCCGAGCTGGAGCTCTCGCCCTTGCCCGACGATGTGCGGACCCTGCTCGTCGACGACGCCGTCCGGGGCCAGACGCGACTCGCCGACCTTTCGCGGATCGACCTGGCTGCGCTGTTGCGCGCCCGCCTGCCCCAGGGGGCCGAGCAGCGCCTGGCGGAGGCCGCCCCGGACGCCTGGCGGAGCTCCAGCGGCCGCGTGGTCAAGCTTCGCTACGACGCGGTCCAGGGGCCGGTGCTTTCGGCCAAGCTTCAGGAGCTGTTCGGTCTTCGCGACACGCCGCGCCTCGCGCGGGGCCGGGTGCCGGTCACCGTCGAGCTGCTCGCCCCCAATCAGCGCCCGGTGCAGGTCACCAAGGACCTCGAGAGCTTCTGGAAGACGACCTACGCCGAAGTCCGAAAGGAGCTCCGCCGCCGCTATCCCAAACATGCCTGGCCCGAGGACCCGAAAGACGGCGACGCCACGAAGACCGTCAAGCGGCGGCGCCGAGGAACGAGTTGAGCCGGCCGACGATGTTGGCCACCATACCGACGTGAGCCGAAGCGGGCGCAAGCCAGGTTCCGCCGCCCAGGCCGTGCGGATGATGCAGGTCGTGGATCACATCCGAGCTCAGCGCTTCGGCAGCACGTACGGCGAGCTGGCCGAACGCTTCTGCGTCGATGCCCGAACGATCCGGCGGGACCTCGACGCATTGGAGCGAGCGGGAGTCGCCCTGTCCCGCACGACCGACGACGATCGGAAGGTCCGCGTACGGATGGCGTCGGGCAGTCCGCCCCATCTTCGGCTCACGCCTCGGGAGTGCTTCGTCTTGTTGGCCGCGCGCGGCCTCTTTCAGCCGTTCGCCGGCTCGGCCTTCGGGCGCGACATGGAGAGCGTTTTCGACAAGGTGGCGGGACTCGCCAGCCGCGGCCGCCGAGCCGACCTGGACGATCTGAAAGATCGCTTTCGCTATGTTCCGGACGGCGGTGTGAAGAGATACCGCGACGAGACCGGCGCCCTCGACGTTCTGATGCAGGCCGTCATTCAGCAGGAAACGGTCGCTTTCAGCTACCAGGCAATCGGACGGCGGGCGAAGGCCGGTACCCTCGAGCCCTACGCCATCGTCGTGTTCCGCATGGGTCTGTACGTCGTCGGTCGGCGCCGGTACCGGGATGGGGCGTGGGCCACCCGGGTCTTCGCCCTGGAGCGCTTTCGCCGGCTGGAGCCTCGCCGTCAGACGTTCGAGGTCCCGGACGACTTCGAGCTCGAGCAATACTTCTTGGGCGCCTTCGGCCTGCACTCGGGGGGGCCGGAGCAGGCGGTCGTCGTCGATTTCGAGTCTCCGGCGGCGAGCTACGTCGCGGCCCGGACCTATCAGGCCGATCAAAAAGCCGAAGTCTTGAAAGGCGGTCGGCTGCGGCTGCGCTTCACGGTTACCGACCTGACCGAGGTCGTGCCCTGGGTCCTCCAGTGGGGTGGGAGCGCGCGGGTCGTCGAGCCGCCCGAGCTGCGCGCCGAAGTCGTCCGGCGTTTGGATGAGGCGCGAGCGAAATATCCGGCGTCGAGACCCCGGCGGCGGCGTGCCGCCAGCCGGCGAACCTCCCGCTCCGACCACGCGTGAGCCGAGAGCCACACGACGACGAAAACCAGGGCATGTACGACGAGTTCCACGGGCCGAGGGTCGCTCGGCAGCCAGACGAAATATGTCCACCTAGACGAGATCGGCCCACCAAAGCTCGTCGTCGGTGTAGGGCATGTTCGGCGGAGACCGTCGGGTTCGCTCGTCATACGACCGATTCTCGTCCACGAAGCGCCGGGCCCGAGCCTCCCCCCCGTCGGCGAGAAACCGCAGGACGGCGTGGAGCTCACCGGGGTCGCACCACATCCCGTGGGTCGAGCACACGTCGACGATGATCCCCGAAACCTTCATGTAGTTGAGCCGTCGCATCCAGCCGCCGCAGCTCGGACACTTTCGATACTCGACCCGGCGCGGAAACGCGGGAGCTTCGGCCGGGCCGAGGCGCCGGTCGAGCGCGGAGGGCGAAGGCGGGTCGCTCTCCATGGTCCGCAGCGCCGGGCCGGGCACGAGCAGACCGCAGCCCCCGGGGCAGACGGCGATGTCGGCTCCCTCGGCGACGGGGGCGGGACGAAGCGAGGAGCGACACGCAGGACACTGCCCACCGACCGACGTTCCGCCGCCGATCCCTGACCCAACATCGAGCCGATCGTCCCGCCGTGCGGAGGGGACCGGAGCCCGGCTCGGCCCGTGGAGCTCGGCGTAGCTGCGGATCGCCTCGACCGCTCGCACCTCGACCGAAGGAAGGCCGCGGCCCGCCGCGTCCAGGGCGTCCAAGAACGCATCCAGCCACCCCATGGCCTTCGTTGTAGTCGAGGGTCGAGGCGAACGATAGGCACCCCGCGGGTCGGATCAGCCTAGGCGAAGAGTCCGTAGTGGTAGGCGCCCTCGATGACGCCGCTGGTGTAGTAGCCGCTCAGACCCCGGAAGTCGCCCTGCGCGAAGTACGCCTCGAGACCAGGATCTTTCGCCATCGCGGCCCGCACGTTTTCGACCAGCTGCTCGTCCGCGTTCCGCACGAGAACCCCCTTGAAGCCGGCGGTGAGGGGAAAGATGTCGTTTCCGCTGTCTCCGCAAAAGACGACCTCGCGCTTCGGAGCTCCGAAGGCCTCGGCGACGTACTCGAGCGCCGTCTGCTTGGTGGCGCTCGCCGGCAAGAAATCGATGAGGCCCTTATCGTCTTGGGAGTCATAGCTGTACACGATGACTTCGTCGTACTTCCCCTCCACCCTCGACTTGACTGCGGACAGGATCGCCGCCTGCTGGCCGTGGTCGGCGTAGTAGCTCTGCTTGAATGGGTTTTGGTGCTCCGCTTCCTGTTCTTCGATGCCCTCGATGTCGGCGACCGCGTCCCGGACGGCGACCCCATCCCAGCGGGGGCTGGCACGCTTCACGTGGTCGACCCATCCCGCATCCGGCACCCACTCGCCCTCCTGATAGCGCGTGATCGTCGTACCGACGTCGCCGCAGAGCACGTCGGGAAAGCGAACGCCAAACTCGGCGATGGCTTTTTTGGTGAGGGGCAGACTCCGCCCGGTCACGTACACCACCACCACGCCGAACTCTTCCGTGAGCTCGTTGAAGCGTGGGATGGCGTCGGCGTCCGGAGGCCAGCGTCCGTTGGGAAGAAGCGTTCGGTCGAGGTCGGTCGCGAGGATCTTGGGCACAGCGTCACTCCTACTCGTAGGCGAACCGGGTCTCCACCCCCGATTCGTCGCGGGCGACGACGCTGAATCGGCCGGTCCCCAGGTCTGCACGCAGTGCGGCCTCGGCCGCACCGTTTCGCCAGGTGAGCTCGAGCTCGTGGCTTTCGGTGTCACCGATCTCCAGGGTGCCGTCGAAGGCGGGGTTGCCATTCCGGAGGCGGATGAGGTCCAGCTGATCGCGGACGACCGGCCACTCGAGCCTCGCCTTCACCGTCTCCAAATCCAGGGTCGTTCGGTTGATCTCTTTGTGGCCCCCCGCGCCGCCGCGATCGGCGGCCGCGTAGTCGTTGGTGCCCACGAAGAGGTCGAGGTACCAGACCTGGGGGATGCCGGGGACGAACAGCTGAATCGCTCGCGCCAGACGCATCTTCCGCTCGTCCTCGCCGAGAGCGCTGAAGTACGTGGCATTCACCTGGTAGTAGGAGATCTTCTTGCCGTCGGCTCCATAGAGATTTTTGACCCGACCTCCGCGTTCGATGATCCGCTGGATGACGGCCTCGATCTCATCGGGCTGGAGCAGGCCCTCCCGCCACTGACCGTCGACGTTCTTTCCGTTCAGGTCGAGCACCGGGATCCCGTCGTGACAGCCGAGCATGTTGATGGTTTGAATGTTCTTGGCGAGAAGCTCGCGCAGCCATCGCCGCAAGGGTTCGCTGGTCTGGCGGTCGAGGGCATCGATGATCAGGCCCGGAAGAAAGAAGTCGTAGACCGGGTAGCCCTCGCCGGCGACTTCCTCATGGAGCTTCCGGCCGTACTCCCCGTGGATCTCGGGCAACAGAATCAGCCCGTGCTTACCGGCCAGGTCTCGTAGGCGCGTCAGATAGTTCCAGGTACCCGGCTTGTTGAAGAAGTTCGATTCACCCGGCTGCTTGTGAAGGTACGCAAAGGCGTCGAGACGGATGAGCCGCGCCCCGAAGGCTGCGAGCTTGGCCAGCGTCTGGTCGTAGAACTCCCAGACCTTTTCCGACATCGCGTTGAGGTCCATCTGCCCGAGGTAGCGGCGCTTGTTCTCGACGACCCCGACGATCTCTGACCGCTGCGCCTCGAGACCATCCACCAGCACGGCTTTCCAGTCCTCACCGTCGGCGATGGCCCGATTCAGCTTCGCCGCCAGCTCCTCGGCCTGGTCGTGCGAGATGCCGTCCAGCCTCGCGAAGTCGGAAGCCTCCAGACGGTCGTAGGTGACGTGCTGATAGAAGGTGTTCCAGTACGGTCGCTCGGTGCCGTCGGGAAAGCGCACATCGAGGATGGGCATCTCGGGCTTGCGCATGAAGAGCTTGTCGAGATGGTCGTCCTTGGGCACGACGTGGCCGTCTTGGCCCATCGCGCCGTGCTCCCTCCAGAACTCGTTCCAGTCGATGAAGAAGTCCCGATACTCCGATGCATCGCCCTGGCGGAGCAGGTCCTGAAACTGGGGAGAGCCGACGGACAGGTGGTTCACGACCAAGTCGAACTTGAGGTCGACGCCGAGGGCGCGGAGCGCTTCGAGGTCGTTCGGAGCGACGAGCGCTTCGTTTCGCTCGTAGTCGATGACGGAAAAGCCTCGGTCGAGGTCGCTGTGGAAGAAGGTCGGCAGGACGTAGAACAGGGAGAAGGCGCCCTGGAGTTCGGGAGTCTGCAGGACCTGGACGGTGTCGGCCAGGGCTCGACCGATGCTGTCCGGGTACGCGTTGAACATGACGCCCCGGGGAAGCGTGGGCGCGACGGTCTTCTTGATTTGCTGGTCCATTGGCCTTCCGAATTGTCGAGCGCACGGCGCACGCGCCGTACCTCTAGGGAAAACAACATCTCCGCCGCGCGTCTAGTTCGAGACGCCGATCCCTCGAGAGGTTGACCGGGGGCCATCGAATCGACACCCGGATGACGGGGAGATACCGGCCCCGTCGTCCGACCGAGGGGGCGATGAGCGGCGCTAGAGACGGTCAAAACGCCCGCGGTGCCCGACCCTTCGTTCCGTCGGGTTCGGGTTGGCGGAAAGGCCCCTCCCGGCGGAGGACCGGGCCAATGCTGACCGTCGAGACCCCAGTGGACCCAGTTCAGGCGGTGGTCGAAGCCTTCGAAGCCGTTCCCGACGAAGTCGAGACGGAGCTTCGAGCGGTCGACGGTCGTGTGCCCCCCGGGATTCGTGGCGTCCTGTTCCGGAACGGGCCGGGCAAGCTCGACGTCTTCGGGACGCCGCTCATGCATCCGTTCGACGGAGACGGCATGCTGGCCCGCTTCGAGTTCGCCGACGGACAGGTGCGATATCGAAACCGCTGGGTGCGCACCAACGAGTTTCTGGCCGAAGAGCGGGCGGGACGGATGCTCTACCGAAACTTCGGAACGAACCTGCCGGGCGGCATTCGGAACAACGCCCTGCGAATGCGCTTCAAGAACACCGCCAACACCTCCGTCGTCCATCACGGCCAGAGGCTCCTCGCACTCTGGGAAGGCGGTCTTCCGCACGCGCTCACCGCCGACACGCTCCATACGGTCGGGCGGTTCGACTACGGCGGAAAGCTCCGAGATGCGATCGGCCTTATCACTCGCCTGCTCGTGGGCGAAACGCCTTTCTCCGCCCATCCGAAGATCGATCCGGAGTCCGGCACGCTCTACAACTTTGGGCTCTTGGTCGGACCGCGACCGGTTCTGCTGTTTTACGAAGTTGATCCCGATGGAACGATGAAGGACGTGCGGCGGATCGGTCTCCGCCGGGCCTGCTTCATGCACGACTTCGTCATAACGGAGCGCCACGCCGTGTTCTTCGCCACGCCGATCCGCTTCGACGTGCCCCGGGCGCTCTCCGGACTGCGCTCCCCGGTGGACGCCATCCTCCGCGACGAAAACGAGGCGACCGAGGTCATCGTCGTGCCGCTGGACGGTGGGCCCATTCGGAGGGTGGTCGCCGACTCGGGCTTCTTCATCTTCCACTTCTTCAACGCCTTCGAAGACGGGGGCCGCTTCGTCGTCGACGGGTGCCGGATGGACCACTTCGCCGGGGGGTCCGTCGACCTGAGGGACCCGGAACAGATCCGCAACATCCCCATCGATCCGGCTTTCGCTACCCGCTGGACCATCGAGCCGGACGCCGTGCACGAGCGTCGCCTCAGCGACCTACCGATGGAGCTTCCGACCATCGACCCGGCGCAGACCGGCCGACCGTATGGCTCCGGCTGGGCGACGGCCCGTACCCAAACCCATGAGGGCCTCATCTACTCGGGCCTGGCGAGGCTCCACGTGGATTCGACAGAGGTGCAGTCCCGGGACTTTTCGCCCGACCTTCCGGGGGAGCCCATCTTCGTCCCCGACGCGGCCGGCTTCAAACCCGACCCGAACGCCCCCCGCGCGGGCTGGCTGGCCAGCGTCGTGTACCGAGCTCGCGCTCGCCTCAGCGAACTCGTCATCCTGCGGCCCGACACGCTCGACGTCGTGGCTCGCCTTCCTCTACCGCACCACCTTCCCCCCGGCTTTCACGGCTCCTTCGTCCCCGCCTGAGGTCGTCGGACCCAAGAGACCTGAGCGGTTTCGGTCGGGCGGGGTTTTCGGGCCGAGGTGGCGAGGGCTGGATGGTAGGCTTCGCGGCCGTGGCGCTGATCTCGGTGTCGGATGTGAGCCTGCGGCTCGGGCCGCGGACGCTGTTTTCGGGTCTGGACCTGGGCGTGGAGCCCAAGGACCGACTGGGGGTGGTCGGTCCGAACGGGGCGGGCAAGAGCACGCTCCTTCGGATCCTCGCGGGCAAACTCACCCCCGACGGGGGCTCGGTGCGTCTCCGCAAGGGCATCCGCGTGGGCTATCTGGCCCAGGAGCACGGAACGGCCGAGGATGAGTCGCTGGTCGAGCACCTTCTCGGCGGAGCTCCCGGTCGCGACGAGCTGGAAGCGGAGATCGAAAGCCTCGAGGCCGCGATCGCGTCCACGACCGACGAGGCGGAGCAGACGGACCTCGCCGGCCAGCTCTCCGAGCTGCACGAGGCGCTCGTGGACCTCGACCGCCGGTTCGGTCGTCACGAAGCCGAGCGGATCCTGTCCGGGCTCGGCTTTTCGAACGCCGAGCTCGAGCGTCCGGTCGAGTCGTTTTCCGGAGGCTGGCGCATGCGGGCGGCCCTGGGGCGGATCCTGTTCGAGCGCAACGATGTGCTCCTCCTCGACGAGCCGACGAACCACCTCGACGTTCCTTCGATCGAGTGGCTCTCGAACTTCTTGTCGGACCGGCGACAGGCGCTGGTCCTGACCAGCCACGACCGAACCTTCTTGAACCGTCATATCGACCGGGTAGCCAGTCTCGAAGTCGAGGGCGTGCGGACCTTCCGCGGAGACTACGATGCCTACCTCGAGCAGCGCGCGCAGGAGCTCGAGTTCCTGGAGGCAGCCTGGGCCAAGAGCGAAAAGCGACAAAAAGAGCTGGAAGCCTTCGTCACCCGCTTCAAAGCCAAGGCGACGAAGGCTCGGCAAGCGCAGAGCAAGCAGAAGCTCATCGAGAAGATGAAGGCCGAGACCGCCGACATTCCGAAGCCGCGACAGACGCTGACCATTCGCTTTCCGCCCGTCACCCGCACCGGCGACCAGGTGATCCGCGTCCGGGATCTCACCTTCGGATACGGCGAGAAGCCGGTCTTGCGGGACGTGAATCTCACCGTCACCCGCGGAGAACGTGTGGCACTCGTCGGCGTCAATGGCTCCGGGAAGTCCACCTTGCTCAAGCTCTTGGGGGGTGAGCTCGAGGCCGGCAAGGGGACCATCACGTTGGGCAAGGGCGTCGAGCGCCGCTACTTCGCCCAGCATCACGCCGAAACGCTGGCCGATGGCGACACGATCCTGAATTCGGTCTGGGCGGCCCATGACCAGCTCTCCCAGACCGCCGTCCGGTCCTTGTGCGGAGCGTTCCTCTTCGGGGGCGACGAGGTGGAAAAGCCGGTCGGCGTGCTCTCGGGCGGCGAGCGCTCGCGGGTCGCGCTAGCCCGCATCCTCGCTCGGCCCGGGAATGTTCTTCTGCTCGACGAGCCGACCAACCACCTGGATACCGATGCCGCCGATGCGCTCACCGAATCGCTGGCCGACTTCGACGGCACCGTCGTCTTCGTGAGCCACAGCTTTCGCTTCATCGACCGTCTGGCCACGGAGCTCTGGGAGGTACGAAACGGGTCGGTCGTGCCCTTCATGGGCACGTTCGCCGAATACCTCACCTCGCTGCACGCCGCGCAGAGCGACCTATACGCCAGGAACGGCTCGGGCTCGGCCTCGTCCGGCCAGAGCAAGGCCGAGCGCATGGCCGAGCGCGAGGCCAAGAAGGAGCGAGCCCGAATGCTCCGCCGCCTGGAGCGCGACGTCGAAGCGGCCGAGATGCAGGTGACGAAGGCCGAAGCCGAAGTCCAACGGCTCGAAGCGGAACTCTCCCGACCCGAAGTCCACACCGACCCGTCCCGGTCGGCCGAGCTCGGAGCCGCCTTCGAGCGCGCGCAGGCCAAAGCCGAGGCAGCGCTCGAGCGCTGGACCGGACTTCAGACCGAGCTGGAGTCCATCCCCGAGCCGTGACGGGGAATGGAACTCAGCAGCAGCCGCCGCCGTCGTAGAAGTACGTGCCGTCGGTGACCATCAAGTCCGAGCGGCCGAGCGCGCGTAGGTTCTTTCCTGTCTTGTCGCAGACCGACAGCGGAAGGTCCTTGGCCAGGATGTGACCCTTCCCGTCGTCGAAGATCGCGTCCGGTCCGAAGTAGATGGCCATCGCTCCGGTGAAGATGCAGGGACCGTCCTCGGGAATGGGGTCCTTGATAGCCATGACCTCGACGCTCTCGAGGAGCAGATGCTCGTCCAGCTCATATCGGTCCTTGTCCAAGACGCGATAAGGCACCTTCTTCCGCACTTCGATGGTGCCGAAGCCGGCCCGCACGATGGCGTCGAGATACTCGTCGAGGGTCAGCGCCCCGGATAGGCATTCGGCTCGCAGGCGATCGTCGTCGGCCAAGTGGTTGGGAATGGGACGGGTCGCGACGGGGTCGGACATGCTGAGCCCCCCGCCCGGCCTCAGGACCCGGTGCATCTCTCTCAACGCGCGGTCGAGGTCGGTGCGGGTAAAGATGTTGAAGAGGCAGTTCTGCGCAGCGACGTCGATGCTGGCGTCCTCCAGGGGCAGGTCGAGCGCATCGCCTCGGCGAATATCGACGAAGCCGGGCTCGAACCAGTCGTTCGTCTGGGCGGCGAGCTCGAGGTTCGTTCGGGCCTTGTCCATCATCGCCTGGACGGTGTCGACGGCGATGACGCAACCAGGCTTGCGT
Source organism: uncultured Myxococcales bacterium (assembly GCA_964473255.1). GTDB lineage: Bacteria > Myxococcota > Kuafuiibacteriia > Kuafuiibacteriales > Kuafuiibacteriaceae > Kuafuiihalomonas. The sequence goes on along the minus strand of CAYYOT010000019.1, from coordinate 46,216 downwards.
CCGAAGTATGCGAACTGGAGGGCCTCCATGCCGCCTCCCACCCCGACGTAGAGCACGCGCTTGCCGTCGTCGAGGTCGCGGGGGTTGATGGTGGTTCCGCAGCCGTAGTTCATAGCCAGCATCTCTTCGGGGATGTCGAGGCCCGGCATGCGCCATACGGGGCTGGTCGTGCAGCACAGCTTCGACATGGGCTGTTCGGCCGCTTCGGCGTACAGGTTCTCGACCGCGTCGAGGTAGGTACTGGTTTCGGGGTCCTTGGGGGTCATCGTAGGAGGTCCTTCCTCGTCAAGCCGTCGCCCCGCCGCAGGAGCTGCCGCTGCCGGCGGTGCAGCCGTAGCAGTGGTGGGCGGTCAGGATGCGCTGTCGTTCGAAGGCCGCCGGGTCGAAGTCGCGGATGTGGAGCGCTCCCGACTCGGCCTGCACCTTCATGTCGAGCATCTGGTTGAAGTCGCAGTCGTACACGAAGCCATCCCAAGAGATGGAGATCGTGTTCCGACACATCAGGCCGTCGATGGTCGCGGGATTGAAGGCGTTGGTCAGGCGCTCCATGTAGGCCTCGAGGTTCCCGCTCTCGAGCAGCCACTCCAAGAAGCGCGATATCGGCATGTTGTTGAGAGCGAACAGCCGGTCGAACCGCAGCCCGAACCGGCGGTCGAGCTCCCGCTTCCACTCGCCTTCCATCAGGCGCTGGTCGCCAGATAGGAATGCGCCCGCGGGATTCGACATGAGCGTCAAGACCTTGTCCGGATCTCCTTGGCCATAGCCCACCTGGTTGAGCCGCCGCAGTGCTTCGATGGATTTTTCGAACGTTCCGTCTCCGCGCTGGGCATCGGTGTTCCGCTGGCCGTAGTGGGGCAGAGAACAGACGACCTCCACGCCGTGCTCGGCGAGCCATGACGGAAGGTCTTCCATGCGACGGGTGAGCAGGATGGTGAGGTTGCAGCGGTCGATCACGTGCTTGCCGCGGCGCCGAGCCTCCGACACCAGTCGTCGAAACGCGGGGTGCAGCTCGGGGGCGCCCCCGGTCAGGTCCACGGTGTGGGCCTCCGTTCGGTCGAGGGCGGCAAGGCAGGCGTCGACCGTGTCCTCGCTCATCATGGCGTCAGTTCGATCTGGGCCAGCGTCGACGTGGCAGTGTCGGCAGGTCATGTTGCAGAGCTTGCCGAGGTTGATCTGGAAGATCTCGAGCTGGCTGCGCATGAGCTTGGCGTGACCGGTCGCGGCCAGACGATCATCGAAGGCCTCGCCTTTGGCTTCGAGCTCCCCGAGCACGCGCAGCTGCTCGAGCGCCGGAGCCAGGGGTACCCGTCGGGCGCGCAGGCTCTTGGTGGCCCTGGGCCCGAGAATGTCGTCCCCGCTCACTACGGGAAGAGAAAGAGCACTACTCATCGATCATCTTTCGCTACTTCGAGGTCCGGTCGACCTGCTCGAGCATCTGGATCCCGTGGACCAGCGCGGCCCCTCCACGGATCGCATTGGCCACGTGCACGGCCTCGGTCATCGGTTCGAGGGCAACGCCCCGGTCGGTCAGCGCCTGGCTGTGGCGCTCGATCTCATAGGGACACTGAAGGGCATGGGCGCAGGCCAGACCGACCAGATGCTTTTCCCGCTCGGAGAGAGCTCCTTCGGTGAAAACGGCGTCCTGCCAATCACGAAACTTCTGGCCGAGCTTCGACACGGCATCGATGACGCCGTCACGTTCGGCTCGGTGGCGGCGATCGAAATACGACGGGGACACCGTTGCGCCATCCGGACCCATCTGGGCTCGGGTCGCCTGGCCGAACATCTGGACGCCGTAGCTCATGACCGACGCGCTTCGGACGGCAGCGGCGACGTGCACGGCTTCGGTCATCTGGTCCAGGTCGGAGCCCTTTTCCAAGGAACCGCTCGTATAGGCATCGATGCAGTAGGGGCACTGCACCGCGTGGGCGACGGCCAGAGCCGTCAGGGCCTTTTCGCGCACGCTCATCGCGCCTTCGTTGAAGACGGCGCCGTAGTAGCCGAAGAATCGCTCGGCCAGCTCGGCCTGACCCCGGCCGATCGTCGAAAACGCCTTGAGATGGCGGCGGTCGTAGTGGCTGTCGCTCGTCATACCGGTCCCGCGGCGGGGGTACGCGCTCCGCCGCCTCGCGTTACGTGCGTTTCACAAACGGAGGCGACACGCCACGCAAACCGTGGCATCGGCGGTTCGGGCGGTCCTGATCACGAGCCCGGGGGCGGAAGCGTTTCGATCATCGACGAACGACCCGCGAAGCCCGAAAACCAACTTGCGAGGTCGTCCCGATTCTCCCGCCACAGGATTTCCGGACGCCGAAAGTCCAGGTATCCGAGGGCGACGGCGAACGCGAGTCGCCCGAGGCTGGGACTCGGGTCGGGCACGGCGGCCTCCCGGAGGATGCGGACGATCCGGTCGCGCTGACGTTCGAGGAACCGCGGACTCTGCTCGCTGGGGTCCCGTCGCTCTTCGAGCACGATGGAAACCGCCGTATCGAGGATCGCGTCCGCCTCCGCTTCCAGAACCTGGTCCTGCAGGCCCTTGCGGCCGGCGGGCCGAAGCGAGGGCCCGTCGGTCGAAAGACCGTCGAGATAGGCAGTGATCACCCGGCTATCGTGGACGACGCCGTCCGACAGGACGAGGACCGGAACCTTGCCCACGGGACTCCTTTCGAGGAGCGTTTCGTCGTTCGCATGAGGGTCGACGGCGACTTCTTCCACCGAAAGCGCGAGCTCGCGAGCCACCACGCGGACCTTCCGCGCGTACGGGGACGTGAACGTCATGAAGAGCTTCACGTCGGAGACGCTAGCAGCGACGCCGCGCCTTCAGCTAGGTCGGGAGACCCACCGCTGCCAGGCAGTCCGAACCATGAGGGGCAGCACGATGGCGGCACCCACGCCCGTGTAGAGCTCTCGGTACTCGGCCAGGGGCAGGACCCTCATCCCGTCCAAGACCACCGCCGTCATGTAAACGGCGTACAGGGTCATCAGAACGAGCCCCTCCCAACGGTCCACGTGACGGCGAAAGCCCATGATGGGAAGAACCAAGAGAAACGAGACCTCCATCCAGGGTAGGTCGAAGGACAGCGATTGGGGCTCGACGACGATGGGGCCGGGGGCGAGCGTCGCCGATAGTCCCAGGACGCAGCCCATGTTGAAGATGTTGCTACCGACGATGTTGCCCGCGGCGAGCTCACGGGCTCCGCGGGCGGCGGCCATGACCGAAGTCGCGATTTCGGGCAACGATGTTCCCACGGCGACGATCGTCAGCCCGATGAGAAGCTCGCTGACCCCCCACGCCGCCGCGGTATGGACGGCGGCCAGCACGAGCTGGTCCGAGCCGACGACGAGCAGCGCGAGACCAGCGACCACTCGCAGGACGTTGGCCCACGTCGGGCCCGATGGTGCGCGATCCTTATTCGGCGTCGTCGTGCGACGCGCGTGAAGCACGGCTTGCGCCACATAGAACACCAGAGCCCCGACCAGTACGAGGCCTTCCCAGGTCGAAACGCCGTCCCGCGCGGCCATCCACCAAAAAGCCCCGCCCAGCAGGATCATGTACGGAACGTCCCATCGAACGAGGCGAGCTTCGACGGGCAGAGGCCGAACTACCGCAGTCAGACCAAGGATCAGCAGGATGTTGCAGAGATTGCTGCCGACGATGTTGCCGACGGCTACTCCGGGACGGCTCTCGATGGCGGCCAGAGCGGAGACCGCCAGTTCGGGGGCGCTGGTGCCGAACGCGACCACCGTCAAGCCGACGATCAGCGGCGCAACGCCCCAGCCGATGGCCAGCCGCGACGAGCCGCGGACCAGGAGCTCGGCGCCCCACAAGAGAGCGGCGGTCCCGGCAATGAAGCGAACGAGCTCCAGCACCGCGCCGAGTAGGCCTCGGTCTCGAGCGTGCGTCGACCACAAAGATCCCGTGAAGATGAACCCGCGGCTCGCAGTTCTGGGTTTTGACCTTCCTTCGGTCTAAGCCTCGTCCGATGCCCGAAGCGAGCCAGCGCATTCAGCGGGGCGTGACCATGACGGCGCTGATCCTTGCTGGTGGCGTCATCTACACCCTCCCCTACCTGCGGCAGACTTTTCACCGAGGTCTTCTGGTCGCGCTGAACGTCGACAACACCCAGCTCGGGAATCTGAATGCCGTGTTCGGTTTGGTTGCCATGCTCAGCTACTTCCCCGGCGGTTGGCTGGCCGACCGCGTGTCGGCGCGACGGTTGCTCACCGGGTCGTTGGTCGCGACCGGCGTGGCCGGGCTATGGTTTTCAACCTTCCCCCCGTACGGCGTCGTGGTGGCTCTCCACGCTTTCATGGGCCTGTCCACCATCCTGACGTTTTGGGCGGCGCTGATCAAAGCCACCCGGTTTTGGGGCGGGCCCAAGCAGCAAGGCTGGGCTTTCGGGATCCTGGACGGGGGTCGGGGGGTCGTCGAAGCGGCTCTCGCTTCGCTGGTGGTTTTCGCGTTTGCGGCCTACGCCGATGCGGCGACCGGGCCTGAACGCCTGGCGCTGGTCATCAATCTGTACGCGGTGGCCCACTTTGCCGTGGCGATCCTGGTGTGGTTCACGATCCCGGAAACGCCGACCGATGAACGATTCGTCCTTCACCGCGGTCTTTGGGGACAGGTGCTCCGGCTGCCCACCGTCTGGCTCCTCGCCGTGGTGATCCTGGTGGCCTACGGCGGCTACTGGGGAACGCACGACTTCAACGCTTTCGCCACCGGCGGTCTCGGCCGTTCCGAAGAGTTCGGCGCCACGCTGGCAACCTTTCGCACGTGGCTGCGGCCGATCGCTGCGATCTCCGCCGGTCTCCTCGCCGACCGTTTCCGGCCGACGGCGGTGATCACCGCCGCCTTCGCCGTGACCGGGGTCGGCTTCATCGCTTTGAGCGTGCTTTCGGCTCCGGGCGGCCTCTGGCTTTGGGTCGAGGTCGCGACCATCGCTCTGGCCGTCTTCGCTCTTCGAGCAACCTACTATGCACTTCTCGAAGAAGGACGGATCCCCGCGCACCTGACCGGCGTTGCCGTCGGGTTCGTCTCGGTCATCGGCTACACCCCCGACATCTTCATCCCGCTCCTAACCGGGCGGCTCTTCGATACGTTTCCGGGCGCGGACGGCCACCGAATCTTTTATGTTTGCCTGGCGCTGAGCTGCGTCGTGGGCATCATCGCGACGCTCGCCATGCGTCCGGTGGCGCGGCGTCAGTCGTGAACTCGAGCACCTGAAAGCCGACGACCGGCCACTTCCGCTGGGACTGGAAGCGACGAACGAATCGGTCGACCGACTCCTCGCGCACGCGCTGGGTCACCGTCGATGCGTGCCGGACGCGAGGCGCACCCGAGACCCGCAGGACCAGCGCCTGATGGGTCACGACGTCCGGAACCGCCGGTCGGTCCTCCCGGACGACGTTGATGATCGCGGGAGTCGAGCGCTCGGCGAGCGTCGCCGCGGCGTCGTCCAGTCGAAGGTAGCGGACGACGAAGGTGCCGCGGGGAACCCGCTCCGCCGGCAGGTGGAGGTCGGTCGCGATGCGCCGATGAGTCCACCGGTCGCGGTCCAAGCGGAGCTCGATTCGATCCTCGGTCGGCGCGGCGGGAGCGGGTACGAGCCAGCCGTCCTGCACCAGGCCGTTCACCCATTGACTCACCGCGAGGTGGCGTCGGCGGTCGAAACGAGGCGCACCGTCGTAGCGGATCGCGTCCAGGCGTTCGATGATCGACCGGTCGTCGCATCGGCTCAACGCCAGGGCCATCTCGACGAAGGTCGTGCAGTCGAAAGCGTCGAACCGAATGCGAGGGTCGTCGTCGGGCAGCACGCCCTCTCCCAAAGGCGAGAGTCGATACTCCGCGCCGATGAGCGCGCGGGTGCGACGCTCGAGACGCTCGGCAAAGCTCTCCCCTTCGATTCGACAGGGACCCACGTCGGGGGCGTCGAGCGGTCCGAGACCGAGCCATTCGCGGTGCGCCGATGCCTCGGTTGACGGGGGGCGTTCCGCGCTCATCGCCGGTGCGACCCCGCTGCACGCAGCGACCGCGACCATCACCAGTGCTCGGTCCACCGTGTCACTGTAGCAGACGTGGGGTCGTCCGCTTGCTGGGGTTTCGGTCCGATGCTACCTGCATAGACGTGAGCCTGCCGGCTGCGAGGCGTGGGGCTTGGTGCCTCGCCGCGGCGTACGTTCTGGTCTGTACCCTCGGCTGCGGGCCCGTCCAGACGACGTCCATTCTGATGGACGCGCGGGCAGAGCTGGCCGCGGCGCAGCAGGCCAACGCCGCCGAGCGAGCCCCGTACGAGTACGAGATGGCCCGTGCCTACCTCGAAGAGGCGCGAGAGCAGCAGGCGCGTTCGCAGTTCGAGACGGCGGTGACGTACGGACGTCAGGCGTTGGGTTGTGCCCGGGTTGCGACCGAAAAAGCGACGGGGCAGCCGGGAAAGCCGGCCGAATGTCAGCCGGTCTACGAGCTACCCGAGGACGAGCCGCCATCGACCGAGGCGACCGGTACCTCGACCGCAGGGGCCGCCGGTCCGTGAAGACCGGCGTGAAGGCTCGCTTCGCCGGGATTGCGGTGCTCGGCGTGGGGCTGGTCGCCTGCGGCAGCGGTCGTACCCTGCTCCGAGAAGCCGATGCGATCGAGGATCGGATCCGGGACCAGCGGATCGAGGACGACGCGCTGCGTTGCGCCCCTGGGCCCCTCGCTCGGGCCGATGCCCAGCTGCATTTCCTGCGGGCGGGCGTCCGTCGCGGCGACGGCCGTCGGGCCGCCGAGCATCGCGAGGCCTTGATCGAGGAGTTGGAGCGCATGGAGGCGCTGATCGACGAGTGTCCCCCCCGGGATACGGACGGCGACGGCGTCCCCGACCCCGATGACGCGTGTCCGAAGACGCCCGGGCTCGTCGGTTTGGCCGGCTGCCCCGACGCCGACGCCGACGGCATCGCCGATCCGAACGACGCCTGTCCGGACGACCCGGAGGACATCGACGACTACGAAGATGACGACGGATGTCCCGAGGATCAGGACACCGATGGGGACGGCGTCCTGAACGACGACGACCGATGCCCCACCGAGCCCGGCCTTCCGGAAGATCAAGGCTGTCCCAATCGGGACACCGATGGTGACGGCATCGTCGACACCCTCGACCTGTGCCCCGAAGAGCCCGAGACGAAGAACGGCTACCGGGACGACGACGGATGTCCGGATCGAAAGCTTTCGCTTGTGGTCCTCGACCTCGAGAAGGGCAAGATCGACATCAAGCAGAAGGTCTACTTCGCCACCGGGAAGAGCCGGATCCGAAGTCGCAGCTATCGCCTGCTGAACGAAGTCGCCCAACTTCTGCAGGACAACCCCGACCTCAAGGTGCTCGTCGAGGGTCACACCGACAGTCGGGGCAGTCGCCGGACGAACCAGCGGCTCTCGAAGGCACGCGCGCGATCCGTGCGGACGTACCTCATCCGCCGCGGTGTGGATCCCGATCGGCTGACCGCCCAAGGATTCGGCGAAGAGGAACCGATCGCGTCCAACGCGTCCCGGTCGGGTCGCGAGAAGAATCGGAGAGTCGAGTTCACGATCGTCGGCCGCTGAAGGGCGTGGCTACGGCTAGCGCCCGACTTCCGGTCCGTGCTAGCGCCCCGACTCATGGCCGAGTCGCGGGAGCCGCTCATCTGGCTGGATATGGAGATGACAGGGTTGGAGCCTGAAGATGACGTTCCGCTGGAGATCGCCGTCGTCATCACCGATCCGGAGCTGGAAGAGCTCGATTCGATGGAAGCGGTCATCTGGCAGCCGGACAGCCTCCTGGAGCGGATGTCTCCGATCGTCCGCAAGATGCACACCGACAATGGACTCTTGGAGAAGGTCCGACGGTCGCCCCTCGGTCTCCGCGAGGTGGAAAAGAAGCTCGTGAACCTGATCGTCCGATGGTCGACGCCTCATGAAGGCGTCCTCGCCGGCAACAGCATTCACCAGGACCGTCGCTTCCTGGCCGCCTACTTCCCGGTCGCTCACGGGCTGCTCCATTACCGGATGGTGGACGTCTCCACCTTGAAGGAGCTCGCGCGGCGCTGGTACGGGCCGGAAGCCCTCTACGCCAAGACCGCGAGCGACCATACGGCGCTGGCCGACGTTCGCGGCTCGATCGCCGAACTCAAACACTTCCGAAACAAGATCTTCACCGCTCGCGAGTCGACGGAGTGACGGGAACCCAGGCCACCGCCCGCGGCTGGACCGCAGCGAGAGCGAGGGCCTCACGCGCCAGGTCCGAGCGAAATCCGAACGCGCGAGCGGCCTCGTCGACCGCTGCGGCGACCGGGTCCGGCCGGGGTTTCGGCTTGCTCTTTCGAACATAGACGAGCTCCTCGGCGGTCCGGGCCTCGGCGCGCTCCCGGGCCCACGCGACGGCCTCACCGAATCCTCCCAGACCATCGACCAGACCCGCCTCTCGAGCGGCTCGGCCGGTCCAGACGCGCCCTTGAGCCACGGCATGGACCGCCTCCCGAGGTCGGCCTCGCGCCTCCGCGACCACGTCGATGAAGAGGTCATACAGTCCGCGCACATCCGCTTGCGCCTTCTCGCGGAGCTCTTCGTCGAAACCGCTCCAGGGATCGATGGCGCCGGCGAAGCGTCGATTGCGGACCACGTCGCGGCCGATGTTCCAGCTCGCCGCCAGGTCCGGCCAGGTAGGAATGACGGCGAAGACGCCGATGCTGCCGGTGAGGGTGAGCGGGGAAGCGACGATCCGCTCCGCACCGCACGCCACGTAGTACCCGCCGCTGGCCGCGACATCCTCGAGACATGCCACCACCGGTTTGTCCGCGGCGAGGCGCCGAACTGCGCCGAAGATCCGGTCGCTCGCCGTGACGCTGCCGCCGCGAGAATCGACGCTCAGGACGACAGCCGCGATGCGACGATCGTCGCCGGCCGCTCGCAGGGCAGCGACGATCTGCTCGTCGTCGACGCCGCCCAGGGGGGAGCCGCCATCGATGATGGCGCCGTGGACCTCGATGACCGCGATGCGCCTCGAAGGGGGGAAGAGCTGACGTCGCGCGGGAACCAGGGCCGCGTGTCGGCGGACCTCCACCACCTTCGGAGGTGTGTCCAAGCTCAGGGATGCAGCCAACGTCTCGGGAATGGCCTCGTCTCGGCATACGCCCGTCGCCAGGCCGGCCTCGACGGCGTAGGACCCGACCAGCGGTGCTTGGTCGAGACGGTCCTGCACGCTCGCGTCGTCGTCCCCGCGGCTCAGTGCCCGGGTGAGCGTCTCGTCGATGGCGTCGATGATGGCGCGGGTTTGCTCGAGGTCGGCGGCGCTTCGCTCGGTGCGCGTCAAGGCATCGGGCGCAGACTTGTAGCGCCCGGCCGAAGCGACCTCGATCCGGACCCCGACGCGCTTCAGCGCCTCCGACCAGAACAGCCCCCGGGCCGCGGCTCCGGTCGCGGCGAATGTCGCCGGCGGGGCGAGCCACAGGTGTTCGGCGGCGGACGCCACGTAGGCGCCGCGGTTGTCGACCATCTTGGGCACGAAAACGACGACCGGACGCCCCCGGGCGGTGAAGGCTTCGAGTCCGGAGCGGAGCTCTGAAAGCCGAGCCCACCCGGCATCGATCGACTCGAGCCGAACGACGAGGCCGGCGACCCGCGGATCCTCTTCCAGAAGCTGCAGGCGTCGCATCAGTCTCTGGAGCGGGACCGGCTCACGGTCCGTTCGGCCGGCGGCGCGGCGGAGGAGGCGTTGAGCCAACGGTCGACGAACCGGCTCCCGGACCAGCGTGCCGTCGACGGTGAGTTCCACGAAGGCGCCTTTCCCGAAGGTCCGCCGGTGCTTCAGAGCGCGGAGAGGCGCCCCCAGGGCGATGAGCGCCCAGCGTATGAGGTCGATCGCGTATCGCAAGGACCCGGGAGATCAGAGGTGTTCGGGAAAGAAATCAAGCACCCGTCGACGTTCGACGGGGTCCTCGAAGCCGTACGGGACCACGATGGCCGGGAAGGGCAAGGTGTCGAGCTGGAAGACCGTGGAAGAGTACGGCAGCATCCCCGGGACCGATTCGCAGTGCAGGAACACGCCGAGGCATCGTCCCGTGTAGTGGCTCTGAAGGTCGGTGACCTGTCCGGCAAACCGCTGCTCGATGCGTGTCAGGAGATTGGCGGTCGAGCTTCCGCCCGAGTGGCTCAAAACGCCGACCCGTCCGTTGTCCACCTGCTCGAGGAAGCGCATCAGCTTGAAGGTGAGGAGCGATTCGTAGACCCGCAGGCCCATGTGGGTGTAACCGCCGACGAGCAGCGCCTCGGAGATCCGGCCCTCCGGAGCATCGCACCCCGCGCCCCGCAGCTCGGGTAGCGCGATGAAGAAGCCTTGCTCGGCGAGTTGGCGAGCGCCGAAGAAGTTGGTGAATCGCTCCGGTCCCGAGTCGTGTCCGTGCAGAGCGAGGATCGCCCGGAAGGGTGGCTCCGCGGCATCCGGAACCAGCGTCAGCACGCGCATCGTCCCCACGTGCGGGTCTACGAGATAGTAGACCTCCCGCCGAAATCCGTCGTCGTTCTCGGTCTCACCGCGGCGAACGACCAGAGGGCGCTCGTCGAGGCCGTCCAGGAGAAAGCCGATGTTCAATACGTCGACCACGACCTCGCGGAGCTCGGAGGCGCTGAGATCGAGCGGCTTCGGGATGTCGCCTCGCTGGTCGGCGGCAAACTCTTCGTCGACGGCTCGGTTGATGTCCGAGAGGTCGGCGGGCCGGGCGTTGTCCGGGTGCTGCGCGGTGAACTCGAGATAGGGCTCGAAGCAGGCTTCCGGTCCGCAGTAGTCGGAAGTCGGACCGGACTCGTCGCTGAAGATCACGTTGAGCGATGACGTCCCTGCGTCGAGAGGCGCGGCATCGCCCACCGAGGCATCGGGCCCCGAGGCGTCGAGCGGGTCGGGGCCCGGCGTGAACTCCCCGCATGCCGCCAGACCGACCAGCAGCCAAACCCAGCGTTCCACGCCGGTAGAGTGGACCACCGAACGAAGACTGTCACCCGAGTTGCGGTTAGGACCGCTTCGGGCGGAAAGCCTGAACCTTGTCCTCGTGGGTGGTCAGATAGGGGCCTCCAACCAGGTCGATGCAGTAGGGGACCGCGGGCATGACCGCGTCCAGACATTCGCGGATCGACTTCGGTTTCCCCGGAAGATTCACGATGAGTGCTTTCTTTCGGATCACCGCGGTCTGTCGGGACAGGATCGCGGTCGGCACGTACTGGAGTGAAACGCTACGCATCAGCTCGCCGAATCCTGGCATTAGCTTGTCGGCGACGGCCTCCGTGGCTTCCGGCGTCACGTCGCGCGGAGCGGGCCCCGTCCCTCCGGTGGTCACGACGAAGCAGCAGGCCTCCTCGTCGACGAGACGGATCAGCTCCGATTCGATCACCTCTCGCTCATCGGGGATGACCACGGCTCGCGCCTCCCACGGCGAGCTCAGCGCTTCTTGCAAGTAGGCTTCGATCGCGGGGCCGCCCTGGTCTTCGTACTCGCCGCGGCTCGCACGGTCGGACACGGTCACGATCCCGACTCTTGCTCTTTCGACCATCGTCGCCGAGTCATGGCGCCCCGCCGCGGCCGAATCAAGGACGGACACGGCTTGATCCGTCGTACCGGTCAGCGCATGTACGAGCGATGTCGTTCGCTGACCCCGACGGTCCCGCGGGACCGGCCGACGGTCTGTTCGGGTGCGAGGTGTCCGAAGGTCAGGCGCGGGTCGTCGTCCTCGCGATGCCGTACGAGGCGACGGTGTCCTATCGCTCCGGCGCCGCTCGCGGGCCGGACGCGATCCTCACCGCGAGCTCGCAGCTCGACCTCTTCGATGTGGAGCTCGGCCGGATCTATGAGGCCGGGATCGCCTTGCGCCGAGCCCCGGCCTGGCTCCGGGAGCTGGGGCCGGCGGCCCGGAGGGATGCTCTCTGCTCGCTGTCCCCAACCACCACCCCCGCGGAGGCCGATGCATGCCGGCGCCGCGTCGACCGTGCCGGCGAGCGGATCCGCGACGAGCTGGGTCGCACGACGCGCTCGCTCCTCGAGGTCGACCGCCTGGTCGGCGTCGTGGGGGGAGACCACTCGGTGCCGTTGGGGTCGATCATCGCTCACGCCGACCGATATCCGGGCCTCGGGATCCTCCACGTAGACGCACACATGGACCTTCGCGCGGGCTACGAAGGCTTTCGTTACTCCCATGCCTCCATCATGGAGCGCGTTCTCTGTGAGGCGCCGGGCGTAGCCCGGATCGTCCAGGTCGGGATCCGGGACTTCGCCGAATCCGAACGGCAGCGCGCCGAGGAAGCCGGGGACCGGGTGCAGATCTTTTACGATCTCGATCTCGCCGAATCGCGCCTTCGGGGTCAGCTGCTCGACCGATTCGAGCGTGTCGTGGAAGCCCTGCCGCACGAGGTCTATCTGTCGATCGACATCGATGGCCTCGACCCAAAGCTCTGCCCGCTGACGGGAACGCCGGTGCCCGGCGGTCTCGAGCTGAACGAGCTGTTCTTGCTCTTTCGAGCGGTGGTTCGGTCCGGGCGCCGGATCGTCGGCTTCGACCTGTGCGAAGTGGCGGGGCCGTCCGATGGAACCGCCGATGCATGGGACGGAAACGTCGGCGCTCGCCTGCTGTATCGAATGATCGGCTACGCGCTCGCGTCGGGCGGGCGGTCCTGACCGTCTTCCCGCAAGAGCTGGAGTCGAACCCGGGTCAGCCAGCGTGCAGCGGCGTACAGCACCACCAGGGGCGTCACATGAAAAAACAGGACGTGCAGCACGTGGGTGCTGTCGCATCGGGAATGGAGGTAGGCGATGCCCGCCGCCGTGGTCCCGACGGCGATCATGAATCCGGGGTCGGGCGTGCGCCGCCACAGGCGCCCGGACAGCGCACCCAGGATCACCATGAACAGCGCCGAGATGGCGGTCCCGAAGGTGAAGCACATCGGGCCGTGCTTCCAAGCGGGGTCCGACTCCATGTCGACGGCGAGGGCGAGGCCGCCGAGCATGACGGCCAGGCTCCCGCCGAGCGCGAGCGCAAGGCGTCGGCCGTGGAGTAGTGGAACCCCCATGGCTAGAGCCACCGACCCCGCCGCCCCAAGGAAGAGCCCGACCAGGCCCAGCGCCCACTTCAGGTCGTGACGCTGGCCCAGGCCGCTGTCGGTCGCCATCAAAGCCACGAAAAATAGGGCGAAGATCGCGAGATAGAGCCCAAGTGCCCGGATACGGTCGGCCCGGAGGCGCCGCAGGTCCGCCCGGATGTGGGGCAGCGCGTCGAGATGTGATTTAGCGCTCACCGTCGGGCCTCCTACGCATCGTCGCCCGGCAGGTTACGTGGTGTGTCGTTGGTCGTCTTCCGTCCGAACCGACGCATTCCGACGACCAGCGCCACGAATCCCAAACCCAAGCCCCAGCCGGGCCCCAGACCGAGGCCCACGGGAAACGTCCCGAACACCACAGATACGAGAGCCACGGTCAAGGCGTACGGTGCTTGTGTCCGGACGTGGTCGACGTGGTCGGCGGCGCACGCCACCGACGAGAGGATCGTCGTGTCCGAGATCGGGGAGCAGTGATCGCCGAAGACCGCGCCGGCGAGAACCGAGCTGCTGCTGCTCACGAGGAGCGGGAGGAACCACGTCTCGGCCTGATGCACGGCGACGACGGGCACGATCACCGGGAACAGGATCGCCATCGTCCCCCACGATGTCCCCGTGGCGAAGGCGAGGAGGCCCGCAGAAACGAAGACCAGGGTCGGCAGGGTCCACGCAGGGACGGCGGGCCCGAGGGCCGCGGCGACATAGGGCCCGGCCTGAAGACGGCTCATCACGTCTCCGATGCCCCAAGCGAGCACGAGAACCACCACGGCGACCAACGTGGCCCGCATGCCGCGAAGGACGGATTCGACGGCGGGCTCCAGGCCGAGGCTACGCGTGCCGATGGTCAAGACGAGCCCGACGATCACGGCCAGTGCGCTGCCGTAGACGAGCGCGTCGAAGGAGCTCGCCGCGCCGAGCACCGCGCCGAGGGTTCGCAGAGCTCCTTGGCTCTGCGTCGTGCTCCAGCCGACGGGGTCGGACCGGACCGCCTCGAGGCCGGTCGAGGTCAGTACGCCGCCCACGGCGACCAGCAGGACCAGGATCGGAATCGCGCCCAGCCAGGGCCGGGCCCGCGCCGAGCCGTCGTCGCCGAACGTCTCGGCATCCATGAGCGCGGTGCCTCCGGGGCGCAGCACCGCGCCGGTGGTGCGGGCCCGCTGCTCGGCCCGCCACATGGGTCCGAAGTCCCGACCCGTGACGGCGACGATCCCGACCATGGCCAAGGCGAGCCAGGGATAGAATCGCGACGGGAGACCGGAAACGAACACTTCATACGCGCCGACCGAAACGTCCGACGCCGTCAATGCATCCTGCAGAACGCTCAGCTCGTAGCCGACCCACGTGCTGACCAGAGCCAAACTCGTGATGGGGGCCGACGTCGAGTCGACGATGTAGGCGAGCTTCTCGCGAGAGATGCGCAGACGGTCGGTGACCGGGCGCATCGTGGAGCCCACCAAGAGGGTGCTGGCGTAGTCGTCGATGAAGACCAACATGCCGAGGATCCAGGTCGTCAGCATCCCCTGCTGGGGCGTTCGGGCTCGATGCTGGGCCCAGGCGAGCAGGCCCCGAGCTCCGCCGTTGTCCGAGATCAGGCCTACGAGCCCTCCCATGAGAAGTGTGAACACCATGACCTTCACATGGTCGGCGTCGGCCAGCGCGGCGATCACGACATCGAGCGAGGACGAAAACGCGCCCCCGACCCGACCCTCGAGGAGGGCCGCGCCCACGAGGATGCCGGCGAACAGCGCGACCAGAACCTGACGGACCACGAGGGCAAGCACGATGGCGACGAGCGCCGGAAGCAGGGACCACGGTCCGGGGCCCGGACCCTGCGCCTCGGCGCCGCCGGCGATCGCCGGGCTGGCGCCGGCGATCCCGAGAACGAGGAGCCCGGCGGCGAGCCTGAGCCGAGAGACGGACACTCAGGTGAAGAGCAGGTAGCCGACGAGCACGCCGACGAGGACGGCGGCCGCGAGCAGAGGCCACATGGGGACCGCGGTCGGCGTCGTCGGCGCGGTCCCGGACGCACGCTGAGCCACGGTCTCGGTCTGCAGCTTGTGGAGGTCGAGGAATCGCTGCACCTCGGACAGCAAGGCCTCGTACTCCTCCTGCTTGATGTCGATGATGTGACCTCGGCGAGCTTTGAACTGTTCGGAGATGTAGGCAAAGCCGCGGAGCTCCGCCGTGCGATTGGCGAGGTCGACCCATCCGCACACGACCGCGTCGCCGGCCTCGTTCCTGAGTACCATGGACTGGCGGGCCTGCTTGCCCCCGCCGGTGCTCGGCCCGTCGGGTTCCTTCAAGCGGAGCTGGCGCGGGGGCTTTCCGAGCGCCCGATCTTTGAACTTGTACGAGAAGACATCCGCGAACTCGAACGCCTGCTGGGCGTGGATCGTCTGATTCCCTGTCTCGGCCATGTCTTTGGCGAGGAGGTATCACGGGGTGCGGGGGTAGCGAAAGCCAGCTTCCCGCTGGGGACCCCTTGCGGGTTCGGCCATTGCCCCGTTCAATAGCAGCGCATGCCTCACCGTCAGGTCGCGGTGCTCGGTCCTTTGTCGTCCGAGGTGGACGCCCAAGCCTTCTTGGGCTGCGAGGTGCTGGATGGCGTTCCCCAGCCGGACCGCCCCCTCGTGATCGTCTGGGTGCCCGACGAAGTCGTCGGCGACGCGGATCGGCTCGCTCGCCTGCAGCGGGAGACCGCGGTGGTGACCCAGCTCGAGCACCCGCACGTCGCGCGCGTTTTTGGTGTTCAGCAGTTCGATGAAGGCTGGGCCCGGCTCGTCCAGTACGTGGACGGCGAGCCGCTTCGTCGGGTCGTCGACAAGCTTCGTTCGGAAGAGTCGACGATCGCCCTGCGCTTGGTCGGCCGCATCCTGCGCGACGTGTGCGATGGGGTTCACTACGTACATCAGCACGGGATGGCGCGCGCTTCGGGACAGCCGATCGTGCACGGCGGAATCCGCCCCGATACCGTCTTGATCGCCTTCGAGGGGACGGCCGTGGTCTCCGGCTACGGCGCGTCGGCCCTGGCGCCCTTCGGCCAAAACTCCGTGTCGAGCACGCCGGACCATCGGCACTACTTCGCGCCCGAGCAGATCCTCGGAGGCAAGGCGACGGCGAGCATCGTGACCGACGTCTATGGGGTCAGCGCGCTCTTGTACGAGCTGGTCACCGGCCGCGTTCCCTACCGAGGGTCCGCCGACGTCGAGCAAGCCGTCTTGACCGGCGATCTCGCCATGCCGGGCCTGAGCGGGACGGGCGATGCGCTTCTGAACGTCGCTCTGCGCGGTCTCTCGCGTCGGGGGTCCGACCGCTTCACCACGGTGAAGGAGCTCGACGATGCCATCCAAGATGTGCTGCAGCCGGAGGGACTCGCGAGCCCGGGCGAGGTTTCGACCCTGCTGGACGGGCTGTTCGCACCGGACTCGCATGTTCGACGCGCGCGACGGATGCTCCTGGATTTTGCCTCCGATCCCGATACGTCCACCGTGCTCACGCTTTCCGAGGACATCTCCGAAATCCCGGGCCTGAGCACCATCCCGCCTTTCCCCAGTCGTTCCCCGGAAGCGGAGGCGCCCCCCGGACCCGACCCCGCGCTCGAGGGTCCGTCCACCCAGCCGGACGGTGTTCCGGTGTCCGAGCTGCCCGTTCCGTCGGTCGTGCCGGTGACCGGCACCGAGGACGTCGAGATGCTGTCCTCCGGAGTCGTGGAGAGCCTGCCGGCCGAGTCGCAGCCCCCTCTTCTGGAGCCGGCGCCGAGCCCGGGGGCCCCCTCGGCTCCCGCGTCCTCCTCGACGGCGGGAGAAAGCTCTGCCGCCGAAACCCCCTGGGATCGGTCATCGGCCCCGGCTCCGAGCGAACGGGCCCACCTCGCCGAGGCTCTGGCTCAGCCTGCGGCTCAGCCGAAGAGCCGCCCCACCCGCCCGCTGATTTCCGAGATCACGAACTTCGACCGGCGCTCGGGAGATGGATCCCGGTACGCCCTCTTCGCCGTGCTGGCGGCGGCCGCCGGGATCCTCGCGTTCATCGTCCTTTTTCCCAAGGAGCCGCCGGAGGGCCTCGATGAGCTCACCCGGACGAAGCTCCCGCCCGAGCTGGTCCAGGCCGCTCTCGACCGGGCGGACACCCCGACCGAGGTCGCCGAGGATGTGCCCGAAGGCGCCACCGGGGCCGCCGTCATTCACTCCGATCCGCCGGTCGACGTATACGACGGCACGCGTAAGCTCGGTCGAACGCCGCTGACCGCGGTGCTTCCGGTCGGTCAGCGCGAGCTGCGATTCACCGACGGCGAGCAGCGGATCAACGCCTACCGGCGTCTCGACGTCGAAGAGGAGCAGATGACGCGCCTCGACGTTCGTTTCGAGCGATTCGACCTTTCCGTGTCGGGACCGCGGGGGGCCGAGATCTTCATCAACGGTCAGCGCGAGGGTCGCCTGCCCCTCGAACGCTTATCCCTCTACGAAGGCGAGTACCTGGTGGAGGTCCACCATGAAGGTCGTCGCTGGGCCGATCGCGTCGGCTCGCAGCGCTCGAAGAGCGTTGCCGTCGCGCTCGACGTGGTCGACGGCAACCTCGTCCGCTCCGAGTAGCGACTACGGTCCTGCGAATCGCAGGCTGACCCGGCCATCGATGCCCGACTGGGCACTCCCGCGGTCCGGGTCCCGCACCAGGGCGTCCGTCATGTTCTCCACCGACAGCGCGAGCCAAAACCCGGCGCCGAGATCGAGCCCGGACATGAGGCCGAGGCGGAAGTATCCCTGCTGCTCGGCGTACCCCGACTCGAAGTTCTCGGTCTGGCCCCGGCCGTGCAGCTCGACGAACGCCCGCTCGACGTCATATCGAGCGAAGAGGTGAAGACCGAAGTTCGGGCGTAGGCCGAGGGCCCCGCCGACGGTGAGACCGCGAAAGACGCGGAACGAGCCGTCGCTCCGCACCGTCCACGCAGGGAGGTCGAAGTCGATGTCCTCGAAGTAGCGCGCGGCGGCCTGGAGCCGGACCCAGCCGAGGTCCGTGGTCCAGCTGGGGCCCGTGTACACGGCGTGGGTGAGGACATCCGGCTCGGACACACCGACGGAGAAGCTCCGGGCAGTGGCGAGGAGGTCGCGGCCTCGCCGAAACGTGGTGCCCCATGACCAGCCCGCTGCGAAAAGAACATCGAGGGCTGCGCTCAAACCCAGCTCCGTCCAGGCCTCCTCGTCGAGGCGATGATGGAGGACCATGGCGCCCGCTTCGACGACCACGGGCGCAGAACGGAGGCCGACGCGCCCCCCCGCCTCGTAGCGTCCAAACGGGATGTCGTCGGCCTCGCCGCCCTCCGCAAGTCCTTCGGCCTCGACGTGGAGTGGGCCCCATGAGGGGGTCCGAACCTCCAGTCGGCCTTGCCCGAGATGCCGACGGCCCTCGCGCCAGGCCCCCTGGTAGCTGGCAGCGGTCAGCATCCGCCCGTCCGAACCCCAGTCGAGCGTCCCATCGAGCCCGATGATCGTGCGCTCGAAGTCGGAGCGGGCTCCGGTCGACGGGTCGACCGCGTCGTCGGCCGCGTCGAGTGCGCCGAGCAATCGCAGCTGACCGCGGTCCTGGGGCCGTCCGCCGACGACCAGACTGGCGGCGCCCCCGAATCGCATCCGAGGGCTCGGGGTATCGGGATTCTCGGGCGAGCCAGAAACACGCAGGTCGCCTCCGCCGGAGAGGTTCAGGTCGAGTCGACCCGCGAGTAGCCCGGAACGAAATCCCCCTCCGGCGTGACCCGCCAGGCTCCGGTCGGCGCTTCGTACGAGCGCTGCGACTTCTGCCGTGCCGCCCGGGTCTGCGGGAGCCTCGCTGGGCTTCAGGGTGATGACCGCCGCTGCGCCACCGCGGCGGCGAGCCATGTCGCCGAGCGCAACCTCCCCCCAGAGCCGAGGCTCCGTCTCCAGCCACCCGTCCACGAGTCGCTCGACGAAGTGCGGACCCAGATAGCGGTCCCGGCGATCGAGTCGGTCGGCTCGCGCGAACTGGGGGACGGGCAGCGACTCGAATGTGCGGGTGACCGTGGGGGCCATCGGCTCTCGAAGCTGCGCTCTCGGTACGGTGCGGCGGTCGAGCACGGGGGCCGGCCAGGGGTTGACCGAGGCGGGTCGCGTCAGCTCCTTCACGAGGTCGAGCGTCTCCAGCGAGATGGGCGGCGCCGCATCGTCGGGGACGCGGGTGGCGGTCGAGGTCGCGGCGACGATCACCGCAGCTCCCCAGATCCCCCCGACCGACGCGCCCACGTGTGAGCCCTACCGCCGTTCCGGCTCGTCGGGGAGAACTTGGGGGGAGGATCGAGACGTCGACGGGCCAAACCGGATGGCAACCAAGCCCTTGGCAAAGAACCTGCAAGTCGCTATAGCCCCGTCCTCCGAGCGGCCAGTTAGCTCAGTTGGTAGAGCAGTGGACTGAAAATCCGCGTGTCCCTGGTTCGAGTCCGGGACTGGCCAATCGTCGGCGTCGGTTGTCCTCGACCGCAGCCGACTTCTCCGGTCCAATCCTCGGCATGGCACGACTTTGGTACGATGACGGACGGAGCGTCGAGTCGTGGGAAGGCATCGGGGACGTGCTGGCCTCGCTTTCCATCCGCGTCGACCGCTGGCCTCCCGGCGACGCCCCGGAGTTGGTGGCACTGCTCGGTCGACCGAGTCTCGGCGACGCGGAAAAGGACCGGGTTCTCGGCCATCTGGATCCGATGTTCGAGCGGCTGAAGGCGGAGTCGGGTTATCAGGCCCGCGACCTCATCGTTCTGCATCCCGACCTTCCCGGCCTGGACGAACTGCTCGCGAAGTTCGACCGATGCCACACCCACGACGACGACGAGGTTCGCTACATCGTCGATGGCGAAGGCGTCTTCGGTTTCGTCCTGCCGGACGGGCGACAGGCCCACCTCATGGTCGAAGCCGGGGAGTACATCAACGTCCCCGCCGGTACCGAGCACTGGTTCTATTTGACCGCCCCGCGACGGATCAAAGCGGTCCGGTACTTCACATCGACCGAAGGCTGGGCGCCGAATTACACCGGCACGGCGATCCGCCCCGTGGCGGCGTGACGGATCTTCGGCACGAACTGGTCGCCGCCGGCCGGCGATTCGATGCTCGCGGCTGGGTGCCGGCGACGGCCGGCAATCTTTCCGTCCGCGACGGCGATGCTTTCTGGGTCACCGCCAGCGGGCGGCA
Organism: uncultured Myxococcales bacterium; assembly: GCA_964473255.1. GTDB lineage: Bacteria > Myxococcota > Kuafuiibacteriia > Kuafuiibacteriales > Kuafuiibacteriaceae > Kuafuiihalomonas. The sequence goes on along the minus strand of CAYYOT010000019.1, from coordinate 25,942 downwards.
CAAAGGACGCTTGTCGGCGGAAGACTTCGTTCGGGTGGATCTCCAAGGTCGCGTCCTCGAGCGTTCGACGCCCGAGGCACAGCCGTCGGCCGAGACCAGTCTTCACGCGGCGGTGTACCGGACGCAGCCACGGGCGGAGTCGGTGATGCACGTGCACTCGTTCGCGGGTACGTATGTCGGTCGTTTTCAGCACGAGGGTCGTCTCGCCTTGCCGAACGTCGAGATTTTGAAGGCGATCGGGATCCGTGGGCAATGCCCCAACGTGTCGATCGATGTTTTCGCCAATCACGCCGACGTGCCCGCGATCGCACGAGATATCGAGAGCCGATTCGACGCGCGACCTCCGCTGGTTCCGGCATTCCTCATCCAGGACCACGGGCTGACCGCTTGGGGCGCCAGTCCCACGGAGGCTGAATACTCGGTGGAGGCGCTGGAGCTCGTCTTTCAGCTGGTCTCGGCCGAGCGCGCGGGTCGGATGCCTCACGTTCGCGGGGGCTGAAGCGCCGTCTCGCCCGACACGGCGAAACGCTTTTCGCGTCGCCGCAGGAGGGCCCCGAACAAAGGCAAGTCCTGCGCGACACTCTGGACGTCGAAGCGCGTCGGCGCCGTCGGGCTCGCGACCAGCAAGATGGCCAGCAGCATGATGTTGGGGTTGAAATCGATGGTCAGCGTCAAGATGGACATCGCGTGAAAACTCGCGAGCCCGAATCCCCAAAGCCGATGCAGTCGGGGCCGAAAGGCCGCCCAAACGGCGAAGAACTGAAGGTAGACCGTGCCCAGCATCAATGGCCAGAGCAGCAGGGGATGGTCGATGAGCCACGGACCGAGGAGGCTGTCGGCGTGGGTTTGGATCAGGCGGTCCGCGAGATGACGGGCGAGAGCCGACGGATGCAGCGGAGTGATCTCGCCGCGGACGACCTGGTAGAGCGTCCCGACGATCTTCCCAAGACCCGCGAGCGAATAGGTCATGCAGACCACGACCTGGGCCGCGCCGAAGACGAGCAAGGTGGCCTGTCGCTGCGACCGGCGCGCGCGCCGGGAGTCGAAGGAGAGGTTGGGGGCCCAGATGAAGAGGAAGGTCGTAAACAGCCATCCATGCATCAGATGGTGGATCTTCCCGTACGAGTACTTGAGGGCGAGCACTTCCAAGAGCCCAAGAAAGACCGCGGCTCGAACCCATCGTCGCTCGGGCATGGCCACGGCCAACACCGCGGAAGCGAATCCGAACGCCAAGACCCAGGGAGCGAACGTGTCGATCCCCACCCACTCGAGCCAGGCGACCGGCCACCGCAGATCCGGTGCGCGCGGATCGAGAAGCGGCCTCAATTCAGCAAGATGGGTTGCGTACCAGTACAGCGGGTAGACGTAGAAGACCCTCAGCAGGACTTCGACGCGCAGCGTACCATCCCGGACTACGGTCAGCGGTTCGGCCATGGACCGGACCGGCTGCCGACTGGCAAAAAGTCGTCTCAGCGGGCCCATGGGCTCCGCGTGCACCCCGTCGAAGAGGTGAAGACGGCGAGCGTCGTCCGGGATCGAACCGTACCCTGCCGCCAGCGTTCGATCGGATCGTAGGTGACCTGATCCACCGTGTAGCGGCTCGGAGAAGGGATGAAGTTTGCTTCGAGGCGGCGGCGGATCCGCTCGGCTTCGCGAGCGTTGTCGTCGACCACGGCCTGGCCCAAAGCCTGGACGGAGAACCAGACGTCCATGGCGTGCGGATCTTCGATCACATCCAGGCTTTGAAACTCGACCGGCTCTTCGAAGCGGCGACCGCCGATCTCGTGGACGCTCAGGGCGAAGCGTTCCTCGACGTTCGGCGTGATGGGAAACAGGAACCAGCAGAAAAACGGGAACACCTCGAACCCTGGCGCGGCGGCTGCGCAGAACCCGAGAACGAGGTACGCGCCGCCGAGGGCGGGAAGCAGCCGACGAAGCCTACGGTAGGGCACCACCGATGTCCGGCATAGCGCCGTCCTCCGACCGAGAGAAGGGGGTGCGGGAGCGGCTGCGGAAGGGATTCCGAAAGTTTGCTGGCGGCGGAGGGGCTCGCGGTGCGAGGATCGGGATAATCGGAGGCCGATCCGGTGTTCCGATGAGGGCACGATGGCGAAGAACCGTCTCAGCTGGAGCGGAGCCTGGGCGCTGAGCGCCCTGGCTCACGTCGGATTCATGCTCCTTCCGACGCCCGGAAGCTCGGCTCGGTCACCGCGCCGGCCCTCGGATCCCCTCAAGCTGACCATTCGCTCGGTCGAGCCTCCGCCGCCCGAGCCGCGGGCCGAGCCCGAGCCGCCGCCCTCGCCCCCGCCCGAGCGGGCGCACAAAACCAAGAAGCCTCGGCGTCGGCGAGCCCGTCGACCCGAGCCTCCCCCCGCCGAGCCTCGCGCCCCCGAGGTCGCTTCCGTCGAACCTCCGCCTGCGCCGCCGAAGCCCGCCGTGGTCGAGACGGCCCCCCAGCTCGGTGAGCTGGACCTCGAGCTTCGACCCAAGGCCGGGCGGTTCGGACCCGCCTCGCGCGGCACTTGGCGCTTGCCCATCCCTCGGGTGGAGACATCGCCCATTCCGGAGGGTCTGAGTCCCACGGAAGGCGGGGGTTTCGAGTTTCGCGACCGTGGATTCGTCGCCGAGATCGCCCGCGACGGGACGGTGTCCTTCAAAGGGGGCACCAGCTTGGACTATTCGGGCACGGGAGCTTCCTTCGACATCACCGACGGGCTCATGTCCGCCTCCGGGGACGACCCCTATCACTATGAAAAGGCAAAATTCCTGAAGCGCACCCGCGCGTTTCGCGAGGGTCTGTACGATCGGGCTCGCAAGCAGAACCTCGCGGAGGCCACCCGAACGGCTCGAAAGCGCATCGAAGCCATCTGGTTCGACGGGTCCGACCCGGTCGCGGTGCGCCGGGAGCGGCTCTTCAAGCTGTGGGACGAGTGTCTCGAGACGGGCGACGAGGCCGCGGTGCTCGCGGCGCGCTTCGTTCGCAGCTCGGTGCTCGCCTTCATCCGCCGCACCATTCCCCGCGGCGACCCGGACGCGTTCAGTCAAGACGAGCTCGAGCGCCTGAACGAGGGCCGCTACTCGAAGCAGCGCTTCAGTCCGTACGCCGCGGTGGACTGACCTTCGAGAAGACCAGGGCGTCGACCGCCGCGGCGACCGTAGGGTGTTCCTCGACGCGCTGGAGGATCCGCTCGACCCGTTCGTCGTATCGGGGCGTACGGTGGTCCGGTCGCGCGAGGCGGGGTGTGGGAAGGGTGGCCGCCAGCTGCGCGGCCTCAACCCAGGTGAGCTCCTTCGCGGGCTTCGCGAAGTACTCCCGGGCCGCAGTCTCGACCCCGTAGATCGCAACCCCGAGCTCAACCTCATTGAGGTAGAGCTCCAGGATGCGACGCTTTCCGAGGAGGACCTCCAGCCAGACCGTATAGGCGGCCTCCTTGAGTTTTCGGCCCAGGGTTCGCTCGGGTCCCAGGAAGAGGTTCTTGGCGAGCTGCTGCGTCAGGGTGGAGGCGCCGCGGGGAGGCTGGCCGTGTTCGAACGCATCCCCGATCGAAGCCCGGATCTCGCGCGCATCGAAGCCCCAATGCTCCAGGAATCGAGCATCTTCGGAGACGACGACCGCCGCAGCCACGGGTCCGCCGAGTTCCTCGAGCGGCCGCTCGGTCTTGCGGATGGGCCGGCCCGCGACCGCCTGAAATGCCGTGGTCTTTGGAAATGCCGATTGCAGTCGCCACACCTGAAGACCGAGGCCGCCGAACCAACCCAGACCGACCAGGAGTGGGACTGCCAGGGTAAACGCTAGTGTTCTGAGGTCAACCGCCTCGCGGATCCGTTTCAGCGCCAACACTTCTTGGCTGCGCCCCCTCGTTTGGGCCTAACTCGAACCACGATGCTCCGCATCCTTGGACTGACTGGGATGGTGCTCATCGGGTGCCGGGCGGGGTTGGCGCCGGCTGGGTCGGAATCGATCTCCGAGCCCGAAGCCGCTCCGCCGACGGCAGCCGAGGCCCCGACCTCGGTCCGGACGGCTGAGCTCTCGACCGAGGCGGCCGAGACCGGAGCGCTCATCCGCGTGGGCACGTCGCCCGAGCCCGAATCGGTCTTGGCGGCTGCAGGAGTCCGGCCGGACGGGCCGAGGCTCCCGGCGACCCACGAAGAGGTCCCGGCGGCTCCGGTTTCCGTCGCGCCAGCGCCGCTCGCGCCGGACGAGCCAGCGACCCCCTGGTCGGGCCAGGATGGCCCGGTTCACGTGCTGATCATCGGCGACAGCATGGCGGCGACCGATTTCGGTCGAGAGCTCGGTCGTTGGCTGAAAACCGAGTCCAACGTGGTGATCCGACGACGAGGCAAGAGCTCCTCGGGGCTTGCGCGTCCCGACTTCTTCGACTGGTTCGAGGAGGGAAAGCGCCTCGTGAAACTCCACGACCCCGATCTGGTCGTCGTGATCATCGGCGGCAACGACGGGCAGGACCTCCGGCCCAAGACGGAGGGCCGCTGGGTCCACTGGCGGTCCGACGCCTGGCCATCCGCCTACCAGGAGCGCCTCAACCGCTTTCTCGACGCGATGGCGGCGCGCGACCGGCGGTTCGCCTGGCTTCGGCTCCCGGCCATGGAGCACCGACGATTGGAGGGCAAACTGGAGTTGATCCGTGCGGTCCAGTCCGACGTGGTCGTGGGCCGGTCGGACGTTCTCGAAGAGGTCGTGGTCACCGATTGCTTTTACGGCCCTGCCGGTCGGATGTACCGCTTCGTGCCCGAAGGACCCGACGCTGGTCAGCGGCTTCGGCTCGACGACGGTATCCACTTCACGAGGGCCGGAGCACGCCATTTCGCCGGCTGCGTGGGTCCGGAACTCGTTCGGTTTCTCCCCGCCGCCGGGGCAGCGTCGTAACGACGTCAGCTGCGGAGCGCCCACACACCGAGAGCCAACCAGCCGCCGATCAGGGCGAGGCCTCCGATAGGCGTGATCGCTCCCATCCATCGGGGCCCGGTCAGGACCAGGACGTACAGGCTCCCCGAAAAAACGATCGTGCCGACCGTGAACAACCACGCGGCACGGGGGGCGCCGACGACGGCCGCCAGGCCCACCGCGAGGGCATGGATAAGCTGATACCGAACCGCGGTCTCGAAGATCTCGAGGTCTCTCGGTTCGAGACGCGAACGCAGGCCGTGAGCCCCGAAGGCTCCGGCCGCGACGCCGAGCCCGCCGAGCAGGGCGGCCACCGCAAGCCAACTCTTCAGGAGCATGGCGGATCGAAAGCGCGGTCGACGGTCGCCGCGCAAGCGACTTTGGTCGACCAGACCGGCGTCGGAGCTGGTAAGGGGGTCGACCTGGGTTCGGGGCAGCGTCGTTGACTTGGGGCATTCCATCCCTTACGACGCCGAGATTAGGCTTCTGGGTTGGGGATCAAAAATCGTTTCCGAACACAGATGAAGACGGAATAAGGACACGACATAAATGATACGCAACCATCCGATCTGGGCCGTCTGTTTCGCAGGCGCCCTCGCTCTTTCAGCCTGTGGCGACATCGACGATGGCAACGGCAGTGGCGGACAGCCTGACGCGGCCGCCGGGATCGACGCCGTCATCGACCTGCCGGACGCTCGTACCGGGCAGCCCGACGCACGAACCGGGTTACCCGACGCCGGTCAGAATCAGCCCGACGCGCAGACCGGCCAGCCCGACGCTCGAACCGGCCAGCCGGATGCACAGACCGGTCTGCCCGACGCCGCCGGCCTGCCCGATGCGCAGGTGAGCCAGCCGGACGCGGGTCCTCCGACCTGCCCGATCGGCGAGGAAGGCTGTGGATGCACCGCCTCGACCGACGAGACGAACGCGCCCGACGAGCACGTCCAGGATGACTGCGACCCAGGCCTGATCTGCGTGCCCTGGGACGCGTTCTCGCGCTCGCGGGGTCTCACCGAGCTGGAAGCCCCCGTCGATTCTCTGTCGTCGTGTGTCCGACCCTGCATCGAGGACGCCGACTGCGGCACCGGTCGTTCCTGCTCGTTCGCTCGCTGGATCATCGCCGACGCCAACGGCGCCATCGTCCAGGAGCCGGTGGGCATGTGCGTGGACAGCGTGGCCGGACCGGAAGAGTTCTGCAGCTTGAGCAAGCTCGAAAACTCGGTGGTCAGCCTGGATCTGCTTCCCGAGGACAACCCGGACGGTATCCCCGACACTCCGCTCGACGTTCAGATCCCCGGCGAGATGGTCGGCTGCGGCGAAGGCTTCGCGTGCGGCGTGACGTTCTTCGGTGACCTGCACGGACAGGAGGGTGCCTGCGTGCAGTACTGCAGCGACGACACCGACTGTGATGCCAACGGCGACCCCAACTACGACAGCTGCACGCTCAACTTCGGCCCGACGTTCGGATTCTGCGGAGCGGAGGTCAAAGAGCTCGGTGACCAGTGTGGTCAGGAGTCTCCGAACCCCAACGCCGACGTCACGATTTCGACGAGCTGCGCCGAGCGTGGACCGAACGTCGGGTGTTTTGGAATCCCGAACGAGAACCGCCGGGGCGCGTGCCTCGAACTCTGCACCCTCACGATCCCGTGTCAGGGCACCGATAACGGCGGCGTCGGCATCGAGTGCATTCCGGACCCGGCGAACCCGGGCCAGAACGGCATCTGCCGCTCGGAGTGCAACCCGCTCGAGAACGACTGCGCTGCCGGAACGACGTGCACCAACCTCGGTCTCATCACGTTCGCGAACGCCGACCCCGAGGACCTCAATCTGAACATGTGCTACGATGTCGAGACGCCGTCGCTGGCTCCCGCAGAGTTCGATGACAACGGTGCCGTCACCTCGACGGGCGACGACTGCAACCCCGCTGGCACGCAGCGCTTCGATTGGCTCCAGTGCCCGACCGGCTCGTCCTGCTTCCCGCAGAACGCGCCCAACCCGGGTCTGTGCATTCCGCTGTGCGACACGAACTCGGCGACCGCCGACGCCTACTGCGAGACGGTCAACGGCGCCGGCTCCGTGTGCGGTTCGCTCGCCACGTCTGGGTTCACCGAGGGCGAAGGCGCTTGCAGCACGCCGTGACCGTCGACCTCTGAAACCTCTTCTTGCGGCCCGGCCGGCCCATCTAGCCGGCCGGGCCCTTCCTCCCTCTCCATTCGAATCTGGAAGAGCCCGCTCATCGCATGCACGAGCCAGCGGCCCGCGCGCTGAAGCCTAGGCTCCGAGCTGGCGCGAGGAATTGAGCAAGCCGCAAGCCCGCTGACCGCTTGCACGAGCCAGCGGCCCGCGCGCTGAAGCCTAGGCTCCGAGCTGGCGCCAGGAATCGCGCAAGCCGCACGGCCGCAAGGCCGCAAGGCCGCAAGGCCGCAAGGCGGCGGTTGACGCCGGGCCCTCCCGCGGAGTTCGCGTTCGGGCCCTTCGCCTATTCTCCGCCATCACGCGTGAGGCATCCCGTTCTTCGGCCAGACGCTCGGTCGCGACGCCGGGCGGTCGAGCCTGGAGCGCAAACAGGACTCGCCGGCTCTAGCGAACGGAACCTCGGCGGACCTGACCGTGTAAGGTCGAGGCGTTGGGCGCGCCTACGGAAAGTGAGTCACGGATGTGGAGCGCAGGGATACGCGCGCGGGGACTTCGGAGAAAACTCTCGATTCCACTGGCCGGCGGCGAACGACCGAAGCTGGAGAATCGCCTGCGGCTCAGAGGCCGGGACCGCGGGTGATGGCGTCTTCGACCGGAAGGCCGTCGACCAAGTAGTAGCCCTCGCCGTCCCGTTGTTCGGTCAGGTCAGAGCCGACCTCGGGGTCGTGGGGAAGCGTGTCCCGCTCGCTGGAAGTGAGAACCACGGGCTCCATGCTGTCCGCGTTCGGACCCGAAGCACTGGTCTCCCCCTCGGGCACCGGGGCTTTGTCATCGATCCAGCGGGTCACGGGGACCCCGAAGACCAGGTTGAAGCGCGAGCTGCGTCCGAGCGTCACCACGACCTCGATCGCGCCCATCTCTCGCAACACCACCCGCCGCCCCGCGCGAAGCGCTTGCGCGCGCTGTCCGCAGTCGAACTCGAGGCACTCGACCGGCTCGCCGTCGGGGTCGACCACGCCGGTCTCGGGATCGGGCTTGACCGGCTCACCGTCGGGGTCGACGACCCCGTCTCGGGGTCGGACCGGCTCGCCGTCGGGATCGACGACGCCGGTTTCGGGCTCGGGCTGCACGGGCTCGCCGTCAGGATCGACGACGCCTTCGGTGGGGTCTGGCTCGACGGGCTCGCCATCGGGGTCGACCACGCCGGAGCTCCCGGGAAGAACGGGTTCACCGTCCGGATCGACCGAGCCGGTCAGGGCCGCCGCGTCCACGCTGTCGACCCATCGTCCCACCACCATGATCGCGGCTTCGTCGAGCTCGCTGCTGGGCTCGGCGCGGAGGTAGACCGCCAACCCCTCCTGCTCCAGGAACTCGGGCGGGAACGGAAGCTCGATTCCAACGTCGCCTTCGCCTTCGGCATAGACCAACGTCGGCTCGGCCAAAATGCTGAATCCGCCGGCGGGAACCGAGGGATCTTCACCCAAGATGCGAACGTCGGACAGGTTGACGACGAGCTGCTCGACGATGAAGTGCTCTCCGGCCAACGACTGGGAGCTTCCCAAGTCGACGGCCGGGGTCACGGTCACGCGCGCTTGCCGAAGTGCGGGTGCTTCGAGCTCCGCGTCGATCGGCTCGAAGTCGGCCGCCTCGCCGCATGCGGCGAGCGTCAGCGTACCGCTGAGGATCCACGCTCGCTTCATTTGCTTGCTCCCTGGCATAGCGCTTTCAAGTCGTCGTCGGCGTTGATGATCTGCGAGAGACGCGGACGCCTCATCCCCAGCACCTCGGCCGCCTTCGTGATATTACCCCCGGTCATCCGCAAAGCGCGAGTGATCGCTTGGAGCTGAATCATCTTTTTCAGCTCCGGCAGGGGAACACCCAGGTTGAAGATCTGGGAAAGAACCTCGCTCTCGACGGCCTGCGTGGAACCGCTAAGGCTTTCTTCGCCAGGGATCGACCCACCATTCACCATGAAATCACCGACCTGCCCCTCGTGCCGGTGCGAACCATCCGCGAAGCCTGCGCCTTCCCGGCGAATGTCTTCGGTGGGCTCGTGGGACGGACCGGCGGAAACCGGCGGGGTCGCCGAGGCGGACGGGTCGTCGCCCGCAACCGACCGGATGCCTTCGGTCACGGGCTTGAGGCCGTCCTGGAACAGCTCCGAGTACTCGTCGAAGTCTCGCTCGGTGATCGTGTGGCCCTCGGCGAAGAGCGCCACCGACCGGACGATGTTTTCGAGTTCCCGGATGTTGCCCGGCCACTGGTAGCTCCCGAGCAGCTCGACCGCGCCTGGGGACAGGCGCTTTTCGACCGTTCCACTCTCCGCGCCGTATTGGGCGAGGAAGTGTTGGGCTAGCGGGGCAATGTCTTCGGGGCGTTCGCGCAGAGGCGGTAGGTCGACCTGAATGCCGCGGATCCGATAGTAGAGGTCCTCGCGGAAGGCGCCGTCCCGGACCATCTGCGGCAAATTTCGGTTGGTGGCGAAGATGATCCTCGCGTCGACCTTGATGGGCTTTCCACCTCCGACCCGCTCGAACTCACGCTCTTGGAGGACGCGCAGGAGTGCAACCTGGGTCTTCGGCGAGATATCGCCGATCTCGTCGAGAAAGAGCGTGCCCCCTGCTGCCATCTCGAAACGTCCGATCTTTCGCTGGTGCGCGCCGGTGAACGATCCGCGCTCGTGGCCGAAGAGCTCGGACAGCAGCAGTGTCTCCACCAAAGCTGCGCAATTCAACTTGACGAACGGACCCTTGGCGCGGGGTGAATTACGATGGATTCCCTCGGCGACGAGCTCCTTGCCCGTTCCCGATTCGCCGTAGATCAAGACCGTGCCGTCGCTCTCCGCCACCCGGTCCAAGATGTGGAAGACCTTCAATATTCTCGGTGAGTTCCCGATGATGGAGCCGTATCGTCGCTTCCACTCGGGCTTGCGCGTGGCCGCTTCGGCTGGCGGGGGCGGCGCCTCGCTGCTGGCCACCTCGACCGCGCGTTCGGAGGCGCGCCCATCGAGTTCGGCGACGATCTGCGCGAGCGCGCGCTGCGGACGGGCGGCATCGAACGACCGGCGTACGTCCTCGGTCAGGTTGCGGGCGATGGCTTCCTGAATGTGTTCGGCCGCCACGAGGTGCTGGCGAGCGGCCGATCTTTGGCCCGACCGGATCTTTGCCCGGGCCAACCCCAGCTCGGCATCCCGGACCATGAGCTGGCGGCCGAGGGCCTCGAAACCGTCGCGTGCTCGGCGAAAGTGTTCCTCCGCCGTTTCCAGCCCTTCGGCGAGATCCAGCTGACCGCGAACCAACTCCCAGCGGCTGCGCGCGGTCTCGGCCCCCTCCGGCGGTAGCGCGGCCTGGACCTCGTCCAAGAGCGACCGCGCGGGCTCCAAGTCGTCGTAGCGGATGGAGGCGTCGGCGAGTTCGAGAAGAGCCTCCAAGCTCCGTTCGCTTCGGTCGTTACGCAGCTGGTGGAGCGCTTGGCGGATGCGTCGCTCGCCGTCCGTACGCTCACCTTCTTCGAGCTCGATGGCGCCCAAGACCATTTGCGAGATGGCCTCGACGCGATCGACTCCACTCTGTTGGGCCAGCCGTATCGCTTCTCGGACGTGAGCCTTCCCGCGCTCGATGTCGCCGCAGAGAAGATAGAGATTGCCGAAGTTGCTGAGCGTTCGGGCGAGCTGCGTTCGGTTTCCCAGACGGCGGAACAGAGACTTGCATTCGCGATAGCACTCGATCGCGCGCCCGAGCTGACCTTGCTGATGCAAGACCGTTCCCAGATTGAGATAGCCGAACGCCAGACCGACGAGGTCTCCCGCGGAGCGCGCTCGCTGGATTGCCGAATCGAGGCGCTCTTCCGATGAAGCCAAATCGCCTTCGCGGATCTGCGTGAGCGCGAGGTTGATCAGGGCGCGGGCCTCTCGGTCGGGCAGGGCGTACTCGCGCGCGCTGTCGAGCGTCTCCTCGAAGAATTGATTCGCTCGGTGGTAGTCAGCCTCGGCGAGCGCGAGCTTTCCCAACATGTTGAGCAGCTCGATCTTGATCCGACCGGGCGCGGTTCCTTCGGCGGCTGCGACCAGCTCCAGGCCCTCGCGGCCGGCCTGCTCGGCCTCTTCTCGCTGGCCGTGCTGATAGTAAGCCTCGGAAGCCGTCGCCTCGAGCTTGGCCAACTCCACCAGCGCATCTTCCGCGGTGTGCGAACGAGCCGCCTCCAGCACCTCGAGGGCCTTTTCGTACTCTCCGACGGTGTTGAGAAGCTCGGCTTCGCGCTGCAACGCGCGCCCCTGCTGGTCTTCGGGAAGTGCCTCCTTCCAGGCTTCGACGTACCGGAGGGCGCGCTTCGGGCTTCCGACCAACGGTGCGATCTCCGTGACGCGATTCAGGATCGAAAGCCGCAGCTCACCCGTGGCGAAGGGAAGCGCCTCTTCGAGCATCTCCAGCGCCGCGTGAAAGGCCCCGCCGACCGCATAGGTCTCGGCTGCCTGGATGGCGAGCGGTACGCCTCGCTGCGGCTCTCCCGATCGGAGCTGATGGTGGGCAAGGAGCGCGGCGCCGCCTTGGTCGGTCTCCTGGCTCAGTGCGCAGGCCCAGCCGTGGTGCAGACGCCGACGTTCGTCGATGCCCAGCGAACGCTCGGCCACCTCGAGGTCGCGTCGTCGCAGGAAGCTGAAGTGGAACTCGCCGTTCGTTATGCGGCGGTCCAAGACCTTCTGGTCCCGCAGCCCGTTCAAGGCCTGGGCCGCGGTCCGCGTCGGCTGCTGAACGACTTCGGAGAGAGCGCGCGCCGAGGCGGGACGGCCGGATACCGCCAGCGCGGACAGAAGGCTTCGCTCGAGGCCTTCCATCGCCGCCATCTTCCGTTCGAAGAGCTCTTCCACGTTGCTGGGCAGCGAATCGATGAGGGCGTCCAGCTCCTGGGGAAGGCCTTCCGACGCGCTCAGAAGCTTCTCGAGAACGTGGGGAGATTGGACGTATCGGCGTAGTCCCTCGAGGTCGAGGCCGGTCAACTGCAGGCTCTTGACCGAAGGCCGACCCTGCATCTCTTCGACGAAATCGCGGACCGAGTGTGGCGTTTGCTCGTCGTCGCGGCACGAGAGGATGAGGAGTCCGGGGCGCGCGCTGTCCGGGTCGAGGGCGGGATCGCCGAAGAGCTCCTCTGAAAGGTAGCTTGCGAGCTCGAGCGTATCCGGGTCGGCGCGCTCGAGTTCGTGAACGACGGCGAGAACGCGGGCCCGGCGGCCGACCGCGAGGAGCAGCTGGCGAAAGCCCTCGAAGAAACGAAGCTTCTGGTCGAGCGACGGCGAGTCCTCGGCGTCTTCGGCGACGGCGTAGTCGAGCACCGGGGAGAGGTCGGCGTAGACGGGGTCGATGACGGCTTCGGCGAGTCCAGCCTGCTCGGCCCACATCATCGCTCGGTGCGCGATCTCCGCGAAGGGGTGAAAGCACCGTCCGCCCAGCTCTGGCACGCGGGCCTCCAAAACGACGGTGCCCGACCGGGCGGTCACGTCCGCGACGAGCTCGTCGACCAGCCGGACCTTGCCGACGCCCCGCCGGCCGTGAAGCAGGACGACCGACCCCTGTTCGGCTTCGAACCACTCGCGGAGGCGAGTCAGCTCAACGTTCCGAGGCCCCAGCGCCAGCTTCTCGGCGCCTGGAGCGGTCTTGGCCTCCCCCATCTCGGAATCATCCATACAATCCCTGTGCCAGTGTCACGAAACGCACAGCCATTCGCATTCCGACGAACCGTGCGCCGAGCGTTCTCGAATGATCCGCGGATCCACTGAGCAGACCGTTCGAACATTAACATCTACGACGGTGGATGGGATCGAGAGTTTGCGTCTCAACCGTCGTTGAGCCGCGCACCGACGGCTAGGGTTCGACCTACCCCACGCAGATAGTCGGCCGCGGCCATGCGCGACCGACCTGGAGGCTGCACTTCGAGGAGCGCCAAGGCGTCGGACCCGGTGCCGACCAGGAGCTCGGGCTCGATCGATGCCACGGTACCCGGTTCGACCGAAACATCGGGTTTGTCAAAAGCTCGAACGGCGGCCCGGTGGATCTTGAGAGGACCCGACGACGTGGCGACGAAGGCTCCAGGCCAGGGATGGAGACCACGGACCAACCGATCGAGCTCGACCGCAGGTCGACGAAAGTCGAGGGCGCCATCGCTCTTTTCGAGCATGGGGGCGTACGTCGCGAGAGTTGGGTCCTGCGGCTGGCGCGGCAGGCCGGAAGTCTTCGCCAGGGAAAGTCCGGTAATCAGGGTCTGCGCCCCGAGGTCGGCGAGTCGCAGGAAGAGCTCGCCGCTCGTTTCCGCGGGATCGATCCGGAGAGTCCGAATCAGAAGCATGTCACCTTCGTCCATGCCCTCGCTCAGCATCATCAGCGTGACTCCGGTCTCTTCATCGCCCGACAGAATGGCGTGCTGGATGGGCGCCGCACCTCGGTGGCGGGGCAATACCGATGCATGAACATTCCATGCGCCGTGCGGGGGAGCCTGGAAGACGTCCTTGGGGAGGATGCGGCCGTAGGCCACCACGATCGCGAGATCGACGCGCAGCTCCGCCAAGCGAGTGGCGAGCCAGCCGTCCCGGAGTTTGGTGGGCTGGACGCACGGGATGCCCGCCTGCTCGGCGAGTTCCCGGACCGGAGTCGGCTGGAGCTTGCGCCCGCGTCCCCGGCGCCGGTCCGGCTGGCTGACCGCGACCACGACTTCGTCCTCGTCGGCGTCGAGGAGCGCCTGAAGGTGGGTACGCGCGATCTCGGGGGTTCCGAAGAACGCCAGCCGAAGGCGGCGCTCCGGAAGGCGGACGCGGTTCAGAGAGCGGCCTCGGCCTGGGCCTGGCGGCGCAGCTTTCGCTTCACCATCGACTGCTTGAGTCTCGAGAGGTGGTCCAGGAACAGGGTGCCTTCGAGATGGTCGATCTCGTGCTGAAGGCAGACGCCCAACAAACCCTCGGCCACGATCTCTTGGGGTTCGCCGTCTCGATCAAGACCGCGCACGACCACGTGGCCCGAGCGCTCGACCTCGTCATAGTAGCCGGGCACCGAGAGGCAGCCTTCCTCCCACACGATGCGCCCTTCGGCCTCGACGACGACCGGATTGACGACCGCCACGGGCTCGACGGAGGCGAGCGGGCCGTCGTCGTCCCGTTCCGGCCGCTCACCGCAGTCGACCACGATCACTCGCTTCAGCACCCCGACCTGGGGCGCGGCCAGGCCGACCCCATGAGCGTCGTACATGGTCTCGAACATGTCGTCGATCAGCGTCCGAATCGACGCATCGACGACGGCCACCTGCTCGGCCTTCAGAGCCAGACGAGGGTCGGGAAAAGTCAGGATGTCGCGGAGCGCCATCGCGATCTGTTTAGCAACGCGGCGGCGAACGGCAAGTCCGAGCGTCCCTTTATCCGGCTCGATCATCCGGCTCGATCATCCGGCTCGATCATCCGGCTCGATCATCCGGCTCGATCGGGCTCGCTTTCCCTCTCGGCGATCTCCACCGCGCCGGTGAGAGCCTCGGCCGCGCGGTCGAGCGCTTGCAGGAGCGCGTGGGCATCCCGGCGTGACGCGGGACCCTCGGCGGCGGCCGCTTCACCGACCGTCCCGATCAGGTACGCGTGGTTGGCAAATACCCGCTCGGCTTCGACGGCCTGGGGCACGTCGAGGAGAGCGTGCGGGTCCCCGCGCTCGGCGACCTCCCGAAGATGGCGGATGCGCTCCCGCGGGATCAGGGAGCCGAGCTCCGGATGGGGGACCGTCCCAGAATCGGGGACGCGCTCCGGGGGCTCCGCGACCCAGGGCCCCGGTGGCGATCCGGGCCAGACGTACCAGACCATCGGTCCGTAACCCCAACCCATCGCCCGCCGCGAGGCTCCGTCCGGCGCTTCTGGGCGTCGGTTGGCGACCGGCTCGGGCGGAACGGAGATGCGTCGAGAGGGACCCGCTTGCCCCGACCAAACCCAGACGGCAGCCTGCGCTGCGGCTCGCGCCTTGGCCACGGAGGCGTGGCGTCGAGCGTCCTCGAGGGTGCGTCGACCGTCGATGGCCTGAAAAAATCGCCTGAGGTCGGCCGGCCGCGGCGACCGAGCCCCGGCGGAGATCTTGAGGCGCGCCCGGTCGCCGCCGGCCGCCCGCCACAACTCGCTGGTCGAGAGAACCTGCGCGACCCAGCCAACCAGACGATCGGAGGTCGGAAGGCCCGCTTCTCCCAGATCCTCGAGGATGACCTCCGGCTCGGCGGCCTCGAAACGCCACGCGGCGCGGGTGCCGAAGAGCTCGACGAGCGCGGCGTCGACCTCCTGGGAAGCGGCAAGCTCGACCTCGCGCTCCGTGAGACCCCAGGCCTTGCGCCTCTGGCGCAGCTCGCGCTGCAGTCCGCGAAGACCCGCATCCTCATCCAGCGCCTCCGGGGGAGCGCTGCTCCAGTTTTGGCGGGCGCGGTCGACGGCCCCGCGCCCTCGGAGGTCGCGCGGGACTCCGTCCACGAACACGATGGGGGAGGCGCCCTCGACCCGAAGGATGCCGGTACCG
This sequence comes from uncultured Myxococcales bacterium, assembly GCA_964473255.1. Classification (GTDB taxonomy): domain Bacteria; phylum Myxococcota; class Kuafuiibacteriia; order Kuafuiibacteriales; family Kuafuiibacteriaceae; genus Kuafuiihalomonas. The sequence continues at coordinate 10,381 of CAYYOT010000019.1, read as the reverse complement.
GCGCGGTTCTCGAGGGTTACGAGCAGGTCGACCGCGTCCGCCGGTCCCTCGATCCGTCCGGCGGGGGGCTCGAGCAGGCGCGGCGCGGCCACGGAGCGCGGAGTGGCCTGCAGCTGGACTTCCGACCCCAAGAGTGGGTTCCAGGCCTCGGCCTCCGCCGGCGCGGGCATCCGGTCGGTCCAGGGCGTCAGGGCGTCGGGGATCGGCGGAGGCTGGGGCAGGGGGGGGAGGGAGCTCCTGCCCTCGGTCTGCACCCACGCATCGAAGGGCTGACCGCGAGCGGCCTTCCGCCGGGCTCGTGGAGGTGCCTCCGGAGCCGGCGACGCGCTTCCGAACCCAGGCGACTCGGGGCGAGAGAACGCCGGTTCTCCCGATTCCACGGACGGGTCGGATGGGACGTCCGACCGACGGGTCGAGTGGTCGGCCGCTCCGCGAGCTTCGTCGAGGCCCCACGGCGTGGCGATCGGGCGAACCGGTGACGGCGTTGGACCGGCCGGCTGGCCGGCGCCGGTCGGCGTCTCGGACTCGGTCGGCGACGGCGGGCCGACCCGGGCTTCGGGCGCCCGCTCGACACCGGACGAGGCGGCCAGGGTCGACCACGGCTCTTCCAGCGGCGACGATACGTCGCTATCGAAGGAGAACGCCGAAACATCATGAGAGTCCTCCGCGTCGGCCTCCTCCGGAGGTCTCCAGGACGTGTCGAGATGCTCGAGCGAAGTGAGCGGCGGTCCCGGAAGAGGTGTCCAGGATGCTTCGCGCGTGCCCAGCGGCGGAAGCCGGGCCAGGCGCTTCGCCGTTCCCGTCGACCGCTCGAGCTGCCCGGCCGACGCCGTTTCCGCCGGTGACTCCCGTTTTGACGCGGGTTCCGCCCGCGACTCCGGTCTCGACTCGGAGGCCGCTTCCGCCTCGGGCTCCGCCGCCCCGCCCTCTTCGGCCTCGTCGAAAGCGAGGTCGGAGGTATCGACCGGCTGCGCTCCATCCGGCGGATCGGCTGGGGCTGACTCCAGCTGAATTCGAGCGATCGCGGCTTCGGCAAAACGGCTCGGTGAGCCCGAGCCCCGGGACGCCCCCGAAGGCATCGCAAACTCGGGTTCGCCGATCTCGGGGAGCTCCGTCCCCGCATCGTCTTCACCGACCGGGGGCGCTTCGGTCGGCGCCTGCGACCCGGAGCGAGGCGGAGGTCTCGGGTCCGTCGGGTCGGCGGGGATGGCGGGCCGTAGCTCTTGCAGCATCCGTCGCAGGCGCGTTGCGGGCTCGGAGCGGCCGGCCACCTCCAGCGCCGCCAGCGACTCCGACAGGAGCTCGAGGGCTTCGGTCTTGCGACGCTCCCCGACCAAGAGCTCCGCGGTGGCTTCGGCGATGTCCGCCCGGTGAGGTTCGAGACTGAGGGCGTGCCGGTAGGTGCGGATCGCTCGCTCCAGCTCGCCGTCGACCTGAAAAAGGGTGGCCGCCGTCGCGTACGCCTCGACCGCGTCGCGGACTTGCCCGGCGAGCTCGAGCTCGCGCGCATCGTCGACCAGCGCCCGTCCGCCGGCGCTCTTCGAGCCGGCGGCGAGGTCGGGAGGCTGTATCCGTTCGCGGGGTGAACGATGCGGTCGCAGGATATGTTGCGCATCGGTCGGCTCTTCCGGACGCCCGGCGGGTCGCGGGGGAATCGTCGGCGCCATTGTGGCCGGGGCCCCCCCGAGCGTCGGATCGTCCAGGCCGTCGGCACTCAGGACGTCGGCATCGAGGCTGTCTCGAGTGGGCTCGTCCGCGAGATGAGCGTCGGCGCTGTCCGGGCTGCGAAGCCAACCGTCCACCCGGCGAGCGAGATGGTCGAAGTTGGCGGGCAGTTTGAAGAAGTAGTCACCGCCCTTGGCCAGAGCATCGCTCGGCGATGCCACGAAGTCTGACGGGTCACCGGACCCGAGAAACAGAAGAGGGATCGAACGCCCGCTCGGAGAGCTTCGCACCGATCTCAGCTGCTCGGCGGCGTGAGGTAGGCGAGCCGACATCAGGACCAGGTCGGCGGTCGATGCCCGCAGCTCGTCGGCCAACTGGCGTCCGGGCGCCGGGCGGCGCGGCTCGAGGCCGACGCGGCGGAGAGCCGCATCGAGCGCCTCGGCCGTCGCCCCATCGTCGTGGACGATGAGGATCCGCTTCCTCAAAGCCCTCCGCATATAGCAGAGGCGCTGCGGGCCATCCAAAAATGCTGGTCGGTAGGGCTCACGGTCCGGGCTGTGCGGCCCAAACCCACAAGCCGACGGCGACCGCGACCGCCAAGACCGTCGCGGCGTAGAGTCGCCAGCGATCGTTCAATCGGGTGACGTGGTCCATCAGGGCAGGACGGCTCGGCCGGGGCAGCGACGAGTCTTTGAAGCCCTCGACCGAGGCCGCCGGCTCGGCCCGAGCGTTCGTGGCTTCGGGTCCGGCGCGGGGGAGGCCATCGGCATGGACCGCAGCGTCCGGCTCCGGTCCGGCCGCGTGCGGCTCGTCGGTGGGGATCTCCGATGGGTCCTTGCCCACGTCATCGGGGGAGTCCTGCTCGGGCGGCGCGAGGAGTTGGTCGACGGGAATCCCCATCGGGTCGGCGGGCAGCTCGATCCGGCCGCCGTCGAGAGCGCCCGCAGCCCGCGGGCCCCGTCGAGCCTCGATCGCCGGAGTCAGTTCTTGGACCATCGTCGACAGCGCGGTGCTCGACATCCGGAGGTCGCGAGAAGCCCGAAAGGCGTCCAAGTCGCGGACCATGCGCCGCGCGGATGCGTATCTGGCTTCGGGGTCGACCGCGATCGCTCGTTGAATGATCTCGACCAGGGCCGGGTCGGTGCCTGCGGGAACCCGCCGGTCGATCGGCTCGTATCCTCCGGCCGCGACCTTGAACAGAAGGGAAGCCGTGGACTCGTTCGGGTACAGCTGCTCACCCGCGATCAGTTCGAACAGGACCGCACCCAGGGAAAAGATGTCGGAGCGGGCGGTGACCCGGTCGCCGCGGGCTTGCTCGGGGGAGAGGGTGCGGGGTCGGCCGCGCACGATGCCCGGGTCGGTCAGGCTGTGACCGGACAGTTTTGCCAGTCCGAAGTCGACGAGTTTGGGCACGCCGTCCTGGGTGACGAGCACGTTCTCGACCGCGACGTCCCGATGGATGATGCCCAAGGGGGTCCCGTCGGGAAGGGAACGCTCGTGGGCGTGGGCCAGCCCGACGGCCACCTGACACACGATCCCGCAGGCCAGGTCCACCGGGAGGAGCCGCCCTTGTCGATAAAGCGTGTCCAGGATCTCGGCGAGCGACGGGCCATCGACGTACTCCATGACCAGGAAGAGCTCCGAGCCTTGAACCCCAGCGTCGATGACCTCGACGACGTGGTGATGCTCCAGAGTGGCCGCGACCGCGACTTCCCGAAGAAAGAGCAAGCGAAGGTTTTCGTCCGAGGTGTCGGCATCCAGGACCCGCTTGACGGCGATCGGTCGGCCGAGATCTTCGGCGACGCCCTCGTAGACCTCACCCATGCCGCCGACGGCGATTCGCCGGTCGAGCCGGTAGATCCGCGGCTCGGTCCGGGGACGCAGGCCCATGGGCCGCGATCGGCCTGGGTGCGAACGGTGTCAAGCGTCTCCGCGAACCGGGGTTCCGCCTTGTCAGCACCGCCCCTGGCCCGTATGACGGAAAGCTCAGAACGGCTACATGCGCAGCATCGACGGGCACACCCACGGCCTCAAGGCCCGACAGCTTCAGCGGCTCGAAGCAACGTTTCGGCGGAAGATGAAGGACGGGGTGCTCCTGACCCCGGAGCTGGCTCGGCACTTGGCCGATCTCAGCCGCGAGCTCAATCGACAGCTGGGTATCCTGGTCGACCGTCTCGGCCACGTGACCCGGGTCATCGTCGGAGAGCCGTCCCGGCTGTACCTGCCGGACATCGGGCGCGTGCGCGCCGGTGCGGGACGTTTTCGAGGACTGCGGCTGATCCGGACCGAGCTTCGTCAACAGGGATTGACGGCCGAAGACCTGGCCGACCTCTCGAAGCTTCGCCTGGACGCCGTGGCCGTCGTCGAGGTCGACCCGCAGGGCCGAGCGCTTCAGCTGCACTTCGCTCACCTGATCCCGGACGGGCTCGAGCGAGCCCTCAAGCCGACCTCCGAGACCTATCCGACGATACACGGCGCCCCCTTGGACCTCATGGAGCGCGTCCTCGCCGCCGAGGCGGAGGCGACGCGTCTGTTCGCCAGGGACGCCAAAGAGCAGGTACGGGACACCGCCGTCCTCGTCGGGGTGTGGGGCGCTGGTCCGCGAGCCAAACGCGACGCCGAGGATTCGATGAACGAGCTGCGCGAGCTCGCGCGGACCGCCGGCGTTCGGGTCGTGGACGAGATCGTGCAGATACGCAAAGCGATCGACCCCAAGACCGTGGTGGGCAAAGGCAAGATCGAAGAGATCACGCTCCGCGCGCTCGAGCTGGGGGCCGAGGTCTTGATCTTCGACCGCGACCTATCGCCGTCTCAGCTTCGTGCCATCACGAACACGACGGACCTGAAGGTCGTCGATCGGACGCAGCTGATCCTGGACATCTTCGCGCGCCGAGCGCAGAGCCGGGACGGCAAGATTCAAGTCGAGCTCGCGCAGCTGAAGTACGCGCTGCCGCGTTTGGTGGAGAAGTCCACCGCCATGAGCCGGCTGACCGGCGGAATCGGCGGCCAGGGGCCGGGCGAAACCAAGCTCGAGATCCACCGCCGGCGGGCCCGGGACCGAATCCACCGATTGGAGCAGGCGATCGAGAAGCTCTCCCAGCAGCGCAACATGCGCCGCAAGCGACGCCACACCGGCGGCATTCCGGTGGTCTCCATCGTGGGGTACACGAACGCCGGCAAGTCGACGCTCCTGAACGCCCTGACCAATGCTTCGGTCCTCGCCGAAGACAAACTGTTCGCGACGCTCGATCCGACGACCCGGAGGCTCCGTTTCCCCCAGGAGCGTGAGATCACCTTGACCGACACCGTCGGTTTCATTCGCGACCTGCCTCGTGACTTGGTCAATGCGTTTCGGGCCACCCTCGAGGAGCTCGAGGAGTCCGACCTCATCCTCCATGTCCTCGATGCGTCCGACCCTCGAGTGGACGACAAGAGGAAAAGTACCGTCGCGCTCCTGGAGAGTCTGGGCCTGGCCGATGTCCCGACCATCGTCGTCTTGAACAAGGTCGATGAGACGCCGCGACCACTGGTCTCGGTCCTGAAGAAAGTCACGGCCGGCGTTCCGATCAGTGCGAAGCAGCGAACGGGTCTGGATGAGCTTCTCCATGCCATGGAGGGGATGCTCTTCGGTCGAACGCAAGTGCCGCCCACGCCCGATGAGTTCTACGAGGAAGCCATCGGGTATCTGAGAGACCGAGCTTCCTGATGCCCGACTCGCGGGCACCAGCTCCGCTTCGTCTCGACGTTTCCATCGGACCCCACACAAGCCCCGGTCAGTCGACCGTGTACTGTCATCGCACCGGGCGACGCTTCCTCTTGCCGACGGAGGCCATACAGGTAGCGCGCGCGTTCGACGGTCGACGGAGTCCGGAAGCGGTGGCAGGCGCCCTCGCCGTGCAGGAAGGACTTTGGGTGACCGAGCAGGTCGTCGTCGACCTGGCTCAGGACCTCACGCGTTTCGGACTCTTGGAGAGAGGCCGCCGTCGTCGGCACGTGCTCGGCGACCCCCCACCCGCTCAGTGGCAGATTGCGCCGCCACCGGTCGGCCTCCCGCTCCGGGTCCACCCCGCGGCCCGGTTCACGTGCGACGCCGTCGGCACTTGCTGTCGAAGCGGATACGTCATCCCCCTGGACCGACCGGCGAAAGACCGCGTCGTGGTCGCGGCTCAGCGACTTGGGCTCGACACCGATGCCGTGGTCCTCTTGCCGACGCGCGCCGGTCAGCGATGGACGTACGCGCTCGACAACGACCCGCGGTGCCCGTTTCTGTCGTCCCAGAGCACCTGCGCCATTCATGGCCGGGCGGCGCAACCCGGCGCGTGCCGTGTCTTCCCCTTCACGTTCATTCGGGTGGGGCGGGAAGTCCACGGCTCGGTGGCTCACCGCTGTGGATGCGGCACCCTCGGACGCGGGGAACTCCTGTCGCAGCAGCGGCCGAAGCTGCGTCGCCGCATGAAGCTGGGGCCCGTTCCCCGCCTCCCCGCGCGGGCGCGGATCGACGACCACCGTTGGGCCGGCCTGGACGTCGCCCGGGCCATGGCCGACGTCAGCCTGGAGCGTACCTCTGCACGAGAGCTGGTGAGTCGCGCTTACGGCGTGCTCGAGCCGCCCGCGGCTCGGTCGCCTGGTCGAACGCTGTCCGGTCTTCGCCGCCGTCTTCTTTCGTTCATCGATCCGGACGACGGCATTCTTCGCGCCGCCATCGGTGGGACCCCACATCCACAGCAGCACGCCGTGGTGCGCGACCTGCGCCGCGCGAACCTGGATCGGCCGCGTCGGAGCGTCGAGCGCGAGGTGGCTCGATTCGTCCGCGACCATCTCTTCGGACTGAGGCCGTATCAACACCCGTCCCTCGCCCGCGGGTTGTTCGCCCTCTCCTTCGCCGTCGCCGACATCCTCTCCGATTCCGAACGTACCCATACCGAGGCGCGCACCCGGATCATGCTATGGGAGGATGCGTTCGTGTCGCCGGCCCTGCGTGCCGTGCTGGGACCCGACGGCCCCCTTGCCTCGGAGCTCGCCGACGTCGGGCGCGTGCGGGCGTGGTCCGAACGGTTGATGGGGTCATGACCACGGCTCGCGTCCACGGGCTCGCCTGGTTTCCGCTCCTCGTCCTGGCGGTCGGGTGGCTGCCGTTCGCGGTCGTGGCGGCCCGTCACTGGAGCGGGACGGCAGCGGCGGCGGTCGATTCGACCACGCGCGGTCTGGAGCCTTTGCCCGCGGCCGTGCTGCCCGCCCTGCCCCGAATGCCGCCACCCGGACTTCCGGGCGGGTCCATCGACGGCGCTGATCCGGACCTACGGCTCGTTTCCGTCGTGTCCACCGACCGATGGGAAGAGGCTCGGGCCTTGATCTGGCACGCGGGTGCGGTCCGCGCGTACGCGATCGGCGACCTGGTACCGGGCGGAGCCGCCGTGGTCGCGATCCACCCGGCGGCGGTCGACCTCGCTCATGTCGATCATCAGGTCTATCGGTTGTCTCGCCAGACGTACGCCGTCATCGAGGACTTTCCGTTGGCGGTGCGGCCGCGGGCCCGCCGCCTGCCTCCTCCGGCCCCGGGGCTGAGGGAAGCGGTCGAGGAGACGCTGGCCATGGCCCGGGGCCCGGACGCGGGAAGCGCCCAGGTCGCCGTGGATGCGCTCGTCGAAGCCGGGGAGCCCGTCGTGCGATTCTTGGCCGAGAAGGCCGGGAGCCTCGTAGCGCTGCCGGGCTGGACGGTGCGCTTGCCCGGGGGCCAGGAAGCTGCCCCCACGCTCGAAGGCGCTCTCGCGCAAGCCATCTTGGAAGGGATCACCGGGCAGCGGTTCGGGGATGTTCTCGCTCCCGATGTTCTGCCGTCCGAGGTCGTCGCCTCGGCGGAAGACTGGGCTTCGTGGCTCGGTCTACCCTGACCGCTCCGATAGCTCAGCCGACCGGCCAAGCGGTGGTGATGCTCTGCCGCGCGCCGGACGTCGACCGGCTCGACCACGCCTGGGCTTCGGTCGGGAAGGTCGATGCCACCAGAGCCTGAAGTGCGAAGGGGTTGCCGATGAGCTTCGACCAATGGGTCTCCAGCTCGACCGCCATCTCTTCCGCGGTCTCGAAGCGGTCGCGGGCCCGCCGGGCGAGAGCGCGCGTGACCACGGACTCGAGCTTTCGGTCGATGTCGACGAACACCGAGGAGAGTCGGGGAACGCGGGCTTCAGCCAGCATCGCGAGACCCTCATCCTCGTCTTCGGCTTCGAACAACCTCGAGCCCGTCATCAGCTCGAAGAGGATGACCCCCGCGCTGAAGATGTCGGCCCGGCGGTCCGGAGGGGCGTCGCCCAGGAGTTCGGGGGCCATGTAGCCCAGCTTTCCGACGGCATGCTCGGGGTTGACGTCTCCGAAGGCTTCCACGTGCGCCACTCCGAAGTCCCCGAGGAGGACTCGACCGTCGAAGCCCAAGAACATGTTGTCGGGCGTGACGTCGCGGTGGACGAGACCCAGCGGCTCCCCGGTCTCCGAGCAGGCTTCATGGAGCGCGTGTAGCCCTTCCAGGAGCTCGGACACGATGAACATCGCCAGGTCGGGCGGCATGGCCAGGTCGTGCCGAGCGAGACTCTCCGCGAGGGCGGCGACCGTGGTCCCTTCGACGAGCTCCATCGCGATGAAGTTACGCTTGTCGATGCGGCCGGCATCGTGGGTCCGAATCAGGTTCGGGTGGTCGACCAGCAGCGCGACCTCGGCCTCCGTGGCAAAGAGCTCTCGGGCTCGCTCGTCGTTTCGCGCCGAGTCCTTCAGCAGCTTGAGGGCGCAATCGCGGTCCTCGCCGTCCCGGCGGGCGCGAAATACGTAGCACATGCCGCCTTCCCCGAGGCGCTCGAGGATTCGGAACGGGCCGAAGCGAATCGAGCCGTCGGGCGAGACCATCGTCCGCCAGCCTACGCAATCTCCGAGTGTAGTGCACGGGTCCGGGCGACCACCGAAACCCTTGAACTGCCGTCGTCGGTCGCGTTACCGCAGACCGGTGCGCTTCCCAATCTCAGGGCTCATCGCGGGAACGCTCGCGGTCGCCTGCACCGAGCAGCCCAGTACGATCCGGATCAAGACGCCCATGGCGGGTCCCCAGGGGTCCGACGTCGAGCTGGCGCTCGAGCCCTTCGAGAAGAAGGGCGAGACGATCCAGCTCAAGGTCAGCGCGTTCGACCGAAAAGACCGCTACATGGGGGTGACGCCCGTCGAATGGGACGTCACGAACCGGCGCGTCGCGACCGTCAGTCGGACGGGCTTGGTCACGATTCTCTCGAGCGGCTCGGCGGAGGTCATCGCTCGAACGACGGAGACGAAAGTGCCGGTGGAAGCTCGACTCCCCATCGAGGCGATCATCCCCGTCGAAGTCCGGATCACCGAACCGAAGGTTCCGGACGGCGAGCGTATCGAGCTGCCGATGGGGGAGTTTCTTCAGTTTCGTGCCGAGGTCATCAACGACCGCGACGAAGTGATCGATGACGCCGAGATCGCCTGGTCGTCCACCACTTATGCGGCGACGGTGGTTCCGTCGGGCGAGGTCGAGGGTCGAGCGATCGGGAATACCGAGATCCTCGCGGAGTACAGGAACGCCCGGCCGGCTCGCGTCGAGATGTTCGTGACGGACTGGCCTCCCGGGAAACGCCGCGGGCCTCGGCGATGAGCGCCCGAGCGCAGTTCGTTCGTGAGCTGCGCCGTGAGACCGTGCTCGCGCGACCGCCGATCGTTCCCGAACTCGAGCTGCGTCTGATCACCGCGGCGTGTCGGCTTTGGACCGCCACCGAGTCCGAGAGTGCCGCGGCCGGTTTCTCCGAGCCGTTTTGGGCCTTTGCCTGGGCGGGCGGTCAGGCCTTGGCACGATTCGCCCTCGACCATCCGCAGTGGGTGAGCGGACGTCGGGTGCTGGACTTCGGCGCCGGCTCCGGGATCGCCGGGCTCGCTGCTCTGCGCGCCGGAGCGTCGGCGGCGACCGCCGTCGACATCGATCCGCGCGCGGTCTGGGCCGCGGAGGCCAATGCACGTCACAACGGGCTCGAACTCCGCATCGATACCGCGGACCTGATCGGCTCTTCGGTCGAAGAGGAGGTCGTTCTCGTCGGCGACGTGACCTACGGTCGCGACCTGACGGCACGCCTCGTTCCGTGGCTCGAAGAGCTGTCGCGCTCGAAGGTCGTGCTGGTGGCCGATCCCGGGCGGGGCTTTTTGGGGGCCACGACCTGGCGACCACTGGCCATGATAAGAGCTCCGGCCGACGTGGATACCGACGGTACGAACCTCGTGGATACCGTGATCTATCGCGTGCTGTCGTCAGGACTCCCGCGTCCGCCTGATCTTCGCCCCTAGGGACGCGAGTCGCTCGTCGATCCGCTCGTAGCCGCGGTCGATCTGCTGCACGTTGTGGATGACGCTCTCGCCCTCGGCACAGAGCGCGGCGATGACCAGCGCCATACCGGCTCGAATGTCCGGGCTCACGAGCTCCTGAGCGACGAGCTGCGCCCTTCCCGTGACTACGACCCGGTGCGGGTCGCACAGGATGAGCTTGGCTCCCATGGAAGCGAGGCGGTCGGTGAAGAACAGACGCGATTCGAACATCTTTTCGAATATCAGCACGGTGCCTACGCACTGGGTCGCCGCCACCCCCGCGATGGACGAAAGGACGGATGGAAGGCCGGGCCACGGTGAGTCTTCGATCTTGGGAACGGCCCCGCCGAGGTCTACGGAGACCCGC
>CAYYOT010000018.1:70001-70242 GCA_964473255.1 uncultured Myxococcales bacterium | reverse complement strand
CGCTTCGTGGGGCTACCAAACGACCGGCTATTTTTCGCCGACCAGCCGCTACGGATCTCCCGAAGACCTCAAGTACCTGATCGACGTCCTTCATGAGAACGACATCGGCGTGATCTTCGACTGGGTGCCGTCCCACTTCCCGACGGATGAGCACGGACTCGTCTACTTCGACGGAACGCATCTGTACGAGCACGCCGACCCGCGACAGGGCTACCACCCGGACTGGAACCGCGCGATTTTC
>CAYYOT010000018.1:0-69991 GCA_964473255.1 uncultured Myxococcales bacterium | reverse complement strand
GTCTCACGTAGACCGCCTGCCGGGCGAAGCCGTCGCCCCGCTGCACAACCTCGACTACATCCGTGAGGACGGGGAGTGGATTCCCAATCAGTACGGGGGTCGCGAGAACATCGGGGCCATGGAGTTCTTACGGCTTCTCAATCGCACGGTCCACGGCGAGTTCGCCGGCGCGATCACCGTGGCCGAGGAGTCGACGGCTTGGCCCATGGTCTCCCGCCCGACCGAGCTCGGCGGTCTGGGCTTCACCATGAAGTGGGACATGGGCTGGATGCACGATACGCTCCAGTATTTTTCGATGGATGGCATCTTTCGAAAATACCATCACGACCTGCTGACGTTCCGCGGCCTGTACGCCTTCAACGAGAACTTCGTCCTGCCGCTATCCCACGACGAGGTCGTTCATGGAAAAGGGCCGCTCTACGACAAAGTCCCGGGAAACGAGTGGGAGAAGATCGCCCAGCTCCGACTGCTCTATGCATACATGTACGCGGTGCCCGGCAAGAAGCTCCTCTACATGGGCTCGGAGCTCGCGCAGACGCGGGAGTGGAATCACGATCGCAGTTTGGACTGGCACCGAGAGCACGAGCCGCTGCCCGCGGGGCTCGAGCGGTGTCTGGGCGACCTCAACCGTCTACATGTTCGGTGTCCGGCGCTTCATCGCATGGACTTCGACCCGCACGGCTTCGAATGGCTGGATTGCCACGACTGGGAGCAGTCCGTGCTATCGTTTTTGCGCAAGAGCGAGGACACCTGGGTGCTCGCCGTCTTCAACTTCACCGTCGTACCGCGCGTGGGCTACCGCCTCGGCGTTCCTGCCGGAGGGCGCTGGGTCGAGATCTTCAACTCCGATGCGGCCGACTACGGAGGTTCGGGCCACGGAAACTTCGGCGCGGTCGACACGGTGCCTCACCCGTCGCATGGCCACCCGCACAGCTTCCAGCTGACGCTTCCTCCTCTCGGGGCGCTCTTCTTCGAGCTGAGGACGGAACGAGAAGAACGCTCGTGAGAGCCTGGGAGATCGGCGAGGGTTTCGGCTTCGACAATCTGCGGCTGGTCGAGCGACCCGATCCGAAGCCGGGTCCAGACGCGATCGTGGTCGAGGTGAAGGCGACGTCGCTCAACTACCGCGACCACCTGACGGTGGCGGGACTGTACAACCCTCGCCAAAGGCTCCCTCTGATTCCCCTCTCTGACGGGGCGGGGGTCGTGGTCGAGGTCGGGGACGACGTCCGCTCCTTCGCGATCGGGGACCGAGTAACGGGGACGTTCTTTCGCGACTGGATCGGCCGACCCGTTCCGTCACGCGACGTGCTGAAGCAGACCCGAGGCGGGCCGCACGACGGGATGCTGGCTGAACGCGTGTGCCTGAACGTACGAGAAGCCGTTCGCGTGCCCGAGCACTTGAGCTTCATCGAGGCCGCCACGCTCCCGTGCGCCGGCTTGACCGCGTGGAGTGCGCTCGTGGCCCAGGGCTCGGTGGGACCTCACGACGTGGTCGTCGTCCAGGGAACCGGAGGCGTCGCTCTGTTCGCCATCCAGTTCGCGTTGATGGCGGGCGCGCGGGTGATCGCTACCTCCTCCTCCGACGAGCGCCTCCAGCGCGTTCGCGAGATGGGGGTCGTCGACGTCCTCAACTATCGGAGCGAGCCCGCCTGGGGAAAGGCGGTCAAGAACCTGACCGGGGGTGACGGCGCGTCCCACGTGGTGGACGTGGGCGGCGGCGATACGCTGGCCCAGAGTCTGGTTGCGATCGCCCCGGGGGGCACGGTCCACATGATCGGCGTGCTCGGAGGCGTGACGGCCGAGCTGTCGCTTCTTCCCGTCGTCATGCAGAACGTCCGGCTTCAGGGCGTGCTGGTCGGCCCCCGCCAGGACTTCGAGGCGATGAATGTCGCGATCGCCCACCATCGGCTGCATCCGATCATCGACCGCACGGTCCCGTTCGTCGACGCCGCGGCCGCTCTCGAGAGCTTCGGGCGGGGCGGGCATTTCGGCAAAGTCTGCATCACCCTCGAGGAGTGAAGTGATTCAACAGGTTCCGCGAAGTGCGTTCGACGATCCGCACGACGCGGTCGAATCCGTCTTCGCCACCATAGTACGGGTCGGGAACGTCGGTCCCCGGCTCTTCCGGGTCGAAATCGCGGAACAATCGGAGGTCGGCCGTCGGTTCCGAGGGCCTTTGGCGCTCGAGATCGCGCAGGTTGTCCCGATCCATGGCCAGAATCAGGTCGAAGTCGTGAAAGTCCTGGGGCCGCACCTGGCGAGCGGATCCCGCCAGCCGGTAACCGCGCCGGGCCCCGGCCTCGACCATGCGTGGGTCGGGACTCTCCCCGGTGTGCCAGCTTCCGGTCCCGGCCGAATCCAGCGTGAAGCGATGGCCCTCGTCTTCCGCGATCTTGCGAAAGACGGCTTCCGCCGTCGGGGAACGGCAGATGTTGCCCAAGCACACGAAGAGGATCCGGCGTGCATTCATGGCCTGGTGCCTCCCCCGTTCGAACCGATGCGATCAAGCGTATCCACCGAGACGACTTCACCGTCCTCGAGGCGCAGAGCCGTCAGCCGCCGTCCCCAGACACAGCCGCTGTCCAGCGACGTGAACCGCCCAAGTCGGCGGACGTCGAGGGCGGCCCAGTGGCCGAAGTACACGCGCAGGTCCGGCTCCAAAGCGTGATCCGCGTACCAGGGCCGGAGGCCGGGCGGCGCATCCTCCGGCGGCCCGGCGTAGCGCGGCTCGGCTTTGCCAGCAGAGTCGACCATGCGCATGCGCGTGAAGACCGCGATGTCCGCAGCCACCGAGATGACTTCGGGGTCGGCCGGCGGCGGTCGGCGATGGGCGAGCTGGGTGATCACCTCGCGGCGTCGGCTCGCGAGAAGCTCACGGGCCTGGTCCGCCCGTGAAGAGGCCTCTCGCCAGGTCCACCGGGGATCGATCGCGGCGTGAACCATGACGACGTCGTTCCTCCGGACAAGGAAAGGGCGAGCGGCCAGCCAGGAGACGAGTTCCTCGCCGTCCGGTGCGGCGAGGACGTCGTCCAGTGTGTCGAGCCGTGCTCGAGGGCGAAGTCCCTCTACCCGAGCGAGGAGATGGAGGTCATGGTTGCCCAGCACCACCGTCGCCGACAGCGCTCGGGCCCGTCGCAGGACGTGGACGTTGTCGGGCCCGCGATTGACGAGGTCTCCGACCAGCCAGAGCTCGTCGCGCTCCGCGTCGAAGGCGATCCGTTCGAGGAGCGCATCGAAGGTCCGGGCGCACCCCTGAATATCGCCGACCACATAGGTGCTCACCGGCCGAGCATGCCAAAACTGCGTCCGGGACCAAGAACTGGATCCGGTTTCAGTGCGCGGGCCGCCGGCGGTGGGCGCCTCCGCGGGCCGATATTCCTCCTCGGATGTCTCCAAACGATGTAGTCCCACGCCGTGGAGCAACGCGCATTGGGGCGCACCGACCTGCGGGTGTCCGCGGTCGGCCTCGGCTGCTGGCAGTTTTCTCAGGGCCGGGGGCTGGTCGGGGCGTTTTGGCCGGCCATGTCGGAGGCGGACGTCGACGCGGTCGTGCGGGCCAGCCTCGATGCTGGAGTCGACTGGTTCGACACCGCCGAGGCCTACGGCCGTGGAGCGAGCGAACGCTCCCTCGCCCGGGCTCTGCAGGCGGCCGGGCGCTCGCCGGGCGACGTCGTCATCGCTACCAAGTGGACCCCTAACCTTCGGACATCACCCTCGATACGGGAGACGTTCTCCGACCGCGTGGAGGCCCTGCGCCCCTACGCCGTCGATCTCCATCAGGTCCATCATCCGTTCGGGCTCTCGCCGGTGGAGGCCGAGATGCGGGTGATGGCGGGCCTCATCGAGAAGCACCAGATCAGGGCCGTCGGCGTCAGCAACTTCTCCGCCCCGCAGCTGCGTCGCGCCCACGCCGAGCTCACCAAGCACGGACGCGTCCTGGCGTCGAACCAGGTTCGTTTCAGCCTGCTCGACCGGAGCATCGAGCGAAACGGCGTTCTCGAGGTCTGCCGGGAGCTCGGCATCTCGATCATCGCCTATTCGCCGCTCGGGCAGGGGCTGCTTTCCGGCCGCTATCACGACGACCCCCGAGCGATCCGCCAGGGCGGCCTTCGCCGGTTCCTGCCGGCTTTCGGGGCGAAGAACCTAGAGCGGACCGTTCCGCTGCTCGATACCTTGAAGCGGGTCGCCGAAGAGCAGGCGTCGACCCCCGCGGAAGTGGCCCTGGCGTGGGTGCTGCAGGTCCACGGTGACCTGGTTTTGGCCATCCCCGGCGCCCGGACCTCCGAGCAGGCTCGCATGAACGCCCGCGCGGCCGAGCTGCGTCTCACCGCCGACCAGGTCGATCTGCTGGACCGGGCCTCCCGCCGGACCCTTTAGCCAGCCGGGGCCCATCCTGGCTCCTCCCGAAGAATTGCGCGGAATTGTGAGGAGGTCTCTGGCCATTTGTGCCCCGTTGAGCGAACTATTTCGCAGGGAGTTCGCTTTTTGGATGCCGGAGTTCGACACGGGCACCGGCGGGTCGTCGTCGTGGACGACGATCCCACGGTGTTGGCTCTGCTCCGAGGTGGCCTCGGCCCGCGCGGGTACGAGGTGCGCGGGTATACCGATCCGCGGCGGGCCTTGGAGGAGCTGGACAGTCGAGGAACCGACGTCGTTCTGACCGACATCCAGCTCGAAACCGAGAGCGGTCTCACGCTTTGCCGCGAGATCGTCGACCGTCGGCCGGGCTTGCCGGTGGTCGTGGTGACCGCTCATGGAAGCCTGGAGACCGCCGTCGCGGCGATCCGGGCCGGCGCTTACGACTTCGTCACAAAACCGATCGATCTGCAGACACTCCCCGTCCTCCTGGAGCGCGCGCTGGATCATCGAGCGTTGCGTGAGGAGGTGCGCCGGCTCCGTGACCGGGTGGCCGAGCGTCCCTCGGTCGACGAGCTTCTCGGCGACAGCTCACAGATGGAGCGGGTGCGCGACCTGCTGCAGCGGGTCGCCGACAGTGACGCCACCGTGCTGATCTCCGGACCGAGCGGCACGGGCAAGGAACTCGCCGCCCGCGCTCTCCATCGACTGAGCGACCGAGCGGACGGCCCGTTCGTGGCTGTCAACCTGCCAGCCGTGCCCTCGACTCTGCTCGAGAGCGAGCTTTTCGGGCATGTGCAGGGCGCCTTCACCGACGCTCGTCGCCGGCGGGAAGGGCTCTTCGTCGGGGCGGCCGGAGGAACGCTTTTCCTCGACGAGATCGGTGAGATGCCGCTCGACGTCCAGCCCAAGCTGCTGCGGGTTCTTCAGGAGCGACGGGTACGGCCGGTGGGCGGCGACGGCGAAGTGGAGGTCGATGTGCGTATCGTGGCCGCGACGCATCGGGATCTCGAAGCCTTGGTCGAGGAAGGCCGATTTCGAGAAGACCTCTACTACCGCATCAACGTCGTGCAGGTCGACCTGCCGCCGCTCGCCGAGCGCGGGAACGACATTCTGGTCCTGGCTCAGAAGTTCGTGACGCGTTTCGCCAAGCGCGCCGGCAAGGAGGTTCGCGGGCTGTCCTCGTCGGCGGCCCAGCGGCTTCTCGACTACGACTGGCCGGGCAACGTACGCGAACTCGAGAACGCGATCGAGCGAGCGGTGACGCTGACGCGCTTCGATCAGGTCATGATCGACGATCTGCCGCCCAAGATCCGAGAGCACCAGAGCGCCCGACTCGTGGTCGACGATGACGGGGCGCCGGAGTCGATGATGACCCTCAGCGATCTGGAGAAGCGCTACATCCGCACCGTCCTGAGCGCGGTCGATGGCAACAAGAGTCGCGCGGCGAAGATCTTGGGTCTGGACCGCCGGACCCTCTATCGCCGGCTCGAGCGCGAGACCTGAGGGGCAGGTCGGCCCGCAAGGACGGGAAGGGCTGGACGACAGCCCAGCGAGCCGTTCACCTGCGCCGGTGACCATCGTTCCCGCCTATGAGACCGCGCGCAGCCGGACGCCGGAGTTGATGGATGCCCGTGACGCAGACCCGGAAGAGCTCGTGGGGGTCTATCGGGAGCTGGCCTGGATCAACCGCTGGCTCGGAGGCCATGCCACGACGCTCGCCGGACTGAATCGAGCGCGAGGACTCGAGGCAGCGCGGACCTTCACCTTCCTGGACGTAGGCTGCGGGGGCGGGGAGCTCGCTCCGCGCGTCCTCGAGTGGGCGGATCGTCGGGGCCTGAGTGCTCGCTACATTGGGATCGACGACGATGACGCGGCCATCGGCTTCGCGCGTGCCCACCATGCAAGCCAAAGGTCGAGCTTCGAGCACGCGAACCTCTTTCAGCTGGCGCCGCGGTCCTACGACGTCGTGCACATGGCTTTGACTCTGCACCACTTCGACGGTGACGAAGCGGTTCAGGCGCTAAAGGCGATGCGGCGCGCGGCCCGGTCCGCGGTGATCATCAACGATCTTCATCGCCACCGGATCCCGTTCGAGGCGTCGAAGTGGTTGACGTGGCTCCGCCGGAGCCCGCGCTACGTGCGGTTCGACGCTCCGGTTTCGGTCAATCGCGCGTTCAAGCGCGACGATCTCCAGGCACTCGCTCGCCGGGCGGGCTTTACCCAGTATGAGCTGACGTGGATACCGATGTTTCGCTGGCTCCTCGTGGGACGGTGAGTTCGTCGTGAGCGTGACCGTGGTGACCGTGATGGTGACCGTGGTCGTGGGCCGAACCGGGCGTGTCGACATGGAAAAGGCCGCGTAGGACGCCCCGGATCCCCTGGACCGCGACCGAGCGAGCGAAGATGGCGGTCAGGAGAACCAGGCAGGTCCAAGAAAGGACGCCGTGAGCATGCGCGACGGGCTGGGGGGCTTCGACCGCGCCCCGAGCAAATGCGAGGTTGACGAGTATTCCGGCTCCGCAGGCCAACCCGATCATGGTGGCCGCGAAGAAGAGCGAGGCCCGACGACCGTGAAGTCGGCCCAGGACACCGAAGGTCGTGAGGTTGGTCGCGGGGCCGGCGAGCAGAAACGCGAGCACCGCGCCCGGGCTGGCGCCCCCGGCCCACAGGCCGGCGGCCAGCGGCGTGGCTCCGGAGGCGCAGACGTATAGGGGGACGGAGACCACGGCGAAGAGCGGTACCTCCATCCAGGGAGGCAGCGTACTCAGCCACGGCCCGAGACTCGAATGGGGGATCGCGGCGGCGACCATCAGGCCCAACACGATCCAGGCGGCGGTGTGGACGACGACCTCTCCGAGCCCGAACCGGGCCGCGGCCACCAGCCGAGCCTTGAAGGTAGGAGCGACGGGCGACTTCGAGGCCTGAACGTCCGTGGAAACGGTCGGCCAGCGGTTACCGACCAGCACGCCGACGATCAGCGACG
This sequence comes from uncultured Myxococcales bacterium, assembly GCA_964473255.1. Classification (GTDB taxonomy): domain Bacteria; phylum Myxococcota; class Kuafuiibacteriia; order Kuafuiibacteriales; family Kuafuiibacteriaceae; genus Kuafuiihalomonas. The sequence goes on along the minus strand of CAYYOT010000018.1, from coordinate 62,646 downwards.
TCGCCACGGCCGCGACCACCCGGGCCGCCGTCAGTTCGCGCCCAAGGAGACTGACCGACAGGAAGATGGTCTCGATGCCGAGCTCGGGGGTCGCGACCAGGAAGGCGACGGCCGCTGCCGTCGGCACGCCTCCGTCCACGAGACCCTTGTACACGGGCAGAACGCTGCACGAGCAGATGGGAAGCGGTGCTCCGAAAAGGGTGCCCCGAGCCGCCTGCGACCACGTCGAGCCGCGAGCGAGCCACGCCATTGAAGAGGGCGGCACGAAGCTCTTGATTAGACCGGCGAGAAGGTAGCCAGCCAGAAGCGCGGGCGCCGCATCGAGCGCGAGGGCCAGAAAAGCCCGCGCGAAAGGCTCGACCTGTACGAAGTGGTGCTCCCACTCGCCGGCGCCGACCGTCGCCAGTCCCAAGACTCCTCCGAGGAGCTCGAGTCTCCGACTGGGTGCGGGGTTGCGGGTCGGCCCATGGTCGACGAGGACGTGAAGGAGCGAGCCGGACACGAAGGCGACGACCACCGAGGTAAACGGAACGCCCAGCATCCCCTCGAGCGGCGCGGCGAGACCGAACCCCCCCAGCGTAGCAAGCCCGATTGCCAGCAGCGCCAGCGTCGCCCATCTCGGGCCAGCCCGCGGTCGGATGGTCCACCACACGAAGAGACCCACCGGCACGCGATGGAGCGCCACGGCCCACACGACGGGCTGGTAGTCCCTGGCATGTGCGGTTGCCGCCAGCGCAGCACCATCGAGCGCGGCGTGCACGCCGAGCCCGAAGGCCGCCAGTCCCAAGACGGCGCCCTCCAGGCGGGCTGCCCCGCGGCCGATGCCGTGGAGCAGCGCGGGGAGGGCAAAGCCGGCCACGGCGGCGGCGAGTGCCCAGAGGCCCAGCTCGGCGAAAACCTGCGGGAACAAGTGGAGCCCGACCAGAGCCAGGATCGACGTCAGCACGAAGCCATCGATGAGCGACGACCAGCGCATGCTCGTCCCGGCGGCTAGCGCGGGCCCGACGAAGAGACTCGCTTCAGCCAACGCCAGGCCGAGCCACGGCTGCCATCCCCCGGAATTCACGTCCTTCTACCGTGGTCCGGGTGCTCGCCCGACGGAAGTGTTTTCTGAAGCCCAGCCCGAGAGCGATCTGCTAAGACCGCGGAGTGAGCGCCCCATGCCGCCTGCGGGTCCTCTGCACCCTCGCGGTCGTAGCGGCAGTGGGTTGCCGCGAGGGCTCCGCGGGTCCCGAAGTCCTGATCGAGATCACCGGGGCCGAGCTCGTCCAGCGCATCGCCCACTCCGACAGCGACTTCACGCTGGTGAACGTCTGGGCGACCTGGTGCGGGCCGTGTCGGGAGGAGTTTCCGTACATCCAGTCGGTCACTCGTAGCTTCGAAGACCGCGGGGTCGCCCTCGTATTCGTGAGCACCGATTTTCCCAGCGAACGCGAGGCGACGCTCGAGTTCTTGCGCTCCCAGAAGGCCGACCTGCCGAGCTACCTCAAGATGGGCTCGGACCAGGAATTCATCGATGCACTGGCCCCCGAATGGTCCGGCGCCATGCCCGCCACCTTCATCTTCGATGCTCGCGGCGCACGCGTGAAAACGTGGTTCGGCAAAGTGGAGCAGGCCGACCTGCGGGCAACCCTTCGCCGTCTCACCGACAACCCTGCCCACCAAAGGAGAACACAATGAGGAATCCCACCACGCTCGGGCTCACCGCAGCCCTGGCCCTGGCCTGTCAGCAGTCCCCCACACCCGAGCATCCGCAGCATGCGGGATCGAAGCCCTCGTCGCAGCCCGACGACCCCGAGCACGCAAAGCACGCTGGCTCGAAGCCCTCGTCGCAGCCCGATGACCCCGAGCACGCAAAGCACGCCGGCTCGAAGCCCTCGTCTCAGCCCGATGACCCGAAGAGCGCCGGCCTTCGCATCGGGGACCGGGCGCCGCTCGCCGAACGCGTGTTGGCGGACTTCGACGGAGTCGAGACTTCGATCGCGACCGTCGCCAAGGACAAGGGCGTCCTCGTCATCTTCACCTGCAATCACTGTCCATGGGTGAAGGCTTGGCAGAGTCGGGTCGTCGCGACGGCCAATGCCTTCTTGGACCAAGGGGTAGGCGTCATTGCCATCAACTCGAACGATCCCCGGGCCAACGAGGTCGATGGTCCGGACGGCATGCGGGAGCGTGCGGAGCATCAGGGCATGAGGTATCCCTACGTGATCGACTCCGGCTCGTCGGTGGCGCGCGCCTTTGGCGCAGACAAAACACCCGAGGTCTTCCTGTTCGATGCCGACCAGAGGCTCGTCTATCACGGGACGATCGACGATAACGCGCAGGACCCCGAGCAGGTGACCAAGACGTACTTAAAGGACGCGCTGACCGAGCTGGTGGCCGGCAGGCCCATCTCGGTGCCCGAGACCAAGGCCCTCGGCTGCGGCATAAAGTTCCACGACGCGAGCTGAGCCGCCCACGGGTCGACCCCTGCTTCTCCTCGACATCGAGCCGCATTGGGTCACCGCGACCGCCGCGGTGGCCACGCTGTCCGCGGCGCTCCTCGCCTCGGCCCACGTGGTCATGACCAAGCGCGACGAGCGCGGGGCGCTCGGGTGGGTCGGCGTCATCTGGCTGGCTCCAGGGTTGGGGCCGCTCCTGTACCTTGTCTTCGGGATCAACCGCATCCGCCGTCGCGCCGCGCGCCTGCGGGCGTCGCACAGGACGGCGCTTCCCGCGGAGGCCGTCGACCGGCCGAGCGTGGAGCCCCTGCCCGAGTTCGACTCGCTGGCCCGAGCGCTCGATACGGTCTGCCGTTTCACGCGGGTGGAGCACAACCGGTTCCTCCCCCTGATCGATGGTGAAGAAGCCTATCCGGCCATGCTGGAGGCGATCGAAGAGGCCCGACGATCGCTGGCGTTGATGACGTACATCTTCGACCGCGACGAGACGGGAAAGGAGTTCGTCGAAGCATTGGCTCGAGCCCATCAGCGCGGTCTCGAGGTGCGGGTGCTCGTCGATGATGCGGGACTTCGCTACTCTCGTCCTTCGGTTCTCAGCGATCTTCGACGAAGAGGCGTTCCCCATGCCCGATTCATGCCCGCCGTCTTCTCCCGAGCTCCGTACGTCAATCTCCGGACCCATCGGAAGGCGTTGGTCGTCGACGGGAGAATGGCCTTCACCGGAGGCATGAACATTCGCCAAGGCCATCGATTGAAGGCGCGCCCTCGTGATCCGGTCCGAGACATCCACTTTCGTGTCGACGGTCCGGTCGTGCGCCAGATCTTCCAGGTCTTCGCCGAGGATTGGTGGTTCACCACCAAAGAAGAGCTGACCGGACCGGCCTGGGCGGATGCGGCCAGGCCTTCGGGGGCTTCGGTTGCCCGGACGATCGCCGACGGACCCGACGAGGATCACGACCGCCTCCGCTGGGCCATCCTCGCCGGCCTGGCCGCAGCGAAGCGTTCGGTTCGCATCTTGACTCCGTATTTTCTTCCCGACGACTCCATCCGGACGGCGCTCGAAGTCGCGTCGCATCGTGGAGTCGAGGTCGACGTGGTGCTGCCCGAGCGCAGCAACCTGCGTTTCGTACAGTGGGCGATGTGGGGCCAGCTTCTCCCCGTGCTGGAGTCTCCGTGTCGAGTGTGGCTTTCGCCGCCACCCTTCGATCACTCCAAGCTCATGATCGTCGATGATGGCTGGACGTTGATCGGATCCGGGAACTGGGATCCGCGGTCGCTCCGTCTCAACTTCGAGCTGAACGTCGAGGTCTACGACCGTGGCCTGGCCGGCAGTCTGGCCGCCGAGTTCGATGCCCGTCGCGCTGCTTCGCGGAGGATGACGGCCGCCGAATGGCGCGAACGGAGCTTCTCCGTCCGGTTCCGGGACGGTATCGCCCGTCTCTTCGCTCCGTATCTATGACTTTTCGTCGTCGAATCGTCGGGCTTCGGGATTTCGACTTGAATCCCTCCAAGCATGACGCAACAGTCGACCGGTGACTCGTCTGGCCGACGTGGACCATCCTCTCGTGGGCGTGATCATGGGTTCCAAGAGTGACTGGGAGCCCGCCATGGTCGACGCCCACAAGACTCTCGAATCCCTCGAGATTCCCCACGAGTGTCGCGTCGTCTCTGCCCACCGGACTCCCGGCGACATGATGGCCTATGGTCAGCAGGCCAAGGACCGGGGCCTTCGAGTGATCATTGCAGGTGCCGGCGGCGCGGCTCATCTTCCCGGCATGATCGCGAGCGAAACCATCCTCCCGGTGATCGGAGTGCCGATTCAGAGTCGAGCGCTGAACGGCCTCGATTCGCTGTTGTCCATCAATCAGATGCCGGCCGGAGTTCCGGTGGGGACGATGGCCATCGGTCGAGCGGGGGCGATCAACGCGGCACTGTATGCCGCCGCCATGTTGGCTGCCTCGTTCCCGGAGCTGGGGGAGGCCATCGAGTCCTATCGTGCGGCCCGGCGGAGCGCGGTGCGCCAGGAGCAGCTTCCGTGATCCTTCCCGGTCAGCGCGTTGGCATTCTGGGCAGCGGTCAACTGGGACGCATGCTCGCTTATGAGGCGCGACGCCTCGGCTATGGTGTCGACGTGTACTCCCCCGAGGCGGGATCGCCGACCGAGGCGGTATCCGATCGAGCCTTCGTCGCCGACTATCTCGACTTCGAGCAGCTCGACGCCTTCATTGATTCCGTCGACGTGGTGACCTACGAATTCGAAAACGTCCCCGCGGCGACCGCCGAGCGGTGTGCCGACCGACTACCTACCCATCCTTCTTCGAGGATCCTTGAAATCGCGCAGGACCGCCTGCGCGAAAAATCCGAGCTCAGGTCGGCCGGCTTCCCCGTGACCGAATATCGCGAGATCCACTCGGCGAAAGAGCTCGGGGCGGGGCTGGCGGCGCTCGGAGCGAGCGTCCTCAAGACTGCCCGGTCCGGATACGACGGAAAGGGTCAGCTGATGCTGAGGGGCGACGAGGCCTCCGAAGAAGCGTGGTCGCGCCTCGGGACCGACCGAGCGATCCTCGAGCGAAGAGTCGACTTCGCGGCCGAGCTTTCCGTGGTCGTGGCGCGAACGCAGGACGGATCCTGCGTCGCCTTCGATACGTTCGAGAATCGCCACGCCAACCACATTCTGGACTTGACCGTGTGCCCGGCCCGATTTCCGCCCACGACGCTGGAGCTCACCCAGGCGATAGCGACGGGCGTAGCCGAGACCTTGGGGTTGGTCGGAGTGTTGTGCGTCGAGATGTTCGTACTCCCCGACGGCGACGTCCTGGTGAACGAGCTCGCCCCGCGGCCGCACAACTCGGGTCACCTCACCATCGAGGCCGCCGGTGCGAGTCAGTTCGAGCAGCAGCTGCGCGCGGTGTGCAATCTCCCGCTCGGGGACTCATCCATGAGGGTTTCAGCGGCGGCGATGGCGAATCTCTTGGGCGACCTTTGGTTCGCGGGCGATCGAGAGTTCGCGGTGCTTCCGCGTTTCGACCGAGCGTTGCGCGTGCCAAACGCGCATCTTCATCTCTACGGAAAGCGCGAACCGCGCATCGGTCGAAAGATGGGACACCTCACGATCACCGGCACGGTCGCCGATGACGTGCTCGATGAAGCGATGCGCATTCGTTCTGAATTGATACCCTAACCAGGTTTCTTCCGTAGGTTTTGACGCCCGCCGACCGGTCCGGTATGGCGTTGTCTCCGCCGCGCAGCCGACCACGGCTCTACCGCGTCTCTCAGACCATGGAAAATCATACCGAAAAGCAGCGCTATGAGGGTAACCCTCTGGCAGTACGAAACACCGACCAATACACCAACGAGTATGTCCACGCGTTCGTCGACAAGTGGGACGAGCTGATCGACTGGGACGCACGAGCACAGAGTGAAGGTGACTTCTTCATTCGAACGCTTCGGTCCTTGGACAAGAAGCGCGTGTTGGACGTCTCAGCCGGAACTGGCTTTCACTCGGTCCGTCTCATCGAAGCGGGCTTCTCCGTCGTCAGCGTCGACGGCAGTCCCGAGATGTTGGCCAAGGCGTTCGAAAACGGTCGCCGACGTAACCACGTCCTCCAGACGGTCCACGCCGACTGGCGCTGGCTAAATCGCGACCTGTACGGAAAGTACGACGCGATCATCTGCCTGGGTAATTCATTCACGCACCTCTTCTCCGAACGCGACCGCCGAAAGGCCCTGGCCGAGTTCTACGCGGCGCTCCGCCACGATGGAGTCCTCATCCTCGACTCCCGCAACTACGACGCGATCCTGGATTCGGGAACACAGCCCACTCACAAGTACTACTATTGCGGCGACAACGTCGAAGCCGAGCCCGAGTACGTCGACGAAGGTCTGGCGCGCTTCGTTTATCGATTCCCCGATAATTCGGAATACCACTTGAACATGTACCCGCTTCGCAGAAACTACGTGAGGAGGCTTCTTTACGAAGTAGGCTTTCAAGATGTGAAGACGTTCGGCGACTTCCAAGAGACGCACCGGTCCGAAAACCCGGACTTCTGGATCCACGTGGCCTCCAAGAAGTACATTCCGGACGAAGAGTACCATCCGGACGAGTAGACCGATGACGATCGAGCACAGCTCCGAAGTCGTGAAAATTGCCCGCGACTATTACGACAGCGGCGACGCCGACAACTTTTACTTCCGGATCTGGGGTGGCGAAGACATCCACGTCGGCCTATACGAGTCGCTCGAAGAGCCGATCTTCGAGGCCAGTCGACGAACGGTGGACGCCATGGCGGCGCGGCTCAGCCTCGATTCATCGACGCGACTCCTCGATGTGGGTTCGGGGTACGGAGGGGCGGCCCGGCGCTTGGCCCGAGCCTTCGACCTTCAAAACGTGGTTTGCCTGAACCTCAGCACGGCTCAGAACGAGCGCGCGCGAGCGTTGAATCGCGAAGCCGGTCTGAACGAGCGAATAGCGGTGGTCGATGGGGCGTTCGAAAGCATTCCCGTGGAGGACGCGTCGTTCGACGTGGTGTGGTGTCAGGACGCAATCCTTCATAGCGGCGACAAACCCCGCGTCATCTCCGAGATCGCTCGCGTGCTCGCGCCGGGTGGAGACTTCATCTTCACTGATCCCATGCAGGCCGACGATTGCCCGCCCGACGTCCTCGGGCCGGTTCTGGCGAGAATCCACTTGGACGCGATGGGTTCATTTCGGATGTACCGCGACCTCGCTTCGGCCGCGGGGCTGGTAGAAGTTGAGATCCAAGCGTTGTCGGAGCAGCTTCCTCGCCACTATGCTCGCGTGAAGCAGGAGCTCGAGAAACGCTACGAAGACTTGCTCGAGACGTGCTCCGAGGCCTACCTCGAGAACATGAAGACGGGGCTTCAGCACTGGATCGACGCCGGCCGAGCGGGGCACCTCGCCTGGGGAATCATGCACTTCAAGAAGCCTGCTTGACGGACATGACGGCGCCCGAGCTCCTGCGCATCCTCGAGTCGGATTTCGACCGAGGTTTCGTCTCTACCGAGCCCACAGACCTCGACGCTTACGGTCGAGACTGGACCCGCGTCGTCGCCCCCGCCCCGACGGCGGTCGTCTTTCCGCGCTCGGCAGAAGATGTCCGGCGCTTTCTCGTCCTCGCCGACACCCACGGAGTCGCCGTTGTTCCTTCCGGAGGCCGCACCGGTCTCGCCGGGTGAGCCGTCGCTGCGAATGGCGAAATCGTGCTTTCCCTCGAGCGCATGCGGAAGCTCGGGCCGGTCGACGCGATCGGGCGCTCGGTGCGGGTGGAGGCCGGCGCGGTCACGAAGGCGGTACACGCCCACGTCGAGCCCGACGATCTCACGTGGCCCGTCGATTTTGCGTCGTCCGGCTCGAGCCAGATCGGGGGCAACATCGCCACCAATGCCGGCGGGATCCGAGTGGTGCGGTACGGGACCACACGCCACTGGGTTTTGGGTCTCGAGGTCGTCACGGTCTCCGGAGAGTTGCTGCAACTGAACGGCGCTCTCGAGAAGAACAACACGGGGTTCGACCTGCGCCAGCTCTTCATCGGAAGCGAAGGCACCTTGGGCGTGATCACGGCTGCCACCCTCAAGCTCGAGCGTCCCCCGAGAGAGACGCGTGTTGCCCTCTTCGGCGTGGAGACGCTCCAGCGAGCGCTCGAGCTCTACCGCTCCGTCCGTCAGGCCGAGGGGCCGGTGCTGCTGGCTTTCGAGTTCTTGAGTGATGCCTGTCGGCGGGTGGTCGAGGAGGAGGGTGCCGCGACCTCACCGTTTTCCGACGATCATCCGGCGTACGTGCTGGTCGAGCTCGAGGCGCCGGCGGGGTGGTCCTCCGTCGATGCCTGGATGGAGCAGGTCGTTGCCGACGGGTTGGTTCGAGACGGTGTGCTCGCCGAGTCCGCGGCGCGCTCGCGGGAGCTCTGGGCCCTCCGGGAGTCGATCAGTGAATCCTTGGCCCGAGCCGGCCTCCTGCATAAAAACGATGTTTCGATTCCGGTCGCCGGTCTTCCGTCGTTCGTCGGCGAACTCCAGGCCACGCTGGCCGCGAGATACCCGGAGTTTGGTGTCTACCTCTTCGGACACGTCGGTGACGGCAACGTCCACATCAACGTCATGAAACCCGAAGATCTCGAGGCGGAGGCGTTTTTCGAGGCCTGCCACGGAACGGACGAGGTTCTGTTCGAGCTGGTCCGCCGGCACGGCGGGAGCATCTCGGCGGAGCACGGCATCGGCCTGCTCAAGAAGCCCTTCCTTCGATTCAGTCGCGCGCCGGCCGAGCTGGTTGCGTTCCGGAACATCAAACGGGCCTTCGACCCCAACCTTCGCTTGAACCCGGGCAAGATCTTCGATTGAAGGATCCCATGTCGCGACAGGCGTTGTCCTTCCCCAAAGAGAAGATTCACATCCTGCTCCTCGAAGGCATCCACGATAAGGCGGTTGAGAACCTCGCCGCCCATGGGTACACGAACGTTCGTCGTCTCGGCACGTCGCTCGTCGGCGAGGACCTGGTCCAAGCGCTGGAGCCAGCGCACATGGTGGGTGTTCGTTCGCGGACGCAGCTCACGGCCGAGGTCCTGCGAAAGGCGCCTCGGCTCATGGCGATCGGATGCTTCTGCATCGGCACCAACCAAGTGGCGCTGGATGACGCGGCCAAGCTCGGGATCCCAGTGTTCAATGCTCCGCATTCCAACACGCGGAGCGTGGCCGAGTTGGTTCTGGCGGAGATGGTGATGCTGTTTCGCGGCATCGGCGACAAGAACACCGCCGCCCACCGCGCGAAATGGACCAAGTCCGCGAAGAACAGCCACGAGCTTCGCGGGCGTACCTTGGGGATCATAGGCTACGGGCACATCGGCTCTCAGGTATCGATCCTGGCCGAGGCCTTCGGCCTGAAGGTGCTCTTCTACGACATTCAACCGAAGCTTCCCATGGGCAACGCCCGTCAGGTGCGGAGCCTCGACGAGCTCCTGCCGCAGTGCGACTTCGTCACCCTGCACGTCCCGCAAGCACCGGATACCGCCAACATGATGGACGGTGCGCGGATCGCTCAGATGAAGCCGGGCTCGTGCTTGCTGAATCTCAGCCGCGGCAACGTCGTCGTGATCGAAGCGCTGGCCGAATCGCTGCGGAGCGGGCACCTACTCGGAGCCGCGGTCGACGTGTTTCCCGCCGAGCCCAAGTCGAACGACGAAGCGTTCGAAAGCCCCTTGCAGGGCTTGCCGAACGTCATTCTCACTCCCCACATCGGAGGCAGCACCGTCGAGGCTCAGCAGAACATCGGGACCGAGGTGTCGACCAAGCTTCAGGCCTATAGCGATGAAGGCTCGACGATCGGTGCGGTGAACTTTCCGAACATCAGTCTTCCCGTGAAAGAAAACGCCCACCGCATCCTCAACATCCACCGAAACCAGCCGGGCGTGCTCACCGAGCTCAACCGGACCTTCAGCGATGACAAGGCCAACGTCATTGGTCAGTACCTTCGGACGAGCGAACACTTGGGGTATGTCGTGGTTGACGTCGACCACGACGGCACACCGCTGAAGGCGAAGCTCGACCGGATCGACGGCGTCATTCGAACCCGAATCCTCTACTGAGCCGAATCGAAGACACGATGCAGTTTGCGAGTGTGGGAGCGCACTCGGTCGGCGTGACCGTCGCCCACGCTTCGGTTCACAGGGCAGGGCCCGCGTCGGGCCTTAGCATCATCTTCCGGATCACGGGGACCGGAGCGCACTGGTAGGACAGGAAAGTGAGGCAACCACCGTTGGATTGGGCGGAGGCGACGCACTCTGGTCCAGGGCGGCTCGGGACCGGTATGAAGGTAGCCCATGGAGCTAAATGAGCTAAGCGTCATCGTCACCGGGGCGGCGTCGGGCTTGGGAGCCACGTTCGCCGAAGAGCTGCACGGGGCGGGCGCGCGCGTCGCAGCAGGAGACATCGACGAAGCCGCGCTCGCTTCACGCTCGCAGGGGATCGCGACCCGACGACTGGACGTGGCCGACCCGGAGGCCTGCCGGGCCTTCGTAGCTTGGGCCGATCGGGAGCTCGGAGGCGTGAACGCCCTCGTCAACAATGCGGGAGTGATTCGCGACGGCCTCCTGGTGAAGCGCGACCGAACGACGGGTGAAGTCACGACCCTGGCCGACGACCTCTGGCAAGCCGTGATCGACGTGAACCTATCCGGAGCCACATACATGGTCCGCGAGGTCGTCGCGGCGATGGCCCGGTCGGGCCGTCGTCCGGGTGTCGTCATCAACATGTCGTCGGTGGCGCGCCAAGGAAACCGGGGGCAGAGCAACTACGTGGCGGCGAAGGCGGCCTTGGCCGCCAATACCGTCACCTGGGCCCGAGAGTTTGCGCCCTTCGGGGTTCGGGTTGCCGCGATCGCTCCGGGGGTGATCGAGACCCCCATGACTCGGGGCATGAACCAAAAGGCCAAAGACGCCCTCATCGCCCGGGTACCGGTTGGACGCATCGGACAGCCCCACGACGTGTGGCAGGCGGTGCGTTTCATCGTGGAGTGCGACTACTTCAACGGTCGGTGCCTGGACGTCGATGGGGGGCTCGTCATGTGATCCAGCGGCGCTCTTGGTTCTTCGCGTTCTTCGCGCGAAAAGCGTCCTCCAGGTCGATCTCGAGTCGATTGGCGATCGCGATCAAGTAGTTGAAGACGTCCACGATCTCCTCGGCCACGTGGGCGCGAGCATCGGCCTGCGCTGGCGCTTCGGCCGTCGACGAACGGTAGTACTTCTCGAAGCGTCGAACCGCCTTGAAGAGCTCCCCGACTTCTTCGCCCATCAAGAAGCAGTTGTGGACGAGGTCGACGTCCAGCCAGCCGTGCATGGCCTCCAACTCGTGGATGTAGGCTTGGTAGCGATTCATCGGGGCCTCGGCTTCGAGCTCGATCATGCGGTCGAGGATGCCACGCGCGATTCCCCCTGTCCCCCGAGGCCTGGGTTCCCGCATGATCCCCCGAAGAGCTTCTCTCGGGCCCGGCGGACGGGTGCGACCGAGCCCGAGTGACCGAGCAGGTCGCGTCCGCCTTGACCTGGCCACGGTCGCGGCATCGAATGGGGCCGTGCGCGAAGTGACGGGTGTCGAATCGTTCGGGGACCCCCGATGGGCCGAGTACCTCGAGGAGGTGCGGCGAGTGACGGGCGGACGGGAGCTTCAGGCCCTCCGACTGCCCACGCCCGACGGGTGGGGCGTCGAGCCGCTGGAGCTCGCCGCGAGCGTTCCGGCGCACGCTTTCGCCCCGTGGACCGCGACGCGATCGTTTCGCACCGAACCTCGGGGATGGCAGATCCGGAGCCCGCTCTTTGGACCGGAGCCCGAGAACGCTGCGCTCCAGATCGGCGAAGAGGTCGCGGGGGGGGCCGATGCCGTCGTCCTGGTCCTCGCGGGGAGTCGCGAGAGGTTCGACCCGGCCTGGGGTACGGGGCTCGTCGTTCGTCGACCGTCGGATCTTGAGCGTGTTCTTGGTGACGTCGAGCGCCTGCCCGCCATCGTTTTGGATGCAGGTCCGGCGGCTCTGCCTCTGGCCGCGGCCCTTCTGCGCGCGGTGGAGAAGGCAGGGCACGCGCCGGGCGAGCTGCGCGGGTGCGCGGGCACCGACTGGATGGCAGCCCGGGCTCGCCTCGGTTCGCTGCCCTCGTCGCTCGGGCAGCTGGAAGCGGCCACCCTCGACCTCTTGGCAGCGGCGGGCCCCGGCTTCCGCGTCGCCCGCATCGATGGGACGGTCTGGAGCGAGGCGGGAGCCAGCCCCGACCTGCAGCTGGCGGCGGTCTTGGCGGAAGCGGTCGAGCGGTGGCGACGCTGGACCGATCTCGGCGTCGAGATCGAGCGAGCGGTCAGCGCAACCGAGCTCAGGGTCAGCCTCGACGCCGATGTCTTCGAAGGGGTCGCTCTCCTCCGGGCGACCCGTCGCGTCTTCGACCGAGCCCTGGAGGCCGGAGGAATCCGCGCTCGACCCTTCATCGAAGCGCTGCCCAGCCGCAGCATGCTGACCCTCAGCGACGTGGAGACCAATCAGCTGCGTGTGGTGGCGGCGGCGACGGCGGGCGCCATCGGCGGCGCCGATGCGATGGTGACGATTCCCTTCGACCTGGCGCGAGGGGCGGCTTCGTCGCTGGCCCGGCGCCTGGCCCGGAACCTCCATCTCATCTTGCGACAGGAGTCCCACCTGCACCGTGTGATCGATCCGGCCGGGGGGTCGTATCACGTCGAGGCACGCACGGAGGCGATAGCGTCGGCCGCGTGGTCCCGCTTTCAGCGGTTCGAGTCGGAAGGCGGGCTTCAGACCGCGGTGCAGATCGGCCGCTGGCAGGACGAGATCCGCAGCCAGCGCGAGCGCGCTTTTCTCGACGTGGCTCACCGCCGTCGGGCCATCGTCGGCGTCAACGCCTTCCCCAATCCCGACGATGAGCCCCCGCCAGCGGCCGACGACGAAGAGCAGCGAGATGAGCAGCCGTGTTTCGTCATCGTTGGTCCTTGGTCGTCGATCGTCGAGCGGGTGGCGGATGACGGACCGATCTTCGACCCGGGCTCGGGAACATCCTTCGAGGTGGTTCCCCCTTTGCCCTTCGTGCGGTGGGCGGACGAGTTCGAAGGGCTTCGCCGCCGCGCTTCCCGCCACCGCGCGGAGGGCCGAGAGCTGCCTCGGGTCTTTTTGGCCAACCTGGGGCGCCGCGCGGACTTCACCGCGCGGTCGGTCTGGGCCCGGAACCTCTTCATCGCGGGGGCATTCGGCGTGATCGAAGGACCCGAATGCGATGCTCCGGCCGCCTGCGCCGAGGCCTTCGCCGACTCCGGCGCCGCCTTCGCTTGCTTGTGCGGGACGGATGAAGCCTATCGGGCCGGCGCCGAAGGCATGGCGCGAGCGCTCGCCGACGCGGGAGCGCAGCTCGTCATCGTCGCTGGCCGGCCCCTGGATGGCGTGGATGCCGGTCCGAACGGTCGCTTCATCAGCGCCAAAGACAATGCGCTCGCCTTTCTCGAGTCGCTTTGGACCCAGTGGGAGGAGTCCCGATGAGCCGTCTACCTTCTTCGTATCGTGATGTGCAGCTCGGGCCCCGGCGGCCGGCGTCCCGACCGGAAGCGCCGGCCTGGACCACGCCGGAGGGCATCGAGATCGACGCTGCCTACGGACCGGAAGGCGATGAAGACCTCGACCACTTGGGGGGCCTTCCAGGGTTCGCACCCTTCGCTCGCGGGCCGTATGCCACGATGTACCGGACGCGACCCTGGACGCTCCGACAGTACGCCGGCTTTTCGACCGCGGAAGCGAGCAACGCTTTCTACCGCCGAAACCTGGCTTCCGGACAACGCGGCTTGTCCGTGGCCTTCGACCTCGCGACTCACCGAGGCTACGACAGCGACCACCCGCGGGTCGGCGGCGATGTGGGCATGGCGGGAGTCGCCATCGACAGTATTCTCGACATGGAGGTTCTTTTCGCCGGGATTCCTCTCGACCGCATGAGCGTGTCGATGACGATGAACGGTGCGGTCCTGCCGGTGATGGCTCTTTACGTCGTGGCAGCCGAAGAGCAGGGCGTCGCTTCAAAAGCCCTATCGGGGACGATTCAGAACGACATCCTCAAAGAGTTCATGGTCCGCAACACGTATATCTACCCGCCGAAGCCTTCCATGCGGATCATCAGCGACATCTTCGCCTTCACGGCGGCCAAGATGCCGAAGTTCAACAGCATTTCGATATCCGGCTATCACATGCAGGAGGCGGGCGCGACCGCGGACCTCGCTTATCGATCGACGACTTTGCTCCCCGACTCTCCTTCTTCTTCGGGATGGGCATCAACTACTTCATGGAAGTCGCCAAGCTCCGGGCGGCGAGAGTCCTTTGGTCTCGCCTCGTTTCCGCGTTCGCTCCGGCCAATCCTAAGTCGCTCGCGCTCCGCACGCACTGCCAGACCTCCGGGTGGAGCCTGACCGCGCAGGACGTCTACAACAACGTCACCCGAACGGCGATCGAGGCGATGGCAGCGGTCCATGGCCACACCCAGTCGCTGCACACGAACTCCTTCGACGAAGCCCTGGCTCTGCCCACCGACTTCTCGGCTCGGATCGCCCGCAACACGCAGCTCGTCCTGCAGGAGGAAGCCGGCGTCTGTCGCACGATCGATCCTTGGGGCGGAAGCCACTATGTCGAGGCTCTCACCGCGCGCCTCATCGAGCGGGCGCGGGGGCACATCGACGAAGTCAGGGAGCTCGGAGGCATGGCGGAAGCGATCGAACGCGGCTTACCCAAGCTGAGGATCGAAGAAGCCGCGGCGCGGACTCAGGCTCGGATCGATGCGGGGCAACAGACCATCATCGGGCTCAATCGGTTCCGTTTGCAGGAGCCGGAGAAGGTCGAGGTGCTCAAGGTCGACAATCGCGCGGTCCTCCAGGGGCAGGTGGAGCGGTTGCGTCGACTTCGGGCCGAGCGCGACGATCGAGAGGTCGAACGGGCCCTCGACGACCTGACGACGGCGGCGGAGCGTGGTCAGGGTAACCTGCTCGAGCTGAGCATCGAAGCGGCTCGACGCCGGGCGACGGTCGGCGAGATAAGCTACGCTTTGGAGAAGGTATTCGGACGGCATGAGGCGAAGATCGAGGCGGTTCGAGGCATCTACAAGCAAGAGCTCGGCGAGGACGAAAACGCCGTGAAGTGCGCTGAACTCGTCGAGCGCTTCGTGGCGCTCGAAGGCCGGCGTCCGCGGATCCTCGTGGCCAAAATGGGACAGGACGGCCACGACCGCGGACAGAAGGTGATCGCTTCGGCATTCGCCGACCTGGGGTTCGACGTCGACATCGGGCCGCTGTTTCAGACCCCGGAGGAGTCCGCCAAGCAGGCGGTCGAAAACGACGTCCACATCGTCGGGGTGAGCTCTTTGGCCGCGGGCCATCTCACCCTGGTGCCCGAGCTGATCCAGGGGCTCCGCGCGCTCGGGCGGTCCGACGTGAAGGTCGTCGTTGGCGGCGTCATTCCTCCGGACGACTACGAGACCCTTCATGAACTCGGTGTTGCCGCCGTGTTCGGGCCGGGAACGGTCATCGCCGAGGCGGCGGCCGAACTCGTCGAGTCTCTCACCCGCGACCTCGCGCCGGACGACGGCTGATGCGCGAGCGGCTGGGGCCGGCGGCGCTGGCTTCGCGGCTCCCGACCGGGGACCGAGCGGCGCTCGGACAAGCGATCACGCTGGTCGAGAGTCGGCGACCGGATCATCGGCGACAGGCCCAGGAGCTCCTCGAGCTCCTACCGGTCAACCCGGACGGAGTACGGGTTGGAATCAGCGGACCTCCGGGCGTCGGTAAGAGCACGTTCATCGAGGCGTTGGGAATGCGGCTGGTCGAAGATGGAAGCCGGGTTGCGGTGCTGGCCGTCGACCCGAGTTCGGAGCGGACGGGAGGAAGCATTCTCGCCGACAAGACACGCATGCAGCGGTTGAGCCGGCACTCGGGGGCGTTCATCCGGCCATCGCCATCCGCCGGAGCCTTGGGCGGAGTCGGGCGGCGAACCCGGGAGACCCTGCTGGTCTGCGAAGCGGCGGGCTACGATGTCGTGCTCGTCGAGACCGTCGGCGTAGGACAGTCCGAAGCGGCGGTCGCCATGATGGTCGATACGTTTCTCTTGCTGATGCTCGCCGGGGCGGGAGACGAAATCCAGGGCATCAAGCGAGGGGTCTTGGAGTGGGCCGACATCCTGGCCGTCACCAAGGCGGACGGTGATAACCGGCTTCGGGCGGCGACCGCCGCCGGCGAGCTGCGGAGCGCTCTTTCGCTCTTCACGCCCCGAGGCTCCGCCTGGACGCCGTCCGTCCACACGGTGAGTGCCCGCGAAGGGGCGGGCATCGACGACGTTTGGCGTGACGTGCTCGAACACCGCTCGACGGGAACGGCATCGGGTGTCCTCGCTCAACGGCGCAAGGAGCAGCTCGGCTATTGGCTGCGCTCCGCGGTCGAGGACGGGCTGAAGACGGCATTCGAAGACCACTCCGAGGTCAAGAAGCGGCGAAGGCAGGTGGAAACCAGAGTCATCGCCGGCGAGATCACGCCCACGCACGGAGCGCTCGAGCTGCTCCGGGCTTTCGGCATCGACTCTGCAGATTAGAGGATGTTCGTGGGGTATTGGATCTTGCTGCTGGCTGCCGTCTCTACCGAGTCCTTCGTATCGGAAGTGACCCCGGTTCCTCGCGAGCGTCTCGAGCGCATGCAGGGGACGACTCTTCACCCCGGGTGTCCGGTGTCACCCTCCGACCTTCGGCGCGTGCGGGTGGCGCATCGAGGCTTCGATGGGCGACGTCGAATGGGAGAGCTCATCGTGCACGCGCGGATCGCAGAGCCCGTCGTTCGGGTCTTTCGAGTCCTCTACGAGCTCGGCTATCCCATCGAGCGGATGACGCCGGCGAGCGATTTCGCCGGTGACGACGCCGCTTCCATGCGCGCGAACAACACGTCGGCCTTCAACTGTCGTCCGGTGACCGGCGCGCGTCGCGGCTTCAGCTCCCACGCCTACGGTCGGGCGATCGATCTCAATCCGCTCTACAATCCGTACGTCAAAGGTGCGGTCGTCCGCCCCGAGGAAGGTCGAACGTGGACCGACCGATCCCTCGACCACCCCGCCCGGGTGGATGCTTCGGTGGTGTCCGCGTTTCGAGCCGAGGGCTTCGATTGGGGTGGTACCTGGCGCACGTTGCGCGATTATCAACACTTCCAGCGACCGCTGCGGTGAGTCGAGGCCCGCCTTGCGTGTCATGCATCGACCATCCGCATCCGACGGCCGCGCGCCCGTTCGGCGTCGACCGATCCTGGCCGCCGTGATCGCCTCGCAGTTCGCCCCACCGTTCATGTTTTCCGGGGTTGCCGTCCTGCTGCCCGACCTGGGCTCCGACCTCGGTGCGGGCGCGGCCAGTCTCGGTCTGATCGAGACCCTCTTCTTGGCGGGGAGCTTGAGCTTCATGCTTCCCGCAGGACAGCTGGCTGACGCGACCGACAAGCGAACGCTCTACAAGCTCGGACTTCTCGGATTCGGTCTCATTTCGCTCGTCATCGGATTCAGCTCGTCGGTCGGACTCATTCTCGTCATGCGCTTTCTACAGGGCGTCTCCGCTTCCATGATCGCCTCGACCGGCGCCGGAATCGTCGCCGACCTGGTGCCGCCCGATCGTCGGGGGCGCGTCTTCGGCATCTCCATGGGAACCATCTACTCCGGATTGGCCTTGGGGCCGGTGTGCGCCGGGCTCATCGTCGAGGCTGCGGGTTGGCGCGGGGTATTCTTTGTCGGCGGAACGGTGCTCCTCGCCGGGGCGGCCTTCGTAGAGCGGATCATGCCGTCTCGAGGACGCTGGCCGAGTCGAGGACCCGACCCGGTGAGCGTCGGGGTCTTGGTGCTGGCGGTGCTGAGCCTGGTCTTGGGGACGGCGCACGCGCGAACGGGCGCGTTCGGTATCGCGCTCATCGGATTCGGAGCGTTCTTCTTCGCTGTCTTTTTATGGCGGCAGCGCAAGATCTCGAAGCCGGTGCTGGACGTCGCTCGCCTGGCCGAAAATCGACCCCTTCGTTCCGCTCTGCTCGTACAGCTTCTCCTCTACATGAACGCGTTCTGCACCGTCTTCATGTTGAGTCTCTTGATGCAGGTCACCCTCGGCTATCCCTCGCGCATCTCCGGGCAGGTCCTGGCCATCGGAACGGTGGTCATGGCCGCGGTCTCCCCTCTCGCGGGGCGCTTTGCCGACCGTCTGCGGCCGACGCTCATCTCGACGTTCGGGGTCGTTGCGGTGGCCGTATCCTCCGTGCTTGGGGCGACGCTCGGTCCCGAGACCCCCATCCTTCGCGTCGCGGTCCTGATGGGGCTCCAGGGACTGGGGTTCGGACTCTTTGCCTCGGCCAACATCACCACCATCATGAACAGCGTTCGGCCGGACGAAGTGGGGCGGGCGGGAGCGATGGCTGCGATGTCGCGGCACCTGGGCATGGTCAGTGGGATGATGGTCGCCGCCGTGCTGATCGCCGGACGGATCGGTAACGGCGACATCCATGCTCACCCCGCGGAGCTCGCCGACATCGTTCGTCAGGCATTCTCCGTGCTGGTCGTCTCTTCACTCCTGGCGCTGAGTGTGGCCGTCGGTCGGCGGCGGCGCCGGACTAGCCGGGGCGTGACTCGGCGGTCGTAGCCAGCTTGGGCTGCGCCCGAAAACCAACGCGCCGCACGGCCTCGACCAGCATTTCGGGAGCTGCAGTGCCCTCGACGACCGCGCGCCCCGGCTCGCGCTCGACGAAGGCAGCCACGACTCCGGGGGTCTCCCGGAGCGCGCCTTCGACCTTCCGAACGCATCCTCCGCACGTCATGCCCTCCACTTCGAGCTCGTAGGACGCGCCGGTGGCTGCCGCCTTTCGTGCCGAATCGGTCGCCCCGAACGCACGGAGGCGCTGGAGTCCGTAGCGGAGAGTGAAGACGAGAAGGGTGGCTCCGGACACCACGGCCCACCAGGCGTGGTGGCCGTGGTCGGCACCGGTCCGAATCGCGGGGGTCCAGACCAGGCTGAACGCCCAGCCGAGACCGATCGACCCGATGACGATCGTCGCGACGTACACCCCGGCCACGCGGCGGCCAAAGTGCTTGGCCAGCGCGCCGACCGTCCCGGCGTTGGTCGCGGGGCCCGCCATCAAGAAGACGAGCGCGGCGCCGGCGGGCAGGCCGTTCGCCACGAGCGCGGCAGCGATCGGAACCGACCCGGTCGCACAGACGTACAGAGGCAGCGCGACCGCCAGCGCGACGACCATGCCGCCGAAGACCCCGAGCTGCTCGGTCATCAGCCAGGCGCTCCTTGGGATGAACACGTCGAGCGCCGCCGAGATCAGGACGCCCAGCACCACCCAAGGAAGAACCATGTCGAGGATCTCGACGCCGTGGGCCCAGCTCTCCCTCCACGTGGGCCGGGTTGCGACCGGTCCCGAGTCGGCGGGAGTCGCCGGAGGCGGATGTGGGTCGAGGGCATCCGCCGTCCAGCCGCCGACGAGGCCCATCGCCGCTGCGCTGACCACCTTGAACACGGCGAAGGGCCATCCGAGAAAGCTGGCGCTCACCAGGATGGAATCCACCCCGGTTTGCGGGGTGCTGATCAGGAACCCGACCGAAGCTCCGGAGCTTGCGCCATGCTTGCGCAGCCCCAGCGCCGCGGGCAGGACGCCGCAGCTGCAGAGCGGGAGCGGCACACCCAGCGCCACCGCCGTCGGGACGCCGCCTGCACCTCGAAGCCGGCGCTCGGCAAAACTCCGCGGAAGGTAGCGATGGAGGACGATCGCGGCGCTTACGCCCAAAAGGAACCACGGGGCGAGCTCCAACCAGGTGTGCCAGACGCTGACGGCAAACCGACCCACTGGCGGGATTTTACGCTCCGAGCGCCGGTCTTGCACGCAGAGTCGACCCGCTGACGCTGCGGGCGTCGAGAGCGGGCTGCGACGCCCGAGGAGACCGCCAAGTGGTGGAAATTCGTGGCGTTACGGTCCGGGCCGGGCCGCCTGCTGTGGACGTCGGACCCCAAACAATGCGAATTCCTAAAGCCTGAGCATGGTCGACGAACACGAAGAGGAGACGGTCAGTCTCGAGGGCGAGGACGCGCCGCCTCGCGTAACCCGACACGTCATGCCGCTCGGTCCACGGGTTCTCGTGCGCTTGTTGCCGGGTGAAACACGCACCTCCGCCGGCCTCTATCTGCCCGCCGGGGCCAAGGAAGCTTCGGCCGAGGTGACGTACGCCGAGGTGGTTGCGGTGGCCCGAGCGACCGGTGAGGAGGAGGACGGGTTTGGGACGAACGTGTCCGGCGTGCCCGACGGAGCGCGGGTGCTCTTCGTCAAGAAGCACGGGCTCGCCGTCCCGTGGGACGACCGCCTGCGCGTCGTCGAGGTGAAGGACGTCATCGCCGTGGTCGAAGAGATCGGTCTCGACGAGGCGCACTGACCGTTGGGCGACGACCGAACATTTTCACCGGAGGAGGTGCGGGCGCTCCTCGAGCGAGCCTCCGAGCTGCAGGCGCGCGGCCTCGACCGTCGACTGACGCTGGACGAGGTTCGGCGGGTGGCCGAGCAGGCCGGTATCGATCCCGACGCCGTCGACCGAGCACGGCGCGAACTGCAGGGAACGCCGGCCGCGGTGAGGGTCGACGTACCGTGGCTCGGACCCTCCGTCGTTCAGGCGCGACGCTTCTTCGACGAGCGACTTTCGACCCAGCAGCGAGAGCTGCTCTGGGGGCGGCTCGCGCTCACCGATGGTGAGACCGGTCGGCTCGAGCGAAACGGGACGGTCACGATGTGGTCGGGAAGGCCTCGTTCGCCGGCGTCGTCCGTGCTCCGGGCCCAGCTGCACGAGAATCGCGCGGGTGCGAGTCTCGAGGTCACGAGAGAGTCGCGTTCCCGGGCCTGGGTCCCGTTGGCCTTCGGACTGTGCGCGCTCTTGGTCTCGTTCGTCGTCGTGACCCGAATGTCGCCCCTCCTCGGACCGGCCACCTTTGTCGTGAGCGTGGCGCTATGGCGCTGGCACCAGGTCCGTCGCGCTCGACGGGACGCGGCCCGCCTCCGAGAGCTGATGGCTCAGCTCGACACGGTCTTGGCTCGCGACCCTGATCGGTCTCGATGACCTCGCGAGATCTCGGCTGGTTCGAGACCAGCGTCGAAGGGCGACCGTGGGCCGAAGCGGAAGCGATGCTCGTCCGGAGTCGAACGCTACGGCCTGCCGTGCTGGCCATCGGTCCTTGCACCTTGAGGCCGCGCAAGGACTATTTCCGAGTCCTGACGCTGAGCCTATTCAACCAGCAGCTCGCCACGAAGACGGCAGCCACGCTGCATCGGCGCTTCACGGGACTCTTTCCGCAGCGCCGTCCGACTCCGCAGAGGGTCTTGGAAGTGCTCGACGGTCGAATCGACGATGCCACTTTGCGCTGGTGTGGTCTCAGCCGACAGAAGCGAACCTACCTTCGAGATCTGGCGGAACACTTCGCGGATGGCCGTGTTCCCACGCGACGCTTGGCGCGGATGTCGGATGCGGAGATCATAGGCGTACTCACCGGCGTGAAGGGCGTCGGTTTGTGGACGGCCCAGATGTTTCTCCTGTTCGCCTTGAACCGGCCCGATGTCTGGCCCGGTGGGGACCTCGGTCTTCGGGATGCCGTAAGGGCGTCTCGGAAGCTGAGCGAGCGACCCGAGATCCGGGGCATGGATGAGTATGGGGCCCGCTATCGTCCGTGGCGGAGCATCGCCACGTGGTATCTTTGGCGAGGCCAGTCGGCCGGGGTGTGGGATCGCTCCCCCAAGTCGGCCGCGGGAAACGGCTAGAGACTCTTGTCAGAACCGATCCATTTTCTCTATCACGCTGGGTTCGGATCGTTCCGCGGGCGCAGAGACGCGCTTCGCGTGCCAAGAGAGGGGTGAGAAGCTAAATTGATCGATACGCGGGGGCAGCACGTACTCGCCGAGTACTACGGATGCCCGAATTTCATTCTCAACGACGAAAACGCGATTCGCGCGATGCTGCAGGAGGCTGCGGTGGCAGCCGGTGCCACCGTGGTGGCTACGGTCTTTCATAGATTCACGCCGCACGGAGTGAGCGGTGTCGTCGTGATCGAAGAGTCACACTTGTCGGTCCACACGTGGCCGGAGTCCGGCTACGCGGCCGTCGACTTCTACACCTGCGGAGACTGCGAGCCGAGCCGAGCCTACGAGGTCCTGCGGCGGGCGCTGCAGGCCGAGCGCTCGGAGCTCCTGACCGTGGAGCGCGGGGTCGAGCCGCGCCAGAGCATCCAGGTGGGCGAACATCGGGTCGACGACCGGCCGAAGCAGGCGGTCGGAGACCGGTGAGGTCGACCATGTCCGACTGGTACGACGAGACCTTTCAAGACCGTGTGCGCATCGGCTTTCGCGTCACGCAACGACTCGTGCGCGAGCAATCGGAGTTCCAGACGATCGAGCTATTCGAGACCGCCGCTTACGGACGGGCCATGACCCTCGACGGTCTGTTCATGACCAGCGAGAAGGATGAGTACTTCTACCATGAGATGATCACGCACCTGCCCCTGTGCATGGTGCAGGCCCCCCGCAACGTGCTGATCGTGGGCGGGGGCGACGGGGGAACGGCTCGCGAGGTGCTCCGGCACGATTCGGTCGAAAGGGTCACGATGGTGGAGATCGACCGGCGTGTCGTCGAGCTCTGCCGCGAGTATTTGCCGTCGATCGGTGCCTGGGACGACCCGCGGCTAGACGTCGTGATCGCTGATGGTATCGATTTCGTCGCGCGAGCGCCGACGGCTGCGTACGACGTCGTCCTGCTCGACGGATCCGACCCCGTGGGTCCGGCCGAGGGCCTGTTCAACCGTTCGTTCTATGACCACGTCCGGCGCGTTCTCAAGAAGGAGGGTGTCTTCGGGCTGCAGTCCGAATCCCCGCTCTTGATGGAAGAGGTCTTTCGTCAGACCCAGAAAACGCTGCGCGAGGTGTTCGCCTGCGTGCGACCGTACTTCGGATTCGTTCCCCTTTACGGAGCCTCGATCTGGTCATGGACGGTTGCCGGTAGCCCTTCCGTCCTTTCCGACTGGGACGAGGTTCGACTGGCTCGCCTCGAGCCAGCCCTCAAGTATTTGAACCGAGACGTCGCCCAAGCGGCGTTTGCCCAGCCGACCTTCATTCGCGAGCTGATGTCCTGAGTCAGCTAGGCACTCTGAAGACCCTCCGGATGTTGGGGGGGTACCTTTGGCCGGAAGGAGCTTGGGGGCTGCGCCTTCGCGTCGTCCTCGCGTTCACCTTCATCCTCGCGGCCAAGCTGCTCAACGTCTGGGTGCCCATCCTCTACAAGGAAGCCGTCGACGCGCTCACGCCGTCCGTCGATCGAACGGCCCTGGTGCTTCCGGTCGGGGTCATCGTCGCCTATGGCCTGGCCCGCGTCGGTTCGCTGGGATTCAACCAACTTCGGGATGCGGTCTTCGAGAAGGTCGCTCAGCGCGCCATGCGCCGCTCGGCGGTCCAGGTCTTCGAACATCTGCACGGCCTGTCCTTGCGTTTTCATCTCGACCGTCAGACGGGAGGTCTCGCTCGCGCCGTAGAGCGCGGAACCAGCGCGATCTCGAGCGTCCTTGGCGTCGCCCTCTTCAACATCCTGCCCACGGCGTTCGAGCTGATTCTGGTGTTGGTCATCCTCTTGCGCCGCTTCTCCTGGAGCTTCGCTTTGGTGACCGCGGCGACCGTCGTCATCTATGTGGCTTTCACCGTCACCACGACGGAGTGGCGCATCAAGTTTCGTCGCCAGATGAACGATGCGGACAGCCGCGCCAACACCCGTGCGGTCGACAGCCTGTTGAACTACGAAACCGTCAAGTACTTCGGAAATGAAAAGGCGGAAGCCCGCGCCTACGATGAAGCTCTCGCCAAGTATGAGCGCGCTGCGGTCCGTAGTCAGTCCAGCCTCTCGCTTTTGAACTTGGGCCAGGCCTTCGTCGTAGCCGGTGGCGTCACCATGCTCATGTACATGGCGGCCCAGGGTATCGTCGATGGCCGCTTGACGGTGGGAGACTTCGTTCTCGTCAACACCTACATGATTCAGCTCGCCCAGCCGCTGAACATCTTCGGATGGGTCTACCGCAGCGTGAAGCAGTCCTTGGTCAACATGGAGCAGATGTTCTCGCTGCTGGGCGAATCGTCCGACGTGCCGGAGTCGGCCGACGCGAAGAGCCTCGGGCCGGGACCACGGGGGGTGACGTTTGACTCGGTCACGTTCGGCTACGATCCCCGAAGACCCGTGCTCCAGCGCCTGACGTTCTCCATCGGCCCCGGTCGGCGGGTCGCTCTGGTCGGTCCGAGTGGCTCCGGCAAGTCCACCGTCGCTCGGCTCCTCTTCCGCTTCTACGACCCCGATGAGGGCGCCATCCTGGTGGACGGCGAAGACATTCGCACGCTCTCGCTCGACGCACTCCGGCGGAACATCGGGATCGTTCCCCAGGATACGGTTCTCTTCAACGATACGCTGCGCATGAACCTGGCCTACGGGCGACCCACCGCCAGGTTCGAGGAGGTCGAAGCAGCCGCGCGACAGGCGCGCATCGACGGCTTCGTTCGCAGCACGCCCGACGGTTGGGACACGATGGTGGGGGAGCGCGGGCTGAAGCTTTCCGGCGGGGAAAAGCAGCGAGTGGCCATAGCCCGGGTGTTCCTGAAAGAGCCGTCCATCCTCATCCTCGACGAAGCAACCTCGGCGCTCGACTCGGCCACCGAGCGAGAAATCCAAAGCGAGATGTGGGCGGCGAGCGAGGGGCGGACCACACTGATCATCGCTCATCGACTCTCGACCGTGGTCGACGCCGACGAAATCTTGGTGCTCGTAGACGGGCGGATCGAAGAACGAGGAACCCACGATGGGCTCCTGGCCAAGAACGGTCGCTATGCATCGATGTGGGCCGAGCAGCAGGCGGAAGAAGATCCCGACGCGGCGCTCACCGTCGACGCCTAGACTCGACGGACCGGGCCCCCCCTGCTACCGCCGCCCGCATGCGCGCTTCCATGCACCGCCTCGTCCCGTGGGTGGGGACCGTGCTGATGGTCATGGGGGTCGTGCAGACGGCGCTGGCCGCTTCCCGGCTCGACGAGGTCGAGGTGCGTCTGCTGGGCACGGGCCTCCTGATCGCCGGGGGCGGCATCGGGCTGGTCGCACGAACTACCCACGGAGCGCGTCGCTGGCGTTTCATCGGCCTGGGGGTGCTGCTGGGTGCGATGGTCGCGGCGCTGATCGCCGGCCCCGGCGTCTCCCGGGTGAACTGATCAGGCCGTCTCGTGAAACTTCTCACCCCGTTTGAAGACTTCGTACCACTGCTCGGCGTGGTCGTCGGAGAGGATGTCCAGCGCCTCCAGCATCTCGCGAGCAAACTCGGCGTAGCCGAGCCCGCTCGCGGTGATGATCGACTCATCGCGAACGACGAGCTCGTTCCGGTACGATGAAGCCTCGGCAAAGTCCGGGACGTGTTTGGCGAGATACGCGTGACCGTTGCTGGTGTGGGAACGGTGGTGCAGCAGACCCGTCCGCGCGAGCGGGATCGTCCCGGCGCAGATCGCGCCGATCATGACGCCCTCGTCGTGGCATCGCTGAATGAGACCGATGACTTCGGCCGGGACGTCGTCTTCCCAGCGGGTACCGCCTGGGATCACGAGAGCGCGATATCGAGCGGGGTCGGCCTGTTCGACGTCGATCGCGTCGGCGAGCTCCAACCCCCCCATCGAACGGACGACGCCCGAGTGGGCCTTGATGGCGACCGTCTCCGCTCCGCCGGAACGCCGGGCTTCGGCGAGGAGCAGGGCCGGCTCCCAGTCTGCATAACCATCGACCAGCAGAACCGCGATCTTCATGTGGTGGGCTTAGCGCGGGGGGGCTTTCGCGCCAAGCGAGCGGTCAGCCGTCGCTGTCACGAATGAAGGGGAGCAGGATCTGCAGTGCCTCGCTGTGCAGTTCGGGTGTCGCGGCGGCCAAGGTGCGCCCGCCGGAGAGATCGGACCCACCTCGCCAATTGGTGATGGTTCCGCCCGCGCCCTCGACCACCGGTACCAGGGCCGCCACGTCGTAGACTTGGAGGCTCGATTCGACGACGAGGTCGAGTGAACCCAGGGCCAGCAGTCCGTACGCGTAGGCGTCGTGGCTAAATCGGGCGACTAGCGTCTTCCGGCTGAGCTCTTCGAAGGCGAGAGCTTCCTGCGTCCGAAAGTATCCGGCCGGCCGAGCTCGGGGATCGGTCGTGGAGATTCGAGCGGACTCCAGGTCTCGGCAGGTCGAGACCCGGGCGGCTCGAGCCTCGTCGCGATGCGAGAACACGGTCGCCCCAGGACGGCCGACCCACGTTTCTTCCGTGTACGGCTGCCGGATCACTCCGACCTGCGGAACGCCGGCATGCTCCAATGCGACCAGGGTGGTCCAAGTGGGGGCTCCGGAGAGGAATCCACGTGTGCCGTCGACCGGATCGAGCACCCAGCGCCACGGTCCGTCGGACGGCGTTTCGCCGAATTCCTCCCCCAGGATGCCATGTTCGGGAAATGCGGCGGTCAGAAGCGAACGCATGGCTTGTTCCGCGGCGCGGTCTGCGTTCGTGACCGGGTCGAAGCTCTCGACGCTCTTGTTCTCGATCTCGAAGCTGCCGCGAAACCAGCGGAGCGCCTCGGACGCGCCGGTGGTGGCAACCTTCAGGGCGGTCTCGACAAAGCGGTCCTCCACCAAAGTCATGACCCGAAGCTGCCAAACCGCGTTGATGCCGTCCACCTCGACGTCGGGGGTTGCAAGAGGGTATGGGCGAGAGCATGAGTTCCGTCGTGGTTGAGCGCGCCCATTCGTTGTCAGCCGATGAGCTTCGAAAGGCTCTGGTGCCTTTCGAAGACGAGATTCGGTCCAAGTACGGCCTGCAGATGGACTGGCGGGGAAGCGTCGCCCTCATGAAGGGCACCGGCGCTTCGGGACAGATCGATCTGCTCCCCGCCTCGGTCAAGGTGACGGTGAAGCTGGGGATGATCGCGCGAGCCGCCGGGATCAAACCCGAACGCGTCAAGGCCTCCATCGAAAAGCGACTCGATGCGGCCTTGGCGGCGGCCGACCAGTCCTGAGACGGGGATTCAGTCCTGGATGGGAATCTCGGGGCTTCCGAGACGGTCGTGAATCAGCAGGGCGTCAAGCTCACTTTCGGCTGCGAACTCGCCGACATCGGCGGGAAGTACGAGCAGAACGTCGACGCCGACCATCGATGGCAGTGAACCCGAGCCCTGAAGGCTGAGGGGGGTCGCATAGTCCCCCTCCGGCCGGCGTTCGAGGGTGGCTCGAGCGAGTTCGGTGCGCCCGACGGAGTGACGGTGATCGCGGCTGAGCCGCACCCGCGTTCGGGCACGAAACGGCCGGGGGTCCCCGAGCATACGGCGCAAGCCGGGCCGTACGAAGAGCTCGAAGGTCACGACCGCCGAAACGGGATTTCCGGGAAGCCCTACCACCGGTACCTGTCCGGACCGCCCGAACGTCAAAGGCTTGCCGGGCTTCATCCGCACCTTCCAGAAGTCCAGGTCGACGCCAGCCTCGCCGAAGGCGGCTTTGACGTAGTCGTGCTCGCCTACGCTGATGCCGCCGACGGTCAGCACCACGTCGGCTCGGAGCGCCTCGCGGATTGCCTCGGTCGTAGCCCTCGGTTCATCGGGGACGACGGGCAGGACCCAGGGCACGGCCCCCGCGTCTTCGATCTGGGTGGCCAGGGCGTAGCCGTTCGAATTGACGATCGTGTGTGGCTCTGCCGGATCGCCGATGTCGCGGAGCTCGTCTCCGGTGCTGATGACGGCGACGACCGGGCGACGGAAGACGTCGATCGCAGCATGTCGCTGGCTGGCGAGGAGCCCGATCTCTCCTGCGGCGAGTCGTGCTCCGACGCCCAGCATCTCGCTCTCGGCGCGAAGGTCTTCACCTCGACGGCGGATGTTGGCTCCGGCTTTGATAGGGCGCCCGAAAGAGACGACCTCCCGTTCTTCCGACGCGTATTCCTGCATGACCACGGTGTCGGCCCCCGGAGGGACGACGGCTCCGGTGAAGATTCGAATGGTCTCGCCCGAGCGAAGCTGCGGGAGAGGTCCTTCACCTCCGGCTCGAGACTCGCCCGCCTGCGCCAGCCGGACGGGGGAATCGGCCCGAGCCGACTCCAGATCCGAGCTGCGGACGGCCCAGCCATCCATCGCGCTGTTGTCGAACGGGGGAAGATCGTACCGGGCCCGCACAGGCCGCGCGACAAATCGGTGCGCTGCTTGACGCAGCGGGACACGCTCCACACCGAGGGGCTCGAAATGGGGCAGCATGGCTTGCAGGGCTGAACGGATCGAACGCACGACGCATCGGAGTACCCTGCGGGCTTCGCCGGGTCCAGAGGACGTGAAATCCAGGGTGATGGTGGCGTCGATACGACTGATCTATGGGAAGGCATGACCTACAAAATCGAAGACATCGAAGGGATCGGCACGCTCTACGGAGCCAAGCTCCGCGAGGCCAACATCGAGACCACCGACGACCTGCTCGAGCTTTGCTGCTCCGCTCCCGGACGAAAGACGGTGAGCGAGAAGACGGGCGTCGAAGCTTCGCACCTCCTCAAGTGGGCGAACATGGCCGACCTCATGCGCATCAAAGGCATCGGCTCGGAGTACTCGGAGCTCTTGGAGGCTTCGGGCGTCGATACCGTGAAGGAGCTGGCCACGAGAAATCCCGACAATCTCGCCGCCAAGATGGCCGAGGTCAACGAGACCAAGAAGCTCACCCGCGCGGTCCCGGCTGCGTCCGTCGTGAGCGAATGGGTCGAGCAGGCCGGTACTCTCCCGGCGGTCATCACCCACTGAGGCTGCGGGACTCATGGACTTGATCGCGCAGCTGACAGACCAGCTCGGACTCGAATCCTCTCAGTCGCAGGCGTTGGCCGGCGGCGTTCTCAGCTACGTCAAGGGCCTCGCGTCGGATCGACTCGGGGCAGAGGCGACGAACCACTTCGAAACGGCCATCCCCGAGCTCGGCGACTGGCAGGGGCGGGCCGCGGAGCTGGCGAACAGCGAGGAAGGAGCGTTCGCCGGCGGCTTGGGGGGCCTCCTGGGGACGGCGGCATCGGCGCTCGGCGGCGGAGGAGAGCTGGCCGCCCTGGCGCCTCTGGTAGCCAAGCTGGGAATCGACCCGCAGCAGCTCACGGCGGTCGCGCCGCTGGTGATGAGCTTCCTGCGGTCGCGGCTCGACGAGAACTTCGTCGCTCAGCTTGCCGAGCTTGCTCCGTTTCTCACGGGGCAGGGTGAGTCGGGCGGCGGGGTCGGAGGGATGATCTCCGGCTTTCTCGACGGCTGAGACTCAGCGGGGGGCAGCTCGAGGGGTGAAGCGAGCCAGCACGTCGGGCAGGTAGCGCCGAAGATAGATGGCGGCGACCTCTCGTCCGCCGACGTAGGTTTCGCGGCGTCCTTTCTCGATGGCCCGCAGGATCGCGCGGGCGCACCGCTGCGCCGAGATTCCGCGGGCAGGTGCCGGGGCGCCCGGACCGCGCGGTTGGCCCGATGCGGTCAGTGACCCTTCTCCGATTTCGGTCTGCACGTAGCCCGGGCAGATCAAGTGAACGCGAACCCCGCGGTCGAGCACTTCGGCCCGTAGTGCCTCGAAGAACCCGTGAAGTGCATGTTTCGAGGCGCTATACACGCTCCGCTTCGGGGTCGCGACGTACCCCACCACGCTGCTGACGACTGCGATGTTCCCGCCGCGCTGGGCGAGCATGTCGGGCAGGAACATCTGGGCGAGGTGCACGGTCGCGAAGAAGTTCAGCTCCATGAGCTTCCGGACCGCATCGAACGAGGTTTCCTCCACCAGCGACCGCTGGCTCGTCCCGGCGTTGAGAATAAGGACGTCGGGAGCCCCAAAATTCTCGCGTACCGTCTCTGCGAGTTCCTCCCTTCCGGATGGGTCGTAGAGATCACACTCGAAAGCCTGGGCGCGGTCCTCGACGCCCAATTCGCCGATCAGGGCGAGCATCCGGTCTTTGCGGCGGGCGACCAGAGCCAGCCGGGCGCCGCGTTCGGCCAGCTCCCGCGCCAGCGCCGCACCGATACCCGATGAAGCTCCCGTGATCATGACCCGCCGGTCGCGGAAGGAGTCGGCCACGCTAGCTCCCTCTCGGAGTTGGGGACGACAGACAAGCCGTAACGACGTGTGCGGCTGTGGTATCGTTGGAAGGTGAGACTCGACTCGTCCCTTCGCCCGAGCGAACGAGGGTCGGTCGACCCACGGCGCGAGGGGGACGGCGAGGACCTACCGGTCGCGGCCAACGACGGCCATCGGTTCTCGGCCCGGCTGTTCTCCGGCACGAGTCGTCGTCGCCGGCCCGTCGTCGTTCTTCTCCCCGCCTTGGGCGTCGGCGCAAGCTACTACTACCGCCTCGCCGCCGGCTTTAATCAGCGCGGCTATGATCTGGTGGTCGCCGACCAGCGTGGACACGGCACGAGCGACGTTCGACCGCGTCCTGGGATCGACTACGGTTATCTCGACATCATCGACAAGGACCTGCCCGCATTGCTGCAGGTCGTCGGCCGGCGGCTTCCCCACGCGCCGCGCGTCCTCTTCGGTCACAGCCTGGGCGGAGTGTTGGGCTCCATGGTCCTCGCCCAGCGCCCGCACTTGGCGGAGGGCCTGGTCCTGGTCTCGTCGTCTTCCGTGCACTACCGGAACTGGGGCCGTAGTGGCCCGCTCGTCTATGCGCTCACCACCTTCTGGGGGCTCAGCGCGCGCGCGCTGGGCTTCTTTCCGGGGCGCTATTTGGGCTTCGGCACGCTCGAGTCGGCGGGACTCATGACGGACTTCACTCGACAGGCCCGAACCGGTCGCTACGTTCTATCCGGCTCTTACGACGCCGAGAGCGTTCTCGCCGGAGCCTCCCTGCCCGTGCTCAGCCTCTCTCTGGCGGGCGACCGCATCTACGCCCCCCAATCAGCGGTCCGCGACTTCGCGAACAAGCTTCCGCGTGAGCGGGTGCGCCGCGCCCATGTCGTCATCCCCGAACTCGTCGACGAGCAGGTGCACTTCACGTGGGTGCGTCGCCCGGACCCCGTCCTCGACCGGGCCGACGACTTCATGCGTCGTCTTCCGGCCGTCGAACGAACCATGAGGTCTACGGATTCGTCGTGAAGGCCATCGTCTGCCTCGAGCACGGGTCGCCCGCAGTCTTGGTGTCGCTGCGGCTCGGCATTCCGTAGCGGGGCCCGGGCTGCGTGGGGTGGAGGTACGAGCGTCGGGCGGCAACTATCCCGATGTCCTGATGACCGCCGGTCGCTATCAGGTTCAGCCTCCGCTACCGTTCGTGCCGGGACTCGAATTCGCGGGGCGAGTCGTTCAGCTGGGGCCGGGGGTGGCCGACCGCTCGGTGGGGGACAGGGTCGTCGGAAACGTCTCCTACGGAGCTTACGCGCAGTACGTCGAAGTGCCCGCGACCTCCACTTTGCGCGTTCCCGAGGCGGTCTCTCTCGAAGATGCGGCCGCCATGCTCTTGACCTACGGCACGGCCAAGCACGCACTGGAGGATCGGGGCGGGCTCGCCCCGGGGGAGACGCTGCTCGTTCTCGGGGCGGCCGGCGGAGTGGGGACGGCCGCAGTCCAGGTGGGAAAGGCGACCGGGGCCCGAGTGCTGGCCGCCGTCTCCAGTGAAGACAAGGCGGAGCACTGTCGGCGTCAAGGGGCCGACGAGATCATCTTCTACGATCGAGACGATCTCAAGTCGCGGGTCCGAGAACTGACGGACGGTCGAGGAGCAGACGTGGTCTTCGATCCGGTCGGTGGAATGCGTACCGAGCCTGCGCTCCGGGCCACGGCCTGGGGCGGCCGATTGCTCGTCGTTGGCTTCGCTTCCGGCACCATTCCGCGGCTTCCTGCGAACCTTCTGCTCCTCAAGGGGAACGATGTACGCGGAGTGTACTGGGGAGCCTTCGTCAAGCGACAGCCCGAACGCCATCGACAGCACGTGGGAGAGCTCTTCCGCTGGCTGGAGGCGGGACGGGTTCGGGTCCACGTCGACGATATCTTGCCGCTGGAAGCGGCGGCCGAAGCGCTCGACCGTCTTCGCCAGCGGCGGGTTCGCGGTAAGGTCCTGCTGCGGCCCCCTCTCTAGACCAAGCTTGGGCTTGCGTTGGGGCTCGGCTCCGCGCCCACGCCCTCGGGCGCATCGCGGAAGTCCACTTCGACCTTGAAGACGTCTTCGGCCGGAACGTAGCTCACGCGATGGTTGAGACGCCGATGCACTTCCTGCATGGCCCGGTTGTCGGGAAGGATCTCGGCCTCGAAGCCGTCGATGCCCTGTGCTCGGGCCCGGTCTTCGAGCTGCAAAAGCAGATACGTGGCCAGTCCCCGACGGCGGAGGTCCTCGTGGATCACCACCGCGGTCTCGGCGCGGTTCGTTCGCGGGTTCAAGCTGTACCGTGCGATACCGACGAGCCGTTCGCCCGCGCCCTGCTTCTCGAAGGCCCCCAACGCCATGCGCGCCTCGTAGTCGAGGGCGCAGAGTTCGGAGGCCTCGCGGTGCCCGAGCTGTTTCTTGTGGCTGAAATATCGCGCGTACACCGTATCCGGGCGGTGGGAGTAGAAGAACTCCTGGAGGGTGCGTTCGTCGGCGGTTTGAATCGGTCGCACTTCCAGCTCGACGTCGCCGAAACGATGGGTGTGCACCATGTCGTGGGGATAGCGGTCGAGCTTCTGGCGGAGGATTTGCTCGCCGCCCGTCATGTAGTGGCGCCGCACCATCTCGCGGAAGAGCTCGGCGCGAAACGACGGATGGGCGATGTTGATCAAGGCCATGGCTCGCTCGCGGATCGTTTTTCCATGGAGGTAGGCGATGCCGAACTCCGTCACGACGTAGTGAATGTCGGCGCGAGTGATGACGACGCCGCTCCCTTCTGCCAGATGGGAGACAATGC
Source organism: uncultured Myxococcales bacterium (assembly GCA_964473255.1). Lineage (GTDB taxonomy): Bacteria > Myxococcota > Kuafuiibacteriia > Kuafuiibacteriales > Kuafuiibacteriaceae > Kuafuiihalomonas. Next base: position 29,743 of record CAYYOT010000018.1, on the reverse strand, counting down.
GACTATCGGCGCCCTCGTCGAGGGTGGCCGGAAGGGCGATGATCGGCTTGCCCCCCCGACTCATGGCCGCCCCGCGCATGAAGTCGACTTGACCCCCGATACCGCCGGAGAACCGATAGCCGACGCCTTCGGAGGCCGCCTGCCCCGTGATGTCGACCTGCAGCGCCGAATTCACGGCGACTACGCGGTCGTTCATTGAGATGAGGCGAGGATCGTTCACGATGTTGGTGGGTTTGAAGGATAGCGACGGGTTGTCGTGCACGTAGTCGTAGAGCGCTCGGGTACCGAAGGCGAAGCTGGTCACGGTCTTGCCCGGTAGGTAGCGCTTCTTCGTGTTCGTGATGACCTTGTCGCGAACGAGCGGAATCGCTTCTTCGCTGAACGCCTCGGTGTGGAGCCCGAGCTCGCGCTTGTCGACCAAGTAGCGGAGAACCGACTGCGGGATCTCGCCGATCCCCAGCTGAAGGCAGCTCTCGTGCTCCACGAGGCGTGCGATCAAACCGGCGATGCGTACGGCGGCTTCATCGGGCTCTCCGGCGGCATGCTCGGGCAGGGGGGTCGTCGTTTCACACCAGGCGCCGATCTGGTCGACGTGGACCAGAGTGTCGCCAAGCGTCCGGGGCATCGAGGCGTTGATCTCCGCGACGACGGTCCGCGCCGAGCGCAGGGCGGCGGGCTGGACGTCCACGTGGGTTCCGAAGCTGCAGTAGCCGTGGCGGTCGGGCGGCGAGAGGGTCAAGAGGGCGACATCGATCCGACAACGCCCCGACTCCATGAGCTCGGGGACCTCACTCAGATGAACCGGCGTGTAGTCGGCCCGGCCCTCGTTGACCACGCGACGCATGTTCTGACCAATGAACCAGACGTTCGGTCGAAAGCTATCTTGTAGTTTGGGGTCCGTATAAGGTGCGTCGCCCATGGTCAGAAGGTGAACGACTTCGACATCCGAGAGCTCGCCGGCCCGAGCCACCATCGCGCGGACGAGCGCTTCCGGTTCGCTGGATCCCGAGCCGATGAAGACGCGCTGTCCGGACTGTATCGAACGCACGCATTCGGCCGGCGACGTCTTTCGACGCTCGAAGGCGCCCTGGTCCCAAAGCGGTGACCCCATGGCCACAGCTTAGCGCAGTCCGAGACCGAGAACGATGAAGGCGCATCGATCCGTTGATCTTGTCGTTCGGCGAGGCGACGAAAGCACCATGGCTGCCGATCGCCTGATTCGGATGCTCGACCTTCGTCCCCTCGGATTCGAAGGGGGGTACTATCGAGAAACCCATCGCAGCGCCCAGATGACGCGCACCGGGGAGGGAATCAGCCGCAGCCTGCAGACGGCGATCTATTACCTATTGGCGCCGGATTCTCGTTCACTCCTGCATCGACTGCGCAGCGACGAGATGTATCACTTCTACGACGGCGACCCCGTCGAGCTCACGCTGCTTCATCCCCGCGGAGCGTGGGAAGTCATCACGTTGGGGCGCGACCTGGCCGCGGGCCACGTGCCCCAGTTGCTGGTTCCGGGCGGCGTATGGCAGGGGGGCGTCCTGCGCGCCGGAGGGCGGTTCGCGCTGATGGGGACCACGATGTCTCCGGGCTTCGACCGGGATGATTTCGAACTCGGGCGCTATGAGGCTCTGGCCCGCGACTATCCAGATGTGGCGGAGACGATCCGCCGCTTGACGCCCACGGCCTTCGTCACGCCCGGTTTCGAGCTCCGCGCGGCGACTCGCGACCTCCTGTATGCCGAACTCCACGAGCGGCGCAGTCTCTGCACCGGTCTCGGGGCGACCGTGCCCGACAACTGGCCGGCCGGAGTCTATGCCGTGGACTTCGCTCGGGCGGTCTACGACGAGTTGGGGCGCTCGGAGGCCCGAGATTGGCGGCTGTGGTACGTGATCGACCGGTCTCGCTCGGCTCTGATCGGCGCCGTCGCGTTTTGCGGCCCCCCGGACCAGGGCGAGGCGCATCTCGAGGCGGTCACCCTCGCTCGGACTCTGCCCCCCGAGCGCTTCGCGGAGGTGATCACAGGATTCGCAGCGTGGGTCGCCGGCGCGGCGCAGACGCTGCTCGTCCGAGCCGGGGAGGAAGCCGGACTGGAGGGGACCGGATTCGAGTGCCGAGAGAAGGGGGTATGGGCGGTCGCGCTCAGTCCAGCTTCAGAGGCTTGTTCGAGCGAAGGCCCGTGAACAGATAGAGTCGACTGCCTTCCTCCGAGACGTCGGGCGAACAGAATCCGTCCCTTTCGAGACGGTCGAGGATTCTCTGACACCGTTTCAAGTCGAGTCCCGACGCGAGGCTCGCCCGCGCGACGGTCAGCGACCCTTCGTTCTTCTCCGCGGCCCTCAGGATCTTCATCTCTTCCGTCTCTTCCTGCCGCGAGCGCGAGGGAAGCGCCTGGAGGTCCGGGGGACCGTAGGTCAACGCCCAGTACCGACGGTTTTCGTCGCGGACGATCTCCGGCATGCGCACGAGGTCGACCAGGGTACCGATGCCCAGGAGCCCCCAGGTGATGAGATAGAGGAATCCCGTTCCGGGGCGCCCGAGATAGAAGCGATGCAGACCGGCGACCGGCGTGAAGAAACCGGCGAGCGCCAGGATGTAGCTCAATGTGAGGTCTTTCACGGCGGTGTTGGCGGTCGGAGCGAGCGACCTCTGCGCAGCCCCAACAGCAAACCGAGACCTATCAGTATTCCCCAGCTTGTGTCTGCCCCCGCCGCCGTCGCACACCCGCACCCCTCGGATGCGGGGCCGATCGGAGCCGGTTCGGCAAAAACGGACGCCGTTCCCAGGGAATCCTGGACCCTCGCCGTCCACGTCAGGCCCTCTGGATTGTCCTTCAGGACAAGCGCGTAGGTCAGCGGCCCGGGGGCGACATCGATGAAGCTTTCGGAACGAACCACACGTTCGCCCCGTCGAACCTGAAACTCGACGTCGATCGCCTGGCCTTCGGGATCCGGCTCTACCGATGCGCGAAGCGTCGCGGTGAATCCATCACCCTCGCCCCGCAGCCGCGCCGGCTCGATGACGGGGACCGGGGGAGCCTCCTCGATCGCGCTGTAGAGGAAGGTCGCGACCTCGGACTCCGGTCCCGTCATGTAGGCGTCCAGGCCGCGAGCCGACCACGCGACGGTCTCGTTCTCGGCGAACGCGTCCGTCGGCGGAACGAACGCCGTCACCAGTGAGGACGGCGTGGGTAGCGCCGGGCCGCTGGACTGCCACGGGCCGGTACCGGACCGCCAGCGAAACTCGAGCTCGAAGGTGTCATCGTAGGTGATCGGGTTTTCGGCGACGAGTTCGGGCGACCGACCGATCTGACCTCCGAGGGGTGAAAGAAGGCGCAGGAGCGGGGGACCATCGTACTCGCCCGGATGCGTGTCGGCGAGGAACTCGACGAGGAGAGTGCGTCCGTCGGCATCGTCGTCGGCGTCGGCGTCGGCCGGGTTCTGCGGGTCGTAGCCGTAGGTGCTCTCCCAACTATCGGCGATCCCGTCCCCATCGTCGTCGACGAAGAAGACGGGTACTTCCAGGCGGGCCTCGGTCCGTCCTCCGTCCTCGTCCGTCGCCGACAGGAGGACTTCGGCCTTGCCGGCGCGCGCGTCGGCCAGCACCGGTGTGAACTCGATGGTCGTGCCCTCGACGGTGGTACCGTCCACGGTCGATGAAATGAATGCGAGCGTCGCGGTGTCCCGGCCTGGATCACGCAGGCTGGCGGTCAGGGAGAAGGCCGTGCCTTCCAGCGCCGGGGAGAACGACGGGAACTCGATCTCGGGCGGAACGTTCTCGATGAACAGCGTTGCGTTCGACCGGTCTCGCAAACCGCTGCCCGAGGTGACGGTCAGGACCACGTCGAACTCGCCGTCATCCTGCGGTGTGTAGCGGACGGTCGGGCCGCCCAAATCCGTACTGCCGACGCTCCACTGGTAGGTGAGCTGCTCCCCGGTGGAGACGGTGGCCGTCGCCGAAAGCTCCACGGCGGAGCCCTCTACGCCCGGTGGGACGTTCATCGCGTCGATCCGAGGGACCTTTGCACCCAGGGCCGCCATGGCCGCTCGCACGTCGGGCAATGGACCGATCGGCCGGGAGGGATTGGACTGGGGCGTGCCGGTTTGAACGAGCACGTCTCGGAGCTGCTTTGCGGTCAGCAGTCGGCCGAGTCCGTCGCGCGCGTACTGCTGCAGCAAGGCCACGGCGGAGGCGACGATCGGGGTTGCACCGCTCGTCCCGCCGAAGCTGTCGGTATAGGATTGCCGGGGATCTTGGCCGAAGCGAGCAAGACGGCCGTAGCCCAGCGTCGTGATCGCCGTTCCCCAACCCTGGAGGTCGACGCGACTTCCGTACGTGCTGAAGCTCAGACGATCGTGCCGTGCGTCGGCCGTCCCGGCACCCACGATGATCGCGCCGCTGTGTCCGCGGCTTCGATAGGGAGCGTACGGCGAGCCGTCGAGGTTCTGGTTCCCGTTACCGGCGGCAGCGACGACGATCACCCCGGCATCGGTCCCGACGCGCGTCGACTGCCACACGGCCAGGCTCGCCTCGGCCGGTACGTATCCGCCCCCCGCGCCCGCCGCCTGCATCTCGAGCACGACGATGTCGCCCGGACGAGCGTCGGCGATCGCGTTGGCGACCGCACTCGCCCGTCGAAAGCCCCCTTCCAGAGTCCACTCGGGATACAAGAAAAACTCGGCTCCAGCGGCCATTCCGGTGATGCCATACGCGTTGTCGGCGGCTCCCAGGATGCCGACCACGGCGGTGCCGTGGTCCTGCCAACCCAGCTGGCGTACCTGGGGATTGACGGTCTGGTCGGGCTCCCGGGTGATGGGTTGGTCCTCGAGATCCTCATGGGTCTCATCCCACCCGTACTCACAGTCGTAGATCCGCAGGCCGGAGCCATCGAAGCCCTGGTCGTTTCCAAACGCCGCGTCGATCCCCGGCGGGGGGTCGGCGTAGATCTGACGGAATCGGAAGTCGGTCGACGTCGGCGGAATGTCGGTCGGCGGCGGCACTCCGAGGGCGACGATCTGCACCCACTCCACGGGCCGAGTCTGACCGAGCGCCGTGGCTACCGACCGCAGTCGCTGCCCATCGGCCTCTTCGAGGCCCGCCACTCGAAAGATACCGGCTAGGTCCGGCTGCTCGCGCCCCGAGCCTTCTTCGGCTCGGCGTAGGAGCTCGGCCAACTTATCCCCCGGAACCTCGAGCAGGGGCTCGAAGTGGAGTCGCTCCCGTTCGGCGATCGCGAGCACGGGCAGCAGCCCATCCGTCTCCTCCATGGACGTCAGTCCCGTCGGCGTGGCCCGAACCCGGAGGTCATTGCGGAACTTGAGATGGATCTCGTGGTGCAGCTCGACGGAGGCATCGAGAGCCTCGACGACGACCAGCGGCTCCTGCGCGAGCGGCCGATACGGCGCTGGACCCGCCTGGGCGGGCAGCGACACGAGCAAGAGCAGGCACGCCGCGCGCATGTCTGCACCCTGGGTACAGACGACCCACCGAATCAAGGCGCTCTTCCGCATTCGTACGGAACTCTAACCGATGGATTCGAGTCGGTGACTTTCGAACGGCGGGCCGTCAGCGAGGGAGACACTCGGCGCAAATGCCTTCGTAAACGATGTGACCTGACGCAACCTCATAGCCACCTCGATCCCGACGGGGAAGTGCGGGGGCTGGTTGGGCGAACAACACGTCGCGGACGTCGCCGCAGCTGCTGCAGACCAGATGATGATGGGGAATCGAAGCGTTGGGGTCATAGCGCCGAGTTTGCCCCCCATCGAAGCTGAGCAGCCTCACTTCACCCAGAGCGACGAGGTCGTTCAGCGTGTTGTACACCGTTGCGCGACTGATCTCCGGCAGAATTGCCGCCGACCGGTCGAAGACCTCCTCGGCGGTGAGATGGAGATTGAGGGCACTGAGGGCCTGCGCCACCGCGCGGCGCTGAGCCGTGAGCCGCCACCCCTTCTCCCGCAGCCGCTCCAGCAAGGGGACGACCGACTCTTCACTTCGCCGTACCGACATCGGCAACCTGTCCAGGGTCCGAATTTGGACCAAGTCTAAAGTGCCGTCAAGCGTATCGCGGCCGTGGACCAGCACAGGTTCGGCCATCGCCGCGTCGAGCGTTCGGCCGGCGGGTCGAGGGGGGTCGAACCGCTCAGTACACCCTGGGGATCACGTGCTGCTCACGGTAGGGCGGTCGGACGTACGTCGAATGCTGAGGACGTTCCGGCAGGTCGATCTTGGGTCGAATGTGGTCCACGTAGGGAAGCAGCGAGAGCAAATGATGGATGGTGTTGAGACGGGCTCGACGCTTGTCGTCCGCCTCCACCACGAACCACGGCGCTTCGCGGATATCGGTGTAGGCGAACATTTCGTCTTTGGCTCGGGAGTACTCGTCCCATCGTGCCCGTGACTCGACGTCCATGGGGCTGATCTTCCAGCGCTTGACCGGATGGTCGATCCGGTCCTGAAAGCGACGCTCCTGCTCGTCCTTGCTCACCGAGAACCAGTACTTGATCAGGCGAATGCCCGAGCGAATGAGCATCCGCTCGAACTGAGGAACGGCCAAGAAGAACTCTTGTACCTGCTCGTCGCTCGCAAACCCCATCACGCGCTCGACGCCCGCTCGATTGTACCAACTGCGGTCGAAGAGGACGATCTCACCGGCGGCGGGCAGGTGGGCGACGTACCGCTGAAAATACCACTGGCTCTGTTCTCGATCGGTCGGCGCGGCCAGCGCCACCACACGGGCGATCCGTGGGTTGAGCGGCTCGGTGATGCGCTTGATGGTACCGCCTTTTCCCGCCGCATCTCGACCCTCGAAAATGATCACGATCTTCTGGCCGGTGGCTCTGACCCACGACTGAAGTTTGGCCAGCTCGATGTGCAGCTTGTGGAGCTCCTTGTCGTAATCCTTCTTCGCCAGAGGCTCGCCGTAGTCCGGCTTCCTCGGGTAGTGAGCGTGCGTTAGGGGTTCGGCTACGAGTGCGATGTCCGTGGCTGCGGTCGACTTGCTCTTGGTTTTCTTGCCCATGCGCGCCTCTGGCCCCGTGGGTTACCGGGGTTGCCACCAGCCCGACAAGCATCGCGCTGTCGGCTCATCAAGGAGAAAAGAGGTCCCAGAAATCGCAGCGAGCCGTCCGAATGCCCTCGACGACTCCGATCGACGCCCCCTCCATGACGAGCGTGCGGTCGGACTCGGCGTCGTAGATCGGCCACGGAGCCCCTGGGAGCATTGCGGGATTCCCGGTTTCCGCCAGCCGAGACCAGTATCCCCCCATCGTCTGCGCGAGCTCGATTTCCTCCTCCGTCGGTTGGTATCCGCCGACCCGTAGCCGCTGAAAGACGAAGAAGAGTTCGAGTCCGTGCCATGCGCCCAAGGGCGAAAGCGCGGGCGATGCTTCCAATCCTTGGGTGAAGAAGTAGCGATGGACGGGTGCGGTCTGTCCGGAGGCGGCCGAGCGAGCGTCTCTTCGGCTCGTGCACACGAAGCGCGAATCGGTGGTGACGGCGACGTAAGCAGCCCGCGGACTCGGGAAGTCGGCGACCGGGTAGCGGGCGAGAATCCCTGCGGCCAGCGGGCCGTAGGTGCTTCGCACCAGCTCTTCGTAGGCCTCGTCACTGTCGAGCTGCGGCACGTCGCGCGACGTCTCGTCGGCGTTTGCACCGATGACGAAGGGGACGTGGTTGTGGCGTCCCGACTCGATGACCCGACGAGGCTGATCTTGCAAAAGCGCTCCATCGACGTGGGGACGAAGATCGCCGGACGGACCGGCGACCGAAATGGTCGGTGGATAGTCTTCCAGCAGACGCTCGGGACTACGCGAGCGCAGGCAGGCGGCGATGTCGGTCGCTCCGGCACAGTCGGTTGCGGCGACGAGTTCATCGGAAGCGGCCCGGACCTGCTCGCGCGTTGCTACCTGGCAGCCGCCACTCTGCATGAGGGCCGAAGAGAACAACCCCGCGGCCTGCGGCGAGGCGACGAGCGCACAGGTGTTCACGGCTCCGGCGCTTTCGCCGAACACCATGACTCGCTCGGGGTCGCCACCGAACGCGGCCACGTTGTCGCGGATCCACTCCAGCGCTCGGATCTGATCGAGGAGGCCATAGTTGCCGGAGTCCGGGCGGGCGTCCTCGCGGTCCAGCGCGGGATGGGTGAGCCACCCGAGAGCGCCCAAGCGGTAGTTGAGCGTGATGATCACGACCCGTTGCTCACTCGCCAGGGCGCGACCGTCATAGAGTAGTTCGGTGCCGAAGCGGACGGTCGCCGAGCCCTGGACGTTGCCGCCTCCGTGGATGAACACCAAGACGGGGACGAGCGCTCGCTCGCCGAGAGGTCCCCAGACGTTGAGGTACAGGCAGTCTTCCTCGCCCAAAGGCCGAGGGCCGTCGGGCGACGCTTCGAGCTGGGGACATTCGGGACCGAATGCGGTCGCGTCGAACTCGCCGACGTAGCAGCCGGGCGGCTGGGGTGGTCGCCAGCGCAGATTTCCTACCGGAGGCGCCGCGTACGGCAAGCCGCGAAAGACTCGGACCGCGCCGTCCGCGACCACTTCGCCGCGCCAGGCCTTCGGTGGTTCGAGCCTGCGCGGGGTCGACGGGGGCCTCGGTCGGACATCGTTTTACCGTGGCGTCCCGCGCTTCGGCATCGACGCTCGAAGCGGCATCGACCGCCGATGTTGCATCCGTGAGCTGGGCATCCATCGAACCCCCGTCGATTCCTTCGTCGCCGCTCAGACCGGCGGTGCCGTTGGTGCAGGCGACGCAGAGTGCCCCCCAAAGTGTGTATTGGGCCTTGCCCATGCCGCACTTTTGCACAAAGTCGTTCGCGCGCTCCACTTCGGATCCAGTCGCGCTCGGCGAGATCGACCGTCGAATGGTTCCGGCCCGTAATCGAAGCCGACACTCTGTTACCCAGGCGTAAAGAGTGCGCGATTACCGGGAAGGGCCGACCATGGCATGCCGGGTGCACCGCTGATCACCGTGGCCTATGACAGCCCAGGACCCGCTGCGGAACGCGACCGAAAGCAAGGGGACCTGACGAGCCGACTTCAGGCTCTGGGCTCGTTCGCTGGTTTCGAGTGGGATGAAGCTCGAGACGAAATCACGGGATCCGAATATCTGTTCGAGCTTCTGGGAGCCGAGCGCGCGGCAGGCCGTCGGACATGGTCGTGGCTCCTGGCTCACCTTCGGACCGAGGATCGCGAGCTGCTGACGACGGAGACGCTCCTTGAAGCGAAAGGCGAGCCGATCATGGTTCGCGTGGGCGCCGGCGGTCCGACCGGTCGGACGCTGGCCTTTCGCGCGAAAGGCGAGGGGACGGCGGGCAGCCGGCGAATCATGGTCTTCGTGCAGGACGTCTCGGACCAGTGGGCAAGGCAGACGTTCACGCAAGATCTCTTGCGGGAGTTCGATGAGGTGCAGAGGCTCGCGGGCTTCGGCTACTTTCGGGTCGAGCCAGGGGGAGCGGTGGTCGGATCCGATGCGTTCCACCGGCTGATCGGAACGGAAACGGGTCTCTTCACCACGCTGCACACCCTCCCCGACCACTTTCACTTCGAGGACCGCGCCTGGCTTCGGTCGGCGCTGAAAGCCGCTTCGCGTGAACCGCGACTCTCCTCGTTCGTGGCGCGCCTGCCCACGGGACGCGTGCGCTTCACCTGTCAGGTCACGCGCGGTCGCCTCCTGGGCATCATTCAGTCTGCGGCCTAGGCAGCTAGGCGTCGTGCCGCTGGAGTTCGTGTTCGAGGAGAGTCCGGTCTTCTTCGGACGTCGCGCTCGAAGCGGCGACCGTTGCCTGGTCTCGGCGCCGGACCGCGCGGCGTCCGCCGACGACGAAGGCCGCGGTCAGGAGTGCGAACACGGCGATGGGCCCGGCCCACGACCAGTCGGTCGGAGGTGTGCTCTCCAGCTGAAAGCCAGGGACCTTCGCCTGCAGTCGGGCCAGGATCTCGTCGTCGGACAGACCTTCGGCCATCCAGGCTCGAATGTCCGCCCGCCACTCGGTCGCCTTGCCGCTCGGACACGAGGCGAGCGTCTTTCCCGGGCAGAAGGGGCTCATGGTCGAGTCGAAGATCCCGGAGGCCCGGCGCGACTGCTCCGGCGTGAGGTCCGCGGTCCCGCCCTCCGTGGCACTCGCCGACGAACAGACGGACGTGAACACCAAACACATGACCGCTGCTCGCATGCCGGAACCATCAGCAAGCGTGCTCTGCGGATCAAGTAGTCATTCGCTTTCGCGGCGTCGATTCGAAATCGTGACCGACCCGTCGGAGCCGCGCTCGATGCGCGCGGACTGAGGGTCTTCGCGGACGTTCGTGATCGTGACCTTTCCATCCGCGGTGCGCTCGAGACGGGGCGCATCCGGGTCATCGACGTCGGAGAAGACGACCGTCCCGCTGCCGTCCGGCAGGGGCTCGGGTGCCGCGACCGGGGCAAGCGTCTTTTCGATGCTCGGTTTGGCCGCGCCGGCCGGCTCGGGCGCGGACGAGCGCGGACGCAGCAGCCAGAGTCCGCCGACCACGAGGGCGAAGAGCGCCAGAAGGAGCAGGTTCGCGCTCCGCATGAACCTGCTTTACCGTCTTCTCCTCAGTCTTCCCAGCCGCGGTGCGCCTCGAAGAACCGGATGGTCTCCTTCTGCAGCCAGTACTGGGGCCGACCCGCGCTTCCCGCGATGAATCCCACGTGTCCGCCGCGGTCGGTGAAGGCCGGTACCAGGTAGGGGGATCGGTCCGCGGTGCGACGGGGCAGGGTCGTGCCGGGGTTGAAGGGGTCGTCGGCCGAAGCCAGCAGCAGGGTCGGCGTCCGCACGGCGGGGAGAAACTGACCGCAACTGACCTTGCCATAGTAGTCCTGGGCGTCACGGAATCCGTGCAGCGCCGCCGTGGCGTGGGTATCGTAGGCGTCGAAGGTTCGCGAACGGGCCACGGCTCGCCGATCAAGACATCCCGGATGCTGTCGCTCTTTGGCCAGAGCCTTCGGAATCAGCGTGCGAAGGAAATGAAAGACGTAGACGCGCCCGGCTCGGTCGAGGTGGGGGCCCGACACGGTGAGGTCGAACGGTGGACTGACGATGGCCGCGGCCCGCACGGCGTCGGGCACCGATTCGGAGCCCAGCCATTTTCCGAGCTGGTTTCCGCCGAGAGACACCCCGCAGACGAAGAGCGGGGACTCGGGATGTGTCGCGGTCAAGCGTTGGATCACGTAGGCGAGGTCGTCGGTGGTGCCGCTGTGGTAGAGGCGCCGAGCCCGATTGAGTCGCTCGCTGCAGCCTCGGTGTTCGGGGACGAAGACCGAATAGCCCAGCTCCGCGAGCTCGTGGGCCATGCCGGCGATGTACGGAGAGCGCGCCGACCCCTCCAGGCCATGAAGGAGTACGGCGATGGCGCCACGTCCGTCGCCGAGACGATGGACGATGATGAAGTCGTCGTCCGGTGTTTCCCACTCCTCCACGGCGTACCCCGGGTCGCGCGGCCGTCGGAAAAGGGTGCCGTAGAGCGTCTGAGCGTGCGGATTCCTCAGTCCGGGCGCGGCGTTGAAGCCGTCACGGCTCGCCTCGAACGCGCGTTTGCGCCGCCACGCCGACTGCTCGCTGATCACGAAGCGGGCCTAACGAAAGGTCAGAGTGGGCGCCAGCGGCATTCAGCAAAACGGGCTCGACCTCACCGGCCAACTTAGCCTACGAGCCGCAGCACGCGCATGAAGGTCCTCGATGTCGCCGAGTTCTACGCGGAAAAGGGCGGCGGCGTAAAAACGTACATCGATCACAAGCTGCGCGCGGGCAGCGCCCTCGGACACGAAGTCGTCGTGGTGGCCCCGGCCGCGGACGACGGGGAGGAAGCGCGCCTCGGGGGGCGCGTCGTCTGGGTTAAGAGCCCGCCGGTGCCGGGGGACCCGCGGTACCATCTGTTCGTTCGCCCGCGCACCGTGCACCGCATCCTCGAGCGCGAAGCTCCGGACGTTATCGAAGGTTCGTCGGTGTACGGCGGCGGCTGGTCGGTTGCCCGCTGGCGAGGATCGGGCCTGAAGAGTCTCATCTTTCATCAGGATCCAGTGGCGGTCTTCGGGCACAGTTTTTTCGATCGCTACGTGTCGACGCGCCGTATCGACCGCGCGTTCGGTCCGGTCTGGTCGTATCTCCGTTCCCTGTCATCGCGTTTCGATACGACGGTCGTCGCCGGAGAGTGGCTCCGCGACCGGCTGGCGTCGTTTTCGATCCCTCGGGTCGCGGCCGTGCCGTTCGGGATCGACGCTGGGCCATTCGCCCGAGCCAGGCCGGACCGGACTCTACGAGCGAAGCTGCTCGTCCGAGCCAAGGTCCCCCGCGATGCACCGCTGCTGGTCACCGTCTCGCGGCACCACCCAGAAAAGCGTCTGCCGACCTTGATCGAGGCGGTCGCCGAGTTGAATCGGGGGGCGCCGACCGCTCTCGCGATCTACGGCGACGGCCCGCAACGAGCGCGGATCGAAGCCCTGGCGCGTAAGGTCCCGCAGGTGGTGGTGGCGGGCTACACGCGAAATCGAGAGGAGCTCGCGCAGGCGGTCGCGACCGGCGACGCTCTGCTGCATGGGTCGGCCGCCGAAACGTATGGACTCGTGGTGGCCGAAGCGATGGCGGCGGGTCTGCCGATCGTGGTCCCCAGCGTCGGGGGCGCTGCCGACCTCGCCGATCCCGCCTTCGCCGAAACCTATTCGCCCGGCGACGCCATGGCCTGTGCCGGCGCGGTCCGACGGCTCCTCGTGCGCGACATCGCGTCCATGCGAGCGGTCGCCCGGGATGCCGCACGCCACCGAGTCCGGACGCTGGATCAGCATTTCGAGCATCTCTTTCGCCACTATGCCGAGCTCGTTGCTGGTCTGGCGCCTCATGAAGGGTAAGTTCGATGTATTGGCTGCGCCACAGTGTGCAGCCAGGGCTACGGCTGAATCCCGGCAGCGTTAAGGTTAAACCCGCGACCTTTTCGGCCGGAATCCCGGCGCGGTTGTCTTTGCGGGCTGGCATCGTTTGTGCGAACCCACACCCGGCTGTGACGCCCCGCTTTGAAACAGGTCCCCAACTTCGTCTCGAAGAGACTTCCTTCCCTTCGGAGTCGGAGACGTTCAGGAACATCGGCATCCTGAACGACTATGTCCGGATCCCGTACGCCACGGGTTCGGTGTTCGCGGCCCAGTTTCTCCACGCCCAGTTCGAGCAGCGCGGTCACAACGTCACGCTGATCGGTCCGAAGGACCCCAACGGCAGAGCTGAAGAGCTGCCGGAGCGGAGCGTTCTGCTGAAGTCGCTCCCGTTCCGCTCGCATCCCGGCTTCTACCTGCCGATCCCGACGCGCCGCGGGTTCTCGGATCTCGCGGCACAAGACTTCGACGTCCTCCTCTCACAGACGGGTTCGATGCTGACCGAAGCGGGCGTCTGGCTGCGGGCCAAGAAGGGCGTCCCGCTGCTCAACGTCAACACCGCGATGCTGAACCGGATCTACGACATCATCCTGCCCGAAGCGCTCAGCACCAACGAGCGGGTCCAGCAGATCTGCAACGAATCTTTGGTGCCGATGGCCGAGTCGCTGAGCGTCCGCGCCTACAACAACGGCGACGGCCTGATCGTCCTGTCCGAGGGTCTGGTCGACTACTGGCGAAACCTCGGCGTTCGCGTGCCGATTCACGTCATTCCTCGTCCGGTCAATCCAGAGGTTCGCGCCGGTGCGGTCGGCGACGACCCGTTCTCGCCGATGGCGCCTCGGGGGGGACGGCTGCTCCTGCTCTGCCGCCAGGTTCGCGAAAAGAACGTCGGTCGCTTGATCGACATCTTCGCCGACCACATCGCCCCTCACGCTCCGAATACGACGCTCACCATCGTGGGTGATGGCCCCGACCGCGATGCGTTCAAGGCCCGCGCTCAGCGTTCGGGCGTCGGAGACCGGACCTTCTTTCCCGGGGAGTTCCCGGTCAGCGAGGTTCGCAACTGGTACGCCCACGCCGACCTGTTCCTCTACGGGTCGCTCAGCGAGACGTACGGCCAGGTGGTCAGCGAGGCCATGTACTGCGGTCTTCCGGTGGTGGCTTTCGATGACCAGGCAGGCGTTGCCCAGCAGGTGGCATCGGGGCGCGACGGGATTCTCCTCCCCCACGGTCCGAATCGCGAAGTCTGCAACGAGCGCTACGGAGCCGAGGTCGTGAAGCTGATGCGAGAGCCGGCTCGTCGGCGGCGGATGGCCGATATGGCGCAGCGCGCGGCGGCAGGCCGGTCGGACCCGGCCAACGTCATCGACCGCTACTACGACGCCTTCGAGAGCGCCAAGCGTCACCGCGCACTGTGCAAACCGTCGGCGTCCACGGCCGCTCTCGCCGCGCGTTGGTTGGCCGTACACGCCTTCGTAGCCTCGACCGGCCTGCTTCGGCCGCCCGCCGAGCTAAACCGGCGTCAGGCCGCGGCCCCCCGCTGGGGTTCGATACCGTCCGAACCGGTGCTCGTCCCCGACGCGGTCGAGCTTTCGGGGGGCGAGGCCGCGTGACTTCGCCCCCTTCCGGGGTCGGTCGGATCATCCACTACTATGTGCATGGCCGCGGTCGCGGCCACGCCACCCGCTCGCGCGCCATCATTCGCCGCCTGCAGCACCGCGGGCATGCGGTCCGCGTGTTCGCGGGCAGAGACGCACTGCCGATCCTGCAACCGGTCGTGGTCAGCTGCACGGCGGTGCAGTCCCTGCCGGCCCGGCCCGGGATTCGCTCGATCACCCTCGGGGTCCGTCGAGTGGCCCAGGCCGTTCGGGCCGGCTGGAACGAAGTGCCCGACGTTCTGGTCTCGGACGGCGACCATCCGTCCGTCATCGCGGCGAAGATCCTCCGGCGCCCCGTCATCGCCGTGGGCCATGGACTCGTCTTCAGTCGCTGTCGGCGACCGCCGAGCCTGGACCGACCATCCTGGTTGCGAGAGGCCGTAAAGGCCACGGTTTCCAGCTGGCCGGCCGACGGCTACGTGGCGGTCAACTTCGTGCCGCTGCCGCTCCGTGACCGGCGTACCGTGCTGGCACGCCCGGTTCTCGATGATCGTCTTCACCAGCCGGCCCCGCTGGCACAGGAGGCTGGTTCGCCGACCGTGTTGTGCTATTTCCGCGATGACAACGGAGATGACGTTACTTCGGTTCTGCGTCGGGTTGCCCGAGACGACATTCGGATTCTGGTGTTCGGTCGAGGTCACGTGAAGGGCGTCGAGTATCGTCCGCGAGACCGGCTCGGTTTCATCGAAGAGCTTCGCCGCTGCGATCAGGTCGTCGCGTCGGCGGGGAGTCAGCTCATCAGCGAATGCCTGGCTCTTCACAAGCCTCTGTTCGTCCTGCACCAGGCCGACGACGACGAGCAGCGGCTGAACTTGGCCATGCTCCGCGCCGTTGGGGCGGGTGACGGCTGTGCTTTTTCCGAGATCAATGAGCAGCGGCTTTCGAGGTTTTTGCAGGATGCACCGCAGCCGTCGCCGGAACTCCGGGCGTGGGCGGCACCGGACGCCGCGGAGGCCGTAATGACGCTCGTGGAGGAGGTCGCGTGATGGCGCCACGCTCCGTCCTCATGATCGCGCCGTACTTCCCCCCCCGCCGACGCGTGGGTTCATTGCGGCCCTACAAGTTTGCGCGGGAGCTGCCGCAGTGGGGGTGGGAGCCTCGCGTCGTCCATCTGGCCACGCCCACGGAAAGGGCCACGGCCGAGGAGTCGATCCAGCTCGACGCGCTGGACCGCCACGCCGTGGGCAGCGCCGGCGACCGAACGATGGTGGCCGGGGGTTCGAGTCTGGAGCACACGCACCCGCGAAGATCGCTGGTCCTCGACCGACTCGACGGCGTCGTCCCGGTCGACGGTTGGCTGGCGACGCTGCTCGCCGCTCTTCCCGGCGTCCTCCGCTTCGCTCGTGCCTCGCGAGTGGATGTCGTGTGGAGCACGGCCGACCCGTGGTCATCGCACGTGCTGGCGGGGCTGGTGGCGATTCGGCTCGGGCGGCCGTGGATCGCCGACTATCGCGACCCTTGGAACCTCTGCGGCGTGCGGGGGCGCAATCGACCGGCCTGGGTTCGGTCGCTCGACCGCCAGGTCGAGGAGCGCGTTCTCGCGTCGGCCGACCGCATCGTGTTCACCGCGGAACGCACTCGAAGCCGATACGCGGCCGCGCGCCCGCGAAGGGCGGCCAAGATGGTCACGATCACCAACGCCTACGCGGGCGAGCCCCGGGCATGGTCGGCGGACCCGGTCTACGGAGATCGGCTCGTACTTCGCTTCTTCGGCCGCTTTCGACCGCTGTCCTCCGCGTCTCGCACCATCGACGTACTCCGTCGAGTGCGGGCTCTCGACCCGGTGGCGTTCTCCAATCTGGAGGTTCGCTCGGTGGGCGAACTGTCCGGCGAAGATCGCCGGCGCGCCGAGGAGGCGGGAGTGCTCGACCGCTTCGTCAGCGAGGAGGCCGTACCGTACGAAGCGGCCGCTGAGCGCTTGTCGACGTCCGACTTGCTTCTCGTGAGCGTGGAGCCCGGTCGCGAGGAGATCCTCCCCGCCAAGCTGATCGACTACCTTCCGGTCGGGCGGCCGATCGTGGCTCTCGCCGACAGTCCCGAGGTCGCCGACGTCCTGAAGACGACGGGCACCGGCCGGATGTACGGGCGGGACCAGGTCGAGGAGGCCGCGCGACACCTGATCGCCTGTGTCTGGTGCGCCTTGTCCGGCATTCCGCTGTCCGGTTTTCCCACCGCCCAGCCCGAGGCGCTCCGTCGGTATTCGAGCGCATCGACCGCCGCTCGGCTCGCGGGACTTCTCGACGAGGTCGCCGAGGAGGTGGCGTCAACGCGGAGCCGAGCCCAGACGAAGAGCGGCGTACGCGCGGTCGACGCGGGCCACGAGCAGCTGTAGCGCCGCATCGTCTCGGGTCTCTTCGGCGCGCTGCAGCTCATCCTGCCACGCCGGCGATGCGTCTTCGCGCGAAGCGACGTCGGCCAGGCGCGCGGCGGCGGTTTCGGCATACTCTCCCGCGAGCCCTACCCGGCGCCGGGCCTCTCGCAACGCCAGGCGATTGCGCTGGCTGCGGCGCTCCGCCGCGGTCTGAACGCGCTCGAGCTGGGCCTCCAGGGCTTCTGCCTCCGCATGACGTTCTCGGGCGCGATTCACTTCTTGCCCGCCGTCCCACAGCGGAAAGGTGAGGCCGACTGTCCCCCGGTAAGCCGGGAAAATGGAGTCGATCTGGCCACGAATACCAACGTCGGCTCCGGCGCTCAGACGCGGCGCATGACGGCGTTCGTGGACCCGCGCTTGGGTCCTCGCCGCCGAGGCCCGGGCCGCCAGCGCCTCCGCCTCCTTGGTCGACGGAGCGGTTTCGTCATCGGGTTCGGTCCCGAGCTCGAGAAGGGTCCGGTCGGGTTCGGCATCGTCG
Source organism: uncultured Myxococcales bacterium (assembly GCA_964473255.1). Classification (GTDB taxonomy): domain Bacteria; phylum Myxococcota; class Kuafuiibacteriia; order Kuafuiibacteriales; family Kuafuiibacteriaceae; genus Kuafuiihalomonas. The sequence goes on along the minus strand of CAYYOT010000018.1, from coordinate 12,354 downwards.
TCCAGCCGGGTTTGGGTCGCCTCCTCCAGGGTCAACCTCGCCTGCAGTAGACCTTCCTCGGCCCGGGCGGTCCGGATCCGCTGGGCGGCGAGGGCCGTCTTCGCCGGCCATAGCTCCGAATCCGCCGCCGCTCCGGCGTCGCGCCGGGCCGTCAAGCGCTCCAGACGCTCGTCGAGACGCTGCGTCGCCGCCTGCTGCAGGCGCGCCTGTTCGTACGCGGTCAGCCAATCCAGATATGCTTGATCGATCGCATCGAGGAGCTCGGCGGCGGTGGCGGCTTCGTCGGCCCTTCGAGCCCGGGCTTCGGCGCGCGCGGCGCGCACCCGTGCCGCCGTGCGGCCGAAGTCATAGAGGTTCCAGTCGAGTTGAATTCGCGCTGAGTACCGAGCGTTCGGCGCGAGCGCTTCGGCGAACGTCGTGTCGTTGAAGGCTCGGGCACCGGAGACCTGGAGGGGCGGGCCTCCCGCTAGGTCTTCCGGGATCGTCACCAGCTGTCCGCCCGGGGCGCCGGTCAGTTCGGCAACTCCTTCGATCCGAGGCTTTTGTCCGGTCTGCGCCGAGGCGATTTGGGCCTCTGCCTGCACCCGACGCGCTGCCTCGGCCGCCAGGTCCGGATGGTCCTCGAGCGCCTTGTCGCGCAGGGAGGAAAGGGTCACGACTTCGGCTCGCACCGGCGTGGGCGAAATGGTGAAGCCCACGAAGATCGCGAGGAGCAGCCTCACGAGATCTCCGCGGCCCGCGAATTGCGGTCCTGCAGGATGCGACCGTCCAGAAGGTCGATGCGTCGATGCGCCCACTCCGCCACGTGTTCGTCATGGGTCACGATGATCACGGTCAGGCCGCGCTCGGCATGAAGCTCGCTCAGCATCTCGAGAACGGCGACCCCCGTCTTCGAGTCGAGGGCACCGGTGGGCTCGTCCGCGAGCAGGACCTTGGGGGAGGTCACGCAGGCGCGGGCGATGGCCACGCGCTGCTTCTGACCACCGGAGAGTTCGCTCGGTCGGTGGTCCATCCGGTCGGCGAGGCCCACGCGCTCCAGCATGGCGGCCGCCCGCGTACGTCGCTCCTGGGGTGCGATTCCGGCGTACTGGAGCGGCAGCATCGCATTCTCGATGGCCGTCATGTCCGAGAGCAGGTGAAACGACTGGAAGATGAAGCCCAAGTAACCCAGCCGCATCGCCGCTTGAGCAGCGCGGTCGAGAGTCGAGACGTCTCGCCCGGCGAGATGGTAGCTGCCCGACGTGGGGCGGTCGAGACACCCGATGATGTTCAAGAGCGTTGATTTGCCCGAACCGGACGGGCCGCACAGGGCGACGATCTCCGAGCTGGACACGTCGAGATCGAGGTCCTTCAGGACCGTGAGTGCGGTCTCGCCGGAGCCGTAGACTTTGGTCAGATTCCGAATCTCCACCAGCGTCACCGCTTGCCCCCCAAGGATACGTCGGGTCCGGTGCGCTGGGGACCCGTGTCATAGCCCAAGATGACCTCGTCTCCGGCGCGCAGCACGTCTGCGTTCTCGGGCACCACCTCGGTATGCGCCCCGTCGGAAACGCCGGTGCGAACCGCGATCTCGGCGATCTCCCCGTCTTCGCTTCGCTTGAAGACCCGGGATCGGGGCGGGGCTTCCGACGCTCCCCGAGGTTGAAAACGCAGGGCGGCTTCCTTGACGGCGAGGCAGTCGTCCGACCGATCCACTTCGAATCGAACGGCGGCTGACATCCCTGGCCGAAGGCGTCCGTCCGGATTCGCGGACTCCAGGGTGATGGGATAGGTGGCGAGGCCGGCGCGGCGGGTGGCGACCACGCCGATCCGCGTGACGGTCGCTTCGAACCATTCGCCGGGAAAGGCCCGAACCTCGAAGCTCGCCGACTGTCCGACGGCCAGACGCCCGATATCGGCTTCACCGACGTCCGCATGGACCTCCAGTCGTTCGAGAGGCGCGGATATCCGAAAGAGGACCGGTCCGTTGGGCGTCGCCATCTGTCCGAGCTCATGGGGAGTAGTCAGAACGACACCCGAGCGCGGAGCCCGAATGCGTGTTCCTCGCTGATCGGCACGGGCCGACGCGAGCGTCTGCTCGGCTTCTCTCAGGTCGGCTTCCGCGAGCTGAACGGAAGCTCGGGCCGTCGCTTCGGAACTGCTCGCCTGTTCGAGAGCAGCGGGGCTGGCTTGAGACTTGTCGTGCAGGCGCGCCGTCCGCTCGAGATGCGCAGCCGCCTGGCCCAGCTCCGCTCGAGCTCGGCTCACTTTGGCCCGGGCTCCCGCCACCCGCGCCAACGCGCGGTTGACCTCGAGGCCCACCTGTTCGTCGTCGAGCTGCGCCAGGACATCGCCGGCCTCCACCGGCATCCCCGGCTGGACTTCGACGGAGATCAGGCGGCCTGCACGAGGCGCGGAGACGACCTGGGGCTCCCGCGCCGCCAGCCGACCGGTGGCCTCGACGGTCTCCTTGAGGTCCATCGCCTGGACGGGGGCGGTCCGGTAGGCGACGGCCCCGTCGCTGCTCGCCGGTCGCATCCAGAAGGCGCCGAGCAGAACGAGAACGACGGCCGTAGCGGCCACGGCGGTCGTTTTCGCACCGCCAGCGGAGGACGAATTCCTCATGGATGGGTGACTGTTACCGCGGAACACGATGTGTGCCGAGCCTTCATCGACGGCGTGCGACCGCGGTCACTCCCGCCGCAAGGCCTCGATCGGGTCCAAACGGGCGGCGCGCTGAGCCGGGAGATAACCGAAGAGCACGCCGACCCCGGCTCCGAAGGCCACCGCCCCGAGCACCGCACTCACCGGAACCGCCGAGCCCCAGTTCATGGCTTGAGCGACGACGATGGCGATCGCGATGCCCATCGCCGCGCCGAGAACCGTGCCGACGAGAGCGAGCAGGACCGCCTCCAGCAGGAACTGCAGCAGGATCTGGCCGGGTGATGCGCCGATGGCGCTGCGTATGCCGATCTCCTGGGTCCGCTCGGCGACGGCCACCAGCTGGATGTTCATGATTCCGATGCCGCCGACGAGGAGGGAGACGCCGGCGATGCCCGCGAGCAGGCCGGTGAGGATCCAGGAGACCCTCCGGACGGTCTGGGTGGCTTCGTCCGGACTGCTGATGGCAAAGTCGTCGGGCGCTTCGGGGCGTAGGTCGTGCGTACGGCGGAGCACTTCCACGACCTCCTGGCGTGCTCGGTCGCGCAGGTCCGTGGAGCGCGGCTGGACCATCAGGCGGTAGTATCCGCGGTCGCCGCTGTAGGCATACGCATGGAACGTCGTGGCGGGCATCAGCATGAGATCGTCGAGGTCTCGGCCCGACGTGGCCGCACCCTTGCCCTCGAGAACGCCGATCACGCGGCAACGAAGCTTGTCGTCGACGGTGACGACCTGGCCCAATGGGTCATCATTGCCGAAGAGTTCCCTGAGCGGCGTCTGACCCAGGATGCAGACCTTCGCCCGGGTGAAGACGTCGGTCTCGTCGAACATGCCACCTGCGGAGAATCGCCAGCTCTGCACGCTCTCGAAGCCCGGCGTCGTGCCGTGGATGATGGTCGGTATCTGTCGACCATTGGCGTTCAGGGTCATCGTGCGTCGTCGTAGAGGGACGACGGCTTCGACGCTCGGCGCGTCCCGCAGAGCGTCCACGTCACGGTCGCTGAGATCCTGGGGAGCTCCCTTGCCCGCCGCTGCTCCCGACTGACGCACCGTCAGGACGTTCACGCCGAACGCCTCGAACTGCTTGACCACCGATCGTCGGGCGCCGTCTCCGAAACTCACCATCGCGATGAAAGCGGCCACGCCGATCGCCAGGCCCAAGATGGTGAGCCCACTTCGACCGGGATTTCGTATCAGGCTCTTCAGGCCGATCCGTAGTGCTTCGACCAGGGCCAGCAACACGATCCTCGACTATCAGTTCCCCAGCACGGGAGCGAGCCTCGAGGTAGGGACGGCCGGCGGAATCGAGCGGGCGTTTTCCGGGGCTTCAGCGCAGCTTCGCGAGCGCATCGAGCGTGCGATCGACACCCTGGTCATCGATGTCGAGGTGGGTGACGAATCGGATTCTCGCGCCCATGCCTGCGGCTTTGACTCCGCGAGCATCGAGTGAAGCGAGCACGTCGGGCACGGCTGCGAGCGGTTCGAAGATCACGATATTGGTCTCGACCGGCAGAACCATGCGGACGGCGGGGGAGGACTCGAGCGCTTCGGCCAACGCACGCGCCCGGCGATGGTCGTCCGAGAGTCGGTCGACGTGGTGATCGAGGGCATAGCGTCCCGCGGCGGCCATGAAACCCGCCTGACGCATTCCGCCGCCCATGAGTTTGCGCATTCGGCGGGCGCGGGCGATGAAGCTCTTCGGTCCGATCAGCACCGAACCCACGGGCGCGCCCAGCCCTTTCGAAAGGCAGACCGAAAGGGAGTCGAAGTTACGCCCGTACTCCTCCGGCGCATCACCGGCGGCCACCAGGCGGTTGAAGACACGGGCTCCGTCGAGATGGAGAGCCAGGCTTCGAGCGTCCGCCAGCTTGCGCAGCGCTCGGAGGTCGGAAGAGGGCCAAATGGCCCCCCCGCCGCGGTTCGAGGTGTCCTCGACGGCGATCAGACGGGTCCTCGGGTGGTGTGGATCGTCGGTTCGGACGCGCTCCTCGGCCTGGGCCGCCGTGAAGCGTCCGCGCTCCGACGTGGCGAAGGCGACGGAGGCGCCCGCGTTGGCCGCGATGCCGCCGCCCTCGTAGTTGTAGATGTGGGCCTCCGACGAGCAGATCACCTCATCGCCCGGCTGCAGGTGCACCCGAAGTGCAATCTGATTGGTCATCGTCCCCGACGGACAGAAGACGGCCGCTTCGTGGGCGAAGGTCTCGGCGACCTGGGTCTCCAGCGCGTGAACCGAGGGATCCTCGCCCCAGACGTCGTCGCCGACCTCCGCCGACATCATCGCCTCGAGCATTCCCGGAGTGGGGCGGGTCATGGTGTCACTGCGCAGATCGACCGGACGGTTCATGGACCCTCCTGTTTCATGGGTGCGGGTCCGGGGGCGACGCCTTCCTTGGACGCCGCAGCATGCGTTGCTCCCAACAACACGAGAAACCCCGAAGTGAGCCCGTAGGCCAGCGCCCACTGCGCGCCGACGCCAAAGCCCAGCTCGTAGGTCCCTCCCGCCGGGCCGATGCGCCCGGCGTGCATGAAGCCAAAGAAGGACAGAACCGCGCCGGAGGCCATCCAAGCGGCGGCTGGACGAAAGTGCTGATCGATCAGAAGGGCGGCGGCCGCCGACCATACCATGCACGTCAGCAGAAAGCCTTGGCTCGTCGCGGCCAGACCCTCCAGGTGTAGCCCAGCTTGCCCGAAGGCATCCGGATTGGTCAGTACGCGTCCCGCGAGACCCGGGTCGCCCTCGGCGATGCCGGCGGCTCCGAGCGTTTGGGTCATGACGAGAACGCCCCAGGCGGCGATGGCGGGAAACAGGCCGACGGCGACCGCCGGCGCGTGGCGGGAGGGCGACGTCTGGAAGGCTTGGGCCGTGATCACCAATCCGATGTAGAGCACGATGGCGATCCCGGCCTCGATGGGGATGATGGCCGCGACGAAATTTCCCAGCCCGAAGGTAGCCAGCACCACGAAGAATGCCGCGTTGGCGAGGGAGTAGCCCGAGCGCGCACCGAGTGCCTTCCAGCCCGGATGCCCGATATAGATCGTGGTTGGAAAGCACGACCCGAAGATGGCCGCCACCATCGACCCCGCCCCGTTCATCGCCATGCTTGGTCCGGTCGGATAGGAGTCTCCGGCGGCTTCGGCGGACTCGACGTTCTGCAGGGAGCCGAGGACATTGAATAAACCCATGGGGAGGATGACGGGGACGAAGAAGCGCCAGAACAAAGGATGGCCGAGTCCGGCGGCTACATCGCCGACGAGCGGAAGTGGAAAGTAGACGCCCACTAGAGCGGCTCCGTCGATCACGGCTTCGGCGCTGACCGGGGCAGCCTCCGGCTTCAGCCAGGCGAGGAGCCAGGCCGAAGCGGTTCCGAAACCGACGGCGACCAAGCCCCCGGGGAGGCCTCCGGGCAGCGAGATCCGCGCGAAGTAGGCGGCCAGGATGACGGCTAAAGGGAGCATGGCGACCAGCGGTGATTCGAAGGTGCGAAGCGCGAAATCGATCGCGATGAACGAGATGGCGATGCCCGCGAGCGTCGACAGGAGTGCGGCTCGAGGGGTCACCCGGCGCACCCAGGATCCGATGCTGGATCCCGCGAGTTCGATCGCCCCCGAGACCAGACACGCGGCGAGCCCGACCTGCCACGCGACGAGGGAAGCCTCACCCGGCGGAAGGCCCTCCTCCACCGCCGCCAGCCGGACGGGGAGCATCACCAGAAAGACGAAGGCGAAGAGCGATGGCGTGTTGATGCCGTAGGGCAACGCCGTCACGTCCCGACGTCCGCTTCGCGCCGAAAGGCGCTGGGCTTGCCAAGCGTAGAAGACGTTCCCGACCACGATCGAGAGACATGCTCCCGGCAGAATGCGGCCCAGAATCAGCTCCCGAGGAAAACCGAGCACCGCCTGCCCGAGGCCCACGATGAGGAGGAACTGGATCAGGTTATCGATGGCGAGCCCAAAGAAGCCATCGAGGTCGCCTTTCACCCACAGAGGTTGAGCGTTCCCGGTCATCGCCGCTCCGCGGAGGGACGGAGGCTTGCGTAGCGCGCGACATCCTCGTCGGTCACCGGATCCTCACCGCGAAGATACCGCACGACATGAGGAACGGAGTCCACACCCCAGAAGAGCTCAGCTCCCACGATAAACGTGGGCACGCCGAAGACGCCTCGCTCGAGGGCCCGCTCGGTGCTCCGGCGCAGGCGGTCTTTCGCTTCCTGCGTGGTCGCTTCATCCACGAGCTCGCGACCTGGCAGCCCGGCTTCCTCCAGCGTCTTGCACACGACGTCGGAAGCTTCGACACCGACGCCTCGGGCCCACGCCGCATCGAAGAGCGCGTCGATGATCCGAACCTGGTCGGCACCGTCGGCGAGTCCTGCGATCCGCAGAGCGAGGAGCGGAAGGAAAGGATGGGTGGGAGGTGGCACGAGCGGGATCTTTGCGTCGTGCGCCAATCGCCGCACGTGCTTGAACGTGTACTGCTTCTTGGTCGCTATTTCGGCCGGGCCCTTGTGCCCGTGCCGATCGAGCAGGGCGGCGAACAAGACCGGATGGTTCCTCAGATTGGCCCCGGCCCGGGTGAGCGCCGGCCGACCGATCTTCCAACCGAGGTAGGCGTACGGAGAGATGAAGTCGAAATGGAATTCTACGGTGGACGCCACGTGCTCTCTTCCTCCGTTCGGCACAGCGCGGCAACCAGCCCGATGGCCCCGACGGTCAAGTCGCGGAGACGGGGCCGGTCGCCAGACGAGAAATCAAGGTCTGGCTCGCGCGGAACAAGCGGTCGCCGGTCTCCGGCGCTTCGGCTTCAGGGTGGACCTCCTTCGGCGTCCAGTGGTGAAGATAGATGCCTGTTTGCCCTTCGAGCGTGGAGCTCGACGCCAGATGAACCACCGGCTTCGCGGCCGCCTCCGGGGACCGAAAGAACGCGGTGAACACCAGCCCTAGCAGGGGTTGGGCCCACGCGGGTGCTTCCCGGGCGATCCGGCTGTTGACCGGACCGGGGCAGATGCTGTGGACGGCCACGAAATCATCTTGGGCGCGGCGCCGTCCCAGCTCACGAGCGAGCGCGGTTAGGAGGAACTTGTTCGTCGCGTACTCGGCCATCGACCCGCCCATGCCGTAGTCGCGAAACGCGCCGAAGCGCTCCCAGTCGATGGGCCGGGCGCTTCGATGCGATTCCGAGGTCACGATCACGATCCGCGGGTGCGTTCGAGAACCGCGGATGAGCCCCTGGTCCAGGAGTCGGTCGAGGAGCATGAAGCAGGAGAGGAAGTTCACGGCGAACATCTCTTCGATGCCCTGAGGGGTTCGTCGGGCGCGACCGGGAACGACGCCGGCGTTCGAGACCACTACGTCGAAAGGGGCGCCGTCGCCCAAGGTCTCCACCAGCCTGCGTACGCTCTGCAGATCCGAAAGATCGACGTACCGATACTCGACGCTCCTCCCCGTCGATCGAAACTCCTCCCAGACATCGCGGGCATCGGTGCGACCGGCCACCACCAGGTCGGCGCCTCGCTGGGCCAGCTGCCGCGCGACCGCCCGGCCGAGGCCAGTGTTCGCCCCGGTGACCAGGGCTCGCTGCCCATCGAGCCGACTATCGTCTTCGCTCAAGGAGATGTCGGCGCTCGAGGAGCGTTGGCCGAGCGCGCCGGCCAGAGCGGATAGGATCCCGTCGTAGCGTGCCATTTCCACGTACCTGTACCACGGGGCCTCGCTGGTCCTGGACCCCCAGCTAGTGCTACCGGTGCTCCCCATCATGACAACCGAGCCGGTCGTGGACCGCGAGGCGCGCACCCTCAAGCTCAGCGTGGAGGCCTTCATTCGCATCGGTCTCTTGGCCCTGGTGTCGATTTGGTCGCTGAGCATCGTCCGACCCTTCGTGCCGGTCGTCGCCTGGTCGGCCATCCTGTCGGTCTCGCTTCGCCCGCTTCAACTCGGGCTCATGAAGCGAGCCGGCATTGGGCCGCGCACCAGCGCGCTCTTCATCACCCTGGTCATGCTGGCTCTTCTGCTGGTTCCCAGCGCGTGGTTTTTCACCGCGACGATCCAGGAGGTGCGACTGGTGGCTCGCAGCGCTCAGGCCGGCGACCTCGACGTGCCTCCGCCGCCGCCGAGCGTTCGGGAGTGGCCCGTGGTGGGCGAAGTGCTGTACGAGCGCTGGCTGGAGGCGTCGGAGAGTCTCGACAAGACGCTGACTCGCCTGGCTCCCGAGCTGCAGCGGGCGGGGGCCTGGTGTCTGGGCGCCTTGGGCGGGCTCGCGTCGGCGACGCTCCAGTTCTTCGTCTCGATTCTCATCGCAGGGTGGCTTCTGCTGTCCGCCGAACAAGCTCGCGCCTTCGCCCTGAAGTTTGCCACCCGGCTTGCCGGTTCCAGCGGCGAGCCGTTCGTCGATCTGGCCATCAGAACCGTACGCAGCGTGTTTCAGGGCGTTTTGGGGATCGCGGTCATTCAATCTCTCCTGGCCGCGGTCGGGATGCTCGTCGTCGGCGTGCCGGCGGCGATGCTCTGGTCGCTCTTCGTCCTGGTTTTGGCCGTCGTGCAGCTTCCGCCCATTTTGGTCCTGGGTCCGGTCATGTTCTGGGCCTTTACCGCCAAGAGCACCACCGTAGCGGTGCTCTTCACCATCTATGGACTGATCGTCGGTTCGAGCGATACTTTCTTGAAACCGCTGTTACTCGGACGGGGAGTCAACGTACCCATGGTGGTCATCCTACTGGGGGCCATCGGAGGGATGGTCTCCACCGGGATCATCGGTTTATTCGTCGGGGCTGTGGTACTAGCCGTGGGCTACCAGATATTCGTGGCCTGGATCGACGATCCGGAGGGTCGAGCGATGACCGCGGCTCGATTGACGCTCGCCCAAAAGAAGGAGCTCTAAAGCAATGAACACCAAGAACGCCTCCGCGGTCTCCGTGGCTCGACTGACCGAGCTGGCCGACCGAACGCCCGCCTATGCCCTCGTCGCCGACGTCGACCTGGTCGTCATCCGACATGACGATCGGGTTTCTGTGCTCTATGGACGCTGCCTGCACCGCGGGGCCCTCATGGCTGACGGCCATATCGATGGCGACAACATCGTCTGCGGCGTACACGGATGGGACTATCAGTTCCGCACGGGCGTCAGTTCCTACAATCCGAACGAGGTTCTTCACCGGTTCGAGTCGTGGATCGATAAGGACGAGGTCTTCGTCGACGAGGCGGAGATTCGAGCGTGGGCCACGGACAATCCACAGCCCTACGATCGGAAGGCCTACCTCGGCTTGTATCAGGACATCCACGGCACTCCGGACGAACCGCACAACGGCTACATTCAGCAGTTGGCCCAGGAAGGCCTCTCCAAGATCGGGCACCACGGCAAGAGCTCCGCGATGGGCGTTCCCCGCGAGGACCTTCCCAGCTGGGACGACATCCAGCTCCTCACTGCCCAGCTCGCGAAGAAGCCTCTCCTCGACGAGGTTCCCGTCGACACGAAGCTCGTGATCGGGCCCCACGCCAAGCGTCCGCTGGAGCTCGATATCCCGATCTTCGTGAGCGACATGAGCTTCGGGGCGGTCAGTCAGGAAGCGAAGGAAGCCTTGGCCCTCGGCGCGGATCGGGCGGGGACGGGCATCTGCTCCGGGGAAGGCGGCATGCTTCCCGAGGAGCAGGCGAAGAACGGCCGGTATTTCTACGAGCTCGCGTCGGGCAGGTTCTCCTGGAACTTGGACAACGTGAAGGTCGTCCAGGCCTTTCACTTCAAGGCCGGACAAGGCGCCAAGACGGGCACCGGCGGACATCTTCCCGGGGACAAGGTCCGGGGCAAGATCGCCGAGGTGCGCGGGCTCGAGCCCGGAGAGCCCGCGATCAGTCCGGCGACGTTTTCCGACCTCAGTACGACCGACGATTTTCGGAGGGTAGCCGACCAGGTTCGCGAAGCGAGCGGCGGCATTCCCGTGGGCTTCAAGATGAGCGCCCAGCATGTCGAGGACGACATCGATTTCGCCCTCGAGGCGAGTGCCGACTACATCATCCTGGACGGTCGCGGTGGGGGGACGGGCTCCGCACCCGACATCTTCAAGAACAACATTAGCGTGCCGACCATGGCCGCGCTCGCGCGGGCGCGACGTCACCTGAATGCCCGGCGAACCGAAGGCGTCACCTTGATCGTCACGGGAGGACTGCGGACGGAGAGCGACTTCGTCAAAGCCCTCGCTCTCGGCGCCGACGGTGTCGCCGTCTCGAACTCTGCGCTTCAGGCGATCGGTTGTCTGGGCATGCGGGCGTGCCATACGAACAACTGTCCGGTGGGGATCGCCACCCAGAAGGACCACCTTCGCGCGCGCCTCGTCATCGAGCGTTCGGCCGAACGTCTTCACCGCTACCTGACGGCAACCATCGAGTTGATGAAGGTGCTCGCCCGGGCCTGCGGGCACCGCTCGTTGGCGGACTTCGAGCTGCGGGATCTCACGACGTTCAAGAGGGACATCGCCGAGCTGACCGGAGTGGCTTACGGCGGAGTCGCCGGCTCGGCGAGGTGAGCCTGCCGGTACCGGGCGAAGCGACGGTCGACTTCCTCCGGGTCGAGTCCGAAGTCCTCGAGCCGATAGACGTGACGCCCATGCTTGTGCTGGCGATGGGTGCGAATCGCGTTTTCGACCGCCGACTTGGCCTGCTCGTCAAAGGGACGTCCCGCAAAGGCGTACACCTGCCGGACCGTGTGGAGCGGGTCTTTCACCAAGCTCCGATAGTCGACGTCGAGCACGGGTAGGCCGGCGCAGCTCTCCCGGGCTCGATCGGCTCGCTCGAGCATCGAGACCTGTCGCTCCAACCACGAGCGGCCGATCTGGTCGGGGTCCACGTGATCGCTGAAGACCCCGCGGCCGTGGGCGACCATGCTGCAAAACGAAGGGAGCGTTTGCGCGGGATCCCGGTGGGTCACGACCACGCGCGCCTGGGGCAGAGCGCGGTGAAGGATCTCGAGGTGCCCGAGATGATGGGGCGTCTTCAGGATCCAGGCCTCGCCCGGCTTTTGCCGCTGCAGTGCTTGGAGCACTTGGACGAGCAGCGCGTATACGGGCCGCGCGTCGCGCTCGGCGAGCCATTGCGCGTACGAAGGGACGTGGAGCATCGCTTCTGCCGCCGGGCTTTCCAGGGACAGATCCATGAGGACGGACTCTTCCTCGGGAGCGTCGACCTCGACCGGATGGATGGCGAAGAAATCTGGGGCCAAGTAGCGAAGGGCCAGCTCGGCCGTGCGGGCCGCCTTCCTGCGCCGCGCCACTTCGGACGGGGATGACGGCTTCAGCGGACCGTCCGGGCGGTGCAGCGGAACCGGGTTGAGCGTCTCCCAGGAGGCCAGCGAACGATGTCGAGGGTCGGCGGCCAAGAGCCGCTGCAGGAACGTGGTGCCGGTTCGTTGAAGGCCGGTGATCACGATCGGAGACGCGATCTCCATTGCTGCGAGGTCGGGAGTGGCCGCCCACCAGGCTTGCGTGCGGAGGCGATTGGCGAGCACCGACGTCAGATGCTCGCGGTACATGAAGCGCCCCACCGGATGCAGGCGAGCTTCTTCTTCGATCGCGGCGAGAAGCTGGTCGAGGCCGGGGCGAAAAGCCACGTCGTCGGCGAAGGACAGCCCGGTCTTGCGTTCCGCTCGGGCCATCAGTGCGGCGCTCTCCAGCCGGGGATGGCGGACGGCCAGGGCGAAGTTCGCCCCACGAACGAGCCACGGCCGGTAGGGAG